>QCRF01000051.1 GCA_003209375.1 Prochlorococcus sp. AG-459-N19 | reverse complement strand
GAAATAGTCTGAGCTCTTATAAATCCTTTTTCAAAATCAGTATGTATTACTCCTGCTGCCTGTGGCGCAGTCATCCCATCTTTTATTGTCCATGCTTTTGTCTCCTTTTCTCCAGTGGTGAAATAAGTTTTTAATCCCAATAATTTATATGTTGATCTAATTAAAGAACTTAATCCCCCTTCTTCTACTCCTAAACCAATAAGGTAGTCTTTTTTATCTCCTGGTTCTAACTCTATTAATTCAGATTCGACTTGCGCTGATATTTTTATACATTCTGTATTTTCATTACTTGCAAAACTCTGAACTTTTGATGAGAAATCATTTCCTTCAGCTAAATCATTTTCATTCAAATTTGTTGCGTAAATAATTGGTTTAGCAGTAAGGAAGCCTAGTTGCTTAATTATTAAATTTTCTTCTTCACTCAAAGATATTGATCTAACTGAAAGTCCTTTCTGTAGCTCTTCTTCAATTTTTTCTAGTAAATTATCTTCTTTTGCTGCTTCTTTACTAGTTCTAACCTGTTTTTTAATTCTTTCTCTTCTTTTTTGGAGTTGGGATAAATCAGCTAAATTCAATTCCAGATTAATTATCTCAATGTCATCCAAGGGATCTACCTTACCGGAAACATGAATTACATCACTATCTTCAAAGCACCTCACAACATGAACTATTGCATCAACCTCCCTAATATTTGATAAAAATTTATTTCCCAACCCTTCACCTTTACTGGCTCCTTTTACTAGTCCTGCGATATCTACAAATTCAATTTTTGTTGGGATAATATTTTGGCTAGAACTTAAATTGCCTAACTCTTGCAGCCTTTGATCTGGCACTGAAACTATGCCTTTATTAGGTTCTATAGTACAAAAGGGAAAATTAGCCGCTTGAGCTTTAGCATTTTCTACAAGTGCATTAAATAAAGTTGATTTTCCAACATTTGGTAATCCAATAATACCGGCTTTTAACATTTGAAAGAGTTTATGAAAAAATTATTCAGAAATCATCTTCTAGTAATATAGTATTTACTTAACCAATCTTGGATAAGTTAATTATAATCGACTTGATTATTTATTTAGTTCCCAAATATTCTCAATTACTGTTTTTCAAAAGAAATGCTCGATTTAATAAAAAAAAATATAAATCTTAGAAGTGGAATTATATTACTTTCTTTAACTATATTTATCGTTTTCATAACCAATTCATTCAAGAAAAATAAATCAAAAGATATTTCTGATTTTGTAGTTCAAGTTGAAAAAGGAATCCTCTCAGATTCAATTAATACAAGTGGTGAAGTAAAAGCAATCAGGACAAGCAATATTGGACCTCGGAAGCAAGGTGTAATAAAAGAAATCAAAGTAGATGAGGGTGATCTTGTAAAAAAAGATCAGGTTTTAGCTTCACTTGATGATGAAGACTTTATCTATAAAATTGAAGAACTTGAATTAAATGTCGAAAAACAAAAATCTGAATTTTTAAGAAGAGAATATTTATATCAAGAAGGTGCAGTAAGCAAAGAAGATTACGAAAGTTATAAAAATAACTACAACATAAGTAGCGCCAAACTTAATGATGCAATAGCTGAAAAAAGTTTCTATCTGATTAAAGCTCCTTATGGAGGAAAGATAACTGCAAAATATGCGGAGATAGGATCTTATGTCACACCAAGTACAAACTTAAGTTCAGACCCTAAAACTAAAAACTTTATTTTTGAACTATCAGAGGGTCTTGAAATTGTAGCCAAAGTTCCTGAGAGTGACATTGGCAGAATAAAAATAGGTCAAGAAGCCTCAGTAAGAATTGAGGCTTATCCCTCAAAAAAATATAGTGCCATAGTTAAAAAAATAGCTACAAGAGCTGTAAAAGATAATAATGTGACCTCATTCGAAGTAACTTTAAATTTTCAAGATATTTTTGAAGAAATTAAAATTGGAATGACTGCAGATCTTGAATTTAGAGTCGAAGGTAATGAAGAAAAAATCCTAGTTCCAACAGTTTCTATTGTCACAGAAAAAGGTGAAAAAGGAATTTTGAAAGTTGATAAAAACAATTCTCCCAAATTTGAAAAAATCGAAATTGGTATTAGTAGTGGAAATAAAACTTCAGTCATTGATGGATTAGAACCTGGAGAGCAAATCTTTATTGATATTCCACCTTGGGCTAAGAAGAGAAAATGAGTTTAATATCTGTAAACTCCAAAAAACCAATTTTACTTTTA
>QCRF01000050.1 GCA_003209375.1 Prochlorococcus sp. AG-459-N19 | reverse complement strand
GACTTTAGAGAAGAAAAATCCCATATTAATTGGAAGAGATACCAGAATTAGTGGAGATATTCTTCTTCAGGCAATAACACAGGGTATAAATGCAAGTGGCAATAAATTTATAAATCTTGGAATCTGCCCGACTCCAGCTGTACCTTTTTTAATCAAACAAGAGAACTTAAGTAGTGGGATCATGATATCTGCAAGTCATAATCCGCCAGAATATAACGGAATAAAAATTTTTGATCAAAATGGTCAAAAAATTACCAAATATATTGAAAATAAAATCCAAAAATTAATTGAAGATTCAAATCAAGATATATCGGTTCCTACAAAAATTATTCCTCTAAATTCAAAGAAAGATCTCATGGATATTTATATTAGAAGCTTAATTCAAACAATGGATGGGGAAAATTTAAAGGGGTTGAAAATAATATTAGACACATGTTACGGATCAGCGACAACATGCGCCAAAAAAATTTTTCAGTACCTTGGTGCTGATGTAAGAGTTATCAATAACTCTAAAAATGGTTTGAAAATTAATATGAATTGTGGCTCTACTAACCTCGAACCACTAAAAAAAGCATTAAGAGAGAGTCCTGCAGATATGGGTTTTAGCTTCGATGGGGATGCCGATAGAGTAATTGGAATAGATTCAAGAGGCAATGTGTTAGATGGAGATCATATTCTTTTTCTTTGGGGTAGAGAACTTATGGAACAAAAAATTCTCACCAATAATTTACTAATATCAACTCAAATGGCAAACTTAGGTTTTGAAAATGCGTGGGAAAAAATTGGAGGAACTTTATATAGAACTGAGGTAGGAGATAAATATGTGCATGAAGCAATTAAGGAAAAAAAAGCCGATTTAGGAGGTGAACAGTCAGGTCATATACTTTCAAAAATTAATAACTTTTCTGGAGATGGGATTTTGACTGCACTTCAAATTTCTAAATTTTGTAAAAAGAAAAATATTAATTTAAATGATTGGCTTAAAAGCAGTTTCGAACCTTTTCCTCAAAAACTAACAAATATAAATTTAAATTTTAATATTAATAAATTAGATCCAAAAACCAAAATCTTAATCGATCAAACTATAGAAAAGTTTCAGGCAATATATTCTAATGATTGTAGAGTTTATATAAGGCCTAGTGGTACAGAACCCGTAATTAGAATTCTAGTCGAGGCCAAAAATCATAAGAAAGTTTATTCTTTATCAAGCGAGATAAAAAACAAACTCTTTTTAGAAATTAATAAAATAATAAATTAATTATGAGTCAAATTTTTATATAAATCCTCTCAAAAATGTCAAGTTGGTTAGCAATCACATACTTTTCCCGATTAGTTTTAACTTTATCTGGATTAAAACTTTTGGAGTAATTAAAATCTTTTTTTTCAATTGTTTTAAAATAAAAGTTACTTGATATAGTGCAATCCATATGATCGAATAAATCTTTTACATCAGTTTTTATAAAAATTAAGGTCCCTTTTTGCAATGAATTTGAGAGAGTGTTAATAAATCTTGGCTGAATCACACGCCTTTTATTATGTCTCTTTTTAAACCATGGATCAGGAAAATTAAAAGAAATACTTTTTAGATTTTTAAAAATAAATTTACTTTGGACATCATTCAAAATATTATTAGCATTACCAAATACAAAATATAGATTTTTGACTTCTTTTTCAAGAACTTTTAATTTAGCATTTTTGACTAATTTCTCACGAATTTCAATTCCTAAATAATTCCAACTGGTATTAACTAAAGCTAAATCAAATAGGAAATCACCAGCAGCACAACCTATATCCAAATGAAGATTTAATGTAGAGTCTCTAAACATTTCTCTCAAAGAAGGTATTCTCTCGATTTGATTGAAATTAATACTTAGCGGATTAACATGCTGTCTCATTTAGTAATTAAAATATTTCTAGGCAATAATATAAGGATGCATAATATTCATAACTATGACAATGATAGGTAAAAAAGTTATAGTTTGAGGTTTAATTATTATGTGTTTAAAAAGAAAAAGTTTTGAACGTTTTTAATCAACTTTCTATTTGGCTATCCTTTCAACTTTCAACAATTTTCCTTATTGGTGTCCCTATTACTTTATCCTTCTGGTCAATTAAAAAAAGAAATAAAGCAGTTAATAAACTTCTATCGATTTATTGGAAAATATCCCTTTTATTTTTTATAAGCCTTCTACTTTTAATAGGGAATTTTAATTATGCACTTGTGA
>QCRF01000049.1 GCA_003209375.1 Prochlorococcus sp. AG-459-N19 | reverse complement strand
TTTATTCAACAAAACTACTACTTATTTATTAAGTCACATTGAGCATGATTTAGAAGCAAATGATCAGCAAGTACTAAAGCTACCATAGCATCAACCATGGGGACTGCTCTTGGTAGAACGCATGGGTCGTGTCTCCCTTTTGCTTTCATAAGTACTTCTTTACCTTCAGCATCTACTGTTTTCTGTTCTTTCCCGATGGTTGCTGTAGGTTTAAAAGCTATCTTCATCTCGATATTTTCACCATTACTTATTCCACCCTGTATACCTCCTGAATTGTTTGATGTTGTTCTTAACTTACTAATATCATCAGACTTGATGAAGGCATCATTATGTTCACTTCCTTTTAAATAAGTTCCAGAGAAACCTGAACCTATTTCAAAGCCTTTCGTGGCAGGCAAAGACATCAAAGCCTTTGCTAAATCAGCTTCTAATTTATCAAAAACAGGCATTCCAAGACCAGAGGGAACATTTCTTACTAAACATTCAATAACACCGCCGCAAGAGTCTCCTTGACGCTTTAATTCCTTAATTCTCTCGATCATTTCTGTTGATACCTTTTCATCAGGACATCTAACAATATTAGAATCTATTTTTTTGAGAGAAATCTTCTCTTTATTTATATCGGAATCAATATCATGTATACGCTTTACCCAAGATAGTATTTCAGTGTTACAGAAGGTTTTTAATAATTGTTTTGCTATAGCACCAGCAGCTACTCTCCCAATTGTTTCTCTAGCAGAAGCTCTTCCACCGCCAGAACTTGCCTGAATTCCATATTTCAGATGATATGTACCATCTGCATGAGAAGGTCTAAATACCTGCTCCAAATTATTATAATCTCCTGGTCTTTGATCCTTATTTCTTACCAACATTGCTATTGGAGTTCCAAGTGTTAACCCTTCCTTTATCCCACTTAATATTTCAATTTTATCTTCTTCATTTCTGGGTGTTGTAATGTCACTTTGGCCAGGTCTGCGCCTATCTAATTCATTTTGTATCAGATTTATATCTATTTTTAACTTAGGTGGACATCCATCAAGGATTACCCCTACTGCACCACCATGTGATTCTCCAAAAGTACTAACACGAAAAATTTTTCCAAAACTACTACTCATAGAAATATCAAATGTTTTATCTATATATAAACATTATATGAAACCAATTGAAAATTAAACAAAAAAAAGCCCCCAAAAAGGGGGCTTGTGAGTTTAAGAACTTTAAGCTTAACCGATAGCTGGAGCTGAAAGAGCTACTGTTGTAGACTCAGCTGCTGCTAGATCAAGTGGGAAGTTGTGAGCATTACGCTCGTGCATTACTTCCATACCTAGGTTTGCTCTGTTTAGAACATCACCCCATGTAGGAACAATCTTACCGTTTGCATCAACAACTGACTGGTTGAAGTTGAAACCGTTAAGGTTGAATGCCATTGTGCAGATACCCATTGAAGTTAACCATACACAAACAACTGGGAATACAGCTAGGAAGAAGTGAAGACTTCTGCTGTTGTTGAAACTTGCATATTGGAAGATCAAACGACCGAAGTAGCCATGAGCTGCAACGATGTTATATGTTTCTTCTTCTTGTCCGAACTTGTAACCATAGTTCTGAGATTCTGTCTCAGTTGTTTCTCTGATTAGAGAGGAAGTAACAAGTGAACCGTGCATAGCTGAGAATAAAGATCCTCCGAACATACCAGCAACACCAGCCATATGGAATGGGTGCATAAGAATGTTGTGCTCTGCCTGGAAAACAAACATGAAGTTGAATGTTCCAGAAATACCTAAAGGCATTCCGTCAGAGAATGAACCTTGACCGAATGGGTATACAAGGAATACTGCGAAAGCTGCTGAAACTGGTGCAGAGTATGCAACACAGATCCAAGGACGCATACCTAAACGGTATGAAAGCTCCCACTGTCTTCCCATGTATGCTGAGATACCAATTAGGAAGTGGAAAATTACAAGCTGGTAAGGACCACCGTTGTATAACCACTCATCTACAGTAGCTGCTTCCCAAATTGGGTAGAAGTGTAGACCAATAGCGTTAGATGAAGGAACAACTGCACCTGAGATGATGTTGTTTCCATATAGGAATGAACCAGCAACTGGCTCTCTAATTCCGTCGATGTCTACTGGTGGTGCTGCGATGAATGCAACGATGAAGCAAGCCGCTGCTGTAAGAAGGCATGGAATCATTAAGACGCCGAACCAACCAACATAAATTCTGTTGTTAGTTGAT
>QCRF01000048.1 GCA_003209375.1 Prochlorococcus sp. AG-459-N19 | reverse complement strand
AAATTTCTCATAATTATGAACTTGATAATATTCAGAAGTATTTGGAAAGTCATTACTAAACTCGAACTGAGTGTTTTCTTTTAATTGAAAACCATCTTCATATTGAAATTTTTCTTTTTGATCATCTTTTGTTTTTGTGGAACTATCAAAAATAGAAAAATTAATTTCCTTATTTATATTCTTTTCAATTTCATTTATCTTTAATTGTTCTACTGTTAAAAATGGCAAATTCGTAAATATTAATTTACTTATTTTTTTTTCAAAGAGACTACAGAATTCATTTTCATTTAAGAAATCATCATCTATTGTTAAATAACTATATATTTGATTAAGGCCTTTTTCTACAGATATTAAAAGTAGATCTCTTAGGAGATTAAGATAATGCTCATATTCCCTAGATATATTTCTAGTTAATATTCTTTTTTGTATGTCTGCTCTCTCTAGTTGAGAATGGATTTTATCTATATCTTTGTAATTATTAAAATTATTCAAATCATTCAAGTAACTAGTTCGTCTGCATTGATGCAACCTCTTCAGCAAAGTCCATCTGATTTTTTTCTATACCTTCACCCAATGTATATCTTGTAAAGCGTCTTACTTTGATATTTTCCCCAATTTTTGCGGCTGCTTGTTTAACAAGATCCTCAACTGTTAGAGAACTATCTTTAATGTAGGGTTGTGAGAGCAAAACAAGCTCGTTAAGTCTTTTTGCTATTCTCCCTTCAACTATTTTTTCTTTAATCTGTTCTGGTTTCCCTGACAAATCATCCCTACCCATTTCAATCTGCTTTTCTTTTTCCACAACTTCTTCTGGTATTTCATCAATGGATACATACTCAACATTTGGGCATGCTGCTACTTGCATTGAAACATCCTTCAACAGAGATTGGAATATATCACCTCTAGCAACGAAATCAGTTTCACAATTTAATTCTAGTAAAACTCCGACCCTTGATCCAGTATGTATATAACTACCAATTGACCCTTCGGCCGCTACTCTTCCCGATTTCTTTTCAGCACTAGCTATGCCTTTCTTTCTTAACCATTCCAAAGCTTTATCTAGATTTCCTTCAGTTTCGTTAAGGGCTTTTTTGCAGTCCATCATTCCTGCACCAGTTTTGTCTCTAAGATCTTTTACAAGTTTTGCTGTAATTTTTCCCATTTGAAGTAATAAAAAATTGTGAATAGTAAGTTTTAAATTGAAATTTAATTTTTCCTTTCGGCATTAGAGCCTTTTCTACCCTCATTTATGGCATCTGCAAGTCTTCCTAAAATAAGTTGCACCGATCTAACGGCATCATCGTTACATGGAATTGGAACTTCACACAAATCTGGATCGCAATTTGTATCCAACATTGATACTAATGAGATATCTAATTTTCTAGCTTCTAATACCGCATTAGATTCTCTTCTCTGATCAACCAACACAACTACATCTGGTAGTCTTCTCATACCCTTAAGTCCACCTAAGTATTTTTGTAATCTTTCAAGTTCTCTCCGTAGTACTGCAGCTTCTTTTTTAGGTCTCATTGCTATTGAGCCACTACTTTCCATTCTTTCTAGATCCTTTAATCTTTCAATCCTAGCTTTCATTGTTGTCCAATTAGTCAACATCCCTCCAAGCCATCTTTGATTTACATATGCAGCTCCACAGCGTATAGCTTCCTGAGCTACTACATCCGATGCTTGTTTTTTTGTGCCGACAAATAGGAAACGTTTACCGCTTTTTGCTGCGTTTCTCGTCCATTTATACGCATTGTTCATACACAATGCTGTTTTTACAAGATCAATAATATGAACTCCATTTCTAGCGCAATATATATACTTAGACATCTTGGGGTTCCAACGTCTAGTTTGATGCCCAAAATGAGCACCAGCTTCCATCATTTCTGATAGTGATACAACAGCCATAATTTAAAAAAGGTTTCGGGTTAGCCTCCATCTGACGGGAAATTAGTATTAATAAATCACCCGAAACTGTCAGATGTGTGGATTTAATTCAAACGATTCTAGCAAGTGATGTGTATTTCTAAAAGTTTTTTATCTTGATTTGGTTAACTGTTTAATGTAAATCATATTTAGAGGGATCCTAAGTATCTCAAGTGCGAGTCTATTTCTTCTTATATTTACTAGAAATCTTAATAAAGGAAGGATTCTATCAACACTGATTAATCCTCCCAAGCAAAGAATTTGCCAAAGTAAATTATGAAAAGGAGTTAATTGAATCATAAATCTAACTCTTAAATTTGGATGTTTCTTATAAAACACTAAGGCCATTTTTGCTCTCTCTTTTTCTTGAACTATTAACGAATCTATTTGTTCGCAAATAAATGGAGGATGCC
>QCRF01000047.1 GCA_003209375.1 Prochlorococcus sp. AG-459-N19 | reverse complement strand
ATAAATAATCTTGAAAAAATAAGTTCCGAGATACCTGATAGGGTACTTAAATTGGAGGGATTCATTCTAAAAGAAAATCAAAAAGAACAATTAGAAATAATTATTTTCAGAGGGTACAGTAGCTCAACAACTCATCCGATTGAAATAGATTCAGAAAAAAAAGTTATAACACTTTCTTATACAATTAAAAACTACAAACTTTATAAAGCACCGTTAAAAGAATCCGAAGAAAATTTTATAAGAGAAAACCGTAACTCAGTTTTCTTTTTGAATCAAAAAAACTGGATTTAAATAAATTCAATATTAATAATATTTGAACATCTTTTACATAATTTTGTATTTTGGATTCCATTAAAAGTTTCTTTTTGATAATGCCAACATCTATCACATTTTTGACCTTGAGCTTTATTTATTTGAATTTTACCAAGTTCATTGTTATCAATAATCAGAGAATTCTCCACCAAATCGGATACCACTTGGAAGTTTGATACTATAAGCCAATCTCTAAATAAATCTACATCTTGATTGCCAAATTCTTCTAGCCAAGAAAGTGAATCTTTTAAAGCTTTATCTTCAGGTAAATAATTAACTTCAGTTTCCAAAGCTGCTCCAATTATTTGTTTGTTCCTACATCCTTCTATAGCCTTGTTGATTTCAACTCTCAAATTTCTTAAATTTGCAATGTGATCATTAAGTATTTGATTTTTCCATGACTGAGAAAATATTGGCCATCCTCTTTGAAAGACTGATTTTTCTTCAGTTGAATATGGAATATTTTGCCAAATATCTTCAGCCATATGACAAAGCACAGGAGAAATAAGTACGGCTAAATTTTCAACAACTTTTGACATGACGAACTGACAAGATCTTCTCCTAAATTGTGATTTAGAACTTACATATAACCTATCCTTCGCAATATCCAAATAAAAATTTGATAGATCTACAACGCAAAAACTTTGCAAAATTTGGAAAAATTTTGAAAATTCATAATTTTCATAAGCATTTGATATTTGATCTGTAACCTCAACTAATCTTCCTAACATCCATTGATCTAAGAGAGGCAATTGATCAATTTCAAAACTATCAATTTTAGGATCATAATCATGAATATTACCTAGCAGATATCTTGCAGTATTACGAACTTTTCTATAAACATCCGAAAGTTGCTTAAGTATATTTGAACCAATTGGAACATCTACTGAATAATCTACAGAGCTTACCCATAGCCTTAAAACATCAGCACCATAGGCTGGATCAGTTTTTTTATTATTACCTCCATTAATAATTATATTTGGATCAACAACATTTCCTAGAGATTTGCTCATTTTTCTTCCGTTTTCATCAAGTGCAAAGCCATGAGTTAAAACTTTCTTATACGGAGGTTTATTATTGACTGCAACAGATGTTAGCAAAGAAGACTGAAACCATCCTCGATGTTGATCTGAGCCCTCTAAATAAAGATCTGCTGGATACTTTAATTCACTTCTTAGTTCACATACTGCGGCCCAGCTAGATCCTGAATCGAACCAAACATCCATTGTATCTGTTCCTTTTTCCCAAAGATCAGATTCTTTTGCATAATTTTCTGGCAAAAGATTCTTAACATCCCAATCCCACCAAATATCTGCTCCATGTTCACTAAAAAGTTCTTGAATATGATTAATTATCTCTTTGTTAAGGAGAATGTCATTACCATTTTTTTTATAAAAAACTGGAATAGGGACTCCCCATGACCTTTGTCTAGAAATACACCAATCTCCTCTACCAACAACCATAGAATAAATTCTTTTCTTACCAGTCTCTGGCATCCATTCAACGTCTTCGATTGCCTTTAATGCAGATGATCTAAAACCATTTACAGATGCAAACCATTGTTCTGTTGCCCTAAAAATAGTTGGTTTTTTAGTTCTCCAATCATACGGATATCTATGCTTATAATTTTCTTGTAATAGAAGCAAATTATTTTCTTTTAAATGTTCAATAATTAAATCGTTTGCATCTTTCAGGACATTTGATCCTTTGAATTGACCAGAATACTCATTTAAGTTACCTTTTTCATCAACGACACATGTTATTGGTAAATCATATTTTTTACCCACATTAAAATCATCTATCCCATGGCCAGGAGCAGTATGAACAATTCCAGTCCCTGATTCTGTAGTAATATAATCTCCTCCAATAATAATTCTGCAATTTTTATTCTTAGAGGGATGTTGATATTCAATATTTTCCAATTTGGAGCCTTTAACCTCTAAAAGCACTTTGAAATCTTTATTAAATTTCTTACTTATTTCAGAAGATAAATCCTCAGCAAAAAGGTAAATTTTCTTCTTTTCATCTATAGCAAAAACGTAATTTATATTTGGATTTACTGCAACTGCTTCATTTGCAGGTATGGTCCAAGGAGTAGTGGTCCAAACAGTTATGAAAGAATTATTTTGAAAAAAATCTTTTTTGATATTAAGGTTCTCTTGTATGAAATTTAATGCAATTTCCTCAGGGATTTTAGTTATTTTTAATGAAACATAAATACTTTTTGAATAATGTTCATCAGGGTATTCTAATTCTGCTTCTGCAAGAGCCGTTCTTGAACTTGGACTCCAATGCACAGGTTTAAGACCTCGATATATATAGCCATTTAAAAACATTTTCCCAAATACTCCAATCTGAGCAGATTCATAACTTTTCTTAAGAGTTAAGTAAGGGTTATTCCAATCTCCCCATATGCCCCACCTTTTGAAACCCTCCTTCTGATTATTAATTTGGATATGGGCATAATCTGTTGCTTTTTTTCTTAAA
>QCRF01000046.1 GCA_003209375.1 Prochlorococcus sp. AG-459-N19 | reverse complement strand
TAAACAACCCAGAAAAGATAATAAAAAATTGGTTTAGCAAATTAAGACCTGGAGGTTTTTTAATCATTTCATATCCAACAAAAGATTGTTTTCCTGAATGGAAAGATACTTGTAAAAAAATTGATATTGAATATAGTGGTCTTAATTTCCCTTGCTCTAAAGAATTATTAAAAAATTTCAAATCAACTGAAATACATTATTCAGAAGAGCTTAATTATCTTGAAAATTTTGAAGATGTATATAAGCTTTTTAGAAGCATTAAAAATGTAGGGGCACAATCAACAAACTGTAAACGCAAAACAGTTAAAGAGTTAAAGGAAATTCAAAAGTTTTGGCCAAAGAATTACAATAATACAGTGAACCTTTCATGGCAAATTGAGATTCAAATCATTAAGAAATTATGAGAAGTCAGGATAGTATTTTCAAATTTATAATTTGTGGAACAGATACAGATATTGGAAAAACTTTAATAAGCTCTTTTTTCGTTAAAGGATTAAATTCCTTTTATTGGAAGCCTATTCAAAGTGGTATTGAATCGCAAACTGATAGTCAAACTGTTGAAAAACTTGCAGAAGTAAGTAAAGAAAAAATAATCAAAGAAGCTTATGTCTTTACAAAACCTCTATCTCCCCATTGGGCTGCTGAAATAGATCAAAAAACTATTAATTTTGATAAGTTGAGATTGCCAAAAGTGCAAGCCTCATTAATTGTAGAAACTGCAGGTGGATTAATGGTTCCAATAACACGCAATTTTTTGCAGATAGATCAAATAAAACAATGGAATCTTCCGGTAATACTTGTATGTAAGAGCTCACTTGGCACTCTTAACCATACCCTGCTTAGTATTGAGGCTTTGAAACGAAGAAATATTGAGATTTTAGGTTTAGTAGTAAATGGTGAAAAACACATGGATAATCCAAAAACTCTAGTTGGTTTTAGTGGTATTCCTTTAATTGCTGAATTTCCTTACATCAAAAAAATGGACTCAAATAATTTAGATATACTATGGAAAGAATTAGACATCAAGAATAAGTTGATCTCACTATTAAACTCAAAAATAAGTTAAATGAAATCTTTGGATTCAAAAACTCCAAATCAAGAATGGCACCCAAATGTTTGGCCACCTTTTACACAAATAAATAACAGCAAACCGCAAATAGAAGTGACTCATGGTAAAGATGCCCTCCTATTTACTAAAGATCCTCAAAAAGAACTAATAGATGCAATTAGTAGTTGGTGGGTAACTCTTCATGGTCATAGTAACGAATATATTGCGGATGCCATATTCGATCAATCAAAAAAACTTGAGCAAGTTATATTTGCTGATTTCTTACATCCACAGGCAAAAAAATTAGCGGAAAGACTTAGTGAATTAACAAAACTCGAAAGATTATTTTTTTCTGATAACGGTTCTACTGCAGTGGAAGTGGCTTTAAAAATTGCATTCCAATCATGGCAAAATAAAGGAGAGACAAGAACTCAAATAGTAGCTTTTGATGGCGCCTATCATGGTGATACATTTGGAGCAATGGCTTTAGGTGAAAGAAATATTTTTAATGAGAATTTCGATCATCTTATGTTCCCAGTCAGAAGAGTCCCATGGCCTTCAACTTGGATGAACGATGAAGAAGTAGAAAATAAAGAAAATGAGGCGATCCAAAAATTAGAAAATCTACTTAAAACTCCCACAGTTGCAGTAATCATTGAGCCACTTGTTCAAGGAGCAGGGGGAATGAACATGGTTAGGCCTCAGTTTATAAAAAAAGTTTCAGAAATTATAAAAAATAATGATTCTTTGTTAATTGCCGATGAAGTATTGACTGGGTTTGGAAGATGTGGAAGCCTTTTTGCTTTTCAAAAGGCAAAAATCATTCCTGATTTAATAAGTATTTCGAAAGGTTTAACTGGTGGATTTTTACCGATGGGGATAACTTTATGTAAAGAAAAAATTTTTCAATCATTTATTGATGATTCCCCAAGAAAAACTTTTTGGCATGGACATAGTTTTACTGCTAATCCCTTAGGTTGTGCTGCAGCAAACGCTAGCCTTGATTTATTAGAAAAAGAACCACAAAAATACCTTTCATTTGAAGAAAAACACTTATCTCATCTTATTAAATTTAAAAACTTACCTTATATAAAAAAAGTAAGGGTATCCGGCACAATTGCTGCCTTCGATTTAGATATTGGGAACAAAAGAGGTTATTTCAATAATATTGGGAAAGAAATAAAGAGTCTTGCAATGGAGCAAGGTTTATTCATTAGGCCCCTTGGGAATGTTATTTACCTCTTGCCGCCTCTCTGTATAACAGATGATCAATTAGAAAAAAGTTACTGGATAATAAGGCAAATCTTAGACAACATTTAGATAGAAATTTAAGGTCCCTGCAGTATTGCATTTTCCACATCTTCTCTATTAATGCAGTATGAAAATAGTCTTTTAGTTTCTTGTCCTTCACTTTCCCACATAACACTTAAATCTTCTTGCTCAAAAATAATAGTTGCATTCCAATTAGAAAGTAAAAGGTACCATTTAGATGGATTATTAACATCCTTCACAGCACCTAAATCAGTTAGCCACAATTCCAATGATTGCAGTGAATGTTGGTTAATGGGTTTTTTAGGGAGATTCACTAACTTTTTAAAAGTATCATTTTACTAACCAGATAGGTATTGTATCTAATTCTTTGCCGGTAAAAGAGGCAATAAAAATTGAACAAATCAAACTAATAGAAATGATAATAAATAAGAGAAATAACGAAAACAATTCCCCATTTGAAAAAGGTCTTCTGTTACTTACTAAATTTTGATTATTTGAGTCGATTATTAAATTATTTAAAACTTTAGTATTATGCATACTTCTAGCTTTTT
>QCRF01000045.1 GCA_003209375.1 Prochlorococcus sp. AG-459-N19 | reverse complement strand
GCATGCGATGTAGAACTTTTGATAGTTGGAGCTTTTTCTCCATTAGAAGGTTTTATGGATGAAAATAACTACAATTCGGTAATTAAAAATAATAGAAATACAAAAGGTTTACTTTTTGGCTTGCCTATTGTGTTTGATTCAAATAATGAAAAAGTAAAAACTGGAGAGACAATATTGCTTACTTATAAAAAACAAAAAATAGCAGTTTTAGAAGTTAGCTCTAAATGGGAGCCTGATAAATCCTTAGAAGCTGAACTTTGTTATGGTACTAATTCTTTAGATCATCCTGCTGTCAAAATGATTTTTAACGAAAGAGGGCGATTTTATATAGGAGGAAGAGTTTATGGTTTCGAACTACCAATTAGAGAATTCCCTTGTAAAACCCCAGAAGAAGTTAGATCTTCTCTTCCATCAAATCATGATGTAGTTGCATTTCAATGCAGAAATCCAATTCATAGAGCACATTATGAATTATTTACTAATGCTTTACTTTCAGATAATGTCTCCTCTAACTCAGTTGTTTTAGTTCATCCAACTTGTGGGCCAACTCAACAAGATGATATCCCTGGAAAAGTTAGATATTTAACTTACAAAGAATTAGAAGAAGAAATATCTGATGAAAGAATAAAATGGGCATTTTTACCTTATTCAATGCATATGGCAGGGCCAAGAGAAGCTCTTCAACATATGATAATCAGAAGAAATTATGGCTGCACCCACTTTATTATTGGTAGAGATATGGCTGGCTGTAAGTCGTCATCAACTGGTGAAGATTTTTATGGTCCATATGACGCCCAAAATTTTGCGAATAAGTGTGCAGATGAATTGATGATGCAAACTGTTCCTTCAAAAAATTTAGTTTATACTAAGGAAAAAGGATACATAACAGCTGAAGAAGCCAAAGAAAATAATTATGAAATCATGAAACTTAGTGGTACTGAATTTAGAAAGAAATTGAGGAATGGTGAACCAATTCCTGAATGGTTTGCATTCAAAAGTGTAGTAGATGTTCTAAGACGCTCTTAATAATGTTTTATTATTAGTATTATAGATTTATTAAAGATTTTTTATCGTGAACAAACGTTGGAGAAACGTAGGACTTTATGTTCTAGCTGTTATTACTGTAATTTTCATTGGTACGTCAGTTTTTGATAAACCTAGTACTGAAAGTTCTACAAAGACCTTGAGATATAGTGATTTTATAGAGGCAGTGCAAGATAAAGAAATCAGTAGAGTACTAATATCTCCAGATAATGCCACAGCTCAAGTTGTTGAAAATGATGGGAGCAGGTCTGAGGTCAATTTAGCCCCTGACAAAGATTTATTAAAAATATTAACAGAAAATAATGTTGACATTGCTGTAACTCCTACAAAATTAGCCAATCCATGGCAACAGGCTGTAAGTAGCTTAATTTTCCCAGTACTTTTAATTGGTGGATTATTTTTTCTTTTCAGAAGATCCCAAAGTGGTAATGCTGGAGGTGGTAACCCTGCCATGAGTTTTGGTAAAAGCAAAGCTAGACTGCAAATGGAGCCATCTACACAAGTAACCTTTTCAGATGTTGCTGGTGTTGAAGGTGCAAAATTAGAACTCACAGAAGTTGTAGATTTTCTTAAGAGCCCTGATAGATTTACTGCAGTTGGAGCAAAAATTCCAAAGGGAGTTCTTCTTGTTGGCCCTCCTGGTACAGGAAAAACATTGTTAGCAAAAGCAGTAGCTGGAGAAGCAGGTGTACCTTTTTTCTCAATTTCAGGCTCAGAATTTGTAGAGATGTTTGTAGGAGTTGGAGCTAGCAGAGTTAGAGATCTTTTTGAACAAGCAAAAAAGAATGCTCCTTGTATTGTGTTTATTGATGAAATAGATGCAGTTGGAAGACAAAGAGGTGCAGGTATGGGGGGTGGAAATGATGAAAGAGAACAAACATTAAATCAACTTCTAACAGAAATGGATGGTTTCGAAGGTAACTCAGGAATAATAATAGTTGCTGCCACCAACAGACCAGATGTCTTAGATTCAGCTTTAATGCGCCCTGGAAGATTCGATAGACAGGTAACAGTTGAT
This sequence comes from Prochlorococcus sp. AG-459-N19, assembly GCA_003209375.1. GTDB lineage: Bacteria > Cyanobacteriota > Cyanobacteriia > PCC-6307 > Cyanobiaceae > Prochlorococcus_A. The sequence goes on along the minus strand of QCRF01000045.1, from coordinate 815 downwards.
AGACCAGATTATGCTGGAAGATTGCAGATATTAAATGTTCATGCGAAAGATAAAACTCTTTCAAAAGACGTTGATTTAGATAAAGTTGCTAGAAGAACACCAGGATTTACTGGTGCAGATTTAGCTAATCTTTTAAATGAAGCAGCAATATTAGCAGCTAGAAAAGATTTAGATAAAGTAAGTAACGATGAAGTCGGTGATGCCATTGAAAGAGTTATGGCTGGCCCAGAAAAAAAAGATAGAGTCATCAGTAATAAGAAAAAAGAATTAGTTGCTTATCACGAAGCTGGTCATGCACTCGTTGGAGCATTAATGCCTGATTATGATCCAGTAGCAAAAGTTTCAATCATTCCAAGAGGTCAAGCTGGAGGTCTTACCTTCTTTACTCCAAGTGAAGAAAGAATGGAATCTGGTCTTTACTCTCGTTCTTACCTTCAAAATCAAATGGCTGTAGCTCTTGGTGGAAGAGTTGCAGAAGAAATAGTCTATGGCGAAGAAGAGGTAACAACCGGAGCTTCAAATGATTTACAACAAGTTGCCAATGTAGCAAGACAAATGATTACTAAATTTGGTATGAGTGACAAAATAGGTCCAGTCGCTCTAGGTCAATCTCAAGGTGGAATGTTTCTCGGAAGAGATATGAGTTCTACAAGAGACTTCTCTGAAGACACAGCCGCAACAATTGATGTAGAGGTTTCAGAACTTGTTGATGTTGCCTACAAGAGAGCTACAAAAGTTTTAACAGATAATAGAACTGTTCTTGACGAAATGGCTCAAATGCTAATTGAAAGAGAAACTATAGACACTGAAGATAT
>QCRF01000044.1 GCA_003209375.1 Prochlorococcus sp. AG-459-N19 | reverse complement strand
TTTTGACACCTCAAATTGATTTTATTTGCATAATTTTTCTTCAATAAATAAATGTTTTCTAATCTATCAAACGCTGAAATTCTAAATAATTTGTTAGAGGGAAGAGACCTAGATGATTTAACTTCGAGATCTTTAATGCAAAAATGGCTTAACGATGAAATTTCAGATGTTGAAACAGGCGCTTTTTTGAGTGCTTTTAGAGCTAAGAGTTCTACAGGTGTCGAACTTAGTTCTATGGCTGAAGAACTCTTAAATGTTTGCGAATTGCCAGTAGCAAGGCCAAATTTGTATTTGGTAGATACTTGTGGCACAGGAGGGGATGGAGCTAATACTTTTAATATTTCAACAGCAGTAGCATTTGTAGCTGCATCTTGCGGGGTAAGAATTGCCAAACACGGAAATAAAAGTGCTAGTGGGAAAGTTGGCTCTGCTGATGTTTTGTTGAATCTTGGTTTAAATTTAAATTGTTCATTAGAAAAAGTAATCACAGCCGTAAGTGAAATTGGGATAACTTTTTTGTTCGCACCGGTTTGGCATAAATCTTTAATAAAACTTGCTCCATTGAGAAAGACCCTTGGAATAAGGACATTGTTTAATCAACTTGGTCCATTGGTAAATCCCTTAAGACCCAATGCGCAAGTTTTGGGTGTAGCTTCTGAGGATCATTTAAAACCTATGGGAAGCGCACTTTTAAAAATGGGCATGAATCGAGCAATAGTTGTTCATGGTTATGGCGGCCTTGATGAAGCTTCGCTTCAAGGAGAAAATAAATTAGTGTTTGTTGAAAATGGTGAATTAAGGTTTTCAGGAATAAATATTTCAGATTTTAATCATGAAAATATTGTTAATGAAATGCTTGTAGTTTCTGATCATGAATCTAATGGGGAAATATTAAAGTCTGTTTTAAATGGTTCTGGACAAAAATCTCACAAGGATGTAGTTGCCTTGAATGCCGCTTTAGTACTTTGGGCAGCAGGAATTGAGGATGATTTAAACGAAGGGTTTAATAAAGCTTTATTTTCTATTAATCAAGGAGATCCTTGGAAAAAGTTTTTACTCTTAAAAAATTATTTATCCGCAAATTAATTAATTTCAAATTAATGATTAATCCATATAAAAAGAATGCGAAATTAGTTTTAAGTAATGGAATTGTATTTCCAGGATTCTTTTTTGGTGCTTCCGGTACAGCCATTGGCGAGATAGTTTTCAATACAGGAATGACTGGATATCAAGAAGTTATTACTGATCCAAGTTATTATGGACAGATATTAACATTCACTTATCCAGAGATTGGAAATACTGGTATTAATTTTGAAGATTCAGAATCTAATATTAACGTTAAAGGTATAATTGTTAGAAATTTTTCATCTAATACCAGTAACTGGAGATCTAAAAAGAATTTTCATCAATGGTTATTAGAGAAAAAGATCATAGGTCTTTATGGAATTGATACAAGGGCTCTAGTTAAAATTTTAAGATCTAGTGGCGCGATGAATGGAGTTATTACTTCTTTAGATAAAACTGATGAAAGTTGTTTAAAGATTATTCACGATACGCCTAAGATGGAGGGGTTGAATTTATCAAAGGTAGTTTCAACAAAGCAACAATATTTGTGGAATAGTCATACACAAACAATTTTTGATTTAAGAAAAAAATATTCTAATTCGTCTAAAAAATTAAAAATAGTAGCAATTGATTTTGGAATTAAAAAGTCAATACTAAATAGACTTGTATCCCATGGTTGTGAAGTTTTGGTTTTGCCTTCTCGATCTTCATTAAATGATGTTCTAACTAAAAAGCCGGACGGCATATTTTTCTCAAATGGTCCAGGCGATCCTTCTTCTGTTTCTGAAGGTATAGACCTAGCAAAATCACTGATTGATTACGGCGATATACCTATGTTTGGTATTTGCCTTGGCCACCAAATATTTGGATTAGCATTAGGAGGTTCAACTTATAAATTACCTTTTGGACATCGTGGTTTAAATCACCCTTGTGGTGAAAATAATAAAATTGAGATAACCAGTCAGAATCATGGTTTTGCTATTGATCTAAATTCTCTCCCAAAGGACCTTGTTAAGGTGACCCACTTCAATCTTAATGATAATACTGTGGCTGGCCTAGAAGTTAATAATAAGCCAATCTTTAGTGTGCAATATCATCCAGAAGCAGGACCTGGCCCACATGATTCAGATTATTTATTTAAAAAATTTGTTTCTCTAATGTTAGAAAGATGTTGACATATTGTTTTATTTTGATTTGATAATTACATTTGATACATTTATTTTTGGGGGTATTTGATCATAGAAGATTTCCAGAAGTTAACGGTTTCTTTAAGAGGAAACCTTGAGATTAAAACAAATATTATTGTTTTTACTTTTAAGGGTCAACTTGATGCTTTCTCAGAAAAACAATTTAAGACTTTTGTTACTAATAACTTAAAAAATCAACTTTCATTCGTTATTGATCTTACAAAAATAGATTTTTTAGATTCTTCGGGTCTTGGAGCTCTTGTTCAGACTGCTAAAGAATGCAAAAAGTCTAAACTTGGGTTCTCTGTAGTTGGCAATTCAAGAGTTGCCCAAACAATTAAACTTGTTCGATTAGGGGATTTTCTTAACTTGAATTCAACCCTTGAGGATGCATTAAATTATTTAAAAAATTGAATTATTGGATTCAAAACTTAGTTCCATATGGATCTCCTGAGGATATAGGTGTTATTCAACTTGCTTGGCTTGGAGATTCGGTATGGGAGCTTCACCAAAGACTAAGGCATGTGCATTTCCCTTTAAAATCTAAAGATCTGCATTTATCTGTAGTAAACGAGGTTAAAGCAAAATCTCAATCAAAATCTTTAAGTCAAATTGAACATTTATTAAATACATATGAAATAGATCTAATTAGGCGTGCTAGAAAT
>QCRF01000043.1 GCA_003209375.1 Prochlorococcus sp. AG-459-N19 | reverse complement strand
TCATAAGTTCTCCATGGGCAAGATTTATAACACCCATAAGACCAAAAACAATTGCCAGACCTAATGCAGCAACAAGTAGTACAGATCCGATGGCAACACCATTAAAAAGACTATCGAGAAGTAACTCCAATTTAGAAAAAGAAAATATTTGATTATATAAAATAAAAGGAGGTGTTAACCTCCTTTTATTTTGAAGTATAGGTTTTAATTAGATTAAAGCTTATACTTTTCTCCTTTTGAAGGATCTGTCCAATCGCATGCAAATCCTTTTGAACTTGGATGCTTTTGGTTCCATGCTTGAGGAAGAACAACTCCTGTTTCTTCAAGGATTGTAAATCCCCCCTCTGCATTAATCTCTCCAATTCTTACTGTTTGAGATAAGTGGTGATTAGGCATAACTTCAACAGGACCTTGTGGGGCATCAAACTTTTGTCCAACAAGGGCTTCTCTTACTGCGTTGTCGTCGAATGTTCCAGCATCTTCAACTGCCTGTTTCCATAAATAGACCATGTTATATGCAGATTCTTGAGGATCAGCTACAACACGATCAGCACCCCATCTTTTTTTGAAACTTGCAGCAAATTTCTTAGATGCAGGAGTATCAATTGACATCATGTAATTCCAAGCGCCATAATGACCTTCCAGGAACTCAGGACCAATTGTACTAATCTCTTCTTCAGCAATAGAATAGTTCATTACGTAATAACCACTTGAAGGTGTGATACCCGCGTCTTGAATCTGTTTGAAGAATGCAACATTTTGGTCACCATTAAGTGTATTAATGATTATTCCACCTTCAGGAAGAGCTTTTTTGATTTTTGAGATAATTGGAGCAACTTCAGTATTTCCTAATGGAAGGTAATCTTCGCCAACAACTTTACCTCCTAACTGTTTTACCTGAGCTTTTGTGATTGTGTTGGAAGTTCTAGGGAAAACATAGTCAGAACCTACAAGGAAGAAATCTCCACCTGCTGCGGGAGAACGCTTATACATAAAATCTGTGGCAGGTTCTGACTGTTGGTTTGGTGTAGCTCCTGTATAGAAAATGTTGTTAGAACATTCTTGAGCTTCATATTGAATTGGGTAGTAAAGGAAAGCATCCTTTGATTCGTAGACTGGTAACATTGCCTTTCGACTAGCAGATGTCCAACCACCAAATACGACAGGAACTCCATCTTGATCTATAAGTTTCTTAGATTTTTCAGCAAAAGTAGGCCAGTCAGATGCACCATCTTCAACTATGTATTCTATTTTGTAGCTTTTACCGCCAACTTTTACACCACCAGCAGCATTTATCTCTTCAATAGCCATTTTTTCAGTATCAACAAGAGTTGATTCAGAAATTGCCATTGTTCCAGATAACGAATGCAAAATACCAACGGTGACTGTGTCGTCGAAACTTCCGGAGGTTCCACCTCCACCGCATGAAGTTGCTGTTACCGCAAGTGAGGCAGTAGCTAATCCTGCCAAAATACGCCTTGAAATTCTCATGAATTAGGATAAATTAAGTAATTGACCCTCATTAGGGGGATAAAGTAAAAGTTATTAACGAGTGGAGATTAGTTTTGTATCAGTCGTAACTTTTTGTTGAATCCAATACATTAGTAATTAATATTTTTCTAGCTTCGATTGTTCGGTATATATGATTCTAAAAATTGAGTTATTTCTTCAACTCCTGTGCCGCTACTAAGGTTGGTAAAAAACCAAGGTTTCCCTTTTCTCATAAATTCCGTATCACTTTTCATAATATTTAAATCCGCTCCAACCAAATCTGCTAAGTCAATTTTGTTTATTAATAATAAATCTGATCTTGTAATCCCTGGCCCCCCTTTTCTAGGAATTTTGTCTCCTGCAGATACATCAATCACGTATATTGATAAATCTACAAGTTCTGGACTAAAACTAGATGCTAAATTATCACCTCCACTTTCTACAAAAACAAAATCTAAAGGATTATATTTATTTTCTAAATCTAAAACTGCATTTTTATTTAAGGAACAATCCTCTCTTATAGCTGTATGAGGACAACCTCCTGTTTCTACACCAATAATCCTTCCTTCCTCTAAAACTTTTTTATTTATTAGAAAGTTAGCATCTTCTTTGGTGTAGATATCATTTGTGACAACTGCTATCTCATAATTTTTTTTAAGGCTTAGGCATAGAGTCTCTACTAATGCAGTTTTTCCTGAACCTACAGGCCCAGCAACCCCTACTCTCAATTTGCTGCTCATAAATTAATTTCTAAAAAGTTTTGTATAAAGGTCATTATGATTTTGTTGTGCCATAGCTAAACCTACATTGCCAAAATAGATGTCATCAATTTCTTTGTCCATAATTTCTTTAGAAACTTTTGAAATTACTGCTAACAAGTCTCTTTGAATTAATTGTGCTTTTGTTGACCCAATAGGAATAATTCTCAATGCTGCACTAAGTTGGTTTGCACTCCACGCGTAGAAAAAATTCTCAACCATTTCTAACTTCGTAATTTCAAAACAATAACAAGCCCAACTCCACGCTAATGACCAGGAGCTTTTTTTATTATTTTGATATAAATATTCAAATCCAAATTCTTTTGTTAAATCAAAGAGAGATTTTGCCATTTGAATTTGTTGTTCTCTCATTTCGAGAGAGTCCTTTGAGGAGAGGATCCATTTATCCAAACTCAATAGCTTTTGCAAATTACTTTTTAAATTTTTGCTGTCGTTTATCTCATTAAAAATATCAAAAAAATCAAGTAGAAGTTTTGCATCTAATCTGATTTGGCCAATTTTTAATTCATTTATAATTAATTCTTTTACCGAATTTGAGTCTTTTAAATTTTTATTTTGAAGATAACTCTCCATTCCCTCTGAATAACAAAATCCTCCAACAGGTAAGTTAGGACTTATTAATAAATATTTTAATAAGTGACTTTTACTCATGACTATGGGCACCTCTTTCGGGAAAAAACTTTTTCTTGGTATTTTTTATATCAACTTTGAAATTAAGAAGCATATTTTTAATAACGTAATCGCTTTTTGTAAGAATTATGCCCTCTTCGATTTCAACTTCCACGTGCCTATTTCCTAGATGATAAGCAGT
>QCRF01000042.1 GCA_003209375.1 Prochlorococcus sp. AG-459-N19 | reverse complement strand
CTTCTTTTTATGATTGATGATGTTTTATATTACAAAATTATTCATTATATCTAATGCAGCCTCATAGCCTAAAGCTATCTCCAGAATCTGATTTGATAAATTCAATTAAAGAATATTCTTTAACGAATAATTTATACGGGTATGTTTCTGGAGTGGTTGGTAATCTTAGAAAAGTTTGTATTCAATGCCCAGGAAATCAAGAGATAAATAAATTCGAGGGAAATCTAGAGATAGTTTCTTTAAATGGGCATTTTAATAAAGGAGATGTTCATTTACATTTGAGTTTTGCAGATGAGGGATGTAATGTCTTTGGCGGGCATCTTGAGGAGGGATGTATTGTAAAAAAAAGTACTGATATATTATTACTTTCTTTTGAACAAAAAATTATTAATATCTCAAGAAATGATTTATTAAAAAATGAATCACGTGTAAAAGCATATATTTTAAAGGATTGTCCCTGGTCTAAAAGAGCAATTAGGTTGCTTAATTCTTTATCTATCCCTCATGAAGTTACTTTAATAGACAATGATGAGAGCTTTCAAAAAATAATGGCTCAAAGTAGCCATAATACTTTCCCTCAAATATTTTTGGATAACAAATTTTTTGGAGGATATGATGAACTCTCAGAACAAGCAAAATTAGATAACTTAAGTTCATTTAAGTAATCTAAATTTTTTAACGATCACGATTAGTAAGCTTTTCAGCAACTAATTCGTCCTCTAACTGCTTTATTAATCTTGATACAAGACTTTGAAATTCTGGTTGACAGCCTTTAAATGCAGCTTTATGTCTTATTGGCTCATTTCTAGTTCTTAAATCAGTAAGCATTAATTGTAATGCGTCAATTTTGGGATTTATTTTCATAGTTTTAATTTATATATTTACATCTTTTAAATCATTTGCATAGCTTTTTTAAAAGATATTTTTTTATTATCATTCGAACTTGTAATTTCTATTAATTTATTTATGGATTCTTTGTTTTTTAAGGAATCTATACAACATTGCGCAACTAATCTTCTTGGGATTGATCCATTAATTTGAGTATCTTCCTTTGAATAATTTATATTTTCAGATTTAATATCTTCATTTTCCTTTAATCCCCCAGGTCTAATAATAGTCCATTCGAAATTTGAATTTCGCATAAAGTTTTCACCTAATTTCTTCCAAATAAGAATTAAACCAAATAAGTTTAATGGGTGAAATAATTTACCAGTACAAAGGGAACTAACTAAAATAACTCTTTTAATACCAACTCTTTTGCAACTCTCTAATTGCCTGTATACACCTAATGCATCAACTTTTGCAGGACCAGTTAAATCTAATGATGCTCTCGCTCCAGTAGCAATTACCAAAGCATCAATATCTTTTAAAGCTTTATCAAGTTCTTCTTTTTTGTCTAATGAAACCCTAATTGTTTCTAAACTCTCTAGTCCTGCGGTGACTTTTGAATTCTTTCTAATGATTTGCCTTACTTTATATCCTTTCTTAACTGCTTCTTCGGAAATTCTATAACCTGTTTTCCCAGATGCACCAGTAATTGCTATTTTCATAATTAAAAAACTCGTTTAGTTATTATATATATTCTTTAAGGCTTTTTACATATAAATTTCTTTTTTCTTTTGGGATAAAGAGTGCGACACAAATAACATTTTGTTCCATCACATCCTCTTGCTGTGCAGTATTCTCTGCCATAAAAGATTATTTGCAAATGTAAGGTATTCCAATCATTAACAGGAAATATTTTTTTCAGATCTTTTTCTGTTTGAACTACACTGTCTCCATTTGATAGACCCCATCTTTGTGACAACCTATGTATGTGAGTATCTACAGGGAATGATGGAATTTTAAATACTTGAGACATTACAACTGATGCTGTTTTATGACCTACGCCTGGAAGAGATTCGAGCTTCTCAAAAGAATCTGGGACCGTACCATTATGCTTCTCAATCAATAGTTTAGATAAGTTATAGATGTTCTTTGATTTTTGATTAGATAGACCTAAAAATTTTATGTATTCGTAAATGCCATTAATACCTAGCTGCATCATCTTTTGTGGATTATCTGCTACTTTAAATAAGCTTTTTGTTAATTCATTAACTTTCTTATCTGTTGATTGAGCACTTAAAACTACGGCGACTAGAAGTGTATATGCATTTGTATGATCAAGGGGTATTGGAGGCGATGGATATAGCTTTTTGAGTTCCTGGCGTATTATTTCTGCTCTTTCAGACTTTCTCATTAAATTTAAAAAATTAAATGGTGTATAAAATTATACAAGAGATATTTTAGGTGAATATTTTCTGCTACTTTAATATATTTAAATAAGAAGAAATTAGTGAAAAATGATGCGTTAATAATTGATGATCTCCATCATAAATATGATAAAAGAGGATGTTCAAATTGGATATTAAAAGAAATTGACCTGAAAATTGAAAATGGCGAATTACTAGGTTTGCTTGGTCCTTCTGGTTGCGGAAAAACTACTCTTCTAAGATTAATCGCGGGGTTCGAATATCCCTCTAAAGGGAAAATTTCTCTAAATGATAAGGAAATTTCAAGTAGGAAAAAAATTCTTAGTCCTGAGAAAAGAAATATTGGTATGGTTTTTCAAGACTATGCACTTTTCCCTCACTTAACTGTTTTGGAAAATGTAAAATTTGGTTTGAAAAATAAAAAAGATACATTAAGAGTTGATTATTTACTAAATGTTGTTGGTCTTGATAGTTTTGTTGGAAGGTACCCACATGAATTGTCTGGAGGACAAAAACAAAGACTTGCAATTGCGAGAGCTCTTGCTCCAGGTACAAATTTTATTTTGTTAGATGAACCTTTTTGTAGTCTTGATATGCATGTCAAACTAAAATTAAGAAGTGAACTGCCTAATATTCTTAAAGGTTGTAATGCAAGCGGATTGATGGTTACTCATGATCCGGAAGAAGCCATGTCAATTTGCGATAAAGTTGCCGTTATGAATGAGGGTAAAATACATCAAATTGATACCCCAATTAACCTTTTAAATAATCCTAAGACCATATTTGTTAGTAGTTTTATTTTGGGCAATAATATTATTAATCTCAAAAAAATTGGTAATTCATATATTTCTTGTTTAGGTGAAATAAATAGTTCAGAGCATTTGAAAAATATAATTATCAA
>QCRF01000041.1 GCA_003209375.1 Prochlorococcus sp. AG-459-N19 | reverse complement strand
ATTGGCATCGATTTCTGAAATGATTGATCATACCCAAACATCTTGGATTTATGTAGATCATTCCTCTTTATTTAATTGGTTTTTTTATTCTTTCCTGTCTTTAGGTCTAACATGTTTATCAATATCAGTTATAAAAAATAAATTTATTCAAAAAACTAATTTATGCATTTCTTTATGTTCAATAATCTCATATTTTTTATTTGGTAAAACTATTGCTCTTCTTTTTCAAGTATTTATAAGTATCCTCCTAATTATTAATTGGCAAAGATTTTTTAAAGATTGGCTTTTTATCCTTTACCCAATATTTGGTATTTTTTTTACCACTTTCTTTGGAACAAGGCTCTCAATTAGTGGTAATCAATTTTGGCATGTTTTAATCGGCCCATCTGGAACAATTAGCGTTCTTACTTTTTATTTAGTTTTAAAGAGATCAGACAAAAAATTTTCTTAAGATTCTTATGAAAAAATTTGTATTTGCAAGTTTTATTGTGTACTTAGTAACAATAATTTCTCCAGTTGAAATCCTTGCTGATACGGCACTTGATGTTTACATGAATGATTTTTATTCTAAATCGAATGAAGCTAGCCAGATTCTCAAAGAAATCGAAAATAGTCTAAAAGAGGGGTCAAGAAAAAAAGTATGCTCTAGACAAAGAGAGGCTGCAAGATTAGGCCTATTAGCTAATAAATCATTAATTAAAGCCTTTGAAATTGAGGGAGCTAATCCACCAATGCAAGCAATAAAGGCAAGTCAACAAAGATGGGAATCTATTCTGAATGAGTGTTGAAGAAAGTTAGTAAATCTATAAATCTTTTTAAATTTGCATTCTTACAGATTTACTAATTAAGGGTATTTCAGGTTCAACTCCATATATACATTGAGAAATCGAATATACAAAAATACATAGTGTAAATACAAAAATAATTGAGCCTAATTCAACTATGGGAAATATTCTCAAGAGATATGAAATTATTATCAAAGCAATATCAATAAGTAATGCTTGGCATGCGTTATATCTAACGAAATAGGGGACTTTTGGATTTCTTGCTAATCCAGCAAACAAAATTATAAATAATAAGAAACTACCAAAAGGTAAAGATTTTTCAATTATTGCAATTGGAAAAGTTAGAAATAATAGTATTTTTAAAAAAGAATATTTATAAAACAAATAATATCCAAAAGGTATTGATGCCTTTAATGGTATTGTATACAAAAATACTGATGAGAGTCTCTGGAATATCTGATTCAATATATTTTTGAAATTTACTACTAATATTTTAACCTAATTTTTCTTAACTTAATTAAAGACCTAGCCTCGAAAATCTCAACTTTTGCAGATGGTTATTAAATATTAGATAATTGACTAAGGTTCATAATTAAAAATGCGTATCCTACATACAATGTTGAGGGTTGGAGATCTAGATAAATCCATTGATTTCTATGTCAATAGATTAGGCATGAATTTATTAAGAAAAAAGGATTACCCTCATGGGAAGTTCACTTTGGCATTTGTTGGTTATGGCTCAGAAAAAGAAAACTCAGTAATTGAATTAACTTATAACTGGGCCAAAAAGTCTGAAGATTATGAGCTTGGAGATAAATATGGTCATATAGCTATTGGAGTAAAAGATATCCATCTCATATGCCAAGGATTAGAAAATCATGGTTGTAAAGTAATAACCAAACCTAAAACAATGAAAAACAGTACTACTGTCTTAGCCTTTGTTGAGGATCCAGATGGATATAAAATTGAACTTATTGAAAGAGATTAAAAGTTCGGGAGTTTTCATTAAATAAACAAATAAATTAATTTTAAAAAGATTGCATCAAATATATCGTTTTTAATTGGAGAAAAAATATCTCTAAGATCACATTGGGTGGATTCTGCAGTTTCAAATATTGTAAAAGATTATTTCTAAGACAAGGAATTTTTAAAATAAAATTAAATCTTATAATAATCTATATTAATTCTATTTAGAATGCGTAGACAATCTATATAGATTTATATATCATAGAATTATCTTATAAAACTCATGCCTAGTAATTGGTCAAAAATAAGAGATGAATGGCTTGATAGAACCGCGGTTGCGAAAGATGATGCTAAATGGGCATTAGAAGCTTTAATTAATTCTGAAGAAGAGTTATTTGAAATAGAACAAAAAATAAAGAATAAGGAGGACGCCATCAGCCAAGTAAAATTTTTGAAGAAAAAGGTTAAAGAAACCATTTCCTCTAAAGAAATTAGTCTCGATGATATTGCATTAAATACTTCAAATTCAAACAAAGTACAGATCTCAGTACCATCAAATCTTACTTATCTTTTAAAAGTTTGGGCCGCAGCAGAAGGAAGAGATCTATCAAGTGTTGCTTTTCAATGTTTAGAAACTGGTATAAGGGAAATGAAAAGCAAAGGTTCAATACCTTCAATAGCAGTAAATAGATATGACTCGGCCTGTCAAAAGAGGATTGCTCTAGCAGAAGTAAACAATCTATTGGAGAAGTACGAATTAGCTCAGGATGAAATCAAATAATTATGAATAACAGAAAAATCATTAAAGGATACAAAACATTAATATCATCAAGATTTAGTGTAGATACTGCTAAAGATAAATCTAAAGATGGAATAATTTATACTCTTTATTCTGATGCATTTAATTCACTTAAAGTTGGTTTTGCTGAAAATGATAAGGTACTAGAAAAAAAATTATCAAGTGAAGCATTGATATTATTGGATATGAAAAAAGGCAAAAAGAAAGATCTATGTTTATTAATAACTACTCTAAATGAACTTGGCATCAAATATTCAGACAATTTTTATTTCAAATACTCAGGTTCTTTAATTAAACATTTATCTACTCTAGGTTGGCCTGTTGGAAGATCACTTTATAAACAAAGAAAGATTAAAAAAGAACTTGTATGTGCATAAATTTAAATGTAATCGCACTCTAAAGTTTCTCTGGTTTCTCTATTTGTAATTGGATTAGTTCCAGTAGCACTTTCACAAAATTTCCTAATAATATCTTTTGGCAAAAAAACATTTGTGAAGTCTGCGCCTTGTATTTTTACATTTTCAAACTGGGTACTATAAGCAAAAGAATCCTCCAAGTTAGTATTTGATAAATCTGTTCCATCTAAAACAGCCGAGTCTAAAGTTACTTCTCTTAAGTTGGAGTTACTTAAATTAGTATCTTTCAATTTTGCTCCATAAAGAGTCGCATTTTGGAGCTCACAACCTGATAAATTTGCGTCTTGTAAATCAGTCAAATAGAAAGTTGCTCCTTTTAAATCAGATCCAGAAAAATCAGCCCCTACTAAAGATTGTTTACCATAATCCAAAGCAGCTAAGCTTCTAGAAGGGAGTGTTAAAACAACTATTAAAAAAGTTAAAATTATAAATCTCATTTGTTTAAGTAGTATTTCAATAAATTCTAACTTCTTAAGCTGAAATCTAAAAATTAATTATTTACTGAATGCTATATTTATTGAAATAGAAAATCACGAAATAGGTTTTGGATATAAGTCCTTATGATGCAATAGTTGTTGGTTCTGGAGCAACAGGAGGAATAGCAGCACTTACTTTGGCAAAACAAGGGATCAAAGTTTTAGTAATAGAAGCAGGGCCTCAAGTCAAAAGGGATGAAGCTAGTAATCATGAGCCAAAAAGTACATTAAAGAGATTATCAGGCGTCATAACAAAAAAACATGCCAATCAATGCCAACATCCTGGTTATTGGAAAAATAATCCTGACTTATATTCAAATGAATTGAAGCATCCTTATGACTTCCCAAAAAAAAAGCCATTTCTTTGGACACAAGGTAAACAATATGGGGGGAGATCATTAACTTGGGGAGGCATAACATTAAGACTTTCCTCAGAAGACTTTCATCCGGCTAAAAAAGACGGATTCGGGCCAAACTGGCCTATTTCATACGAAGAAATTTCCCCGCACTACGATTTTATTGAAAATTTGTGCGGAATTTATGGACGAAAAGATGATATCAAGGAGGTCCCAAACGGTAAATATATTGGTGAAATTCCTCTTACAGAAAACGAAAATGTTTTTGGCAGCAAAGTTAAATCAAAATTAAACTATCCATTTATCCAATCTAGAGGATTTGACCGTAACTCATCTGCAAAAGAAAAAAATTGGCCCAAGTCCTCTAGCTTAGGAAGCTCTTTAAAAAAAGCTTT
>QCRF01000040.1 GCA_003209375.1 Prochlorococcus sp. AG-459-N19 | reverse complement strand
ACTACTATTGTTCATCAGGCCAGAAAGTTTGGAGTAGATAATACAAGAGCTGAGAAAGTTATTGATATTGCTTTTCAAATCTATGATCAGACTAAAAATATCTTTCATAGCGATAATGACTCTAAAGCTAAAGAACTTCTTTGGGCGGCTTCTAATCTTTATAATTGTGGGAAATACGTGAATGTTGGTTCATATCACAAACACTCTTGGTACTTAATAAAAAATTGTGAGTTGTTGGGATATTCTGAAGCAGAAACAAATATTATTGCTTCAATTGCTAGATATCATAGAAAGACTCTACCCAAGAAAAGACATGAGTCTTGGCAAAATTTAATATCAAAAGAAGATAAAACATTAGTTCTTGAAATGTCATTAATCCTAAGACTAGCAGCATCTCTTGATCAAAGACCTGACAAGGTAATCTCCTCAGTTCAAATAAAATTACAGGAAAATATTCTTACATTTGAACTTTTACCTTTAAATAGAAACCATGATCTTCTTCTTGAAAAATGGAACTTAGGACTATGCAGTAATGTTATAAAAGAACTAAAGAATTTGGATTTAAAAGTTATTTAGTTTTTTTAATAAGTTCTTGTTTTGGAGATTGATTCTGAGAAGAGCCTGAAAATAAATTGAAAATTAAGGACGAGGCGATTAGTCCGAGAAAGCCTGAAATTAAAATAAATATTATGAACCCTTCTGGATTAAGATTCTTAGGTTGCTTAGATCTGTAATTTTTTTTGGAAACTTCTTCAACTATTTCCTCAATTTTCACTTCTTTTCTCTCTGTCTTGTATTCATCCATTATGAATTCTGTATCAAGTTTGAGCTTCTGTGAAATTCGTCTAATCATTGCCTTAACAAATACTTTTTCAGGTAGCTTTTCTTCATTACCTTCTTCAATGGCTTCAAGTTGATGAGCTCCGATTTTTAAATCTGAAGCCAGTTCTTCAACAGATTGATTTCTACTTAACCTAGCCTCTTTAATGAAATTTCCAATTCTCTTTAAAGAGGAATTTTCTCCTTTATTGTCGTTTTCCGAAACAGATTTTATTTCTTTCAAAGCAAGTAAATTTTTACTAATTATAGTAATTAATATTTTTCTATCAACTTTAAGATTATTTATTCCTAAAGAGATGTCTATAAGATGGATTATAAAGATTAGATCTTTTTTGAGAAATACTAATTGCTGGGCTAATTATGTAAATAGTTGTTCTAATTAATTTTTTCTCAATAGAAAATTTTTCCATATCTTTTAATTCTATTAATGATGTCCAACCATCATCCCAAGATACTCTGAATCCAACAATCACTTTAGTTTCTGGAGGGTAAAACTCTAATAGAGTGTCTTGAGACCTTTTCACATGTCTTGCACTTAGATAAAGACATATAGAGGAATTGTGTTTTGCAAGATCTTTCAGAGATTCTTTTTCGGGCATCCCTGTGCGCCCTCCTGCTCTAGTTAAAATTATTGTTTGCGTTATATCAGGGATGGTTAACTCGGCTTCATGATATGCTGCAGCAACTTGAAAAGCACTTACACCAGGTACGACTTCGATTTCAATTTTTTCGTTTTTTAAAATTTCGATTTGTTCTCTAATTGCTCCAAAAAGGCAAGGGTCTCCATCATGCAACCTTACAACAGTCTTCCCTGCCTGAAATTTTTCTATCATAATTGAGGTGATTTGCTCTAAGTTAAGGGAACTCGTTTTTATTTTTTCAGAATCTTCTTTCGAAAAATCTAAAATCTTTTCAGGAATTAGAGAGTCAGTCCAAATAATGACATCTGCAATTTTTATCTTTTTTAATGCTTTTAAAGTTAATAATTCTGGATCCCCTGGACCAACACCAACAAAAGATATTTTTTTATCCATTATTTCTATTTTCCCCACTATAAGTTCTCAATCTTAAAAAAAATATTCCAATTAATCCAGAAGAAAATAGAAAAATACTTATAAATTGAGCCATTCTTATACCGCCATCACAAAAAGGTGGAAGTCCACCAATGCATAGTGGGTCAGTTCTTAAACCTTCAATCCAGAATCTTCCAAAGCTATAACTTATTAAATAAAGACAGCTAATAAAGCCAGGCCTAAAAAAATCTGTTTTACTTTGGTTATTAAAAATAATAATGAGGAGGATGAAAATTAAAATATTCCACAATGACTCATAGAGAAATGTAGGATGAAAAAATTCATAATTAAGAAATTCTAAAGGCCTATTCTGGATAGGTATAAATAATTTCCAAGGCAAATTTGTAGGAACTCCAAAGGCTTCATTATTGAAAAAATTTCCCCACCTTCCTATTGATTGTCCAAGAATAATCGAGGGTATTAATATATCTATAAAAGTCTTTAAATTAATTTTTTTCGACTTACAGAAATAGATAATTGATATTAATCCTCCAATTAGACCTCCATGGATTGCTATGCCTCCTTCCCAAACTGCAAGAAAAGAAGGTATTTGAATGATGTTATTGAATATTTCAAAAGAAGTAAAAAAGTTCTCTCCGCTATATTGCCTCCACTCAAAAATTACGTAATAAGCTCTAGCTCCAATTATTGAAGAGATTATTAATGATGGAAGTATTTCACTAATGTACTCTGGACTAATATTTCTTGCCTTTGCTAGTTTTTTAGAGACGAATAGGCCTATTAAGACTGAAACCGAAATAAGCAGTCCGTACCACCTAATAGTTATAAATCCTAAATTTAAAAAAGTTTCTCCTGGAGATTGTATAAAAGCTTCAAGTATAAGCATTTAAAGAAAGTTAGATACCCTCTGCTGCTTGAACTTTTTCTACTTGTTTTTTCTTTAATACTAACAGTATTTGAGTTAGGCCTACACCAATGAAGAATGCAATCAAGCCAATTACTCTATAAGGGCTCTGAAGTACAACCTCAGCATCTAATTGCCCAAAACCGCCAACGTTGGGATCATTAGTGAGAGGTTCACCTGCTTTAATTTTGTCTTGTGCTTTTACGATAAGTTGAGGACCAACAGGCACTGCTTCAGTAGTTATCTCACCATTCTCGTTTTCTATATTGACTTTATAGCTACCATCTTCAATTGTATCTATTGAATTTATAGTGCCTGAAGTGGAAGAAGTGAAAACTACATTATTGCTTTTGTCTCCAGTTGGGTATACCTGACCTCTACCTCTGTTGCCTCCAATATGTAACGAGTATTTTCCATAGTGATATTCTTTATTAGTGGACGGATCAGGGGAAAGTACAGGAAAAACGATTTCTTTATTAGTATCGCCAGGTAAAGGTCCGACAATTATGATATTATCTTTCTCTTCACTGTAATTAGTGAAATAAACACCTTCAGTCTCCTCTTTGATTTCTTCAGTCCATCTTTCTTGTGGAGCAAGTTTAAAGCCATCAGGCAGCATTACAACAGCACCAACTTGTAATGGAACTTCAGAACCATCAGCACCGATCTCTTTTAAGTCATTTTTGTAAGGTATTTTGACTACAGCTTTGAAAACACTGTCTGCCCCGACAGATTGTGGAACCTCTGCAATTGTAGGCATTTGAGCTAGATGACAATTTGCACAGACTATCTTACCAGTTGCTTCTCTTGGGGATTCATAGTTTTGCTGAGCCCAAAATGGATAAGCAAAAGTGATCTTTGGAAAAAATACAATGCTAGAAATGAAAAGCAGAGTACAAATAAATAAACTTGTTTTTTTCATGATTTGATTTTTAAGACCTTTCATTGTTTTATGCCCACCATGGATTTTCATTAGTTCTGAAATCAGTTTCTGACCATTGTTTGACGAGTACAGCATCATCTTCAATATCGACATGAGCTAGAGCTAAAGATAAAGGAGCCGGCCCTCTTACTACCTTCCCATTAGTATCGTACTGACTGCCATGACAAGGACATATAAATTTATTAGCACCACTATCCCATGGGACAACGCAACCTAAATGAGTACAAATTGCATTTAAACCAAATTCTCCTATTTCCTCACCCTCATTAACTATTAAATAAGTTGGATCTCCTTTTAGACCCTGCACTAGACTTCTGTCTCCTGCTTGATGGGTAGCTAACCAACCTGTCTTAGTTATTGGATTCCCTAATTCATCTTTAGCAGAAGTTCCACCTCCACCACCGCCTGCTCTTAAAGGCATGAAATAATTTGCTACAGGGTAAAGGGCTCCTAACGCTACACCAGTTGCAGTACCAAATGTAAGAAGATTCATAAATTGCCTTCGACCCATTGAAGGGACATCATTGGAACTTAATTGAGTCATTCGCTACTT
>QCRF01000039.1 GCA_003209375.1 Prochlorococcus sp. AG-459-N19 | reverse complement strand
TGAAGAAATTTAAATGATTGAAGAAAAAAAGGATTCAAAAAAATGTTCTGGAAAGAAAAACATTATGTTTGCCTATGGTTTTATACAACTTGGTTCTAGTTTCGTATCTGCAATAGCTTTAGCTGCAATCGCTTTTGGATTCTGTTCAGTAAAAAAAGAGTCTAAACTTTTTAATAAATGTGTTGCAGAAATTATTGAAGATGGTGGTACCAATTCTGAGGCTGTAAGGTATTGCAATGGGGGAAATTAAAATACCTCTCAGAACTATTAAATGGACTCAACCCTTGATTTGATTATCGACTCTTTAAAAGAGGAGCCAATTGGAGAGACTGATCATTTTATTTGGTTTATAACAGATATTGGAATTGTTGCCCTATTTAAAAGAGAGGAAAACTTTGAAACTTATAGTTCGAAGGTAAAAATTGAGGCAAATAAAATTGCTTTGGATATAACTAAAGAAGAGAAAGAGTTCCTCAAAATAAAAGGAAGACAGCTTTTCTTGTTTTATTCATAATCTAGGATTTAGTTCTTGATTTAATAGGATGGCTCGAGGTTAAAGGCTGGCTCAGTAATATTGTTTTCGCTAATTAATTCGTAGGTTAGCTCTTTATTCAGGGCATTTATATAGGAAGTATAAAGTTTTCCCCAAACAAATTCAAATTCATCTTTACTTAAATTCTTGAAAAGAATTTCTCCTTTGAAGTAAATGTGATAAGAATCATTCATCATGGAAAATTAATCTTATCCTTTTTAACGCAGTGAAATATGTATGTAGTATTAGGTACTACTAAAAAGAAATTTATATTTGAAGTTAGAAATACTTTTAGACTATCCGTGTATTCATTTTTTGTTTTTTGAATAATCCAACTGTCTCATCAAGATCCATACAAGGCTGAATACTTATATCCATTAACCTTCTCCAGGGGTGCCATTGCTTCCAAATTGTCTCAAGAGAATCTGCACTCACTACAGAATGCCCAATCCCATTTTGAACCATAAAAATCCAAGAATGAACCTCATAGTTTTCAGGTCTGTTTTGGGGACCACCTGATTCGTACCAATTAATTAGCATTTCTGCCCCTTCTTCTTGATCCTCGCCATCAGTAAATTCGTAGGAAATCAAATACCTTTGCATATAGATTATTATTAAAATCTCTAAACTATCTTAACTCTAGATTTAGATATTGCCTCCCAATTTAATTAATGCTATGAAGTTTATAGAAGTGATTGTTTTAAATGATCGAAAGATTTGGGAAAATTAAACAGAATATTTTGACTAATTTATCTTTTATAAATAAGACAATTTTGAAGTATTTTCAAAACCATGATCTATTCGTATAGCTCCAGTTAACGGATAAAATTTGATACTTTTTAAAATACCTTAAATTAGTTACCATACTTGTACTGTATAGATCCCAATGATAAATAAAAAGGATAGTAGTGATCCAATTGATAATTTAGAGTACGAAAAAGTTTTAGAAGAAGAAATAATTAATTCATACGAAAGCAAATTTCTGAAAGATACTGAACTAGACAAAGAAAAGACTAAATTTTATAGACTTAAAAGAAGTCCATTAGAAATAGTAAATAGGACATTTTTCTTTTTCTTTATTGGAAGTTTTCTTTTCTCTTTGTTTTTAGCTTATTCAGAAAGTAAGTTGTGGTTCATATTTTATGTAATTAGTGCATTGTCTTGTGTTTTTTATACTCCTAATAGAAAAGCACTTAAAGAATTAATAGCAGCTTGGCCAAATTTAGAGGATCTCATCAAAGGGAGGAGTATGTGGAGAAAAGGCAAGTAAATAGAATATGAAACCGTTGAATTCATTTAAAAAGTGGTTATTAAATATTCTTGTGCCATACATAGAGGGTACCAACAAGAAAAAAGAGGATAAAAAATGAGTTTAATAAAGGTTGGAATTATTATTGAAATTTTTTTGTTTGTGGGTGTTTTTTTATGGGTTAGGAAACTAAATAGTAAACAAAGTAGGCAACCATCTTTATCAAAAAAAACAATAAAAAATCTCAAATTTTAGAGTTTTGATAACAAAATAAGGAATCTTCATAAAGAGATCAAATTTATGGGAAAATTTTTTATTTTTTTCTCTCACTTTGTATGTGAAATCGGTTAGAACATCTATATAGTTTTTGAAAAATATGGTTGCCTCCATTCAAGGTCTTGCTCCAATAACCAATCCATTAAACAGTGTCTTAATAGAAAAGAAGCTAATAAATGTTGATCAGAAGTTTATTCAACTTGTTTCTCTGGCAGAAGGGTTACCTCGGACAGAAGTTATTGAAAGTGGAAGGAATTATTGGAGAGGTGTTTGCAGAAGCTTGATTTTTAGATTTCCTGATGATCTTGAAATTTTAAAGCTTGATGTAAGAAGTTATGTAGATAGATCAAAAGGAATTATTCAGATAAGATCTGCAGCAAGATTAGGGCAATCAGATTTAGGCGTTAATCTAAGAAGAGTTGAATACTTGTTTAATCAATTAGAAAAATTTTAATTAATCTATTTTTTATAAATTTAAGGTTCTTTTTACTAAATAGGTGTGCTTTAATTCATAAGAATATTGAATTGTCATGGTAAAGATAATCTTAGTTGGAATTATTTTAGCGCTTGTATATTCTCAACCTGATCTCCGTCTTACAGTCGCGGATTGGTTAAAAGCAGCTTCTGATTTTCTTATTGAATCAGTACAAGTAAAACCTTGAATTATTTTTTAATGAAGTATTAAATAAGACCTGAGACAGTAATCATTTGTTTAATGCATAGAGCTACGAAAATAAATATTATTATCCTGCTTAATATGTATTTCACTTAAACAAATAAATAGTTTTAGGAACATAATAGAAAATTTTTTTGAAATTTTTGAATAGTTAACGATAATAAGGGATATGAAGCTTAGATTATTTGAGTTCTATTTTATTAAAGATTATTTAAGGCCTTGGTTTGGTCTTATTTATTCTTTATTCTTTCTGTTTTTTTTAGGCGCTATTGGCTATCGAATAACAGAGGGATGGGAATGGAGTGATTGCTTATGGATGGTCCTGATCACAATAACCACTATTGGTTTTGGAGAAGTTCAACCTTTAAGTCCTGAAGGCAGGATCGTAACTGTTTTAGTAATCGTAGGCGGATTGATTTTTATTCAATTTACCTTTCAAAAAGCTGTTAGACTATTCGAATCCGGCTATTTTCAAAGAGTAAACGAATTACGTTTTAAAAGACTTCTTAGAAAAATGGAAAATCATGTAATTTTGTGCGGATATGGGAGGGTAGGTCAGGAAATATCTAATCAAATAAAAACGCAAAATATTCCAATTATCGTTGTTGAGAGCGATGAAGATAGGAAAAAAATTGCCGAAGAAAATGGTTTAGAAGTGCTTTGTGCTGACGCCACTCTTGATGAGACGTTAAAACTGGCAGGATTAGAAAAATGCAAAAGTTTGGTTGTTACCTTACCTAATGATGCTGCAAATTTATATGTAGTTTTAAGTGCTAAAGGTATAAGAAGTTCAATTAGAGTAATTGCAAGAGCTGGAACTGAAGAAGCTGCAAGTAAATTAAGATTAGCCGGGGCAAGTATAGTTGTAAGCCCTTATATCGCAGCAGGAAGAGCAATGGCATCAATGGCTTTAAGACCTATTGCTATTGACTTTCTTGATCTGCTTGCAGGTAGTGAATGTGAGATTGAAGAATTTGAATTAAGTAATGATATTAGTCTTTTTGAAACAGCAGAGAAAAGATCACTTTCTGAACTTGGAATAGGCAAAAAGAGTGGGGCTAAAATATTAGCCATTAAAGAAAATGAAAAGTTGTTTACTAATCCTGGGGGCAATTTCATACTTCAACCAGGTCAGGTATTAATAGCTTTTGGTAGTAAAGAACAACTAAATATTTTGAACGGATTATTAGGAAATCTTGTCGTAGCAGTAGAACTATTAAAATAGATAGATCGAGGTTCGGAATTAATTGCTAAATTAATTTTGGATGGAATAAATCTAATGAAAATATTTAAATTCCTATTCGTAATTCCTGTAATAACTTTAATAATTATTTTTCAAACCTCTTTGCATAATAGATATCTAATTGCTTCTGATATTAGTGATGGAGAAGAAATTTTTAGAAATGTTTGTGCAGGCTGCCATGTAAGAGGTGGATCAGTCGTTCTCAAAGGATCTAAATCATTAAAACTTTCCGACCTTGAAAAAAGAGGAATAGCAGATGTAAATTCAATTATAATCATTGCTAATGATGGGATTGGTTTTATGAAAGGTTATAAAAATAAATTGAAGGATGGAGAGGATAAGGTTCTTGCACAATGGATTATTCAAAATGCAGAAAAGGGTTGGGAGTAAATGAAAAGCGTAATTCTTGCATCTTTTTTATTTTTATTAGCTGAATATTCTTTTGCTGAGGAATTAATTAATTACACAATTACATCTGATTCTCAAGTAAATACTTTAGAAGGTGATTTAGA
>QCRF01000038.1 GCA_003209375.1 Prochlorococcus sp. AG-459-N19 | reverse complement strand
CTAAACTTGTTGCTCCTGATTTAATAGGCTGTCACCTTATAAAAAAAAATAACGAGATAGATCAAGTTAAAGGGGTTATTGTTGAAACTGAAGCTTACTCACAGGAAGAAGAGGCCTGTCATGGCTACCGCAAAATGACTGAATCAAACAAATCATTATTTGGCAAACCTGGCACGCTTTATGTTTACAAATCTTATGGCATTCATCATTGTTTAAACATAGTTACTGATAAAGAAATGTTTGCGAGTGGTGTTTTGATAAGATCAGTTTTTATCTCTAATAAGAATGAAAGATTAGCTTCTGGACCTGGCCTAGTAACTAAAACATTCAGTGTAGACCTTTCATTTAACTCACTTGAAGTTCTTAATAACAAATCTTTATGGATTTATCCACGAGACTCCACTATAGAAGAAAAAGATCTTATTCAAACTACGAGAATTGGCATATCAAAGGCAAAAAATATAAAATGGCGTTGGTATCTCAAAAATAGTAGGAGTGTAAGTAAAAGATTAAAAGGTGACAGAACACCTAAATTTCAATAATCATTTATCTTTTTAAGCGTAATGCAAATTTGGCCTCATAAACATATCCACACACTAGCTAATTTTTCAATTAAAGATTATGAGTCAGTATTTGAATTAGCCAATAGATTTGATGCACTAAAGAATGCAGGAACAAAAAAAATACCGGCCTTACAAGGGACTTTGGTAACGTCTTTATTTTTTGAAGCTAGTACAAGAACAAAAAATAGTTTTGAGCTCGCAGCAAAAAGGCTTTCTGCTGATGTTCAAACGTTTGCACCATCTTCTAGTTCTTTAACAAAAGGCGAAACAATAATTGATACAGCCATAACTTATTCTGCTATGGGTGCAGATACCTTAGTTATCAGACATTCATCAAGTTATATAACCTTTGAAATCGCAAAAAAACTTGATTCAATAAACTCCAAGACTTCGGTTCTTAATGCGGGAGATGGATTACATAGTCACCCTAGCCAAGGATTGCTTGACATCTATACATTAATAAAATTCTTTTCCAAAAAAACACTTAATCCAGAGGTTTTAAATTCCAAAAAAATTTTAATAATTGGAGACGTTAATCATTCAAGGGTTGCCAGATCAAATATTTGGGCTTTCAGTGCATTCGGCGCAGACATAATCTTATGTGGTCCTAAGACATTAATACCTGATGAATTTATCAATTTTTTAAAAACCCCCGCGCCAAATCAAAAAGAAGACCCTGTTAAATCAAGAGGTTCCATAACAATTTCTAGATCATTGGAAGAATCATTAAAAATTGCAGATGCGATTATTGTTTTAAGACTACAGAAAGAGAGAATGATGGAGAATTTACTAAGCAGTATTGATTCATATAGTTTGGATTATGGCTTAACCCCAGAGAAATTATCTTTGAATAATAAAGAAATTCCAATTCTCCATCCTGGACCGATTAACAGAGATATTGAAATTAGTAGTAAAATAGTAGATCTATATCCTAACTGCTTAATTAATAATCAAGTTGCAAATGGTATTCCTATAAGAATGGCCTTACTTTATCTATTACAGAAATACAACAAATAAATTTATAACAATTTAAGACTTTCAGTAAAGAAACCATAAAATAAGGTTAGTCCCCGTAGTCATGGATAATTTTTACCATTCTAGAGATTTTGATACAATCGGAAAACTTTGTTTAAAAATAGACTTGCAATTTTGGGCTATAGATTTGTGTTCTTTTTGGGTACCGTGAGCTGATCTTAAGTGAATATAATGGATCCACGATCTGCATGATCCAGACATGTAGATTCTTGTTGGAGTTGCTAATGGTAAAACAAATCTCGCGCATTCTTTGGCTACGCCTTCAGAAAGTAAATCTTCATATAATTCAGAAGCTGACTTAAAATGTAAACTAATTTTTTCATTGAATCTTTTCTTTAACTCATCAGGAAGATCAGGAATTGAATTTTGCCTATTTTTAAAATCTTGGCGTCTCAACTCTGGTAAAGGAATATTACCTAATTGAGAACTATCTGCATATCTCTGTGAAAATTCCTGGAAAGTAAATGATCTATGCCTTAAAATTTGAGCAGCAATTCCTCTATTTGTCTCTATTTGTAAGGTCATAAATGATTGCTCAAAAACACTCCAATGTTCATTTTTAATACAATAACTCAATAATTTTGAATAGTCCTCATTCTCCTGATTTTTGGGATTACTAACTCTTGCAATGTAAGCCATCGTTTTTTCTGCATCTGGAGTTAGAGAAATTAGTTCAACTTTACTCATTTTAAATCTTTGCGAGAGTCACTTTTTCTGGTTGGTTTTGATATTTACCTCTTCTATCTTCATAGGTAGTAGAGCATGGATCACCTTCAAAAAAGAGGAGTTGGCAAATACCTTCTTCAGCATAAATTCTGCAATCTGCACCTGAACTATTACTAAACTCTAAAGTTAGATGACCTTCCCAACCTGCCTCTGCGGGCGTTGTGTTAACAATAATTCCTAGCCGCGCGTAAGTACTTTTGCCAATACAGATAACAGTTATATTTTCTGGTACTTTCATCTTTTCTAAAGCCACTCCTAAACCATAGGAATGAGCAGGAAGAATAAAAAAGTCTCCATCATTATCATGGTGAAGAACAGTTTTTTCTAAATTATTAGGATTAAATTTTTTGGGATTCATCACCGTCCCAGGGATATGTCGGAAAATTAAGAATTCTTTTGATGAAAGTCTTAAATCATAGCCGTAAGAGGAACATCCGTAACTCAAAACTGGCTTTTGTTGATTGTCAGGTTCAAGATGCCTCACCAAATTTGATTGAAAAGGCTTTATCATTCCTTCCGAGGCTTTTTGATTTATCCAGAGATCATTTTTTAGCATTTTTTTATGAGCGAAGTTCTGTAATTTGGTTGGCCATTAATAATAAATCTTTAGGAACATCTGTACCAGTAAGGATTACATCTCCTGATATAAATCGGTTTTCAAGTGTTGAAATCAAATCATCTTTATCAATAATTTTCATCTCAGTAGCTAAAAAAATTTCATCGAGTATGATTTGATCATTCTCTCCAGACTGTAGTTGTTTTTTACAAAAGTTCCATAATTCAAGAGTAGATTCATGAATAGATTTTTTTAAATTTTTATCATTTTCAATTGCTTCAGAATTGTATTGATCAAAGGAATGTGATGATCTTACCCAGGTTAAATTACCGCATAGCTTTACTGCATTATCAACTCCTTGCTTGACCCCTCCTTTCATAAATTGGATTAAGAGTACTTTCCTGCCAAGAGCAGCATTTCTTAGGGAGTCTCTAATGATAGATGGGTAACTTCCTCGATATGAGGATTGATAGATTTGAATTTGTCCGTTTTGTGGAAATCTTTTTGAGTTATTTTTGCTGGCAGTGTTTATATTTATAACATCAAGGTTACTTTTTGAATATATATGGGATGAACTAATTACCATTATTTAAATTCTTTCTATATGCAGTATAATTAGAATTTATTGACACTGCATATAGTGTAATTTTACTTAAAAATGGGTTAAGCAAGTTTAAACTTATTTTAAAAAGCTTATTGATAAACTAATAAGAATTGAAAATTGTTACTGTTGATACAAGATATTTTATGGCGCCTCCTTAAATTTTTTAATAGTTTAGATATTCATGATACCTGCTTCACGAAGATTCAACCGCTTTAGTTCGCCACAGTCCGGACAAGGTAAAATTAACTCTGTTGGAGAACGTTTTCCAATTAATAGAACTTTAATGGAAGTTATTAAAGGTCTTGATGGAGCAAGTACAGAAATGGTTGAGCGATCTAAAACAATATTTTTCCCCGGGGACCCTGCTGAAAGGGTTTATCTTATAAGAAGGGGAGCAGTAAGACTTTCAAGAGTTTATGAGTCAGGTGAAGAAATAACTGTAGCTCTATTAAGAGAGAA
This sequence comes from Prochlorococcus sp. AG-459-N19, assembly GCA_003209375.1. GTDB lineage: Bacteria > Cyanobacteriota > Cyanobacteriia > PCC-6307 > Cyanobiaceae > Prochlorococcus_A. Next base: position 577 of record QCRF01000038.1, on the reverse strand, counting down.
TAGTCTCTTTGGTGTTTTATCTCTTCTAACAGGTCATAGGTCTGATCGTTTTTATCATGCAATAGCATTCACAAGAGTTGAAATGATAACAGCACCTGCAAATTCTGTTTTGAGAGCTATACAGGAAGATGCATCAGTAGGACTATTACTTTTACAGGGACTTTCAAGTAGGATCCTGCAAACTGAAACAATGATAGAAACTCTTACACATAGAGATATGTCTTCTCGTTTAGTAAGTTTTTTAATGGTCCTTTGTAGAGACTTTGGAGTTGCAGGTGAAAAAGGTATTACAATAGACCTAAGGCTTTCACATCAGGCAATTGCTGAAGCTATTGGTTCTACAAGAGTTACTATTACAAGATTATTGGGAGATTTAAAGGATTCAGGGCTTCTTAATATTGAAAGAAAAAAGATCACAGTGTTCGATCCAATTGCTCTTGCAAAAAGATTTAATTGATCCATCATAAATTATGATGTACTGAGTGTTGGCGAAAGTGTGGCCTGGATCTTAATTGTTTTTTTAATATTACTAGGAGGATTAATTGCACCATTTGGGGATGTTCTCGGAACAAAGATT
>QCRF01000037.1 GCA_003209375.1 Prochlorococcus sp. AG-459-N19 | reverse complement strand
AAATACATATGGTGCTGCCAAGATAAGTTTGGAAGGGGTCGAGAAAATTAATAAAAAAATTAACGATAAAGTAAAAAGTGAATTGTTAAATTACCAAAAAAGTAAACTAGAGTCCCAGTTAAGAACAGGAGATTATAAAGTTACTCTTTTTGGAGCAGGTTCCTCAGGAAAAACATCTTTAGCAAGATCTTTATTGAAAAATATTGTCGGACAAACATCAGCAAAAATAGGTACAACAAAGCAAATTAATAGTTATAAAATTCGTATCCCAATCTTAAAAAGAAACATTAATATAGTTGATACTCCAGGTTTATTCGAACCATCTAAATTAGGAGAAGAAAGAGAAAAAGCAACAATTATACAAGCATCAAATTCTGACTTAGTACTTTTTGTGTTAGATCAGGACATAAACAAATACGAAAACTATTTAATTACAAAATTATTAAAATTAAGGAAAAAAATAATAATTGTTTTAAATAAATGTGATTTGAGGTCTAAAAATGAAAATAACCTCATCAAAGAAAATATAATTTCTATAACCTCAGCCAGAAAAAATAAAATTTCAGTTGTTCAAACAATTGCAGTACCTCAACAATCTCCCTTTATAAAACCAGATGCTTTAAATGTAGTTCCAGATGTAGGAAGCTTATTTAGAGAAATAATTGAAACACTCGATAATAATGGCGAAGAATTATTGGCGGATAATATTCTTTTCCGCTCAAATAAGTTGGGTATTAAAAGTAAAAATTTCGTGCAAGAACAAAGATATTTAATGTCAAATAAAGTTATTAACAAATATATGTGGATAACAGGAGGAGTAATACTAGTTAATCCACTACCAGCTGTTGATTTCCTTACTACCACGTCTGTAAATCTTCAAATGATAATGGAATTATCAAAAATATATGAAATAAAGCTTACAAAAAAAGATGCAAAAGATCTTGCGACTTCCTTGCTAAGCGCATTGGCTAAGCAAGGAATACTAAAAGGAGGTCTTGCGATACTTTCACCTGTTTTAGCTACAAGTTTGACTAAAATAATATTATCTAAATCTATTCAATCAGTTACAGCAGGCTGGTTAATAAGAATAGTAGGTCTAAGTTTGATTGAATATTTTAAAAATGGGCAAGATTGGGGAGATGGAGGAATTCAAGAAGTTGTAGATAAGATCTATAGAATAAGTAAGAGAGAGGACATTTTAAACAACTTCGTAAAAGAAGCTATTACAAAAATTGAAATGAAAAAGTATTTTAAATCAAATAAAAGTTTGCCTCCATTTACTATGTAAAATTAGATAATTGATCATTTAGATAAGTTCTGAAATCAAAAATAGTTATTAAGAGTAAGTAAGCAATACAAATAGCTATAGATATAAACCCAGTTACTATTGCAATAATTTTTGGTCTACCCATATTCGTTAGTTAAGCATCTAAAAGTCTCAAAAGTTCTTCAATATGAGATTCTTTTGTATTGTAATTTCCCATGACAACCCGTAAAAAATATTTACCTTTAAATTTTGGTCTAGAAAGCATAAAATTATTGTTAATTAGTTCATTAACTTTAGTTTGAGTCCATGCATCAGAGTCTTTTGGCTCAAGTTTCTTTGGTAAGAACGATACAATATGGAGAGGACCTGAATATATATCAAATTTATTTTTACTAATATTTTTTATAAAAAAATCTTTCCTTTTAATTGATGATTTTAATATATTTTCTATTCCATTCAGTCCTAAAAAACGTAACCCAAGCCATAGTTTGATAACCTCTGCAGGTCTAGAACCTTGTATACCTATTTCTCCTCTGTTTGTAATGTTTTTTTTAGATGATATATATGGCAGTCCAGTATTAAAAGTATTTTCTAAAGTACTCATATTTGAAACCAATAACAAAGATGAAGTCTTTGTAATGCCAATAATTTTTTGTGGATTTATTGTTATCGAATTAGCCTGATTAATATTATTTAGACCTTCTATTGGAATAGAGGTTATAGCAAAAACCCCTCCAATTGAACCATCTATATGTAACCATATATTTCTTTGTTTACAGATTTCACTTATTTCTTTAATAGGATCAATGGCCCCTCTTACAGTTGTTCCAAGGGTGGCAACAATAGCAAATATTTTTTTATTTTCTATTGAACATTTATCTAAAGACTTTCTGAGATCATTTATATCCATTCGACCTTGTTTATCAGTTTTGATCCTGACAAGGTTACTAGAATCAAGACCCATTGCTCTTATACATTTAACAAAGGAAGAATGAGCATCTTCACTAACAATTAATACAGAATTAGGATTTGCACCTAATCCAGCATTATATCTAGCTGCTATAAGTGCATTCAGATTACTTAATGTACCTCCGCTAGCAGCTATGCCTCCTGAGAAATCATTAAACCCTATCTTCTTGGCAAACCATTTGCATAATGATTCCTCAAGCAAAGTTACACTAGGTGATAACTCGTAAGCGAGAAGATTATTATTTAAACCAGCAGCAATTAAATCTCCCAAAATAGAAAAAATCAAAGGTGGGGGATCAAGGTGAGCTAGTGATCCAGGATGAACAGGATTAAATGAATTATTTAAAAGCGATTCAATCTCAGAAAACAAATCTTCTTCAGAGTTACTATCCTCTTCAGGCATAATGCACTTGAAACTCTCATCAAAAGGTAAAGGACCATTTTTATCAGCTTTAGAGAACCAGTCACAAAGAGTTTGACTTGCTCGATTCAAAAGATTAATCAATTTTTCATTAGTCCCTAAATATGAGGGGAAATATATATCTTTATTATTAATTAAATCTTCAGCCATCAGATAAGATATCTATTAATAATTCTATTCTCAATATTGGTAAATGAGAAATATTTTTGAAAATGGAAATAGTAATAAAGATCAACAAAAAAAAACAAAAAATTCAAAATACAATTTGTGGATGAAATCTATACTAAAAAGATCGAAAGAAATTGGAAATATTGAGTTACCAATCTGTTCAATAATTTTAGATGAGAAAGGAAGATGTATAGGGAGAGGGGTTAACAGGAGGCATATAAATAAAGACCCATTGGGTCATGCTGAAATAATGGCACTAAGGCAGGCATCTCTAATAAAAAATGATTGGAGATTTAATGAATGTACTATTATCACAAATTTAGAACCTTGTACTATGTGTTCCTCTGCTCTTATTCAAGCGCGGATGGGTAAAGTTATTTTCGGGGCTTACGATAAGAAAAGAGGTGGATTAGGTGGCTCAATTGACCTATCAAAACATGAAAGTGCTAATCACAAAATGGAAATAATTGGAGGTATCCTAGAAGATGAATGCAGTCAAATTTTACAAATTTGGTTCAAAAAGTTGAGGACTCAAAAATAGAGAATTTTTTTAACTCAGTATCAAATAGGTTTAATAATCTGTCAACATTCTCCTCACTTGAATTAAAACCCATTAGCCCTACACGCCACACTTTACCAGATAATTCTCCAAGTCCATTTCCTATTTCAATTCCAAAATTTCTTAAGAGATGATTTCTAAAACCATCTCCATCAACTGCTGGAGGTATTTTAACTGTGGTTAAAGTTGGCAATCTATAATCCTTTGATACATGTAATTCCATTCCAAGACTTTCTAAACCATTCCACAATTTTTTTGCATTGGTATTATGTCTACTCCAAACATTATCTAAACCCTCATTCGCAATTAATCGCAAACCCTCACGAATAGCAAAATTCATATTTACCGGAGCAGTATGATGGTAAACACGATCAGAACCCCAATATTTATTTAATAGAGATAAATCCAAATACCAGTTAGGTACTTTTGTTTTTCTTGAACTTAGTTTTTCTTCGGCTCTTTTATTCATTGTAAAAGGACTTAATCCTGGGGGGCAACTTAATCCCTTTTGACTACAACTGTATGCTAGATCAATTTTCCATTCTTCTATTAATAATTCTAAAGCGCCAAGTGAAGTAACCGCATCAACTAAAAACAGGCAGTTATTTTTTCTGCATATATCTCCAATACCATCAAGAGGTTGTAAAACACCACTTGATGTTTCAGCATGGACAATAGCAAAAATAGCTGGTTTTTTAGTCTCTATTTCATACTTAATTTCCTCAAAAGAAAAAGCCTCACCCCATGGTTTTTCAATAACGGAAACTTGAGCTTTATATCTAGTTGCCATATCAACTAATCTATCTCCAAAATATCCTTTTTTAGCAATAAGAATTTTTTCGCCTTCTTCAATAAAATTAGCTATTGAAGCTTCCATTGCTGCACTACCAGTGCCACTCATGGGGAGTGTAAGACGATTATTGCACTGCCAGGTATACCTTAAAAGTTGCTGTACGTCAGACATCAATGAGATATATGCTTCATCTAAATGACCAATAGGATTCAAAGAAAGAGCGCTTAATACTTCTGGATGTGCATTTGAAGGTCCAGGACCTAATAAAAGTCTAGAGGGAACATAAGTCTTTGGAAAATGAGATAAATTCTCTTTATTTAAAGCTGGAATAAGTTTTGCTTCTGTCAAAGCATTA
>QCRF01000036.1 GCA_003209375.1 Prochlorococcus sp. AG-459-N19 | reverse complement strand
GGATATAAATGAATCTTTTAAAATTGAATTTGATCCTATTAGCGATGCCTTGGCAGCCATAAGAAATGGTGAATGCATAATTGTTGTAGATGATGAAAGAAGAGAAAATGAAGGAGATTTAATATGTGCGGCTCAGTTTGCAACTCCACAGCAAATTAATTTTATGGCTACTGAGGGACGTGGTCTTATATGTTTAGCTATGCAAGGTGAAAAACTTGACTCTTTAGATTTACCGTTAATGGTAGATAGAAATACAGATGAAAATCAAACAGCTTTTACGATATCAATTGATGCTGGTCCTGAAAATAATGTCACTACTGGAATATCCGCTGAAGACAGGGCAAAGACAATACAAGTTGCTATTAACCCAAATACAAAACCAGATGATTTAAGGAGGCCAGGACATGTTTTTCCATTAAGAGCAAAAAAAGGTGGAGTACTTAAAAGAGCAGGTCATACTGAAGCAGCAGTGGATATTGCGGCAATGTCCGGTCTATATCCTGCAGGAGTGATTTGTGAAATACAAAATCCAGACGGTTCCATGTCAAGACTTCCACAACTTAAAGAGTATGCAAAACAGTGGGGAATGAAGTTAATATCCATAGCTGATTTAATAAGTTATCGTTTTCAAACTGAGAGATTTGTATTTAGAAAATCCGACGCTGTACTTCCTAGTATTTTTGGTAATTTCAAAGCTTATGGATATGTTAATGATCTTGATGGTTCAGAGCACGTTGCATTAGTTAAACAAAAATCATCAAAATTAAGTGAACCTGTACTAGTAAGAATGCATTCAGAGTGCTTAACTGGAGATGCTTTTGGATCATTACGTTGTGATTGTAGACCTCAGTTAGAGGCTGCTTTATCAAGGATAGAAAAGGAGGAAGAGGGAGTTGTCGTTTACTTGAGACAAGAAGGCAGAGGTATTGGTCTAATAAATAAATTAAAGGCTTACAGTTTACAGGATGGTGGATTAGATACTGTAGAAGCTAATGAAAAATTAGGTTTTCCAGCTGATCTCCGAAATTATGGAGTTGGAGCGCAGATATTAACCGATCTAGGGATAAAAAAACTAAAATTACTAACAAACAATCCTAGAAAGATTGCTGGATTAGGTGGTTATGGAATAGAGGTTATTGAAAGAGTTCCATTAGTGATTTGCCCTAACGATAATAATGCTGAATATTTGAGTGTGAAAAAAACAAAACTAGGTCACATGATTGATGAAGAAAATCCTAATTCCAGAAATATCGATCCATTCATATCGATTTTTCTTGACGGAAAATATAAATCTATTGATCTAGTTCCAATAAAAAATAATGTTATTAAATTCTGTAGTGAACAGAACATTAATATAAAACTGGAGAGTACTCCTAGATTATTGGCTTTTTGGAATCGACCCAAATTAGTTTGGCGAATATTACATGATCAGAATAGAACTAATTCCAACATTACTGATGAAGAAATAAAGAATATAGAATTATTTATTCAGTATTTATCCAATTATGAAAATAGTAAAAAGATTGGAATTATTGTTTCTAGAAACATCGAACAAGCATTACACCCAAAAAGTAGCATCAAGTTAATAAATACAAAATTTACTATTAATAATGAAATCTTATATTCATCTACAAGAAAATTTAATCTAGATAAAGAGACATTTAGTATTGTTTTTGAAGGATAAATTTCTATTTTAAAGTTGCTTTTAGAATTTTTGAACCATTAGTGAGCTTTAGAACTACATCCATATCATCAGTCTTACCAAAAACAGTATGAACTCCATCGAGATGAGGTTGTGGTTCATAGACTATGAAAAACTGACTACCACCTGTATCTTTTCCTGCATGAGCCATAGAAAGAGAGCCTTTTTGATGTTTGTTGGAATTAATTTCACATTTAATATTATATCCAGGACCTCCAGTGCCAGGCATACCTGATGCTCCGTCACGAGTATTAGGACATCCACCCTGAGCCATAAATCCTGGTATGACTCTGTGAAATGCTAGACCATCATAAAAACCATCACTAATCAACTTCGTGAAGTTTTTAACTGTATTAGGTGCGTCATCAGAGAAAAATTCAATATTAATCTTCCCAACTTCTGTCTCAAATAATGCAGTTGTCATGTTTTATTTATATAACTAATTGGTATTTTAATATCTAAAGCAACTTTTCAAGATCTTCCTTGATGGTATCTATATCAATGTTATCTTTATCACAACTTTTGTCTTCCTCCCAATTCTCAACTTGGAGGTTTTTCTGTGGTGGAGAAATTAGTAACCTATCTTCTGCGGTTTTAGGTACAAAATTTTTTTCTACTAATTTGCATTCATAATCTAATTTAATGCAGAAATCTTTAATTTCCTCTATGTTAATCATTTCAACTGTTGGCAATGGAAAGTCTTGAGCTTCTAGTAGACCACAATATCTTGTTGCATCATCCTTATCTTCAAACATAAGAACAATGGTCCTCCCTTTAAGTTCGATTGAATGAATTCCTTCCTTATCTGTTCCTGAATTATATAAAAGAACAAATATGTTCATAATTGCTGAATTTTCTATTTATATAATATTTGATTAAGAATCAGAAAGTGATAATTCTTGTAATCTTGTATATAAAGCAATTTCTTCATCATTAATATCAGCAGGTATTACTACCAAGATTTCAACATATTGATCACCTACATTATCTTCGAAAGTTAATCCCCTACCTTTCAAACGTAACATTCTTCCCGTAGATGATTTTGGTGGTACTTGAAGTGTGACAGTTCCATCAAGAGTAGGAACCTCTACCGCACAACCAAGAAGAGCATCATGAGGAAACAACTCTAATTTATAAAGAACTCTCAAACCATCAATTCTTAGGCCACTTTCAGTTTGTACTTTTAACTGTAGATAATGATCTTTACCTCCTCTTGCAATATTTTCAAGTCTTAATCGCCATCCATCTCCGGCAAAAGGAGGTGTATCAACTTCTACCACAGTTTCATCTTCTAGTTCAATTAAAATAGATGCTCCATTTAAGGCCTCATCAGGAGTTAATTCAATAACTGTTTCAATATCTTGGTGGAGTTTTACTGGAGGAGGCTCTTCTGGAGAAGTTGTAGGGTATTGATAATTTTTAAATTCATCATTATTTGTGTTTATAGATTCATCCTCAAATGGTTCATCATCATATTCGTCATTCTTTGGTGAGTATTCATATCCAAATAATGAATCAAGATAATCTTGAAAATCAGGAAACCCTGTTTTGAAATTATTATTTTCGTAATCATCATTTATATTTTCATCTGAACTATTTTTCTTTATATTCGGATCGCGCAAATATTCGTATGCTTCATTAATTAATTTAAATCTTTCTTCGGCATTAAGATCATTTTTATTTAAATCTGGATGCCATTTTCTTGCTTCTCTTCGAAAGGCCTTTTTAAGTTCTTTATTATCGAAATCAGGGGATAAACCCAAAATCGACAAATAGTCTTTTTTAGAGGAAGTAGTCATTGTCCCATGGGTCATCGTCCCTAGAATTACCATACCTCGAATTTCTATAATTTCTATTTATTTGATTATCCCAAGGATCTTCATCCCAATAATCATCTGAAAAGAGTTCATCCTTTAATGATCCAAATGTATTTTTAATGCTCTGTAAAGGATTATTATCAGTTTTCTTTTCTGCCGCAAATTTTCTGTTTAAGCCGAATAATGCTTCTTGTAAAGCACTTACTGAAATTTCTAATTCTTGAGGATCATCGTCATCAATATACTCTTCAACATCTTGAATAGCTAATTCAACAGCTCGTTGTTGCCTTTCGGCCCCATAAGGACCAAATTCTAATGAAGCATCCCTAAGTCTTCTCTCAGCTTGTGCAATAAGAGTTAAAGCACTATTCTTTCTATCAATTACAGATCTTCTCTTCCTATCGTCATTAGCCTTAGCTTTAGCTTCCTCAATTATCGAATTTATTTCTTGTTCATTTAAATTAGAACCTCCAGAGATTGTAACTGTTTGCTTTCTTCCAGTTGTTCTATCAGTTGCACTTACTTCTAAAAGGCCATTAGCATCAATATCAAAGGCTACCTGGACTTGAGGTATGCCTCTTGGAGCTGGAGGTATACCTGATAGTCTAAATTTACCAAGTGATTTATTTTCAGAGGCTAATGGCCTTTCTCCCTGCCGTACTTGAACAACAACTGATGATTGATTAGCCTCGGAAGTACTAAAAACATCAGATTGTCTAACTGGAATTGGCGTATTACGAGGAATGAGTACCTTCATAAGACCACCAATAGTTTCTAAACCTAAAGATAAAGGGGTAACGTCATTTAGGAGTAAATCTTGTAAATCACCACTAATAATTCCAGATTGTATCGCAGCTCCAACTGCTACGACTTCATCAGGATTAACAGATTGACAAGGATCATTTGGCACAAGCGTCTTTACTAATTGTTGAACCATTGGAATTCTTGTGCTGCCACCTACAAGAACTACCTCATCAATATCATCTGCGTTCCATCCAGAATCATCTAAAGCTATTTGCACAGGTTCTAATAACCTATCAAGTAAATCTTGTGATAATGATTCAAATATTTTTCTATCTAAGGATTCTTCAATATGTAACGGCCCCTCTTTATTTGTTGTGATAAATGGTAATGATATTTTTGTTTTTTGTAATCCTGACAATTCACATTTAGCTTTTTCAGCAGCTTCAGTTAATCTCTGTAAAGCTTGTCTATCCCGTCTTAGATCAATATCATGTTTTACAAGAAATTTATCTGCAAGCCAATCAACTATTTTTGAATCGAAATTGTTTCCTCCTAGCTGTGTATCACCGCAAGTAGCTTTAACGTCAAATACACCATTTGAAATTTTTAATAATGAAACATCAAATGTTCCTCCTCCTAAATCGAAAACCAAAACATTATTAGATGAACTTTTTTCAAAACCATAAGCTAGAGCAGCAGCAGTAGGTTCATTTAGAATTCTATCTACTTTAATGCCAGCTAATATTGCAGAATCCTTTGTAGCTTGTCTTTGAGATTCATTAAAGTAGGCAGGGACAGTAATAACTGCTGAATCAACAGTATCTCCAAGATATGTTTCAGCATCATTAATTAATTTTCTAATCAATGAGCTCACTAATTCTTCTGGTGCATACTCTCTTTCTGTATTTGGACTAAGAACCCTAACGCTTCCATTGGTATTAGCCTTAACGTTATATGGAACAGAAATACTATTCTCATCTAATTCATCCCAGTCACTACCAATAAATCTTTTTAGGTTATAAAAGGTATTCTTGGGATTTAGAACAAGTTGTCTTCTCGCTTGGTCTCCTATTACTATTTCCTTGTCTTTTGTAAATCCAACTATTGAAGGTGTAGTTCTTGTACCCTCAGAATTTGCAATAACAATTGGACGTCCAGCTTCTATAACTCCTACAACAGAGTTAGTAGTACCTAAATCA
>QCRF01000035.1 GCA_003209375.1 Prochlorococcus sp. AG-459-N19 | reverse complement strand
AATCCATTGACTTCATTTTTATCCTCGTCTCTAACGCCACAAATAAATAAACCGTGAGGTATTTTTCTTAATAAGATTTTTTTTGCTTCTAGATTTAATGTCATAATTGATTTAACTAATAATCTTATTTTAACTAAATTTCTTATTCGATCATAATAAATTCATGAAAATTCTTTATCCAGGTACATTTGATCCTTTAACAAATGGGCATCTTGATTTAATAGAAAGGGCTGAAAAAATATTTGGCAATCTAGTAGTTGCTGTTTTAGAAAATACCTCTAAAACACCAACATTTAATCTTGAAAGAAGAATAATACAAATAAAAAATTCTCTTTCTCATTTACCTAATATTGAAGTAATTTCTTATTCTGGTCTAACTGTTGATTGTGCAAATGATCTAAAAGCTAATCTTATTCTTAGAGGCTTAAGAGCAATGAGTGATTTTGAGTATGAACTTCAGATTGCTCATACAAATAAATCTCTTAATAATGATATTGAAACTATATTTTTATCGACAAATACAAATTACAGTTTTCTTAGTAGTTCTTTAGTAAAAGAAGTTGCAAAATTTGGTGGGGAAATTAATCACATGGTACCCCCCTCTGTTGAGAGGGATTTAAAAGAATATTTTAAATAATATTTTTGTTAACAAGATTTCAAGTAATAAAGATCACGTAATAATTTAAAAGCTTTTTCTTTATCAATATTATTAGAATTTTGGATAATACTTATAATTATTGGCTTTTCATTTTTATATAAAAAGCCAGATAATGCAAAGACATTTGAAAGAGTCCCAGTTTTCCCAAAAAACTTTCCAGACAATTCACTATTTACAAATCTTTTAGCTAATGTTCCTCTCACTCCCATAATTGAAAGAGTAGATTGATAAGCTTTAAAATCATTAAAATATCTCATTTTATCTAAAAACAATACAACTAACTTTGTTGTAATTTTATTTTTTCGAGACAATCCACTAGCATCTGCAAAGTATGCATTATTTGCTGGAAGGCCCTTATTTGCAAGCCATCTTTTCAATTTTATATAGTTATTATCGTTCCATGTATTTGAGGCATTTTTAAAAAGAGATTCAGCCGTAAAATTATGGCTTTCAGAATTTGTTAAAGTTAATAATGAAAGAATTGGAGTTGAATATATTTTATTTATCTCTTTAATATTTTTTAAATAAAAAGTTTTTTTTGAATCAAAAAAATCTATATATATTTCTGAATTTGGAAATTTATTTTTTAAATAATTTTTAATAAAATTTTTTAATGCATTAATATCATCGTATTTATTGTGATTACTTTCTATTGCGAGAGATGTAATTGGAGATCCATATTCGTAAAGTTTATCTGTATTTGTCCAACCATTAGGCCAATATAATTTTGAATCAATTTCTACAATATTAAAGTTAATAATTTTATTTTCTTTAACATTTGAAATTAGTTCGATTATATGTTCATAATTAAGATCTGGATCACCTTGACCGTGTAGATAATAATCGTTTTTATTTTTAAATAAGGAAGTTTTTAAATTATTATTTAATTTATATTTACTTAAAACATAAGCTGATGAAAATAATTTTTGGTTAGAGGCTGGCAACCTTGGAACATTCGCATTGTAGGAACTTATTATTTCCCCTTTATTATTAATAATTGATACACTAAAAGAATCATCTAGCGTTTGATTCAATAAAGCATCATAAGTAGGACATATTTTGTTTTTAGTAATTATTCCCGGGAAATTAAAATAAATACTATTTAAGATAGTTATTTTCTGATCTGCTAGTAAATATCTTATTAAGAAAGGAGATGTTACTAATACAAGAACAATAAAGAAAAATGAATATATTTTTTTTATCACATTAAATCTATAAATTTACAAAAATAGATTCATTGTCGGGTTTAATTTCAAATTCTTTTTTAAAAAAATATCTTTTATTTTCTTCTTTGAAAAGCAACCAGTTATTTGGATAAATATGCATAAGAGCAGCTTTATTTAAAGGTTGAAGAAAATAAATATTTTTCCATGTTTTGACAAAGTTTTTACGTCGCTCTCTAATAACACTTCCTATACCAATATTGGCATCTTCAAATTTTGGATTTAATGAATAATGCGTACCTTGATAATTATCAGACATTGGTTCAAATGAATCGAAATCATATGGCTGAGGTAGTATCGATATCATTGCACTATCAATATTATTTATATTATTTGATTCGTTAAATGATTTAAAAGTAAAGATTTTATCTTTGATATCTGGATAGTCTCTTTGAGCCAAAGCCACAGCACCTTGATCAGCAAATGTTATGAATACATTATTATTATTTTTAGACAATATCTTGTAGATAGTTATTCCAATTCTGTTAAACTTCAATCCTTCAAAATTGAATTCTATAGTAAATCTTTTATTTGAATCTAATAAACTTGGAATAATTGCATCCTCCATATTCTTAAGAGATTCAATTAAATCTTTAGGTAGTCTGTAATTGGTTTCCATTAAAATTTGTGAATACATATTTGAATAAGTTCTAAAAATTTATCTATTTCTGACTTATTGTTTATTGAACCTAAAGTAACACGAATATTTGAATATAGTTCATCATCTTTTAAACCGATATTTTTAAGTGTTGAGCTAGGTTTCCCAGATGAGCTTGAACAAGCACTTCCACTACTTATGGCTATTTTATTTTCTGACATGAAATTAACAATCTTATAGGCCCTTATAGGCTCAAATAGTTTATTTAATAGTAGAAAAGAAATATGACTGGGAAGTCTATGATTAATACTACCCGTAATCTTTATATGATTATTATCTTTAATTTTTTGAAAAAAATAATTTTTAAGTTTATTAATATTATTAGAAGGAAATTCAGTTACGTAATCATATAATTTTATTTTTCCTTCAATATTCTTTAATGATTCATACATTCCAGCGATTAATGGCAAAGCTTGTGTACCTTGTCTAATTGAAAATTCCTGAGAAAGTGATATGTCATTATTTTTTAAAATTTGTCTAGACTTTTCTTTTGTTAAAAGAATACCGATCCCTTTTGGACCTCCAAATTTATGAGCCGATAAACTTAAAAAATCACATTTAAGATCTTTCCAACTGAATATTCCATTACTTAATATTTGAGTTCCATCTAAATGAAACATAATATTTAATTCTTCACATTTGGAACCAATAAATTGGACAGGTTGTATTGTACCAATTTCACTTTGTCCCCAAATAATTGATACAAGCTTAGTATCATTGTTTAAAAATTTCTCAATATTAGAAATATTTAAAATTCCATCATTATTTACTGTCCATTCGTAAATATCCCAATTTTGTTTTCTTAGTTTATTAGCACAAATAGTTGTTGCTTGATGTTCAACATTTGAAATAACAACCCTACCATTTTTAAAGTTCTCATAAATATTATTAAAAACAATATTTGTCGATTCCGAAGAACCAGATGTAAAAATTATATCCTCTGGATCTGCTTCAAATATATAAGCAATTTTAGATCTAATTTTTTCAAGATATTCAGAGCATTTTATCCCTAGCTGATATGTAGATGAAGGGTTATGCCAATAATTCCTATATGTTGAATTTATTATATTTAAAACATTCTCAGATAATGGAGTTGTGGATGCATTATCTAAATAGATAAAATTATTTTCCATTAATTTACTAACATTGATCCTGAGAAAACCTTTTTAGCATTACCAGTCATCATTACTTCACAATCGTCTTTTGACCAATCAATTTTAAGATTACCACCTGGTAAGGTTACTATGGTTTGTGAATTACAAAGGCCTAATTTATAAGCTGCCACATGGATAGCACAGGCACCTGTTCCACAAGCTAAGGTTGGTCCTGCACCCCTTTCCCATACTTTTACTTTGATATTATCTCTATTTAGGATTTGACAAAAATGCACATTAGTTTTTTCAGGAAATAATTCATTTTTTTCAAATATAGGACCAAGTCTGGAAAGAACAATTGAATCTATGTCTTTTACAAAGAATATTAAATGAGGATTTCCCATTCCTACGGCATAACCCATATTATTAAAATCTTTCTCAATAAATTCGTGTGAAGGAATTGAATTTATTTTTTTTTCAATTGTTGTTGGAATATTTTGACATTCTAAAATTGGAACTCCCATTTTTACTGTAATTTCATCATTTATATATTTTGCAATTTTTAAACCTGCTTTAGTTTCAATTTTATATTCTATATTTTTATTATTCATTGAATCTTTTACGTGGAGATACTCAACTAAACACCTAATTCCGTTTCCACACATTTGTGCTTCAGAACCATCAGAATTAAAAATTATCATTTTTGCATAATTATCTTCATTAGGTTCTTCTATAAAAATCACACCATCTGCTCCAACACCAAATTGCCTGTTGCAAATTTTTTTTATATCAAATATTTTATTTGTCTTGTAATTTTTATATAATCCATTTCCTCTAGAATCTATTATTACGAAATCATTTCCGTTACCTTGATATTTTTCAAAAGTTATATTTTTCATTTGTAATTTATATATCTTAAATTTTAATTATAAATTATTCCTTTTAACAATCTATTTCTATTTTATACAATGGATATTAAAATAATAATTTAACAAATATAAATTAAGTGATTTCTCCCGATAAACAATATGAGTCAGATATCAATTTATATAATCCATCTGAAATAGAAAAAAAATGGCAGTCAATATGGACAGAAAACAATTTATACAAAACCGATAAATTAACTGAGAATAGCGATAAATTTTATGCATTATCAATGTTTCCCTACCCTTCAGGTAATCTTCATATGGGACATGTTAGGAATTATGTTATTACAGACTTAATAGCTCGATTCCAAAGGTTTAAGGGTAAATCAGTCTTACATCCAATGGGTTGGGACGCTTTTGGTTTGCCTGCTGAAAATGCTGCGATTGAAAGAGGAATTAGTCCAAGTGTCTGGACTAAAAAAAATATTTCTCATATGAAGTCACAATTAAAGCTTTTGGGACTATCAGTTGATTGGGATAGGGAATTTGCAACATGTGATGAAAATTATTATATTTGGACTCAATATCTATTTTTAGAGTTATACAAGGCAGGTCTTGTATATCAAAAGGAATCAGAAGTTAATTGGGATCCTATCGATAATACAGTCCTAGCGAATGAACAAGTTGACTCAGAGGGTAAATCTTGGAGATCTGGGGCAGTAGTTG
Organism: Prochlorococcus sp. AG-459-N19; assembly: GCA_003209375.1. Taxonomy (GTDB): domain Bacteria; phylum Cyanobacteriota; class Cyanobacteriia; order PCC-6307; family Cyanobiaceae; genus Prochlorococcus_A. The sequence continues at coordinate 1,410 of QCRF01000035.1, read as the reverse complement.
AAAAAAAATTATTAAAGCAATGGTTTTTAAGAATTACTAATTATGCGGATGAGTTATTGAAGGATTTAGAAAAATTAGATAACTGGCCAGAAAGAGTAAAAATAATGCAAGATAATTGGATTGGAAAGTCAATTGGTGCAAATATTAATTTCAATATCAATACCAATCCAGAAAAGAAAATAACTGTATTTACAACAAGGCCAGATACTTTATTTGGAGTTACTTATTTAGCAATTTCTGTTAATCATTCATTAATTAAAAAAATTACTGATCAAGAAACCATACAAGATATAGAAAATCTTAAACAATATTTGAAAAATAATAAAAATAATGAACTTGAAAAAATTGGAATAAAAACTAGCTTAGTAGCAATAAATCCAGTTAATTCTGAACCTATACCTATTTGGGTGGCTAGTTATGTTCTTGATGAATACGGTACAGGCGCTGTTATGGGTGTACCTGCTCATGATTTAAGGGATTTTGAATTTGCTAAGAAAAACAATATAGATATTAAACAGGTAATAGTAAAAGATAAAAGTGAACAAAATAAGGATCTTGATAATGCTTATGTAGAAAATGGATATCTAATTAATTCAAATCAATACAATGGTATAGCAAATACTGTTGCTAAATTAAAAATTGCAGAGGAGGGAGTAAATAATGGATGGGCCAAAAATAAAATTCAATATCGTTTAAGAGATTGGTTAATATCTAGACAAAGATATTGGGGATGTCCGATACCCATCGTTAATTGCAAAAAATGTGGAGCTGTTCCTTTAAACCAATCTGATTTACCTGTTTCATTACCAAAAGATATAGAAATCTCCGCTAACAAAATTAATGCTTTAGGTAATAATAATAATTGGATAAATACAACATGTCCAAAATGTGGAATAGCGGCAAGAAAAGAAACTGATACTATGGACACTTTCATGTGTTCATCTTGGTATTTTTTAAGATACCCATCTTCAAAATGTTCAACTAAGCCATTTGAAAAGAATGAAATTAATAAGTGGTTACCTGTAGATCAATATGTTGGAGGAGTAGAGCATGCAATATTGCATTTGTTATATGCAAGATTTTTCACTAAAGCTTTGCGAGATAATGAACTATTTGATATTGATGAACCATTTAAAAAACTATTAACGCAAGGAATGGTTCAAGCCGCAGCCTATAAAAACAATAAAACGGGTAAATATGTTTCTCCTTCCGATATTACTGACTTTTCAAATCCTACAGATCCAATTGACAATACCAAACTCGAAGTTCTTTTCGAGAAAATGTCTAAGTCAAAATATAATGGAATAGACCCTGAATCAGTAATTAAAAAATATGGAGCAGATACAGCAAGAATGTTTATATTATTTAAAGCACCGCCAGAAAAAGATTTGGAATGGGGAGATACAGATG
>QCRF01000034.1 GCA_003209375.1 Prochlorococcus sp. AG-459-N19 | reverse complement strand
ATTTTTAAGAAAGCTCTCATTATTTCTTCTGCTATCTCATTAGTTTTCTCTCCAGCAGCGATTGCTTCAAAAAGATTGAGCGGAGCTGGTGCTTCATTTCCCTCAAAAATTTATACCAGGTGGTTTTTTGACTTAGCTAAATCTGGAGGCCCAAGAGTTAATTATCAAGCAGTTGGTTCTGGGTCTGGCAGAAAGGCCTTTATAGATGAAACTGTAAATTTTGGTGCATCAGATGATCCTATGAAAGATTCTGATATAGAGAAAGTTACAAGAGGGCTGGTTCAAATACCTATGGTAGGAGGCACAATTGCATTCGGATATAACTATGACTGCGACTTGAAACTAACACAAGAACAAGCTGTTCAAGTTGCATTGGGAATGATAAAAAATTGGAAGGAATTAGGATGCAAGTCAGGTAAATTAACTTGGGCTCATCGTTCTGATGGTTCAGGTACTACTAAAGCTTTTACAAATTCTATGGAGGCTTTTTCTAAAACTTGGAACCTTGGTACTGGTAAATCTGTTAAATGGCCTGCAGGAGTAGGAGCTAAAGGCAATTCTGGTGTGGCCGGTGTTATACAAAATACTCCAGGTGCAATTGGTTATGTAAACCAGTCATACATTAAAGGTAATGTTAAGGCTGCTGCACTTCAAAATCTTTCTGGTGAATTCGTTACTCCCAATACTGAGTCAGGAGCAATAGCTTTAAATGGAATAAATCTTGATGAAAACTTGGCTGGTAAAAATCCGAATCCTACTGCTAAAGGAGCTTATCCAATAGCAACCTTGACTTGGATACTCGCTTATGAAAAAGGTAACGGCAGGAATACTAAGGCAATTCAAGATACGTTCTATAAATTGCTAAGTGATGAATACCAATCAAAAGCTCCTGCTTTAGGCTTCGTTCCTTTAAAAGGGGAAATTCTAAAAAAATCAATCGATGCTGTTGGAAGAATAGGAAGGTAATTTAGAACTAGTAAGCCATGCAATAAAAATCAAGGCAGTTGAAGCATATAAACAATATTGAAGACCAAGAGTGGCATTTCTGCCTAGCATAAATAATAAGCCAGATAGTAAGGTTCCTAACAATCTTCCAGCTGCATTCGCCATATAGTAATAACCAACATTTAAACTTACTTTTTCATTATCTGAATAAGCCAAAATTAAGTACGAATGAGTAGAAGAATTCATTGCAAAAATAAAGCCAAATATTATTAATCCAATTACAATTACAGGTCCTAATGATTTATCACCGTTTAAAGCTAAAGCAATAAATAATGGAATAACTGTCAAGATAAGTCCCCAAAATTGGACGGTTGTTTTTGTTGGGCTAGTTTTTTTTCTCCATACTTTTCTAAGTAATGGAGCTAATACTTGAAAAAATCCGTAGATTATTATCCATCCACCCAAGAAAAGACCAATTTTTAAATAATCCCATCCAAAAGAAATATCTAAAAACACAGGAAGTGCAACTACAAACCAGACATCTCTTGCTCCAAATAAGAAAAATCTAGCGCTTGAGAGAATATTTATACCTTGAGACTTGGAAAAAAGGTCTCTAAAAACAGGTTTTCTTTTCATTTTCCCTGAATCTTTAGGAAGACACAAAGTTAAAAAGAATGCGAGACACAGACCTAAACCCATTATTTCAACAGCATTATTAAAGCCTAATATCTTATATAAAAGTCCACCTAAGAAGAAACCAACCCCCTTAAGCGCATTTTTAGATCCTGTTAAAATTGAAACCCACTTAAATAATTGTTTTTGACTATTTTGTTTATTTTCTTCTGAACTGGTAACTATTGATTTAACTGCACTTTTTGCACTCATTTTATTTAGATCTTTTGCTACCCCGCTGAGCGCTTGAGCCAACATAACGTATGCGACGCTAAAGATTAATGGCCAATTATCTTTGACAGGAATCAACATGAAAAGAGCAATAATTTGCAGAATTGTTCCTATCCATAAAGTAAGCCTTAAACCATATCTTGCTCCTATCCAGCCTCCATAAAGGTTTGTAATTATTCCAAAAAACTCATAGAAAAGAAAAAGTAAAGCAATTTGCAGGGTTGAATAACCTAGTGCATGAAAGTGGCCAACAACTAATATTCTTAATGCCCCATCAGTAAGCGTAAATGCCCAATAGTTTGCTGTGACGACACTATATTGTTGAAGACTAGATAATTTCATAAAAACTAAAATTTTTTTTCTTTTTCAATTACAAAAGAAGTCAAATCTGCAAGTCTGCAACTATATCCCCACTCATTGTCATACCAAGCATAAACCTTTAATAAATTTGAATTCACAACCATCGTTGATAGTCCATCTATTATGCAACTTCTAGAGTCATTTAAGTAATCTGCAGATACTAAAGGCTTCTCCTCATACCCAAGAATTCCTTTTAAGTATGTTTCTGATGCTTTTTTAAAAGCATTATTTACTTGCTTTTCAGTTACTTCATTATTCAATTCAAAAACTGCATCGGTTAAAGAGGCGTTTAAAAGAGGAACCCTTACTGCATGTCCATTTAGTTTGCCTTTTAGTTCAGGAAAAATTTCGGCAATTGCTTTGGCCGATCCAGTCGTAGTTGGAATTAAGCTTTGTATGCATCCTCTTGCTCTTCTTAAGTCACCTTTGTATAAATCTACTGGAACTTGCGTATTTGTAACATCATGAATAGTTGTAATAGCTCCATGTTTAATTGAAAAATTTTCATTAACAACTTTTACGATGGGAGCTAAGCAATTAGTAGTACATGATGCTGCGGTAATTAACTTATGTTTATCAGCTTTATAAAGGGAATGATTAATTCCATAAACAATATTAAGTGCTTGTTCACTTCCCACAATGCCTTTGACAGGGCAGGCAACAATGACTTTTTTTACTCCAAGAGAATCAAAATATGGATTTAAGTCTTGTGGAGTTTTGTTTTTCCCCGTGCATTCCAAAATAAGATCAACCGAAGATTTATCCCATGGAACATCAAGATAGTCCTTTTTTGATGTAAAGGAAATTTTTTTTCCTTCAATTATTATTTCGTCTTTATTCGAAATAATATTTTTATTCCATCTGCCATGAACAGAATCAAATTCTAATAAGTGAGATGCGGCTAAGGAATCTCCTCCTGTTTCATTTATATGAGTTATTTCTATATCTTCCCTTTGCCACAAGATTCTTAAAGCCAGCCTCCCAATTCGCCCAAATCCGTTAATTCCAATTTTCATGAAACATCTTAAACCTGACTAATTATATATCAAAAATATTTGATATATCAATAACGTTTGATATGTGAAATTATATTTTTTTAGGTTAATATTAAAAAATCAATTATCTCTAGGCCTTGTTAGAGCAACTTAAAAAGATTAATAGTGCGCAGTTTGTTGGGATAATGGAATCTCTTTCTGATCCAATTAGAATAAATATTCTTGAATTAATGATGAATGGAGAGATATGTGTTTGCGACATAGTAAAAGTTACTGGATTGTCCCAATCGAAAATTTCTTATCATATAAAAATTCTTAAAGATTCAGGCCTGATCAGTGACAGACAAGAAGGTAGATGGGTCTATTACAAATTAGATTTAGAAGTATTAACAGATATTCAAAATTGGATGGGTAACTTAATTCAGTCATCCAAGAATAAGAGGAATTGTAAATAATCAAATATCAAAATTTTTTGATTTTTTTGAAAGTCTTTTTGCTCATTTAGTAGTAGATTTATAGAGATATTCTTTTTTTAATGGAAGAGAAATTAACTCTTTTCAAGAATCGTAAAAGATTCGGTATCGAAAAAAATATAGATATTATCTTCAAGAATACTGCTCTAGTCTTGTCTAGTTTCGTAGCAATAATACTTTTAGGAATTATTTTAGTAGTCTTTTTCCAGTCATTTGAATCCTTTTCAAGGTATGGATTGAAGTTTCTAGTAACCTCTGAATGGAATCCTGTAAAAGATGAATACGGAGCTTTTACTGCAATATATGGCACATTAGTAACCTCATTTCTTTCGCTATTAATAACTATCCCTCTAGGAGTTGGAACCGCAATATTTATTACCGAAGACTTTGTACCTAAAGTTTTTAGAGAAATAATAGGTTCTTTTGTTGAATTACTTGCAGCTATACCATCAGTTGTATTAGGGCTTTGGGCAATATTTGTAATGGAACCTTTTTTTAGAGCCTTTTTTGTCTTTTTACATAATTTCTTTGGTTGGATACCTTTGTTCAGTACAGAGCCTACAGGCAGGAATTCTTTGTTAGCAATATTGATTTTAGTAGTAATGCTTTTGCCAATAGTGACTTCCATTGCAAGGGATTCACTTAATCAGGTTCCTAAAAAGCTAAGAAATGCGGCTTATGGAATTGGAGCTAGTAGATGGAAAACAATATTTTCAGTAATTTTGCCGGCAGCATTATCAGGAATTATGGCAGGTATTCTATTGGCTTTAGGTAGGGCAATGGGAGAAACAATGGCTGTGACAATGATTATTGGTAATTCAAATGCATTTAGTTGGTCTCTATTATCTCCTGGATATACCATTTCCTCCATGCTTGCAAACCAGTTTGGTGAGGCTGATGGAAGTCAGGTTTCATCTCTGTTTTATGCGGCTTTTGTACTTATGATCCTTTCTTTGATAGTAAATATCTTTGCGCAGTGGCTAGTTAAGAAATTTAGTCTCAAATATTAGATAATTATGAATTCACTCTATTACCAGAAAAGATTATCAAGAAATATAGGAGATAAATTCTTTACTTCTTTATCAGTAATTTGTGCATTGATCGCAATACTCCCTTTGATTTTTCTAGTGACTTATATTCTCATCAAAGGTGGATCCCAAATCACACCAGAATTATTTGCTTTAGAACCAAATCCCCCTGGAGATGATTTAGATGCAGGTGGTATTAATCCTGCATTGATCGGGACATTAATAATAACTACCATTGCTTCAATTATTGCGATACCAGTAGGTGTTGGTGGGGGGATATATCTAGCGGAATATTCTAAAGGCGGTGCTTTTTCAAGATTTATCAGATTCGGGGTAAATGTTTTAGCGGGAGTCCCTTCAATTATTGCCGGTGTATTTATTTATGCCTTAATTGTCTCTACAAAAATTTTGTTTGGAAGTATGTATAGTGGCTTGGCCGGAGGTATGGCGCTTTCAATATTAATGTTGCCTACTGTGATCAAAACAACTGATGAAGGTTTAAAGTTGGTGCCTAATGAGTTGAGATATGCGTCTCTTGGTGTTGGAGCAAGTATGTATACAACCATATTGAAAGTTACTTTGCCTTCTGCCTTTAGATCTATTGCTACTGGCGTTGTACTTGGAATCGCTAGAGCTGCAGGTGAAACAGCACCTTTGATATTTACGGCTTTATTCTCTTACTACTACATAACAGGCTTTGGGGACTTGTTTTATGAGATGGGTTCTTTGGCTGTATTGATATACAACTTCGCTCTTGAACCTTATGATGCACAGAATAAATTAGCTTGGGCAGCTTCCTTTATTCTTGTTTTATCGATACTATCAGTAAATATATTTTCAAGGATATTGGCCGCTTTTACTGAGAAAACCAAGAGAGTATAAATGATTAAAACTAATAAAAAAACACCAAAAAATATCATTTTGTCTCTTGAGAATGTCTCTATTAGTTATGGAACTTTTGAAGCAGTAAGAAATGTTTTTTGTAATTTTAAAAAAGGAAATATAACTTCCCTTATTGGCCCCTCCGGTTGCGGTAAATCAACTGTTCTTAGGTCATTAAATAGGATGAACGATCTAATACCTAATTGCTCATTAAAAGGGACTGTCCTCTTTGATGGAACTAATATTTATGACAAAAGAGTAGACCCAGTTGAGGTAAGAAGAAGAATTGGTATGGTTTTTCAACAACCAAATCCTTTTCCTAAATCTATCTACGAAAATATCGCATTTGGAGCAAGAATTAATGGCTTTACTGGAGATATGGATGAATTAGTGGAAAGTTCACTTAGAAAAGCTGCTTTATGGGATGAATGTAAGGATAAACTAAATGATAGTGGTTACTCTTTATCTGGTGGACAACAACAAAGATTATGTATTGCTCGAACCATCGCAATTGAGCCTGAAATAATCCTCATGGATGAGCCTTGTTCAGCTTTGGATCCTATCTCTACCTTGAAAATAGAAGAGACAATGCATGAACTTAAGAAGAATTACACAATAATAATCGTTACTCATAATATGCAACAGGCATTAAGAGTTAGTGATATGACTGCATTTTTTAATGCTATTGAATATGAAGATGGTGATGGAGGAAAGGTTGGTTATCTTGCAGAATTTAATTCCACTAAGAAAATTTTTAATTCTCCAAAAGAAAAAACCACTCAGGAATACATATCAGGTAAATTTGGTTGATGTTAAATTTTTACTTTTAAGAGAATAATTTTTACCTTTAACAACTCCCAGGGGTAGACAAAAGGTATAAATACTTATATAGTAATTTCGAATTAGTAAGTTTATCTTTGAAAAACTACCCTTTTCTACCTTTCTTGATTTTTGCAGGGGCTCTCATAACAACTGCAACAATAGGATTGCCAGTATTTACTTCATAAATTAAGAGTATTTCTATTTCAGGTATTCTTATGATTTCAATATTAAATAAAGAATTAATTGGAAGTCCTCATAAAACCTTAATAAAGGGAAATTTATTTGACTTTATAAAAAAAAGAGAGAATATGAATCTGTGTG
>QCRF01000033.1 GCA_003209375.1 Prochlorococcus sp. AG-459-N19 | reverse complement strand
ATAGTTAAAAAATTACTTTCTGAGAAAGGTGTCAAAGTAAGGTTGACTAGAACAAATGACGTTGATTTGGATTTGCCTCCAAGAGTTTCCATTGCTAATAATATTGATGCAGATATCTTTGTAAGTATTCATGCAAATGCCTCTAGAGGTAAAAGAAGAGACATAAATGGATTAGAAACTTTTTATTACAGAGGGTGGAGAGGAAGATTACTCGCGAAAAGAATTCAAAAACAAATTTTAAGAGTTTCTCCTGGTAGTCCTGATAGAGGAGTTAAACAAGGTCGATTTTATGTAATTAAAAATACTAGGATGCCTGCAGTCCTTGTAGAAATTGGATTTTTAACTGGAAGATTAGATGCAAGAAGATTAGAAAAAATAACCCATCGAAAAAGATTAGCCTATGCAATTGCAAAAGGTATTCTCGAATATCTAGATAAAGTAGGGTGAAAATTAAAATAGGTATATTTGATAGCGGAATAGGTGGTTTTACTATCCTTAATTCTTTACTAAAAACACGTAAAGATGTAGAAGTTTTTTATTTGGCGGATACAAAAAGAATACCTTTTGGGAACAAAAATCCTAAAGAGATAAGATTAATTGCAAAGGAGATTTGTACTTTTTTTGTTGATAAGAATTTGGATGCACTTTTAGTTGCTTGTAACACTACAAATGCGTGTGCCCTTGATATTCTAGAAGATAATTTAAAGGTCCCTTGCTTTGACCTTATAAACTCAGTATCGGAAATAGTTGATAAACAAATAATTGGTGTCCTAGCAACACAAACAACGGTTCGATCATCGTTTTACAGGGAAGCTATAAATGCTAAAAAAGAGAATGCGATAATATTTCAGCAAGATTGTCCAGAATTTGTATCAGAAATTGAAAAAGAAAAATTAAATCTTGATAAGTTAAATAGTCTTTCAGACTTATACTTAAGACCACTAATAAACAAAAATATTGAAGAATTAATACTTGGATGTAGTCACTATCCCTTAATTTATGACTTTTTAAGAAAAAAATTAGATTCAAATATAAAAATTATCGATCCATCGCTAGCATTAATAAAAAAATTTAATGAATCTTTTGCTATTCCAAAAACTGACCGCTATGAGAGAATTGCTTTCGAAAATGTAAAATTTTTTGTTACTTCAAAAAGAGATGAGTTTTCGAATAAAGTAAAATTTTGGCTTGGAATTAATAAAGAAATTAGGTTGGTTAACCTCCGAAGTAATGTTTGATTCCTTAAGATATAGAAGAGGTTAATCATGAATACAGTAACAGAGCTACTACAACCAGTTGAAAATGATCTTGATGATCTAATTCTAGAACTGAAAAATCTAATAGGAGCTGGTCACCCAATTCTTCAAGCCGCGGCAGAACACCTTTTTAGTGCTGGGGGGAAAAGGTTGAGACCTGGTATAGTTTTATTGATTTCAAAAGCTATATCTCCTGAATTTTGCTTAACTTCCAAACATAAAAGGCTTGCTGAAATAACTGAAATGATTCATACAGCCTCATTAGTACATGATGATGTTGTTGATGAGGCTTCTACAAGAAGAGGAGTTGATACAGTTCATAGCAGATTTAATACTAGAGTAGCTGTTTTGGCGGGTGATTTTTTATTCGCTCAAGCAAGTTGGCACCTAGCAAATCTTGATAATGTAAATGTAGTTAAATTACTTAGTAGAGTAATAATGGATTTGGCAGAGGGTGAAATCAAACAAAATTTAAATAGATTTGATTCGGCTCAATCTTTTTCCAAATACATCAACAAAAGTTATTGTAAAACAGCATCATTAATAGCCAATAGTTGTAAAGCGGCTGGAGTTTTGAGCGGGATTAATGACAAAGATTTAACATCGTTGTACGATTTTGGCAAAAATATTGGCTTAGCATTTCAAGTTGTAGATGACATTCTTGACTTTACTGGAAATGATAAACAACTTGGAAAACCTGCTGTAAGTGATCTTGCTAGTGGTTATCTTACCGCCCCAGTTTTATATGCCTTGGAAGAAAATAAACAATTATCAGTTCTCATAAATAGAGAACTTGCTGAAAAAGATGATTTAGATGATGCTCTTAATATCATCATGAACTCTAAAGCTATTGAAAGTTCCAGAAAACTAGCTGAGGATTTTGCGATGCTTTCTAAAGAAGCTATAGTCTGGCTTCCTGATTCAGAATATAAAAGAGCTTTAATGGCTCTTCCAGAATTTGTTCTAAGCCGTATTTATTAGATCTATAAGAAATAAATCTTTGAGCTAAATTAATATTAAAATTTTTGAAAACCTTAATTTTTTCGTTTAAATTTATAAAACCTAGATTTATTTAATGTCATTAGATAAAAAAATTCAATCAATAACATACTTGAAGAAAAGAGAATTTTCCATCCATCAAAAAAATTTGCAGAAAACTCAAATATTAGTTCTCAAGAAGAATTACAAAGTTTAAAAAAACAAGCATCAGATAATCCTATTCTATTTTGGGAATCTTTTGCAAAATCTGAATTAGATTGGTTTGAGCCATTTCAAACTGTATTAGATAACGAAAATGCGCCATTTTTTAAATGGTTCAAAGAAGGGAAACTCAATATTACATATAACTGCTTAGATAGACACATTAAGAGAGGAATTGGAGGAAAGACTGCACTTATTTGGGAAGGCGAACCAGGAGATAGCAAAATATATACTTACGAAGAACTTCTAAAAGAGGTTTGTAAAGCAGCTAATGCATTAAAAGCAATTGGTGTAAAAAAAGGCGATTTAGTATGTATCTATATGCCGATGATTCCTGAAGCGATGTTCGCGATGTTAGCTTGTGCAAGAATTGGCGCGCCTCATTCAGTTGTCTTCGGAGGATTTTCTTCAGAAGCTTTAAAAGATAGGTTAATTGATGGAAACGCTAGATTTGTTATTACTGCTGATGGTGGCTTTAGAAAAGATAAGGTGATTGAACTTAAGAAAGCAGTTGATGCGGCCATTGAAAGTGGGGCAAATAAAGTTGTTGAAAAAGTAGTTGTTGTTCAACGCTCCCAAAAAAATATTTCGATGGTTGATGATAGAGATTTTTGGTGGCACGAATTATTAAAAGATCAAAAAGATCATTGTGAACCAGAAATAATGAATAGCGAAGATAGACTTTTTATCCTTTATACTTCAGGCTCTACAGGGAAACCCAAGGGAGTAGTTCACACTACAGCTGGTTACAATCTTTGGTCCCATTTGACATTTAAATGGATTTTTGACTTAAAAGATGACGATATTTACTGGTGTACTGCTGATGTTGGTTGGATTACAGGTCATAGTTACATAGTTTATGGTCCTTTATCTAATGGTGCTACAACTTTGATGTATGAGGGAGTGCCAAGACCCTCAAATTTAGGCGCTTTTTGGGAAATTGTTCAAAAATATAAGGTTTCTATTTTTTATACCGCACCAACTGCAATAAGAGCATTTATGAAGTCTGGGCGTGAAATACCTGATAAATATAATTTAGAGAGTCTTAGACTTTTGGGCACAGTTGGAGAACCAATTAATCCTGAAGCATGGATGTGGTACAAGGATGTTATTGGTAAAGATAAATGTCCTATTGTTGATACTTGGTGGCAAACTGAGACTGGTGGTGTGATGATAAGCCCCTTGCCTGGAGTCGTTGCTACAAAGCCAGGTTCAGCTACTTTACCTCTGCCAGGAATAGAAGTTGAAATTGTCGATAAGAATGGAGATAAGGTTAAGGAGAACGAGGGTGGATATTTAATTATTAAGAAACCTTGGCCTGGCATGATGAGAACAATTCACGGAAACTCAGAAAGATATTTGGAGAGTTATTGGGAATATATTTCCTTTAAAGGAGAAAAAAATGTTTATTTTGCTGGAGATGGAGCACGCATTGATGAAGATGGATATATATGGATTATGGGAAGAGTTGATGATGTCATAAGTGTTTCAGGACATCGATTAGGAACGATGGAAATAGAATCTGCTTTGGTAAGTCATAAATCAGTTGCAGAGTCTGCAGTCGTTGGCAAAAAAGATGATATAAAAGGTGAAGTTATAGTTGCTTTTGTATCTCTAGAGAAAGAGGTGAACGGTTCTTCAGAATTAGTAGAGGATCTAAAGAAACATGTTGTTAATGAAATTGGAATTATCGCAAAACCTGAAAAGATTATAATTTCTGATTCTCTTCCGAAAACACGAAGTGGAAAAATTATGAGGCGAATTTTAAGAACTTTGGCTGCTGGAGAAAAAATTAGCGGTGATATAAGCACTCTTGAAGATAGTTCTGTTTTGGAAAAGCTGAAAGAATTATCCTAATCAGATTCATCAATTAAATTGGAAATTTTTTTTATAGTATTTCTTTTGAATTCATCATCGGCCCAGTCTCCCAAAAAATTTTCTCTTAGTCCTGCACTTGCGATTATAGTGTGTGTACCTTTTAACAATACCCCCTTAGAATTATCTTCTTTTCTTGCTTTCAGACAAGAAAATAATTTATCAGTTTGATCTAATTCGTCTGAATTGAATTTTATTAGGAAATTATTTTTTTGATTATATGTTTTTTCAATTAATCGTAAAGTTCTTTCAGGGCTTGGACTGAATTCACTGTTAAATTCTAATTTTTGAGAAATTTGTTTCAATAATGGAATAGATTTGTTAGCACTGAAGTTATTAAAACTTATTGATATGAATTTTTCGCAATTTCTTCCACCATCAGGCGAAATTAGATGAAGTTTGCAGCCTAGGCTATGACCAATTCTTATTGAAGGAATTGATGCTCCTAATCTTTTGGATAAAGATATTCGGCAATTCTTGAAATCCCTCCATGCTTTAATAGCAAGTTGTTGGTGATCGAATTGTGGAGTGTATTTATATGCATGTACGGCATAATTTTTATTAATTAAACTCTCTATGAATCTTCTATAAGTTAAATCTGGTTTAGAAGCTAAATAACTTCCACCTATAAATTCCACAATTTTTTTTGGATTTGAAGGCCAATAACAAAAATTATTAAATTGATATTTTGTAAAAGTCATCTTTCATCAACTAAAAATGATTCAGGAATTATTTTCTAATCATGTTTCTTAATTTATATTAATTTAAGAGAAATTTTTATTAAATGCGTCAAGATAAATGAAAGAGCTTTCAGCTAATTGGATCTATCTAACAAAAAAGAATTAAATCAATTGGATATTCTTCAGGATCAAGTTATCAGTTCTCCTTCTGAAGAGAGTGTTGCTAATCAAAATAAAAAAATTGAAAAAATTTTAATTCTTGATACTGAAACAACAGGTTTAGATGAAAATAAAGATGAAGTAATAGAGATAGGTTGTATTTTGTTTGATGTATCTTTTAAGTGCGTGCTTTCACAAGTTTCCTTTTTATTCCCAGTTAATAATAATAAAGCCGAACATGTGAATGGTATATCTGCTGAAGTAACTAATATCTCTCAACCATGGGAAGATGGATTGAATTTCTTTCTGAAACTTGTTGATTGTTCGGATTTCATTGTCGCGCATAATGTAGAATTTGATAAGAAATGGTTTGGGAAAGGAAGATTACCTAAACTTAATAAAAAATGGATATGCAGTTTGGAGGATATTAATTGGTCTTTTCAAAAATCACTAAAAAATAGACCCTCAGTAACTGATCTAGCTTTATCTTTTTCAATACCAGTTTGGAATTTACATAGAGCTTTATCTGATTGTTTTTACATATCTGAGGTCTTCAAAAAATGCAATAATCTAGAGGAACTTTTACTTAAAGCTACCGAACCAAGGTTTTTATATAGGGCGATTGTTAGTTACGAAGAAAGGTCTTTAGCTAAAAATGCTGGGTTCAGATGGAATAGTCCTGTGCAAGGAGCTTGGTCTAGAAAATTAACTACTGATGAGGCAAAAAATCTTGATTTTAGAGTAGAGATTTTGAGTTAATATTTAATAAATTTTTGACCAAGAAAATATTTAGTGCATCTTACAAGGCATCCATTTATTACCCATTTTATGTGCTCCAATACATCCGTATTTTGAGGCGGCTTCTTCAGCCTCTTGCTTAGAGTTAAATAGATCTGACATCATATTTTCCTTATTTGAATTTGAAATTTTTTTGGAATGATTATGATGATTGTTATGAGAATTAGGTGAATACTCCCATATCCCCATAGTAGTTACTCCGGCAGAGATAATTCCCATCCCAACTACTGATAAATTGACTATTCCCATTGCTACTGCACCAAAAGAAAATACACCCATTGGGACTACCCCAATACTTATTACTCCCATTGGCACTATGCCTATTGAAACTATACCTAGTGGTGCTATTCCAAAAGCAATTTTTTTTGGTTTTGTACCGCAATGCTGATTCTCTTTACTTTTATTGATTCCCAATAGTTTTTCTAAATGTTAAATTAAAATTGTCTCACAGAATAACTAATCAAAGATTAATTTCTAGATGAATTAAAAATTTTGAATTATTTTTTAGAACTTTGAATAACTTAAAAAATCTAAGAGGAACAGTAGACTTATTGCCAGATCAATTAATAAAGTGGCAAAATGTTGAGAAAATTGTATTGGAACAGCTTTCAAGAGCATCCATCAAAGAAATAAGAACACCAATATTGGAAATGACCGAGTTATTTATAAGAGGAATTGGTGAAGGAACAGATGTTGTCAGTAAGGAAATGTATACATTTCTTGATAGGGGGGAGAGATCCTGTACTCTTAGACCCGAAGGAACAGCCTCAGTCGCACGAGCGTTAATACAAAATGGAATATCGTCTAATCCTCTTCAAAAACTTTGGTACATGGGTCCTATGTTTCGATACGAAAGACCTCAAGCAGGCAGACAAAGACAGTTTCATCAATTAGGCGTTGAGTTTATAGGGCATGATTCAGTTAGAAGTGATGTTGAAATTATTGCATTAGCTTGGGATATCTTAGGAAAATTAGGAATAAAAGAACTCAATCTTGAAATAAATACTTTAGGTGATACAAATGACAGATCAAATTTTCAAAAATCCTTTTTAAAATGGTTAGAAATAAATAAAGATTCTCTAGATTTAGATTCTCAGAATAGGATTACTAAAAACCCTTTGAGGATTTTGGACTCAAAAAATATTCAAACAAAAAAAGCTCTTGAAAATGCACCTTGTTTATTTAATTCTTTGTCTGAAAAAAGTCATAAAAGATTTTCAGACTTAAAAAAACAATTAGAGGTTTTAAAAATACCTTACGTGGAAAATTTTAATTTAGTAAGAGGTTTAGATTATTACACCCATACTGCTTTTGAAATCACTAGCGGTGCTTTAGGTTCACAAGCTACAGTTTGCGGGGGAGGAAGATACGATGATTTAATAAAACAAATGGGAGGACCAAATACCCCTGCAATTGGATTTGCTATTGGTCTGGAAAGATTAATTCTACTAGCAGGAAAAGATCTTGAAGTTCCAAGAAATACTGATATTTATATTATTAATCAAGGCTTAAT
>QCRF01000032.1 GCA_003209375.1 Prochlorococcus sp. AG-459-N19 | reverse complement strand
TTATGTAACATAATAAGTTTACATAAAGTAACAAATTAGATGAAAAGACTTTTTCCTTATATCGCTTTTGCATGTTTAACTGGTTTTACGGCTACAACCGCTTTACCTGTTATAGCCGGCGGTTGTAGTAGCCACATGAACAAAAAAGCTGAAATCAAATGCGCTGAAGATGATACTGAATGTCAAACTGAAAAAGCTGAAAAGTTTGATTTAAAAGATTCTCTCAAGTCATAAAATCATGACTCAAATCGGTTTATTTATGAACTCTGCCCCAAGAGATTTGATTGAGTTCACATTCTTTTCTGCTGTTGGTTTTACTGCAGGATTATTTGGTCTAATTTAGTTATAGAAAATTGACCCATTCTTTTTTTCTCCTAACCTTTTCAAGTCTTTCTTTCTTTTATGTGATGGCTTGCTTGTGGAGGGATTTAATTAATCAAAAGTAAAAAATATTTTTTAAATTACCTTTTATAGATAAATCTTTGTATGTCTTCGAATAGATTTGATTTTGATTTAAAAAATCCATTGCTTTTTAAATAGGATTTTCCTTTTTCTATATTTTCAATTCTTTTTTCATAAGAATTTTCATCTAAATTTTTTTGCATTTAAAAAATAGCCGGACTCTTATTTTGAATAATGTTCACAAAAAAGCGGTTACCTAAAATACAAAATTTAAATTCTTTTTAGAATTGCTTCTCATGCAAATTAAAGTTCTAATAAAAAGTTTCTTTTCTTAGATTTCTAAGAATCTTTTGATATTTTGTTCTTCATGTCCTCAATATTATTAATTAATTTGTCTAACCATTCTGTATTGTCTTCTAAGTTTAGATATTTAATTTTTGGTTGATTAATTTCAAGAGTCTCAAAATCTCCACTCATAAATTCTCCTTCGTAGATTTTTCTATGTCTTATATATGTTCTAATTGATTTGAATAAATTACTGCGTACCTAATGTGTGCGGTTTGATGAACATATAGGTACGGGAAAAGGTATCTTTTTTTTAGCCATTTAAATCTATTGCTGACTTAAATTAAAAATGGTTGTCATGAATCGGTTGCGTTGCTACAACTGAAATCAACCATAAACTTCAAATTTCATTTAATAAAATGACTTACTACAGTTGCTTTGATCACAAAGGAAACATAATTGCTCGCTGTCAGACTAAAGAAGATATAAATGTTCTTAAGAAAATGGGTAGACCAATAATGGAAATAAAAGAAATGAAAAAAGAGGAATCAGTTGTTTGTTCTTTAACTGGTAGTCCATCCGATTACAACGAAGATTATTAAGAGTATGACTCAAAGAACACTTCAATTAAATCAACATGGAAGATCAGTAGTTCTTTTGTTGGTTGCATTGAATAGCATATGTACTTTCTTGTCTACTTTTGAAAAAGCATTAACTGATCGCGAAAGAGTGAGATAAAAATATTTAGTTATTTGTGGTTAACAGTAAATCAATAAAATTTAAGACATAAAAAAAAGACCCTGTTAAAGGTCTTTTTTTTATGGTGACGACAGAAAGGAGATTTATTTAATAATCAGATTAAGAATTTTCTTAGAAATTAGTTTTGGAAGTAAAAGTGATTACTCACTTCTTTATGCTTTACAAACGACTTAATTTTTAAGATAGTTCAGAATTAATCCCGAAAGTTTAATTTCTGATCACTTAATTTATTTACCGTAAAGGTTAGATAAGATAATTTACCTTGATGTTTCAGACCATGGATTAGTCAAGATCTAGTTGGTCAACCTTGGTCGAGTCGATCACCAGAACTGTCGAATGCTTTAATCGGTCACAAATATTTTGCATGAATCCTTAAGAATGATTTAATCATGATTAATTAAATCTTTAATCCTCGGACCACATCATCTCTCAGTAAGCATTTTATTTGTTTGTTTTACAAAGAATATACAGCCAACCAAAGAAAGTAGCAAAAGCAATTATTAAAGCAATATTGTTATTCAATGGACTTAAATATCTTTCTATTGAAAGTGGTACATGGAGAATAACAAAATACCAATATAGAGCAGATAGTAATCCAAACAATAAAGCCAGAAGAATATAAAAAGGCAGGATATATAATCTTCTTTTTTTTATTCTTTCCTCTGTAATATTTTCGGCTAAACCAATTCTTGACCAATAACCACCATTTAATTGAAGAAAAAACTTTAAAAATATTCCGTAAATATTTATTAAAAGCCTAGATAGAGCAAATAACGGTGAAATTATAAATCTTTGCATTAATGCTTTAAAAATTTAATTTGTTCAGTTATGGAAATCTGACTTATATTATTAACTTTTTTTTCTCTATATTTCGTTAGGAAAAATACCATTGAGCTAAAAACAACTAAAAATCCTATTAATGATATTCGATAGAAAAGGTCATCAGACATATCAAAAAAAGCTGATCTTTTAAATTTGTTTCTCATCAAAAAAAAGAGGATTGTTTACTCTCTAAAGTAGATCAACAATCAATTACTTGCTTTTAGCTATGCAAGTAGTAAGCGTTTCATAAAAAAACAGCTAATGAAAATAGATTTTATTTAGGATATAAAAACAAAATTTAGGAAGGATTAAATGTCTATCATTACCGACAATACAGTGTTAGTTCATATTTACAGCGGTTTAGAATTCAAAAATAAAGTAACTTTAGGTTTATTGGTTGCCCTTACTGCAGAAAAAAACGATCATAAAGTAACTCTTTTTCTAGCAGGAGACGGAGTACAAATATTAGATTGCAAAAAAGCTGGTGAAATAGTTGGTCAAGGTACTGGAGATTTATTTGAACATCTTCAAAATTTGAAGAAATCAAAAGTTACCATATATGTTTCAGGTATGTCTGCCAAATCTAGGGGGTACGATGAGAAGCTTCTTGATGGATATTCAGCAGAGTTTGTGATGCCGGATGTTCTAGTTGAAGAATCAATTAAAGCGGATAGCGTACTTTGCTATTAAAAAGAGGGTTTTATTCACCTGAGTTTAGATCGACCGTCAATCACAAATTATCCTAAATCTTTACCTCAATGGATGCTTTATATTTATTAGTTTTGCTAGGGTAAGATTTAATAAATTTCAAAAAACCTAGTCATATTAAGCTGGCACATGGTTTATTAACCAGTAATTAGGCTCAATCATAGTCTATAATTTGCGACAAATTGTGCTGCTGATTTGGTGCTGGAATGGCATTTTGTTAACTTTTTCGAAAGTCAGCTAAATCCAAAACGTTTTGTTTAGTTTATCCAACATTATAAGTCGAAGAAAGTTTCTATTTAAGAAATTGTATTAGTGGCATGGCTAATTAATTCTTTAAATAAAATTGTTTTTATAACTTATTTGCGTATAAAAATTTCTTGATAAATAAAAAAACTTTCATAAAATCTTGAGCAGACATTAAAAAAGGAGCTAATTGCTCCTTATTGCAGTTTTACTGAAAATCAAAAATAATTGATTCAAGGTTCAAATTTATCCCTCAGCGGGAATTAAAATTGGAACATCTTTTGCTCCTATTGCTGCAAACCAAACTATTGCATTATCAGTTTTTGCATTACCCATTGTATGTTTTGGTGTCTTTGGACCAACTATAAAAGTATCACCTGCTGTATAGATAAGATCTTCCATCCCTTGCCTTTTGACAACTATCGTGCCTTGCTCAACATTGCCTAATAATGGAATTGGATGAGAGTGGAGCGGGACTATCCCTCCATCAGCCAACTCGACTCTTTGCAATCTTATTTCTGCTTTTCCTTTTGGGTATTTAAGAGCATCTCCATCCATAGTCTCAGAACCTACAAAGACTTCTTGTACATCAACGGGAGATTCTGCAGCTATAGAAATACTAGGGTTGATAAGCATTAATGAAAAAACAAATGCTATAAATAAATTTTTCATCATAAATCTGAATTTCTAGAAAATTATTTAGACTTATATTATTTATTTTTTTCATTTTTGGCAGTAATTGATTTGACTTTTCAAGTTATTTAATCTAAAGCCATTTTTTTAAAGTTTTTTATAGATATTGAATTTATATAAATTACAAGTTTAGACACTAATAAAAATCATTCTCATGAATTTTGTTAATTTAATTCTTTCATTAATAAATTCCAACCAATTGATGATGCATCCTTATTGAAGGATTCTCTTTCCTCGCACATAAAACCATGATCAGCTCCTTTAA
The DNA here is from genome assembly GCA_003209375.1 of Prochlorococcus sp. AG-459-N19. Lineage (GTDB taxonomy): Bacteria > Cyanobacteriota > Cyanobacteriia > PCC-6307 > Cyanobiaceae > Prochlorococcus_A. Next base: position 4,688 of record QCRF01000032.1, on the reverse strand, counting down.
CTTCGACATAAATAAATCTCTCTTTTAACGGATCTAGTTTTTTAAATCTTTTTTTAATTTCTAATCTATCTTGTAAGGGAATTAAATCATCTGAAGAACCGCATATGAAGTTTAATTTTCCGGAAACTTTTTCCAGTAAATCTATAGGTGCACAATTAGTATCCTTTCTTGGCTCAGTTACCCCTGCCCCATAAAAACAAAATGTACTATCTATCCCTTTTAACGAAGAAGCTATAACTGCTGCATGACCCCCAAAACAAAATCCAACAATTAAGATTTTCTTTTTTGGATATTTTTCTTTAATCCAATTTAAAGCTGCAGAAATATCTTTAATAATATTTTTTGAAGTGGTTAAATTTTTATGATGCCTGCCTAATTTCAAGTCTTCTTCGCTGTATGCTAAATCTAATTTTGGAGCTGTTCTACCGTAAAGGGGTAAGGCTAATACAGGTACATTTTGTTTGGCTAATTTTTCAGAAAAACTCCTTATCCAGTGATTTATCCCAAACACCTCTGGTAAAACTATAGATATATATTCAGACTCACTACCTGAATCTACCCACCAAGATCTAAGAGGTAAACCATCACTATAAACGTATGTCCATTGACCTTTCATTTTTGATTACATAAAAAAATTTTTGCCAGAAAAAAAGGGTTATTTTTCCTATTAGTTTAGATCGATTGTCAATGTAAATTTTTTCTTATTCTTTTTTATAAATTAAATCTTAAATTATGAAGAGAAACTTATATAGAAATAGTTTTTATATAAGTTATATAAATCTCATTAAGTAGTCTTTTTTACCAATTTGACATACCTGTTTTTAAATAAATATATTTGTCCTTTAAAAGCTCCTAAAAAATACTTTTTCTTGAAATAAAGATTGACAAGACATTCATAAAAAAAACTTTTATAAAACATTAACTTCTTTTATGAATATGTTTCTAACTAACAAGACTCGTTTAAAAATTAAGGATATTGTAAAGAGGATTTCACTAGATGAACCTGTTGCATTGGAGGAAAGAATTTATGTAGAAAAGTTTGCAAAACATAATTCAACTATATGGACATGGCTAAAGAAAGCTAACAGCTTAAGGAGATATGGTAAACAAAAATCTGACGGAATAAATGGGCTAATTCAGAATCTTGGCCTTGATGGTTTAGAAACTGAAAATCATTTCGATCCCAAAAATGATGATCTTGCTGATTGGTTTAGCGGATCTCCTGATTGGGTAAGGAGGAGCTAATTGCCCCTCGTTTAAAATCAATTCAAATTAATAATGAAAAAAGGGAACTTCCTCAACTTGTCTTGGAGCATAATCACAAATTCCGAATTGTATACATTCCATTTGAGCATCAGTTAGTTTCTCTCTATTGATAACTTGTCAAACAAACCACCAAATGCGTGTTGAATTTTATTTTTAATTAGATTTCCGTAAGTCATAATTAACTCCCTTTTTTCGAAGTTATTTAGTATTGGTTATGTACAAGAATCAAGAGTTTTAATACCCAAACAAAAATTATAAATTAATCTTTTTTAAAATATTTCACTAAATTCATAATCAGTATTTTTGCTCTAGGAAATTTGAATCATCACCTTTAAATTAGATCCACTGATTGGAGGTTTCACTTCATGAGTACATACAAAACGAAATACTTTAAAAACAAAAAAAAGATCAATAACACTATTTGGTTGGATAAATTAATTAATCAACTTGAAACAAAATCAAAGGGAGTTTGATCATGAATACATTTAGAAATAAACAATTCAAAAATGAATTAGATCCAAAGTATGCCTTTTATGATTGTCTTCGTAGTTGTGAAATTAAGAGTAATTCTGAAAAGTCTTTAGAAGAATGCGTCGAAAATTGTGAACCTAGACTATCAACAGAGAATCTCGATGGCTAAAAATAGGAATTTAAACTCTATTCAATACCTATTGTGACGCTATAGGATTTTTATATAAATTTAAGGAGGTTAATCTTATGACCAACCTCGCAATTGAGCTACTTCTTCTAATTGTAGTTTTAGTTAATTTTGGAGCAATCCTTACCGCTAAAATTTATTCACAATCAGTAAAAGAAATTCAACGTAAGAGATTATTTTGTAGTGAATCTATAAGTAACCCATATTGTGTTTTTTGATAAATTAATTCCAAACTAATAGATCTCAAACTAGAGATTTAATATTAAAAGTTAAAGTCCACCAAAACTAAAAATAAGGAGTATATGGTACTTCTGTTTTTAATGAATCTCCGTAGTAACTTTCAGCTGACTTTACTAAGATCCAATAAATGAAATTTAGAAATGATTTTTCCATAGGAACATCTATACCCTTTCCTAATTCAAATCAGAATTTCAAATAAAAACATCGTAGAAAATACTTAATAATTTTCTTAGTTTATTTGTGATGGCTAGGTTTGTATGAAATGCTACTAAAGCTTTTCTTATCAATCGATTTGGTAATAATGCGTATTGATTCCTTTAATTTCTAAAGATATCAAAGAAGCTATAAAAGTTAGGAATTTATGAGTTCTCAAAAAAGTCAAAGCCATAAAAGACAATAGCAAAATAATACAGAATGGTTAGATGAATTAATCAATAAAATTGAAAATATGAAAAATAAAATATCTAATACTTTTTAACTAATTGCATCTTCTATAATTTATTGATTTATTAACTATTTAAAAAACTTTTGTATTTAAGTCAGCTGTCTTATTTAATATAATTATTTTTTTATTTTAGCGAATAGTAATTTTTACAATGTTTAAATGAGAATCTTTTAAAGCAAGTTTGTGGTTCATTTTTATTTTTATTGACAATATTGAAATAAGTGTAAAAAGAATTTTAAATTTGTGACTACTGAATCATCTAAAAATCAAAAATTTATAAGGAAGCATCCCAGCGAAGGAATGGATGCTTTAGAAAAAGAATCAAAATTAACACTTAAAGGATGGGAAAAGGAGGTTGCCCGAGCAAAGGAATATGGTTTAGAAGGTGCAAAGAGTATTGTCGATAGAAATATATCTACATTTTCAAGAGGAGAATTACCTCATTTTGCAGGTATCAATACTTTCATGAAAGCTCCATATGTTGAAAATGTAAATGAAGTGGGAAATTATGATGTTGCGATCGTTGGTGTTCCTCATGATTCTGGAACTACTTATAGACCAGGGACAAGATTCGGACCTCAAGGAATCAGAAAAATATCTGCTCTCTATACTCCTTACAATTACGAAATGGGAGTGGATCTGAGAGAGCAGATATCTATTTGTGATGTAGGAGATATTTTTACAATTCCAGCTAATAATGAAAAAAGTTTTGATCAAATTTCAAAGGGGATTGCTCATATTTTCGCTAGTGGTGCATTCCCAATTATTTTAGGTGGAGATCATTCAATTGGTTTCCCTACAGTTAGAGGAGTTTGTCGACACTTAGGAGATAAAAAAGTAGGGATCATTCACTTTGATAGACATGTGGATACTCAAGAAACGGATTTAGATGAAAGGATGCATACATGTCCATGGTTTCATGCAACTAATATGAAAAATGCACCTGCAAAAAATCTTGTTCAATTAGGAATTGGAGGTTGGCAAGTACCAAGAGAAGGAGTGAAAATTTGCAGGGAACGAAGTACAAATGTTTTAACAGTTACTGATATCTGTGAAATGGGATTAAAAGAGGCTGCTGATTTTGCGATTGAAAAAGCTACGGATGGAACTGACTGTGTATATATTTCTTTTGATATTGATTGTATTGATGCTGGATTTGTCCCTGGAACTGGTTGGCCTGAACCTGGGGGTTTATTGCCTCGAGAGGCATTAAAACTTCTGGAGTATATTATCAGAAAAGTTAATGTATGTGGAATTGAGCTTGTTGAGGTTTCGCCTCCATATGATGTAAGCGATATGACAGCTCTATTAGCTACTAGAGTTATTTGTGATTCAATCGCACATCTTGTAGTAAGTGGCCAGCTCCCAAGAAAATCTAAACCAGAATGGATTTCAGATAAATGTAATATGTCAGTTGATCAAAAATGGAGATAGATTTTCGTGCATGAAGTAGATATGACAAAATGCCTTATTTTTTCAATAGAAGAGTGGGCGGAGAAAAAAAATAAAAAAAAAATAGTTGTTGAAAAGATTCATCTTAAGATTGGAGAATTTACTTGCGTAGAACCAATATCATTAATTAATACATTTAATGCTGCAGTCTTGGGTTCTTGGTTAGATTCCTCTGAGATTACTATTGAGAGAATACCTTTTGAAGGGAAATGCTCTAAATGCAATAGATTATATTTTCCAAAGAAAGAGAATGGATATAAATCTCCATGTTGCAATTTTAATTTAGAGGAAATTATTAGTGGGAGAGAATTAAAAATTGCATCTATTGATTTTAAAGAAAAGTAGAAATTTTTATCTAGAATAAAAATGTATTTTCAAATATAAATGCATTTACCAACTTCAGACAAAATTGAATTAAATATTCTTCATCAAAATAGTCATCAAGCTGAGAAAAATAAAGCTAAGTTTAATAATTATGATTTGCTTTGCTTGAACATAATGAGTAGTCCTGGTGCAGGAAAAACGAGATTACTTGAAATAACTTTAGAAGATCTTTCAAAAAAATTTCACAGTGCTGTTTTAGAGGGTGATATGACCACTAATCTTGATGCGGCAAGATTAGAAAAA
>QCRF01000031.1 GCA_003209375.1 Prochlorococcus sp. AG-459-N19 | reverse complement strand
TACCGAAGGTGAGGATAAACCTTTAAAATATCCAATAATGTTTAGAGAAGCAGATTTAATTTTGATAACTAAAGTTGATTTGTTACCCCATTTGAATTTTGATATTAACGAATTAAAATTTAACTTAGCTTCAACTAATCCGAAGGCAGATGTGATAGAAATTTCTTCGATAACTAAGTCTGGATACGATTTATGGCAAGATTGGATTAGTAAAAAGATTCTGAAATTTAAAAATAATTAATATTGATTAAGCAAGAGTAATCTCTTAAAAGTATCAGTCATTACAACTTTAGATTTGCTTTTTCTTGAGTATTGATAGTACGTAATATTTTTTTTAAAAAATGTTTAAAAAATTGAGAGTTTTTGTTGCCTCTTTGCTGGCTCTAATATTAGCGATTTCATTAAGTACACTATCAAGTCCTGCAGCTCCAAAAGGTGAACCAATCACTTTGGGATACAGTAACTGGGCGGGATGGTGGCCCTGGGCGATAGCTGTTGATCAAAAAATGTTTGAAAAAAATGGAGTTAATGTTCAGATGAAATGGTTTGATGGATATGTTCAATCCATGGAAACTTTTGCTGCTGGTAAAATTGATGGAAATTCGCAGACTCTAAATGATACTATTTCGTTCTTGCCAGGAGAGAATGGAGGGGAAGTAGTTGTTTTAGTTAATGATAATTCTGCAGGGAATGACCAAATAATTGCAGATAAATCAATTAAAAGTGTTGCTGATTTAAAGGGTAAAACAGTAGCAGTAGAAGAAGGTGTTGTTGATGATTTTTTACTTGTTTTAGCTCTGAATGATGTTGGATTAACTCGAGATGATGTAATTATTAAAGGCCTTCCAACTGATCAGGCTGCAACTGCATTCGCAGCAGGAAAAGTTGATGCAGTTGGTGCATTCCCTCCATTTACAGGGACTGCAATGAAGAGGCCTGGAGCAAGAGTTATTGCTAGTTCAAAAGATTATCCCGGTGCAATCCCTGATTTATTAGCGGTGAGTGGAGATTTGATTTCTGAAAGACCAGATGATGTTCAAAAAATTGTTAAAACATGGTGGGATGTAAGAGAATTCATGGAAAAAAATCCAAGAAAATCTGAAAAGATCATGGCAAAGCGAGCTGGGATCCCAACACGCGAATACAAACAATATAAAGGTGGAACTAGATTCTTTTCTTTGGAAGAAAATTTAGAAGCTTTTAGTGATGGGTTCGGTATGAAACATATGCCTTATGCAGCAAAACAAATGGCAGACTTTATGGTAAAGGTGGGATTTATTCCTGAAAAACCAGATATGAGTAAATTATTTGATTCTTCGTTCGTTAAAAACATCAGCTAGTTAATAAAAAATTAAAATGGTTAGTTCGAAATTAATCAAGAGGGATAAATATTTTTTATCCCTCTTTTCATTTGGTATTGAACCAAAAAAATTAAATAAAATATTTCTTCAAATAGCCTCACTTTTGCTCCCTCTATTAATTTGGACATTAATTTGTCAATTAAAACTTGTAAGTGAAATGTTTTTACCATCACCTTTAGCAGTCTTTTATTCTCTTTTGGATATGGCTGAAAGTGGAATATTATTTGAAGATATTTTTGCAAGTACTGGTAGGGTATTTGCTGGTTTTATAATTGCAACAATTTTTTCAGTTCCTTTAGGAATTTTAATGGGTTCTTTCCCTTCTTTTTGTGCATTATGTGAACCATTAATTGCGATGCTTAGGTATATGCCTGCCGCTGCTTTTTCTCCTTTGCTTATTATTTATTTAGGAATTGAAGAGGCTCCAAAAATCGCATTAATTTTCATTGGTACCGTTTACTTTAATGTTTTGATGGTTATGGATTCAGTAAAATTTGTACCCAAAGAACTCATTGAAACAACTCTTACCTTGGGAGGTAATACAAAAGATTTATTGATCAGAGTAATAGCCAGATATTCATTGCCCAGTATTATTGATACTTTAAGAATAAATATTGCAACTTCATGGAATTTAGTGATTGTCGCAGAGTTAATTGCAGCGGAGGTTGGTTTAGGTAAAAGGATTCAACTGGCTCAAAGATTTTTTCGTACAGATCAAATATTTGCAGAATTAATAGTTCTTGGATTAATAGGATTTGCTTTGGATATGAGTTTTAGATTGCTACTTAGACGTACATGTAAATGGGCTGTTTAAATGAAATTAGATGTTAATAATATTTCAAAATATTTTGGGGAAGGTTCTAATAGAAAAAAGGCAATTGATGGAATAAGCTTTTCAATAAGTTCTGGTGAATTTAAAACTCTTGTTGGGAGCTCTGGATCAGGTAAAAGTACTATATTAAGGATTATTGCTGGGCTTGAGATTCCATCTAAAGGTGACGTGAAAGTAGATGGAAAAATAGTTAGTGGACCTGGATTGGACAGAGGAATGGTTTTTCAGAAATATAGTCTTTTCCCTTGGCTCACTGCATCTGAGAATATTGCATTTGGAATGAATTTAAATTCTTACAAGTTGAAAGAAATAAAATATAGGACATCTTATTTATTAGAAGTAGTAGGTCTTCAGGATTCGGGAAATAAGTATCCAAAAGAATTATCTGGAGGAATGCAACAAAGGATTGCAATTGCAAGAGCTCTAGCGACTAACCCTAAAATTCTACTTTTAGATGAACCTTTTGGAGCCTTGGACTTACAGATAAGAGAATCTATGCAGAAATTTCTCTATGAATTATGGAAAAAAACTTCATTGACAGTTTTACTTATAACCCATGATATTGAAGAAGCATTAGCCCTCTCTCAGCAAATATGTATTTTGGCACCTAATCCTGGAAGAATCATAAAAGAAGTTAGGGTAGATCTACAAAAAGGAGATTTAGATAAATTGAAACTTGATTCGGATTTTGCAAAATTAAGATATGAGTTATCTGATTTTTTAAGAAGCCTCCAACAAAAATAAATAATGTCAACTAGTTTTTTGCCTACTTGGCTTTATAACAACCAAAAAATTTTTGAACTTGAATTAGATAAATATTCAAAAAATTATTGGCACCCATTGATTTTCATAGGAGAAATCAAACCTGGCGAAATATTGGAAAAAAAATTCTTTAATCAATTATTATTAATCTCGCGTTCAGAGAATAATTTAATAACTGTTTTTAAAAATAGATGTCCTCATCGTGGGTCAAAATTATGTTTGCCAAAAACAAAATTAAATCCTTCAAAACGTATTTTTTGTCCTTATCATGGCTGGACTTTTGATAGCTTTGGCAAACTTAAAACCTTGCCATTAAAGTACGATTTTGAAACAAAAATCGAAACAGAGGATTATTATTTAGAGAAAGTTAACTCTTTAATAAATGGACCTTTAATTTGGATTAATTTTAGCAAAACACCAATTTCTATAGATGATCAAATTAAGCTTGTTGGGAGAAAATGTAATGATGAATGGGATATGAATTACAGCATTTTTTCTGAATATTCCGATACCTTAAATTGCAATTGGAAAATTGCTCATGACAATACATTGGATGATTATCATGTTGCAATAGCTCATAAAGATACCCTGCATAAAGAACAAGGTCCAATTAAAAACTACAGATACTTCTTCAGTGAATTTTGTAATGTTCTTGTTACCCCTCTAAGTAGTAAAGGAAATCTATATACCTTTGGATTACTCCCATGGACCCATCTAATAATCTGGCCTGGTAAAGGGATTGTTTTAATAAATTATCTTCCTAAAAATATTAATCAGTGTATTATTGAAATTAAATTAGCTTCTGCTTTTTTATGTGAAAATGATGTAGAAAATTGGAAAAAAAGTATATTAGAATTTCTTGGTGAGGATAAAGTTATTGTCGAATCAGTTCATAAGTCTTATCTTGAAAATTTTAAACTTGGTCCGCCTAATAAACTTGAACAAAGGATTATACACTGGCAAAATATTTATAAAGATTTTCTAAATGCATCGGGTATTTCTTTCTAATATAAATCCTATTTATTGCACTGATATTATTAATTTAATTAAATTTTTAATTTGGTAGGTATTTAACTATATATTTAATAGCCTTTATTGATAATGTAGTTAAGGAAAAAAGTTGATTATGAAAAATTTTATTCTAATAATGATCTCTTTGTCTTTCATATCTTCTTGCAGTAATGACAAAGATTTTTTTCTCACTGAGGAGAACGCTTTATTAAGTTGCGGAGGTAAATATCGCATCATCGAAAATGATAAAGAAGAGATAATAAATACTGAAGTCAAGTATTTAAGAGATGGAATTGGTAAATACGTTGAATTTACAGTTGTTGAGACTGATAAAAAAGGAGGCAAATATAGAATTATTAATTGTTTCCCAAGTGAAGAACCACAAGATTCAATAATAAAAACTGTGAAAACAAATTATAAATTAAGTAAATAAAAGTTATTTAGAAACAATTAGCTTACTTTTAATCTGAGATTTTTGATGATTTGATTATTTTCCATGCTTCTAATGCGGTGTCTGCATATTCGAAAAGATTTAAATGATCATCTTCAATTAATCCAAGATCAGCTAAATATTCAAAGTTAATTATCTTATTCCAATACTCTCTACCAAAAAGTATGATTGGGATTTTAGTTTTCATTCCAGTTTGACAAAGTGTCAATAGTTCAAATAATTCATCAAGTGTTCCAAAACCTCCAGGGAAAAATACAGCAGCTACTGATCGCATGACAAAATGGATCTTTCTTAATGCAAAATAATTAAACTTAAAGCAAAGACCTGGAGTTATAAAAGCATTTGGGATTTGTTCATTAGGGAGACTGATATTTAACCCTATAGATTTACAATTTGCTTCGAATGCACCTCTATTAGCAGCTTCCATAATTCCAGGCCCCCCACCTGTCACAATCACGTGAGAATTGCAGTTTTTATTTTGATTCCTAATTGAAGCAAGTTTAGAAAACTCCCTTGCGGATTGATAGTAATGACTCATTAGAAGCAAATTTTCTAACCTATTTAAATTTCGTTTTAAAAGTATCGATTTATGATTCTTTTTAATTAACTCTTCTATATTTTCAAGTCTCTTTTTTATATTTGATTCTTCTCTAATGCTTGCGCCTCCAAAAATAATTATTGTTGAAAGAATTTTATTTTCTTCAAGGATTAAATCTGGTTTAGTAATTTCAAGAAGCATTCTGACTCCACGCATTTCATTTCGGCTAAGTAAACCAATATCTTCGTGAGCCAATTTATAAGTATCAGAATTAATAATTAAATTCAGGTTTTTTAAATTATTACTAGGGGAAATATGTTTTTTCATTTCAAACAAGAGTTTTAACTTTTCTTTCTAGAGGATTAAGATAGACTTTTTTGATTTTGTTATTTTCGTAAATCCAATAAACAGGCGGACTTTTTCTTGCCTTAATCAAATTAATTTTGTCTAATTTTTGAGGGCTAAATTCTCTAGAAGGATCAAAAAATTTATCTCTTTTGGGTTGGTTTAAAACAATACTACCTTCTTTCCCTGAGATAGATCTGTGATAAGTTCCTATTGGAATTTCTAATGCTCCCATAGATCTATTTAAATAAATCACATGATGAGGTTCATCCCAGAAAGGATTTATTAAAACAAATGTCCTTTCTCCAGTGATAACTAAATTGTGGTCAATTTGATGATTGTGAACGTAATATTGCTCATCTTTTAAATAATCTGGAGGAGATATAGCTTCCCCAGAATGGATCACAACATCAGAACCATTAGAACTATCTATGCCTGCATCGAAGAATGTGACTTTTGGAGTCTCTCTAAAAATATTTATTGGGAAGAATCTTAATTCCATAGTGTTAACTCCCTTTTAGAAAATTTATAAATACTAAAAATAATTTATTTACTTTTTAAAAACAGCTATTTTTTGATTTTTAATTGCAACAAACCAGGCAATCTTCTTTATTTGGATAATCTATACATTCTTTATTTAAAATTTCTTCTAAAAAATCTACTTTTTTAACATAATCAAGATCTTTTAATTTTTTGTTTGGAACCGTGAATTGAGTTTGTAGTTTCATTTTCTATTCTCCTAATTAATACTGTTTTTTAAATCCATTCCAAGTTTGAGAAAACCTTAATCCTAGATAAGAAATTAAAATTATCCAAAATAAAATTTCAATACCTAAATTAGTCATTTGCTTGGCCTCCTTTCTATCTGATTATTCTTTAGTACGGTTGTTATGTAAAAATCAAGCGTAAGAATACCTAAAAGTTAAAGTTTTTAATCACAAAAAATCTTGCAATGGTTGTTACTCGGATGTTCTGTACATTCATTATTCCAATAGGCTTCAATTTTTTTGAGCTTAATATCAAATGAAGGGTCTTTTTTATCCAAATTAATTTCTTGGATAGTAAATTTGTCATTTAGTGCCATAAGACTTACCCATTGACTACAACTATGTTCTAATTCATTTAAATAATAAATTTCAAGTTTTATGTGTGCGGTTAGAGGAACAAAATTGTACGGATTAAGGATCAAAAAAAATTTCAAATTATGAATAATTGAAAGGAAAATATCTTCAAAAAAGATATTCCAACTTTAAAAAAATTTGCATAAATTTTGCTAGAAATTCTATTCTCTTAATAACTTTTTAGGTCTGCTATTATCAAACATTAATCTAATCTATCTGCATATTCTTTTAAAATCTCAGCCATCTTCTGAGGTGGAATTTCTTGTTGATATTCTCTACAAAAATCAAAAATTTATCTAAGAAATCTTTATTGAAGAAGATATAAAAATTAGCTTTTCATTTTAAAAGTAAAGTATGCAAACCCACCAAGCAATAAAAGACTCACAACTCCATAAGTAACCGCTATGCCGTACATGTAAGTCATTTATTTATAAAGACATAAGCAGAATATAAATAAACTAAGAACAATCCAATAGCTATGGAACTTCCATAAATAAGAAAGTTCCAAAATCTATATAATTTAGGTTTTTTAAATTCTTTTTCTTCTTCTTTAGTAATCATTTATTTTCTTTTTCTTTTCTGGCAGCATTACCTTTTGCTCTTAATACGAAAGTTATCGTAAGGGCAGCGCTTAATATCACAGTATCAATTAATAGGTGTGGGGAAATATTCATCAGCTGAAAAGAGAAATAAGAAGAGTCATTATCTTTTCATAAATATATCTTTTAAACATTAAAAAAGAGGGGTTTGTCCCCCTTAAGTTTAGATCGACTGTCAATCACAGTCTATTTTAGCTTTTTAGCTTCTCTAAAAAAAAGTATTTTATTTAGCCAGAGCAAGAGAAGGCACCTGCAAGAATATTTTTAAAAATTGATGCTTGACCCAAGGCATACAAAAAGAAAATTGATGATGCGAGAGTAATAGCTATTTTAGAAGCCCTATTAACTTTCAAATTTGAGACTTTTGCAAATGCAGAGTTCATTTGTTTATTTATTTAATAAATATACAATAGCTACAAAAATTAAATATTCAGCATCAATATTTACCAAAGAATAATTTTATTGCTCCTTTTTCTCAGCTTGCATTTTTATTAGCTCAAATTCTTTTTTAGAAACTATTCTGATTTTGTATGCTGGATATCTTTTCTTCCACCATTTATTGATCGAAATAGCTACTCCTTCTAAATTTTGGGTACAAATATTGACCCATAGAATTTTAGTTTCAACTTCTTTGTAGAATTCCCAACTTGTAGGTGAAGCCATTAAAAATCGCAAATGAAAAAGTTCAATAAATTATGGGAAATGGTCCATAAGCTAAAACTTTTATTTTAATAATAGGATTTAGTTGAAGATATAGAGTTTTCATTAAGTGGTAATAAAAACCTTTAAGCAAAAGATTTACCTCACTTTCGCCTTCTAGGAAAGTATTACTTTTAATTTATAACGAGTTTCAATTAAAATATCTCCGAAAAGAAGGGGCCAAAAATTGACCCCTCTTGGTGAAACTCTTCCAAAGAAACACCATTAAAATCTTACTCTGAAAGTTGCAAAGTTAAACAAATTAATAAAATCATGATTAACAATTTATGCAGCTTTTTTAAAAGGGTTCATATTCCTTAAAAAGTTATTACTTTTGCGGGTACTCATTTTTCTATATCTTTGATTTACATCCAGGATATACTTTCTAGCTTTCTTATCACTTTCAATTTTCTTTTTTCGAAGACGTAAAGCCCTTAAATCTTCTATGGACATGAGGCCATCATCTTCATTGAAATTTAAATGATCAAATTGAATCAGTTTAAGAAATTAAGTTTCTTCTTTAAGTGCAAGATTAACAACCTTATCTTTATTTGCAATAGAGATAATTAACCAACTTAACTCAAATTAGTTATTCAATTTTAAGAAAGTTATGAATATAAGTATTAAAAACTTTCTAAAATCAAGAAAAACTTTTGATTGAATTAGATGGAACTTCTACAGATACAAATGATTCTCCATAATGAGATTCGGCTGGTCTTATCAGTAACCAGTAAAAGAAATTTACTAAAGCTTTCTCCACGAGGATTTAGTAACTAATTTAAATAAACTTATCATTTTTGTAATAGCAATATACAAAATAAATTTATTAAGCAATCAATATATTTACCTCAAAAAACATAGTTGCATATTAATTAAGAAAAATTTGTACTCTCAGGGTTTAGGCAGCGGACTAAATCCTCGCGGAGTATTGGACTTTAGCCCGCTCTATTTTTTAGCAAAAGAAAAATAGCACTGCAAGGTAACTAGATCACTAATTTTTATATTTGACTCTGAATAAGCTAATTGAGCAAGTGTATCTGAGCATATGCTGGTGTTGTTTATTGTATAAATTTGCTGGAAAACTTTTTTTATATCAATGGCTTCAGTATTTTTGCTCATTGATATGTTCATTCTTAAATAATATTATTATTGATGCCTTAAAGAAGGTTTAATTTTGAAAAAAATAATTAAATTTTTTAAACTGCTCAAGAGAAGAATCGATATTCTTAATGCAGAGACTGAATTGAAATTTATATTGGAAAATAAATAATGGGATTCCCACATTGCCCTATTTGTGTAGTTTTAGCATTTGTTTCAGTTTTGATGGGAGTTACTCGTAGTTATATGTTCTATATTCTTGTTCAGGAGTTTATGAGAGCCGAATCTACTTTTAAATTGAAGTTTAGTTTCTATTAATTGTTGACATCTAAGTATAAATACTTTATAAATAGATTGTAGTTAATACTACAAAATCGTCCGATCTACCATCTGATAGACCGCAGTACGACTCAAGCCATAGGACGGGGACTTGAGCAAGTTCAGGAGCTGCATCATGGTAAACATGTATTTCAATGGAAAGTCATTCGTATATTGTAGAAAACAAGAAGAAAAGACTATAAAGCTTACTTATAGAGGATCTATTTACTTGAAATAAGATTTCTAATTTTTTTAAAAAAAATTTCGACATTTATTGAAGTTTTGGGATTAAGTATTTATTAATACTTTATAAGAAGAACTTATAGTGAATATATTTTTTGCCTATTTAAAAATTCATATATTCGTATATTTTGTAACGAGAAATTAATTTTAAAATAATTAATTTATAACTAGATTTTAAAAGGTTATGCAACCTATTTCTGAGGAACTTTACAAAAAAATAGTTGAGAGTTCTAAAAAATGAGTAAGTTACTAATTGCTTTATTGGCTCTAGATATAGGCGTTAGTCTGTCTAAAGTTTTTATTTTTACCTGAAAATCAAATTACTTAGCATAAAAGAAGCAATTGTTTTCTAAAAAAAGAAATAGTTACTGAGTATTCTATAATTAATGTATTTATTTTATAAAATAAAAAATTAAACCAATAAAAGAGCTACCTACAAGTAGTAGCACCATTAAAAGAGCTATTAACTTTGCTAATCCCATAAAGATAAATCCGAATTTCCTGTAGATCTTTGCATCCAGTGAATTTTCCAAACATTATTTACTTTTTTAAAAATTGACGTAACTGTTGGTAAGTCATCATTAGGTGTCCCTCTATAAGTAAATTTTGAACCTAGTGTAAAAATGCACATTACTATATTTTCGCTTAAAAATTCGAATCGGTGAATTTTAGTTATTTCTGCCTTTTCTTGAACTATATCGCCAGTAATCATTTGTTCGAATCCTTTTGCATCTATGGGATTACCACTCGGTCTTATGAATAAAAAATCTGGAGTCGCATTATCAACAAAAAATGAAGCCATTTTTTTTGGATTAGCAAACTCGTCTAATAATGAAATTATTGTTTCTTTATCATTCATAAAAAATAAGTGGATTAACTCTTCTAGTTTAGATCTACTGTTTTAAATGTACAAATCTAAATGAGATAATTCTAAAAAAAATTCGTTAGGATGTTCAAAATAATTATATTTTTAATGTAAATCATGATCAATTCATTAAACAAATTATTGCCCGTTGGCAAAAAGCTCAAAAAATATTTACCTTTTTTTATTGGATTTAAATTACTTACATTTACTGGCTTTCTTACTTATTTAATGAATCGCTAATTGATATAACATTAATAATAAAGTTTAACTAAATTAAAATCTAGTGAATAAAGAAGAACGAACTAAAAAATTTAAGTCTATGTCAAGTATGCAAAGACAAAATTTGATATTAAAGAAAATGAAAGAGAGAGGTATAGAGATGGGAAGTGGAATTCCTAATAAAAAATACGATAGCAAAGAGATTTATGAATTAATTCATATTGCGAATTGCTTTCCAGAATTAAGAGAGGGGGGAAGTATTTAGGTTTCTTTAATTAAGTTTTTTATTTTGGTTCCCTTATTGCAGAAATAATTAATCCACCTATCAATCCGAGATTAATAAATACTGCCCTTTGATGGAAAGGAAATACATGAAAAATTATTGTTGTTGGAATAATAAATAGTAATAAAAAGACTGAACCGATTTTTTGCTTTTCACCAAATATAAAAAATCCAGAACCCAAGATAAGACATATAATTGCTCCCACTAGAAGAATAGATGAAATTGGTTCAGGAATGCCTTTTGAAGAAATATATTCAACTGTTCTTTCAAAATTATTTATTTTGCCGGGTATGGCTGAGATAAATATTGCTGAAATTGATACTCTTGAAAAAAAATCTAAAAAAGATTTGATCCTTTTATTTTTCAAAAAAGAGTTTTTCATAATCTTATTATAAGAAAAAAATTTTATGCGTTTGATAAATACTTAATTAGTCTGAAATAATTTTAAATTTTTCTCTAAGATGTTTAGCTAAATTAATAGAAAGCTTTTTAATTAATGTGAATCTTATTAAGCTAATTGATAGTAATTTATGAATTGTCTTTTTATATTTATGAAATGATAAATCTAATTAAAATAAATGTTTAAAAAATTTCTTTTCACTTCTTTTTTAATTTTAAGTTCCCTCATAACTATATATCCCTCAAAAAAAGAAAATACTAATTTTTTGGAATATTGTTATTCTTTAGAAAAAATAATTTCTAAAAATACAGTAGAAAAAAATAAGAATCTATCTAAGAATTTTAGGCCTCTAGCAAAAAATATTGCTCTATCTGGTACTAAAAAAACTAAAGGCACTTTAGCTAATAAGATAATTGATCAATATAAAAATTCCAAAAAATTATTTATTATTAATTTTATTCCAAACAAAATTTATTGTTTAGCAGGATATTGGATAGAGGAGGTAAGTCCAGGAAAATTTGA
>QCRF01000030.1 GCA_003209375.1 Prochlorococcus sp. AG-459-N19 | reverse complement strand
GGTAATACATCTTTTAAAGAAAATGGCTTGATATGGATAAAAGCTTCAGGTAAAAAACTTAAAAATGCAATACAAGAGGATATTTTCCTATGTTTTGATTTGAAAGACTTAAGACAGGAATTAGAGAATAATCCGCAAAATGAAATTTTAAATATTAAAAATTTAAATGGTTCAGATCTTAGAACCTCTATAGAAACAGGACTTCATGCTCAAATAATACATAAAGTTGTTTTGCATACTCATCCAATTGATGTAATGGCTTGCAGCATGTTTTCTGATGCTCAAGAATATTTAACTAATTTACTTAAAGATTTTAACTGGAAATGGGTTCCATATTGTAGACCAGGATTACCTTTAGCCAAAAAAATTCAAAAAATACAAAAGAATAATGCCTATAGTGTTTTAGTTCTTGAAAATCACGGACTAGTTATAAGTGCAAATTCTTTTAAAGATGCTGAAATTTTACAAAGAAATGTTATTAAAAAGTTAAAACAGATCCCCCGCAAATTTAAAAAACCACATCTTATCAAACTTAAAAAGTTAATTAAACAAATTCCTAATGCTAGACTCCCAAACTATCAAGCTATTCATAGCTTAGGTACTGACCAATGGAGCTTCAATCTTGTAAAAAGGAATTGCTATTGCCCAGACCATATTGTCTTTTGTGGAAAGACTCCATGGATTGTTAATAGCTTAAATCCGCCTAATTCAGTTACATCTTATGGGATCGTAAAGGACGTGGGAGTATTTCTTTTAGAAAATGCTACATCTACTATTGAGGAAATGCTCTGTGCACAAGCTGAAACATTTTTAAGAATTCCTAATCAAAAAGTTGTAAATTTTTTAAGTGAAAAAGAATGCGATGAAATCCTTAACTTGGAATCAGAAAAATATAGAAAAAAAATAAACGATGATTATTTAATAAATTAGATTATGCAAATTGTAATACCAATGTCTGGCAAAGGAGAGCGCTTCAGGAAAGTTGGTTATGAGGAGCCAAAACCATTAATTGAAGTAAATGGCAAACCTATTATTGCTCACATAATAGATCTTTTCCCATCTGAGAAAGATTTAATTTTTATTTGCGACAAAGAGCATCTTGAAAAAACATCAATGCGAGAAATTATTAAAAAATATTGTCCTTATGGAAAAATTGTTCCAATCGAATCTCATAATTTAGGACCCGTTTATGCTGTTTCTAAAGCTTTCAATTTTATAAAAGATAACGAACCAATTATTGTCAATTATGCTGATTTTAGTTGTTACTGGAACTATAAACATTTTAAAAATTGGTTAGAAAAAGTTAACCCAGACGGATGCATTCCTGCTTATCGAGGTTTTCATCCCCACTCTTTAGCAGGTAATAATTATGCTTTTATGAAAGTTAAAAATGGATGGATTAATGAAATTAAAGAAAAGGAGTCATTTACAAATAATAAAATGGAGGAATATGCATCCAGTGGTACTTATTATTTCTCTAAAGGTTCCTTACTAAAAAGATTTTTTAATGAGACAATTTCTAGAAAATTATTAGTAAATAACGAATATTATTGCAGTGTTGTTTATAACTTAATGGTTGATGCTGCACTTTCTGTAGCTGTATATGAATTGCAGCATTTTATGCAATGGGGGACTCCTGAGGACTTAAATGAATATTTGAAGTGGTCAAAAGCCTTTAAAGCTCTTAGCTGTCAAGTTAATCAGAAAAATAACTTTTTCAAAGGTACAACTTTAATACCTATGGCTGGAAAAGGTAGTCGGTTCCTAAAAGAAAACTATAAAATTCCTAAACCCTTAATCCTTGTTAACCAAAAACCAATGGTGGTTCAAGCTGCAAAATGTTTGCCAAAATCTGATAAGTACCATTTTGTAGCCCTAAAAGATACCTATTTATCAAAAAATCTAGGAAATATTATTTCTAAAGAATTTAATGGAGTAGAGTTTACACTCTTGGGGAAAGAGGTTAATGGTCAAGCCTTGTCATGTTTAACCGCTTTAAAAAAGATTCCTTTTAATGAACCATTAACTATTAGCTCATGTGATCATGGAGTGATTTATAATCAAAAAAAACTTAAAGAATTATTAGAAAATAATAAAATTGACATCATTGTTTGGATAAATAGGGGACACCCTCACGCGATTAGAGATCCCTATCAATATGGATGGGCTAAAACAAAAGGTCAAAAAATTGAGAAAGTTTCTGTTAAGACTCCCCTTGATAATCCGAAAAGTGATCCTATATTAATTGGTACTTTTACTTTTAAAAAAGCAAGTATTTTTAAAAATTGTGTTGAGAAACTAATTCAAAGAAACGATAAAGTAAATGAGGAATTTTACGTTGATAGTTGTATAAATGATGCTATTTCAATTGGATATAATTGTTATATATTTGAGGTAGACCATTATCTTTGTTGGGGAACTCCATCTGATCTCAAAACTTTCCATTATTGGCAATCATGTTTTCATAAATGGGAAAGCCATCCATATAAATGGAGTAAGGATATTTTAAGATTCAAATCAACTTCAATTGGTGATGATGATATACCTGGCTATCTAAAGGAAGTTAATTCGGAATACCCATTTTAAAATATAATTAATAAGATTATTAATCTTTGATTAATTAATTTTAATTGACAATAATTAAGTTAAAAGTTTTTAAATAAAGAAACTTTCTTATTAAATAATTATCTGTAAACATGTAGTTATTACATATAATGTTTAGATGACAAACAAAACGCTTTCAATAATTTTACCGTGTTTTAACGAAGAAAAAAATATTCCATTTATACTTGAAAGTTTTTACCAAGTTATTAAAAGAGACGATATTGAGGTGATTATTGTTGATAATGGTTCTAAAGATAATACTGCAAAATTACTCAAAGATCTAATACCAAAATATAGTTTTGCAAAAAGTATAAGAGTTGAATTAAATAAAGGTTATGGTTATGGAATTATTTCTGGATTGAGAGTTGCTAAAGGTAATTATTTGGGGTGGACACATGCGGATATGCAAACTAATCCAAAAGATATTTTAAAAGCATTTTCTTTAATTGAGGAGCATAATTTTTCATCAAATATTTTTGTAAAAGGTTTAAGAAGAAATAGAAAATCATCTGAACTTTTTTTCTCAGTTGGCATGTCTATTTTCTCAAGCATAATTCTTTTGACTCCACTTTGGGATATCAATGCTCAACCTAATATTTTTTCAAGAGAATTATTTGATAATTGTTCAAATGCACCTTATGATTTCTCATTTGATTTATATTATTATTTTCTTGCATTAAAGAAAAATTATAGGATAATTAGATTTGATGTTAAATTTGAAAAAAGATTATATGGTCACTCAAATTGGAATATTAATTGGAAGTCTAAGTTGCAATTTATTTTTCGAAATTTGATTTACATATTAAAATTAAGAAGTAAAAGATATAATTAAAAATGTAAAACTATTAAAAAACATCCTTATCTATACTGAATAAATTTGATGTTAATCATACACCATAGAAGAAATACTCTTGAATTATTGAAAGAAACTAAAAATGATTTTGGTGTTGAAATAGATATAAGAAGTTATGGTGATGATTTAATAGTTAATCATGAACCTTTTGAAAATCATATTAAGTTTGAAAACTGGTTAAGGGCTTATAAACATAAATTCTTAATTTTAAATATTAAAGAAGAAGGAATAGAAAATAAAGTGCTTAATTTGATGAATGAAAATAATATTAAAAATTTTTTTTTATTAGATCAATCTTTTCCCTCTCTTATTGCAACAGCAAAATCAGGGGAATCTAGAATAGCAACTAGGGTTTCTGAATATGAATCAATAGAAACAGCATTATCACTTGCTGGACTAGTTAATTGGGTATGGCTAGATTTTTTTACTCATTTCCCCTTAAATTATTGTCAGTATTTTGAACTCAAAAAAGCAGGCTTTAAGTTTTGTTTGGCTTCCCCAGAATTGCATGGAAATCATCTTCCCCTGATAAGTTCATTGCGAACGAACCTTCAAAAATTAAGAGTTGAAGTTGATGCTGTTTGCACTAAAAAACCTGAATTATGGTTACCTTATTAAAATGTTAAAACAAATTAATTTTTCCATTAATCTTAAAAAACCAGAAGTTATTATATTCGACGCAGATAATACACTTTATAGTTACGAATTGCCAAATTTAAAGGCAGAAAATGCTGTTAAATTATTTGTAGAAAAAAAGTTTAGAATTGATTCTAATTTATTTTATCTTACGTATAGGAAAGCAAAGAAAGAAATAAAAGCTCAATTGGGTAAAACAGCAAGTAGTCATAGTAGACTTTTATATTTTCAGAGATTATTTGAAATATTAGGTTTTAAAGTTAATTTAAAAATAATTTTAGAGATGGAAGAAATTTTTTGGAGAACTTATCTTAAAAATGCGTTCTTATATCCAGGAATAAGAGAACTTCTCGCGGATATCAAAAAAAGGGAAATATCAACAGCCATTGTTACTGACCTGACTTCAAATATACAAATGCGTAAATTAATTCATTTTAATCTCCAAGATGCTTTTGATGCTTTTGTTACTTCTGAAGAGGTTGGTGCTGACAAACCTAATCCTAAAATTTTTAAATTACTTCTAAAAAAATTGGACTTAACTAAGAAAAGTTATATGTGGATGGTAGGAGATAATCCTAAAACAGATATAATAGGGGGGAAAAATATTGGAGCTGTAACTTTTCAAAGAATAGAAGAAAATAATAAAGAAAGTAAAGGAAAATATAGACCTGATTTTACTTTTACTGATTTCAATGATATCAGAGGCTTTTTCTAGTTTTAAATTTTTTCAATTAGGATTAATAAATTGTTTAAATTTTTTTCTTAATAAAAAATCTTATAGGTTTTAGGGATTCTTCACATTCTTCCGAAAAAGAGTAACTTTTAGACAAGGAAGTTTCACAAATTTTAGATACATAATTATATTTTAAGGATCCTTTTGGCGAAACATATTGCATTTTTCCTATTTCTCTATAATTAGGATTTCTTAAAATATTTTGGAGAATTTCATTATAAAATTTGTTCCAAGGGTCATGAGTTGCTTGCAAAGCTATTAGATCAAATTTATTATTTTCAATTTTATTTTTAATCATATTTTTTTCTCTTTCAAAAAGGGTTACATTTTCATCAAACCATAAAGGTAATGACTTTGGGGGGACAAAATTAAAAATTGAGTAAAATGGAGAAAGTTCAGAAATATTGAGGAATATTAATTGATGTTTATAATTATTTTTTGAAATTTCATTTCTAACTAAATCAATTTGTTTACATATTGATTGAGGACCATAAATATTTGAAAGTTCTTTTGCACAATTACCAAGATTAATTACTTTAGTATTTATATCTGAATAATGGATTGTATGAGATTCAACATCATTTTTTAAAACAGCTTTTATTGTATTTAAGCTTCTTTGGAAATTGTTAAAAAAACTTATAATTAACAAAAATATTACTGATAAAAATTTGAATAAACTTTTTTCAAATTCAATAAACTTGAATAAAATTAAAGGAATTAAAAAATAGAAAAATCCAGATGTAAACTTTAAACCGCTAGTTTGACTACAAAATCCAGAAGTTAATAAAATAAGAAATGATACAAATAAAGATAGATTTTTTTTCTTTATAGCAATCCATAAACAAATTATTGATAAATATAATTGGGGATTAATAATTATGTTTACAAGAGAAATTCTTCTTAAAAAGTGAGGCGATTGTCCATAATTAAACCAATAACTAATATTTTTAAAATCATAATTAGATACTATAAAGATAATACCTAAAGACAAACCTAAGATAAGAGATATAAAAAATTTAGATTTAAAACTTTGTATAAGAGTATTTAGATCTTTTGGGATATTAAGAAAAATATTATTATTATCGTCCTTATCTAAAAAAGTTGAAATAGCAAAAATAGAAATAAGTGTCATTAATGCATAATCTTGTTTTGTAAAAATAACCACAGCACATGAAAAGCCTGCAAAGAAACTACAGTAAGTTTTTCTGTATAAAGTTAATAAAATTGAAAGTAGAAAAATAGTTATTGCGGTAGTGTTATACCAAGGATGTGATAATAAAATCACATAATTAAAATTAAAAAATAGTAAACCTAATATAATTTCAATTTTTCTAGATGAAAGAAAATTTAAAATCCCCCAGACTATAAATATTAATAAGGAATTAATTAATAATTGACTTATTTGAAGGCTTAACCATGAGGGTCCAAAAAATTTAAAAAATATAGATGGAATATAAAAAACAATTGGTCCTAAAGGGATACCAAAATCACTATAGGGCTCTAAACCTTCTGTTAATCTGTATGCTCCATCCCAAATTATTGAGTAATCTCTGAAAAATAAAAATTTCCTTTCAATAAAAATTACTATATTGAAAGCTACTAAAATTAATGGAAAGCTTTTTATGAAAAATTTATTAATTAGAAAATCGTTTTTAATCATATAACTATTTTATTTAAAAATTTTTGTATTTTTTATAAATTAGCATCATAATTAAATTATTAATAAGGATTTAAATCCTAATTTAAATTATGTTCTAAAATTAATACACTTTGTTAGACAAAAATTATAATATGAACTGGAAAAATATAAATTTAAGAAGATTAAGACAAGAAATAATTAGTCCTACCAGAAAATTCTCACAAGAGATATTATTCTCAATTCACTACTTTATAAATATTTTTTTGTCTAAAAAAGGGAAAAAGAAAATACCCTATTTAATCTACGATGTAAGAAATAATCCAATTACATTCGACTTTGTTTTTATAGTTTATTATGCTTACCTTTTTTTCTCGAAGCAAGGTATTAAAGCCTTCAAATTAATTATCTATGAACCTAAGGAATATAAATATGATATGCCAATGCTCCCCTCTTATGCTAAGCATGTTTCAAAGTTAGAACTTAAAAAAAGAGTTTCGGAAATGATTTTGCCAATTGCTGAATCTTTTAATTGTATAAATTCAGTTGAATGGATATCTTCCAATAAGGAATTTAAAAATCTTGATGTCGATTCAAAATATATTTTTCCTAGATTTTTTAATCCAAAAATTTATAGCCCCACAGCACAAGATTATAAGAAAATTTTTATTGAGTTATTAAAGAATAAAAATAAAAATGCATATCCTTTTTTACAATCAAATTTTAGTAGAGAAGAGACAATTGCAAAGCTTCCTTCAAAGGATAAATTTATAAAATTTGCTACAATAACTTTAAGAGATTATGGCTTCAACAATAAAAGAAATACATCCTCAAAAGAGATAAAAATAGCCTTTAATTATGCTAAATCAAATGGATTGAAGCTTGTTTTAGTTCCAGATAATATTAAGAATCTAGATAATTATGATATCCCTAAAAAAGTAATAATATTTTCTAAGGCGAGGGAATCTTTAAAAGAAAGAGTAAGTTTATATACTTATAGTGAAATTAATTTTTTTGTTCCAAGTGGTCCAGCAAACATATCATTGTTTACCCTTTTTAGTAAAACAATAATTTTAAAATTTGGATATCCTAATTCAATTGATTCAAGTATTAAATATTATAAAAAAACTTACAATATAAATTATGGACAGCAACCTTATGAGGGGTTAGGTGGTTACGTTGATTGGTATACAAGTAAGTATGCTAAACCCAATTATGAAATTAGAATACCTGATAATTTTTTTTAAAGATTAATTTTTAAATTATTAAAAAGAAATTTAAGCGTCTAACATGAATAGATTACGTTTTTATTGAAACTTTCCTGTTTATAGTTTTATTAAATATATTTGATCAAGTTAAATTCATTGCTAAATTTAGAAAATGTCTCTTTATCTAAATGAATTTTAACAAAAAAATTCTTAGAACTTTAGTTATTAATTTTTTTATTTTTGGATTTATTGTTTCATTTTTAGAACTTTTTTTGAGTAAATACTTTTCTAATTCTCCAGCACTTGATATCCCAGAGGCTCAAGTTGATGTTAAAAAAAAATATGACACAACAAAATTAGAGTTTCCAAGAGATATAAAGAGATCATTTTACAATAGAGATAAAAATGGCTATAGACCATATAATAAAAATTTTGAAGAGAATGGACTTTTACTTACCGTAGGTGGCTCAACAACTGATCAACGATTTATTGATAATGATAGGACTTGGCAGAGCTATTTGGAGAGAGAATTAAATGTAGCGGTAATTAATGGTGGCGTTGATGGACAAACTACATATGGACATATTTTCTCAATTGAGAAATGGCACTCTAAAGTACTGAAATCCAAAAAAGTTGATGCAATTATTTTTTATATAGGTATTAACGATAGTCGCTTTTCAAAAGGATTGGAAACTGTAAGTGGCAATATTTATGATTCTCCCACGAAATTAAGAAGATTACGATCATTTTTGTCCCATAGATCATTTTTTTATGCAAAGTTAAGAGAAGTAAAGGATAAATTATATTTCCTTTTAGATAAGGAAGTTGAAGTCCCAGATGGTACAGATAAGATAGGTCATAATATACAAAATCCCATTTTTCTATCTAAACCTAGAAAAAGTAGTTTTTTATTGAGCAAAGATTATGAAATATCCCCTTATGAAAATTTGTTTAGAAAGTTAATTCTTGTTACTCAAACCAATTTTAAAAATACATCTATTTATATAGTTCAACAACAAGATCCAAAATGTTTAATAAAAAAAATAGAAGATGATAGTGTTTATATTAGAGTTTCTAATAAAGAAGTCCAAGGGGTTAATAAATATTGTTCAGGACTCGCATCTGTATATAAAGGGCAAGAAAAAGTAGTTGAAGAATTAAATGACCAAAATATTCATTTGATAAAAATGTATCTTGACAATCCTATCCCCAATAGTGGCTTTTATGATGGTCTTCATACCAACTCCTTAGGATCACAATACATTGCAAAATATCTTAAAGATAAATTAAAAATAGAATTTAAATAGGCTTTTTGTCTTGGTGGAATTAAAATAATTGGCAAAAAGATTAAAATTAAGATTTTCAGTTAAATAATTAATGTTTTATTAAAATCATAAATAATATTTTATTAATCTCAAAAAAGCAAAATTTACGTTAATTGAAAAAATCATGATTTAATAATTAATAAGTATTCAAAATTTTTACTTCAATAAAATATAGTATTCGAATCTTGTAAAAAGGTGAAGATAAATTTACTAGATTGGTTAAGTAAATGATAAATTATTTTTCCTATTAAAAACTTATTTCATCAATATAATATTGAAATTCAAGGTTTAATAAGTTATCTTCTTTTTTAGTTTACTCTTATGAATTTTATGGATTTTAAGAAGGAGGAATTTGGTTTAATTTCAATAAAAAAAAAGATTCTTAATTCAGAAGAATTCAAATTCGCATTAATATCTGTTTTAATTTTTACATTACTTGTATTTTTTATTTCTCCTCCTTGGAGAGTACTTAATTTTGATGAAGTGGACTACTTTAATGCTTCTAGTAAAGGTATTTGGGTAAATGCCTTCGATTCAACATCTTTAGGAATAAAAAGTTTTTTCTCATTAGCTTTTTGGAAGCTTAAGTTAATAGAATCTCCCCAAGTATTTGTCGATTATAATGAAAAATTTGATACATTTTTATTACGGCATTTTCATCCACCACTTTTGCAATACATAACTTCTTATTTTGCTTTTGTTTCTAAGGAGGATTTTAAGACTGCAGAAAAACTAGTTTTTTTAGTTAGATGGGGATTAGGGTGTATTTTTATACTAATTTCATTTCTCATATCCGGAAATTTATTTAAGAGCAATAAGAAAAAATCATATCAATTAGTGAAGGTTTTGTTTATTAGTTATTCTGCACTATTACTTTCTCTTTATTTACAATATCATTGCCTTCTTTCGATATTTCTAATACTTACTTTTTATTGTTTATTTAATCTTTTAAATAATCCAATTAGAAGAAACTTCTTGTTGATATCACTAAATTTTTCCCTATCAATTATAAGCCTTGAGACTACTTTATTCTCAATATTAATTTCAAGCATAATTTACTCTGTTATAAGAATTAAAGAAAAGGATTTAATTTTAAATATATTTAGAACTGTTATATTCTATTTTTGGTTATTGCCATTTACATTCTCAATATTTTTGTGGCCAGGAGCTTTATACAAGATAAGTATATTGAAATCATATGGACTTTATTTGTACAAAATATTTTTCATAAAACAAGAGTGGGAAGGAGTATTTGATATTGAAAGTTTTTCCCCAATACTTATACTCCTACTTGTTTACTTTTTCTTATTTTTATTAGGATTAGCATTGGCAATAAAATCGAAGTCATTTAACTTAAAAAAAATAAGTTCTTATAAGTTAAGTTTTGTTTTTGGCTCATTCTATTTTATTGCAATGCTAAATTTCTCTTTATTTCATACTTATATGATCCCAGGACTTTTTATTGCAACTCTTCCAGTATTAGAATTCTTGAATGATGGAGTCTTGAATAGAAGACTAATTAAAGTAATAAACTATGCTTTGGTTTTATACATCGCTTTAGGTTCTTTTCAACTTATTAAATTAAGAAGTTATGATGAGGGAATATTTGGAGGATTTCCTGGTAAAGATTCATTATCTGGCATTGCTGAGATTTCAGAAAAAAATAATATGAATATCTATGCAGATGCTGGAAATATCTTAGAGTTTTACATGCCCTCGTTTTCTGAAAGGATTAAAAATATATCTTTGATACAAAAAAAGGGTAATAAGCTCAATTCAAAATTTAAATTATTTGTTAGGGAAGATCAGGAATATAAAGAGATAAAATTTGATTACATAAAAAAACCTTCCTTATTTTTATTTAGAGAATATTATAAAGATGTAATAAATAATCTTGATTACCCATGTAATTCAATTGAAATAAAGGGTTTAGATGGTTATGCATGTATTGTAAATTGATTTTTGTATAATTAAATTTCTATAAAATCAAATTTTTTAATTTATCTCTTGGGAGTAAAAATAAATTTTCTTGTCATTAAACTGTTCCAAATAAAACCAACACAAGCCGCAATAAACTTTGTAATGAAATTATATAGATTCTTATCTAAGAAAATATTTTGAATATTTAAATATTTTATTAAATAATTATTTGAATCTATAAACTTTAAAACTACTACATGTATTGAAATTGTTACGATACCAATCAAAAATTGCAATGGTAAAGCATATCTTTTCTTTCTAATTTTTCTAACTTGAAGAGAATTTAGTATTGTAAAAAGTGTTATTTGACTTGCTATAAAAGATATTGATGCAGATGTAATTATATTTACATAATTTCTTAAAAAAGTATATAGAACTAAATCAACAATTAATCCGAGAAAAGTTGCTTTCAAATAGTATCTTAAGAAAATTAAGTAACTTGAAAATCTACTCAAAAAAAAGTTAATCACAATTTATAAAAAGATATTAAAAGAGAAAATAATTAAATAAATAAATTATATTTAAAGATGCAATATATAGCCCTTATTCCATCTTTCCAGGTAATTTTTTTACCTTCATTGTATGTTCTGCCATAATAGGAAATTCCAACTTCATAAATTCTTAAATCCATTTTCGCAATTTTTGCAGTTATTTCAGGCTCAAATCCAAATCTATCCTCTTTTATTCTTATAGACTGTATCACTTCTCTCTTGAAAACCTTATAGCAGGTTTCCATATCGGATAAATTTAGATCTGTTAGTATATTACTAAACAGGGTAAGTAAACCATTACCCATTCTGTGCCAAAAATATACAACTCTGTGAGGGCCTCCTCCTTGGAATCTACTTCCAAAGACTACATCAGCTTTATTCTCTAGAATAGGTTCAATCAACTTAGGATAATCATCCGGGTCATACTCCAAATCAGCGTCTTGAACTATGCAAATATCTCCTTCAGCTTTAGAAAAACCTGTCCTCAAAGCAGCACCCTTACCTTTATTCTTGGGATGAAAGAATGTTTTTATTAATGGATTTTTTATCTTCTTTAATATTTCAGTAGTTCCGTCTG
>QCRF01000029.1 GCA_003209375.1 Prochlorococcus sp. AG-459-N19 | reverse complement strand
ATCAAATAACCTTACAAATTTTCTGCTCAAATAATTCTTCAGAAAAACTAAGTAATTATGAAATATGAAAAAAAAAGTTGTTTTATCAATATTTATTATTTTAATTTCTTTTTTACAGAATTCTTGCAGCTCAAAAAGAATATCTAAAAAAATCATAGTAGCAAGTTCTGGAAAAATTGAATCTTTAGATCCAGCTAGAGCAAATACTCTTAAAGCAATTCAATTAATCAGTTCTCTTGGAGACACATTATATGAATTAAATTCTGATGGAGAATTAATCCCTCAATTGGCCTCGGGGATGCCAGTTATTTCAAAGGATAGACTTCAAATAACTATCAATTTAAGAAAGAATGTTTTTTTTCACGATGGAACTTTATTTAACTCAAATGCTATGAAGTTTACTTTTGATAGATTCAAAAGAATTGGAACGATGAACTATATTTTAGGAAATAAGATTAAATCAATAGAAACGCCAAGTGAATATTCAGTCATAATAAATTTGAATAAACCATCAAGTTCTTTAAATGGTTTACTCACGTCAGTAAATTTAACTCCAATATCTCCTGCATTTTACAAACAATATTCTGATAAGTTTTTAAATGAAAAATTCGTTGGCACTGGCAAGTATGTGCTAACTAGTTTTTCTAATGAAGTTCAATCAATTGATCCATATTTGAATTATTGGGGTGAAAAGCCATTAAATAACGGTGTTAATTTTGTGGGATATTCAAATTCATCATCTCTTTTTGGGGCTCTAAAAAGTCAACAAATTGACGTGCTTTTATCAAATTCGATTGATGATAGTCAGAGAAAAAGTTTAAATAATTTAAGCAAAAATAAACAGTTTAATGAAGGTAATAGCCCTTTCACTGAATTAAGTTTTATAAGCCTTAAAACTAGTTCTTATCCCCTTAATAATCTTAATTTAAGACTGGCTTTGGCAAAAAGTCTTAATAGAAAATTGATTAGTGAGAAAGTAAGTTATGGATTAAGGAAGCCCTCTAGATCAATTGTTCCTCCTATTTTAAAAAAAGATAATCAAGAACTGTGGCCTAAATACGATTATTTAGAAGCAAGAAGGTTATTGCAAAACGAAAATTATTGCAATGGAAATATTCTAAAAATACCCCTTACTTATAGATCGAATGTACCAGCTGACAAGCTTATTGCTCTTACATGGCAAGAAGAAATTAAAAGTTCTTTGAAAGATTGTATTGATATTGAACTCAATGGGGTTGAATCTACAACAGTTTATAAGAATTTAAGTTTAGGAATTTATACTGCAGTTCTCCTCGATTGGACTGGGGCTTATTCAGATCCAGAGGCCTATCTCACCCCTCTTTTAAGTTGTAATGAAATTGTTGATGGCATATGTAAAAAAGGAGAATCAGTTTACAGCGGTAGTTTTTGGGGATCTAATAAAGTGGAAAGTTTATTCCTTGAGAGTGAAAAAATAAGTGGAATTAAAAGATTAGAAAAACTTGTTGAAATTGAAAAAATAGCAGCACGTTCAATACCTTATATTCCTATTTGGATATCCTCTCAAAAAGCATGGTCACAAAATAAAATATCAAAACCTATTTTTAATGGTGCAGGAATAATTTCATTGAGTGATCTTGAGTTAATTAATGAGTAGAAATTTAAATAAATTACTAAATTATTCCCTATTAAAAATTTCATTAATACCCATAATGTTATGGATAATTTCTTCATTAGTTTTTATTTTATTAAGAGTTGCTCCCGGCGATCCTGTCGATGCAATACTTGGGTCTGCAGCAGATGAGGTTTCTAGGGAACTTCTAAGAAATAAATTGGGGCTAAATGAACCTTTAATAAATCAATATTTTTCATATATTAAAAATATATTGCACTTAGATTTTGGCCAATCTCTTAGTACCCAAGAGCCTGTCCTTAATATTATTATTAAGTCATTGCCTGCAAGTCTTGAGCTTGGATTCTTTTCAATATTAAGTGCCACACTAATAGGTTTCCCATTGGGATTACTTGGCTTAAGAAATAGAGGGAAAAAGACTGATTATATTGCGAGAATATTAGGAATTGCCACATATGCGATCCCTCCTTTTTGGGGTGCAATGTTAGCGCAATTATTATTTTCTGTATTTTTTAATATTTCTCCAATTGGAGGTAGATTTCCAATATTTCAACAACAACCTCAAATTACAGGTTTTCTAGTTTTAGATAGTATTCTTTCAAATAATATTATTGCCTTGAAAGATAGTCTTTATCATCTCGCACTTCCTTCGATTACCCTTGGCTTTTTATTAAGTGGTACATTCAGCCGCTCATTAAGAGTAAATTTGGATAAGACATTAAAAAGTGATTATGTAAATGCTGCTATATGTAGAGGAATATCAAAGAAAAAAATATTTTTAAACCATGCATTGCCTAATGCTCTATTGCCAATTGTCACTATTTCTGGCTTGACTATGGCCTCATTAGCAGGAGGTGCTCTATTGTTCGAGGTAACTTTTTCATGGCCAGGTATTGCTTTAAGATTAAATGAAGCTATTTCTCAAAGAGACTATACCTTGGTTCAAGGAATTGTAATTTTTACTTCTATGCTCATAGTCTCTTTAAATCTCTTCGTGGATATTTTAATCGCATATTTAGATCCACGAATAGAGTACTAATTTTTAGAAATTTCTTTTATTGTTTCAAGATCTAAAAGATGGAAATCAAGTCCTAAATCTCTTTGGTTTCTAATCACATCAGGGATCTTTTGGTCTTTAATATTTTTTAAAAATTCAACTATAAATTTCTTAGATAAATCTTGTACTAATATTGGCTCTGAACCAATAAAAGATTCACTTATTTTGAAAACGTCATTATTTTCTTCATGGCTTTTATTAATTCTTATTGGAGAAAAATGACTTGCTCCTTCAATAATTAAAAATCTATTTGATGGATTATTTAAAGCAGAAAAGACTCTAAATTGTTCATTCATTAATGGTGTAATAAGGTCAAACGTACCACCTATTAGAAGAGTTGGTGTTTTAATGCCTGTACTATTTTCTTTTGGCCATATTAAACTGCCAAATGAATTAAAACCTATAATCGCACTGGCCTTATTAGTGTTATTTTTCTTAGGGAATGGTATTTCGCTCAACTGACATTGAAGTAATTTAGATAGATTTGTTGCCGCAAAGTCTTTTAATGCCGAATCGCAATTTTCCTCTAGTTGATCAGTAGGTTTATTGCCTTCATATAAAAGTGCTATTAAAGCACCAAGTGAATGCCCCATTAAAATATAAGAATTATTAGGTAAATCAAATTCTCCATTTTCTTGAGCTTTTAATACAGCATCTAAATCTTTAATTCTATATAAGAAAAAGTCTGCACTTCCCGGTATTGTTTCCTTACCTTCAAGAACTTCTATGAATGAATCTAAATTACTCCCTCTATGATCTATGAATAATATTGGCCAACCTCTTCTAGCCAATTCGTTGCCTAACCATTTGAAATTATTAATTTCGCCTCCAAGTCCTGGCATAAAAATTATCAGTTCTTTATCATCATTTGTTTTATTGTTTTTCCATATTTCAATTTCAAAAGGTTTCACTCGGTGAGGGGCATAAATTTTTTTATCAATTTTTATTAGATCTTGAGTTGATTTTTTTTCAGCATTTTTAAAGGAATTATGGTTAGTTTTTTCAAGTTTATTTAATTTGGATAAAAGTTCTTGTTGCATTGATAATTCATTTTTCCAAGATGAAATTATTAAAATTAAATTATCAATATCTAGTGAAATTTCTTCTGATGGTAATGCCTTTATGATTTCTAAAGTTGAAACTTCTTTTTTTTGATCTAATAAATTCTCTATCGTGTTATATATTTCTGTCCCATTATTGTCATTTGGAACTTTAATACTTTTGCTTAATTCTGTGAGAATTTTACGCCCTATCCAACTTCTTAATATTTCTCTATTTAATCCCTCTTCTTTGAAAACTGGAAATTCTAAAAATTTTGATAATTCAAAAACTCTTATAAATCCATTTTTTTTTAACCAATCTAATAATTCTGTTGAATCATCTTTGTATTTTTCTAATTTTGATAATTGTTCTATAGTAAGAGGGATTTCCATCTCTTCAAACTTAATATTTATCTTTTCAGCAGCCTTTAACCCATTATTAAAAAATAAACCACAAAAACTAAAAAAAATTATAAAAATGTATTTCACTAGTGATTAGTCCAAATAGTTTACAAATTAGCAAAAATTGGTGGATTCAATTTCCATATCATTTGAGGTTAATAACCAAGATAAGATTTTTCGCTGCATTTGGAGCAGGAGGTGTAATTTATTTAACATCACTTATTTTTAATAACCTAGGATTATCAGCAACAGATATTGGCTTGGGGTTTACCATTTCAGCAATAATTGGAACTCTAACAAGACTCTTTACAGGTAATTATCTTAATAAAACAGGGAAAATACAATTTCCAATAATTTCTTCTTCAATACTAAGTATTGCCGCTAGCTTATGCCTTATTTTTTCTAGAGATACTTTTTTGTACATAATTGGACAATCACTTGTTGGGGCTGCTGCTGGAATATATTGGCCTGCTGCCGAGTTTGGGGTACCCTATTTTTGCCATCCTATCGAAACACGCAAAGCGTATGCTCTCGTTAGGAGTTCGGAGGCTTTAGGAATATTTCTAGGGGTATTCTTAGGGGGTTATATGACGAATTTTTTGTATTCTAAATCAATCTTTATTAATGATATATTTTGCATGATAGTTATCATATATTTAATATCTAGAAATAGTTCTTCTATTAAAAGTAACTTAGAAAATTTCCAAAAAAAATTTGTAGATCCAATTAATCAGGGACAATTGAAATGGAATAAAAATTCAACAATAATAATTTTATCTATTTTATTGATAACTACCTCTTTAGCTCTGATTCAAGTAACTTTGCCTCTGGATCTTGTTAAAGGTGGGATATATCGGAATGCATTAAGTAAGGAAATTATTAGTCTTATAATTTCTATTCAGTTAATTTTATTGTTGTTTTTACAATGGCCTGTCGGTTCTTGGATATCTAAGAAAGGAAGATTATATGGCTTGAAATTTAGTTTAATAAATTTCTCTTTAGCTTCATTTTTATTATTTATTTCTAGTTATCTAAATATCTCAGCTTTTTATTTAATTTCTTTTTCATTGATATTAGTAAGTTTAGGTACTGCTTCATTTCTTCCAACATCAACAGATGTCGTTTTCAGAATAGCTCCTTCAAATAAAAAAGGTTTTGCACTTGCTCTATTATCACAATGTTTCGCTATGGGTTATTTTTTTGGACCATTTATTTCAGGACGCATATTAGATATATTTGGTTATGCTTCAATAATCTGGCTTTCAATTTCATGTTGTTGCTTTATTATATTTACAATTATATTTAAGAGATTATTTTAATTAATATTTTCTAATTCAATAATTCTTCTTTCTCTTAGAAATAAGAAAAAAGGTGCAGAGAATGCAAAGGCTATAAGAAAAGTTCCAATGTATACAATCCACATATTCTTCATGTTTAGTTTTTTTGATTCATTGACTATCCATATAAAAATAGCGCTTGCACCTACTAATAAGTCTCTAGAAATTGACTGAGCTGCAGGGTTTGCATTCGCTAAAGAAATGAAGTTATTTATATCAAAGCTGTTTCCATATTCCCTAGCAAATTCGAAATTTGCCATCATTGGCAGGACAGCTCCCAAAATTGATAGAAAAAGGTAAAGAAAAGATAGTATCTGTTTATTTTCTTTTAAAATGTTAAATGAATTCACTTGTCAAAAATATTTCCTTTAATAATAGTATTTAAAAGCTTATGGTTGTTGAAAAGAATAATAAACTTGAAGACTATAAATTTAAAAAAGGGAATTTAAATTTTGCAGTTATTGGTCATGTTGAGTGGATAAATTTTTTAAAGGTTGATCAATTACCAAAACCCGGAGTCATTTCTCATTCTGAAAAGTCCCTTGAGTATCCAGCTGGTGGTGGATCTATTATCGCGAAAATACTTTCTGATTTAACTTTAAACCAAATTCATTTTTTTACGTCATTAGGTAATGATGATTATGGAGATAAGTGTTTCAAGATCCTCTCAAATATGGGAATTAAGTTGCATGTAGCTTGGCGTGATAAACCGACTAGAAGAGGATTTAGTTTAATTGACTCTCAAGGTGAAAGAGCGATAACAGTTATTGGAGAAAGGTTAGCTCCAACTCATAAAGACAATTTAGAATGGAATATTTTAAAAAAAATGGACGGAATTTTTATTACTGCATCTGATTCAGAGATTTTTAAAATGGCTAGATCAGCTTCAATACTTTGTACAACACCAAGGGTAGGATTAAATACAATTAATAATTCAAATGTTCTTTTAGATGGATTAATAGGCAGTAATCTTGATCCCGGAGAAGTTTTTTCTTTTTCTGAATTATCGTTAAAACCCAAATATACTTTTAAAACCGAGGGAGAGAAGGGAGGCATAATATTCCCAGGAGGAAGATTTAAGGCTATTAAAAACAAAAAATTAAAGGTTGATTCTTATGGATGTGGCGATTCTTTTGCTGCTGGGATTCTTTATGGAATGGCATCTAAATGGGATATAGATAAAAGTTTAAATCTTGCTAAAGTAATGGGAAGAGACGCCAGTGAATTTTTCGGCCCATATGCAAATAGTTACTAAAAATAATTAATTTAAGGTTTATATGAGCAATCTAGATAATAAAAGTAAAAATCTACTTGTAGAAAACATTGTTGTTTTCTTTTTATTTACTGTTTTTTTAGTTTTTAATTCTTTAAAAACTTTATCTAAAATTTTTACCTATGGAATCATAAAAAAAGAAATATTAACTACTAAAAGTAACTTAGGCGTAGATATAAAAATAAAAATTAAGTAATGAATATATTTTTAGTTTTTCTAATTTTAGGAGTTATTTTTTTGGGCTACAAAAAAATTAATTCTAAAAAAACAAAGAACTTAAAATTAGATAAATTTAAAAATAAACTACAGAGCACGCAAACAAATATTGAAAGGATTTTTTTAAGAGAGGAAGAAAAAACCTTTTCAAATCCTAATATAAATATTTATATTGGGATCTATGATAACGAAGAAAATATAAATAGAAAATCCAATATACACAGAGCAAGACTTTCAAAATTTAAGAAATCCAAATTAAATGGTGAGATGATATTTCAAGACGATGAACAAAGAATTTATAAATATAATAATGGGAAAAAGGTTTACTTATAATTTTAAACTCTAATTACACTCAAGACTTTCTCTGGTTGAAACGCCTGTTGTTGGATTGATCCCATCAGCAATTTCACAAAGATTTCTTTGATCTTCGCTGTCGAGAATAGCGTAAGAAAAATCTGCTCCTTCTATTTGAGCTCCTGCAAAACTGCTACCTGATGCGATCATATTTATTAGAACAGCATTTCTAAGATCTGTTTTTTGGAAATTAACTCGATCAGAAAGAGTATCGGTCAGGTCGATTCCATTTAAATTAGAACCTTTTAAATCAGATAGGGTTAAGGTTGTCCCATGTAAATCAACATCACTAAAATCTGCGTCTCTCGCAACTGCTCCAGCTATAGATGACAAATGAAGATCCTCTCCATGGAAATCAAACCCTGTAATATTAGATCTTACATAACTTGGGACTTCATCTCCCTCGCCTTTAACAGCTACATTTGCCCCAGCAAAAACTGGAGAGGATAAAACTAAGAAAGAAAAAGTTATGCATAAAAGATATTTTAAAAAACTAAAAAATTTCATACTTAGAGAATACGAATATTATTATTTTATAACAATTAGATAATTTTTAAAATTGATATATAAATTTGGAACTCCTTTTTAAGATTATTTAACACTATAAATTTTAAATCTAGGTTCTAAATTAGTTACACAATCTAGAAGTTTTTTATTATCTTTGCTATTCGTTACCTTGAATTCAGATTCAACTGTACCGCCTTCATCTCTAATGGCTTGATTTAAAACTATGGAACCGTTTTCGTCAGATACGGATCTGTGAAAAGTTCCTCTAGGTATCCTTAAAATATATCCGCAAGATTCTAATCTAACTTTATAAAAAGGATAATCCCAACCAAAATTTACAAGGAAAAATGTTCTGCCTCCAGAGATAGCTAATAGATTATCCTCTTGATTATGATGTATGTAAAATTGCCAATTATTAAAATCTTCATCATTTGGAGGACTAACTGCAGGCCCACTGTGAATAACTAGATCTCTATAATTTGATTCATTAACACTAATATCAAAAAATCTTACATCTTTTGTATCGCGAAATTTTTCATAACTTATCAATTCAAACATTTTCGATTTGTTTGATTTGATAACTGGAATTTCTAAACTTGAGTTCAATTTTCTTTAAAGATTAAACAAATGAAAACAGATATATATATCTAAGAACGTATCAATTAACACTAAAAAAGAAACATATTATTATTTAAGTTATTTTGTTATTTTAAAAGATAAAAATTTAGTGTTTATTTAATTTTAAGAGGTTTTATTTCCCAGGATAGAGTATTTTCTAGATTATTTTTTCCTATAAAGTTTCCTGTAATTACAGAGGTTAAATTAGATTTAGAAGAAGATACTAATGTTAAATATCTTTCGTCTATTAATCCTTTTCCGCTTGGATCAAAACCTCTCCAACCAGCACCTGGAATGTATAACTCAGCCCAAGCATGTAAATCTAACTCAGAGGGCAATGGATCTTCAAAATGATAACCACTTACAAATCTACTTGGGATACCAATAGACCTACAAGCTTCAACCATGAGCATTGCTAAATCTCTGCATGAACCTATACGTTCTTTAAGTGTTCTGCTCGCTGGCCATGCAGGACCTGTATGTCTTTTTGTATATTTAACCCGATCTTGAATAATCTCTATAAGTTGGTAAGTAAATGATAATGCGTTATTAAAACTTCCTGCTAATGCTTCTTGGGCAAGTTCAACTGCAGAGGGATCATGCTGTCCATTTGGCATCCATCCCTCTAATGCCCCTTGTAAATCTCTGTTTATGATACTTCTGCAAAAAGGTAATGTTAGATCTCTATTTTTTACCCCATCAATAATATTTGGATGTTTAATGGTCTCAACTTCGCTTATTGATTCAATAATTAAATTATCTGTTGCTCCATTGAATCTAATTCTATTAATCTCTTCGCCACTTGCAGCAAGTAATGGATAAATAATTTCTGGTTCTGGGGTTATTTTTAATTCAAAATTCTTCAGCTTTTGGAATCCATTTGACCTTGGCTTTATACACAATCTATGCTCGCCTAATTGAACAGGTTCTTCATATTTATATTCAAGTTTGTGAAGGTATTTAATTCTCATTAAAAAACTTATTAATTGATAAAGTATTTTTCTTGAATGAGATCATTTAATTTATTCAAATCAATTTGTAATGAATCGATTGCCTCATGTAAACCATCATTAATTATATCTTCAATTCTGATATAACTCCACTTTGCTTTAAGCAAGCCTCTCATGCATTCTAATTCGGAAGGATTTTCAGGAGGAGGAGAGGTATCTATCATCTTAAGAGTATTGCTTATCCCATCAAGACAGTATCTTATTGATCTCGGGAAAATTGGATCCAGTAAAAGGAATCTTGCAACTGATTCAGGCTTAATAGAATTTTGCTCTGCTTTCCTAAACATTTGATAAGCTCCAGCGGAACGTAAAAGAGCGATCCATTGCAACTCATCAAGAACACCTCCAAGTTCATCTAGGCTGGGGAGAAGTAAATAATATTTAACATCTAAAATTCTCGATGTTTTATCAGCTCTCTCAACTAATCTTCCAAGAATGCTAAATCTCCAAGCAAGGTCTTTGCTTAAAGTCGCATCTGTAATTCCATAAAAAAGCTGACATGCTCGCCTTATTTCACTTAATTGTTCTTGTCTTGGCTTATTCCATATTGCTTCTCCTTCTTGCATATTCCAATATAAAATATTAATTTGCTCCCACATTTCTGTTGTCAACACGTCTCTTATTTGTCGTGCGTTTTCTCTAGCTAATTGAATACAAGAAATTATGCTGTTTGGATTTAAACGATCTCTTATTAAAAAATTTATAACGTCATCAGGCTTTTTTTCTGGGAATCTTTTATCAAAAGATTCTCTGTCGCTTGAAGCATCAACTAATGGGAGCCAAGGTTCTGCACTTCCTGGTGGACAATCTAATGACATTGCTTCACTTACTTCCACAAAACGAGATATATTTTCTGCTCGTTCTAAATAACGATTGATCCAATAAAGAGATTCTGCTACACGACTTAAAAGCATATTATTCACCTACAACCCATGTATCTTTGCATCCTCCACCTTGAGAAGAGTTTACAACTAATGATCCTTTTTTTAATGCTACCCTCGTAAGCCCACCTGGACTAACCCATGAATCTTTTCCTCTCAAGATATATGGTCTTAAATCAACATGGCATGG
Organism: Prochlorococcus sp. AG-459-N19; assembly: GCA_003209375.1. GTDB lineage: Bacteria > Cyanobacteriota > Cyanobacteriia > PCC-6307 > Cyanobiaceae > Prochlorococcus_A. The sequence goes on along the minus strand of QCRF01000029.1, from coordinate 2,255 downwards.
ATATAGTTCTCCATCACATAACGATGGCACAGTAGATAATTCTAATGTTGGTTGTGCTACAAAATTTCTAGGATTTTTTCTAATTTTATTAGCAAATTCCTCTATTTCACTGCTTGTTGAGTGAGGCCCAATTAACATTCCATATCCACCAGCTTCAGCGACAGACTTAACAACAAGTTTTGGTAAATTTTCTAGAACGTATTTCCGATCCTTTTCGTAATGACAAATATATGTTTCTACATTTTTAATAATAATTTCTTCATCAAGATAATATTTAATCATTTTTGGAACAAAAGAATAAATCATTTTGTCATCTGCTATTCCAGTCCCAGGTGCATTTGCTAAAGCAACATGACCTGCCTTAAAAACATCAAGTAATCCGCTAACACCAAGGCAGGAATCTTTTCTAAAATTAAGAGGATCTAAATAATCATCATCAATTCGTCTGTAAATGACATCTACCCTCTTTAAACCTGAGGTAGTTTTTAAATATACATAATTATCATTACAAATTAAGTCATGACCCTGTACTAATTGGATGCCCATTTCTTGTGCTAAATAACTATGTTCAAAATATGCACTATTAAAAATTCCAGGAGTTAGTAGAACTATTTTGGGAGTGTCTGTCCAAACAGCAAGTTCTTGAAGAGTTTTTAAAAGATATGATGGATATTCATCAATTGGTTTTACTATTCTTCCAGAAAAAAGATTAGGGAAAATATTTTTCATAACTAATCTATTTTCTAAAAAATAAGCAACCCCAGAAGGACACCTTAAATTATCTTCTAAAACATGCCAATCTCCTTTTCTGTCCCTTATTAAATCAAGTCCCGAAATTTGACACCATTTATTTAGTGGAGGTTTGAAACCTATCATTTGAGGTCTCCAACCTTCTGAACTCTCGATTAATTCACTTGGAATTATTCCATCATTAATTATATTTTGAGAATTATAAATATCGTCTAGGAATAAATCAATTGCCTCAAGCCTTTGTTTTAGGCCTTTTTCTAATGTTACCCAATCATCTTTACTTATTATTCTTGGCAGTGGATCAAAAGGTAATATTCTCTCAGTACCTTTTAAACCAGTATCGTTTAATCTGAAAGTGGCACCATGTCTTAATAATAATTTTTTTGCGGCAGAATGATTCCTGTTTAACTCTTCAAGACCCATATTATCTAAAGAGGATAGAAGTGGAATTAATATTTCTCTTGCAGAGTTGACGTTATCTTTAAAGTATTCATCAAAACTATTTTTTGGACGATAGCTTGAAAACATATATTTCATGGTTTAATAACTTTTACTTTAGCTTCAAATCTTTATTCGTATTTATGGCTACAAAAAAAAACATCTCCTAACTCGATCTATTTCTTTATTTTGATCATTGAAGTATATTTTTTAAAAATCTAAAAAAGTATGAATTCTAGTAATTGGCAATTTGTTTTTTTTAGATATTTCGCAAGCTTTCTTTTTATTCTCTCTCACAGTTTGCTTGTTCTTGATCATTTACCTATTGGGGCGGCACTCCATGGACTTGGGGAAGTTTTTATTGCTCCTTGGGCTTTTAGGGAAAGAGCATGGGATCTTGTTGTTATTGCAGTTTTGTTTTTCTTCTTTGATATCTGGGGACTTATAAACACTCCTTGGAATTAACTGATATTATTTATTTACTAATTCCGAGAAAATCATAATAAAAATGAAGTCTTATTTTATGCAAATTTATAAAATAATTTTTCTTTTATTAATTACGAATAGTTCCAATTTATATGCACATAATTTACTTAATGGAGGTTGTAAAGAACATTGTGGGCAAAAAGTTAAAGTAATAAGTAATAAAAACAAATTAAAAAATATTGATGATCAAATAAATATTGAGAGTAAAAATTCTTGTTTAAATAAATCACTTTGTAGAGGTTGACCACTCGAGATTTTTAAATTGTTTTATGAAATTGTTTCTTTGATAATGATCATTAAAGTACCATTTGCTTGATAATTTTTATTAGGAGGATTTAATTGATTTTTAATTAAAAAAATAAAAGTATATATCAACGGTAAAAGTAATGATGAAGCAGCAACTAAAGCGATTATCTGGTTCAACCTAATAAATGGTTTTTTTACAAGATCCTCTCCACACAAGCCACAAATCAAATTACCTTTTGAGGATTGTTTTTGAAATTGATATTTAGGATTGCAATATGGGCAATAATATTTAACCATTTTATTTTATTCTTTTAATCATTATCTATAAAACTAGA
>QCRF01000028.1 GCA_003209375.1 Prochlorococcus sp. AG-459-N19 | reverse complement strand
AAAGATAAAAGTTATATCTAAATACTTAAGACCATACAAAAAAGAATTCTTATATGGAGCTTTAGCTCTCTTGGTAGTTAATATATTAAGTGTTGTAATTCCCTTAGAAGTAAAAAATATAATTGACCAATTACAAAACGGGTTTACTTCAGATTTTGTTATTTCTAAATCTTTGTGGTTAATATGTTTAGCAACTACTATGGGTTTAATAAGATTATTTTCAAGACAGATAGTCTTTGGAATAGGTAGAAAAGTAGAGGTAAATCTTCGTCAAAAACTTTTTGACCATTTACTTATTCAAGATCCAGCATGGATCCAAAAAAAAGGTAGTGGAGACATTATTAGTAGAGCTACAAGTGATGTTGAAAACATAAGAAGACTTTTAGGATTTACTGTTTTAAGCCTATGCAATATTGTCTTAGCTTATTCATTCACAATTCCTTCAATGTTTTCGATTAATAAAGTATTAACAATATCAGCTTTAATGATATTTCCATTAATTCTTGGGATTGTAAGTCTATTCGGCGGCAGAATGGTTAATCAAAGAAAAGCTCAACAAGAATCATTATCAAAACTTAGTGATCTAATACAAGAAGATCTTTCTGGTATAAGCGCCATCAAAATTTATGCCCAAGAGAATGCTGAGAAAAAAGAATTTAATATTTATAATAATCATTATCAAAATTCAGCGATAAAACTTGCAAGAACAGCGAGTACCTTATTTCCTTTATTACAAGGTATTTCCTCAATTTCATTATTGATTTTATTATCATTAGGAACTTTTCAACTCGAAAGCGGATTTGTTTCTATAGGTGGCTTAGTTGCTTTAATTCTTTATGTCGAAAGACTTGTCTTCCCTACAGCCCTTTTAGGTTTTACTTTAAATACTTTTCAACTCGGTCAAGTAAGTTTGGATCGTGTTGAAGAAATATTTCAGAACAGTCCAAATATTGTAGACAAAGCAGACACTGAATTTTTAAAAAGAAAGGTTAATGGATTGTTAGAAGCAAAAAGTTTAACGATAAAGTATCCAGGATCAAAATATAATTCATTAAATGGTCTCAATTTTAAAATTTATCCTGGAGAACTTATTGCTATAGTTGGCCCAGTAGGATGCGGGAAGACAACACTAGCAAAGTCGCTAGGAAGAACTATTGAAATTCCAGATAATCAATTATTTTTAGATGAAATTGATGTAAAATCTTTAAAATTAAGTGATCTTAGAAAAAATATTTCAATCGTTCCTCAAGAAGGATTCTTATTTACTTCTACAATCTCAGAAAATCTAAGTTTTGGAGAACCAAAAGCTTCGAAATTTTTGGTTAAAGAAAGCGCTACAAAAGCTGGATTGATTGATGATATCAATAGTTTTCCGCAAAAGTTTAAAACTATTGTTGGTGAGAGAGGTATTACATTAAGTGGTGGACAAAGGCAAAGAACCGCACTAGGAAGAGCACTACTTGTTAATTCCCCTATTGTTGTTCTAGATGATGCTTTAGCAAGCGTAGATAATAAAACAGCCGCAAGAATAATAGATGAAATGAGCGATAGAAGTAATAAAACAATCATAATGATTAGTCACCAACTTTCTGTAGCAGCTACTTGTGATAGGGTTTTGGTAATGGATAAAGGAAAAATAGTACAAGAAGGGACACATAAAGATTTAGTAAAAAAGAAGGGGCTATATAAAAAACTTTGGGAGAGAGAACTTGCTACCAGAATTGTTAAGAGCTAAAAGTAAAAATTTGTTTTATAATTAAAAAATTTAAATTATGTTTAGATTCTTGAAGAAAATTATAAATAATGAGGAGGTAAATTTAACAAATGATGCTTATTCATTACATAGAATATTAAAAACAGATATTAAAAAATATCCTAATAACCAGGAAGATGAAATAGTTTTTGGATGTGGTTGTTTCTGGGGAGCTGAAAAATGTTTTTGGAAACTACCTGGAGTCGTTACAACTTCTGTGGGCTATGCTGGAGGTGAAAAAAACAATCCAACTTATTATGAAGTATGTTCTGGCTTAACCGGTCATTCAGAAGTTGTAAGAGTTATCTGGGATAAAAGAGTAATAGATATAAGTGATTTATTAAAAATGTTTTGGGAATGTCATGACCCTACTCAAAAAAACAGGCAAGGTAATGATATGGGTACTCAATATAGATCTGCAATATATTACAGAAATGGAAATAATCTTAAAACCATATTAGCCAGTAAGGAACAATATCAAGAGGAACTAAACAAAAATAATCTTGGTTTAATTGAAACAGAAATAAAAATGATAGATACATATTTTTATGCTGAAAAATACCATCAACAATATCTTGCAACACCTGGAAGCAGGCAGTATTGTTCTGCTTCTCCTACAAAAGTTAAGTTAGGATTTTTTAATGGCAGCAACTACAAATTAAAAGACAATGTATGGGAAAACTTTAATTGGGAAGTTGATAAGTGTGTATTGAGATCTGATAACAATCCTATAGTAAATAACATATAAATCAATCTTATCTTTATAGTAAAGATACGGGGCGTAGCGCAGTTTGGTAGCGCACCACTTTGGGGTAGTGGGGGTCGTGGGTTCAAATCCCGCCGTTCCGATTACTTATCGTCTTCATTTATAAGGGACTTGTATAGTTTATATGAACTTAAGCCTACAGCTATGAATGTAAAAGAAGAAAAAAACGCTAAAACCAATATAGTAAGATTTGAAACTTCCACTTCACCTAGTTGGAATGATATAAAAATATTCATTAGAAAGAAATTTTTTTAAACCTTAACACAATTGCAAAAAATTTTTCAAAGCCAATTATAAATTCAGAAGAATTACAAAGCCAAAAATAACTCGATAGATAATAAATATTTTTAACCCATTTGATGAAAAATACTTTAATAAGAAATCTATAGCTAATAAAGAGGATAAAAATGTAGTAACAAGACCAATAAAAAGAGGGAGAAAACCTATTGAAAAAAAATCATTAAAAGAAAAAATAAACTCAACAAACGCAGCAAGAGATATAGCTGGGATGCCTAAAAGAAAAGAAAATTTCGCAGCATCGCCTCTTTCCCATCCTGATATAAGAGCGCTAGAAATTGTAATGCCCGATCTTGAAACGCCTGGGAAAATGGCGAATGCCTGAAAGAAACCTATCAAAAAACTATCTGAATAATTATGGTTTTTAATATTAGTTGAACCTCTTTTCGAACTATCTGCCAAATACATAAAAAAAGCCATTAGGAATGAGACTAATGCTATTGATAAATTTGAACGAAGAACGTTATCAAAAAAATAAGGGATAAATAATTTTATACTCCCACCAAGCAAAACAATTGGGATAGTAGCAATCAAAATAGATTTTAATAAACTTTCATGTAAGAGATATTCAAAAAATTTTTTTGAAGATCGAGTTCTGAAATAAAAAATATCATTCCTAAAATACCAAGCTAGAGCTAAAACACTTCCAAATTGAATAGTAGCGGACAAAGAGGCCCCAGGATCATCAATACCTAAAAAAAGAGATATGACTTTTAAATGGGCAGTACTACTAACAGGAATAAATTCCGTCAACCCTTGAATTAATCCGTACAAAATAAATTTTAAATATTCCAAAAAAATTATTAAATTACCTAATTAATTATTAGCAATTAACATTTAAGAAAAAATAGCCAATATAAAAAATGAAAGAAAAATCTATCTTAATTTCATCTTGTTACCTTTATCATTTCGAGTCTGCAAAAGCTAAAAATTGGAAAATAATTGGAAATTATAGACAAGGGCTAGTAAGAAGCCAATAGTTAGTGGAACATAAAGTTCTTCGATGCACTTTATCTGAATTAAGGGTTTAGATACATTTAATCATGGAGATAAAAATTAAAAATGAAATAAATAAATCCTCTTAGAAATTTGATAGTAGATGAACTTGTGTGTTTATAGGTAATTAAAAATAAAGTTATCTTTTAACGTCATGTGCACAGCCATCACCTTTATAATTTTCACTCTCGTAAAAATCATTTTTTGTACCAAAGTAAACTGTTAATAAAACGAAAGGTAAGCTTAATATAAATAGAATGTTTGTTAAATCCATAGTGTTAACTTTTAATAAGGTTATGAAAATTTAGATAACAATTTTTTTCACTAGACTCAGCTTTAATAATCTGTAGGTCCTTTAATACCAAGATAAAAGAAGGCTCCTAAACCAACTAAAAGTAAAACTCCAGCGATAGCTGCAGAAGGAACAAAACCTCCTATTGCAAATGAAGAAAAATAATTCATATATAAAACTAAACTAGTCTGATAATATCAATAAAAGATAGGTATTTGTAAAAAATTTTGACTCGAAGACAATTAGATAATATTTGCTCTATGCGACTAAAGTCGAATCTTCATTATCAGCAGAAATTCTTATTCTCTCTTCCAGCTTAGGGCCATATAGTTCATTTCCCCAGATTTCAACCCTTGAATCATTAGGGGCCATAAAAGTAAGAATATCAGTTGGAAACAAAACTCTCTCTAAGAAAAAATTTGATGGACCAATACATCTCAAGACAACCATTCTACAGCCTTCATTTTTGTAAGAAAACTCAACCATCCCTATGCAGCAAATATTTACAATTAAACACTATTAAGAACTAAAAAAAATGTATAAAAAATTACTGAAAAAAAAGAAATTTAGAAAATGCTACAAATTCAAACCAGCCTCAATTAACTTTCTTTCTTGATCAATTAATAATAGCGCGTAGGATTTCATAACATCAAAACTTTTATGAGGAATTGAGACATTAAGCATTCTCAAGAAATTAGATAATTTTTCATCTTTAAGGGCGTTACCTTTCTGTAAAAACATTTCTTTTTCCTGATTTGTTTTCCATATATTCATATACTCAATCTTCAAGGGCTTTAAGTGCCAAATGCTATCTATTAAATTCCAAATATCTAAATATTCATTAAGGTTATTTTGAATTTTTAATACATAAGATGATTCATGAAGACTCAAATTTGTTGTATCTATGGGTCGATCAGTTTTGTCAATAGAATAAGGTTTTATTCCCAAAAACCATCCCTCAAGAATTAATAAATCAGGATTATCTACTCTCCAATGAGATCTATCTCCTAAACCATTTCTTAAAGATTTATCGAAAACTGGTACATTTAATTCTCCATTTATCTTCCAATTTAATAATTTTTCATACATTAATTTTACTGAGTGACTACCAGGAAACCCTCTTGAAACATTCCAAGGGTTATTATTAATTGCTAATTTCATTTCATTTGATGGGAGATAAAAGTCGTCAATTGAAATAACCGCAATTTTGAAGTTTAATTTTAACGATATAGCTTCAAGCCATTTACCTAGTGTTGTTTTACCTGTACCAGGTAAAGCTGAGATTCCAATTATTTTTCTATCAGAAAAATTGTTTTGAAATTTATAAGCCTGAGATAAAAGAGGTAAAGCCAAACCCCAAATCCAATCATCATTTACTTTATTGTTCCAATATTGATCAATTGAAAGAATGTTTTTTTGATTATTCCAAAAATCAAACCAATCATCCAAGGATTCCCAACCAATATCAATAATTAATTTTTCAAATTTATCAAAAGGAAAATTAATATCTAAATCTTTCATCTTTCTAAGTTAGTTCTCGCTTATTTATCAATTTATTGATTTCATTTTTCCAACCATATCCATTTGGTTCAGTAGCTAAAGTAAATTTCAAATTTTTTAATTGATTTATTAAAGTTAAGTTAGGTCCATCTATTCCGGGAATAACGATTTTAATATCTGAGTTTAAAAGTAGAGGCAAATCATTTGGAGAATCACCTAAACCTATAATTTCGATATTTTGAACATTTGAATATTCTTTAAGAGCATTTATTGCTTTACCTTTATTCGATTTTGAAGATAATAAGTGGCTCATTCTATTTCCCTTAAAAATATCAACATTGAATTTTTTACAACAGATATTAATTTTCTCTTCTAAATAACTTGGCGGATTTAAAAAAGGCATGCTCCAATGCCTATCACGCATTAAGTTCAATGAGTTACCTTCTAAACCTGTAAGCTGAGTGGCTTCTTGATCAGAGAGATTATTAAGGGGAGTAAGTTTATAGTCAATTTCATTAGAAATAAAGTTTAAGACTTCTTCAAGGTATTCGTATTTCATACCAAGAATAATTTCTCCATTTACTCTTTTAAGAGATTCACCATATATTGCCGCACCATTCTCAACAATATAAGGATCCTTCAAGTTAAGTTCCTTTCTAATAACTTTTACTTCAGAAGCGGTTTTGCTTGTACAAAGAATTACGGGTATGGATAATTTTTGTAGTTTTTTTATAGTTTCTTTAGCAGGTGATAAATCATATGAGTGATCCATTAAAGTACCATCTACATCACTTACTACCCATATAGAAGAATTTTCTATCATTTATAAAGCACTAAGCCAAATTACTTGAAAAGGATCAAGACTAATATTTTTAAAATTGTATTTAGTGGATGTTAGAAAATCATGGGTATTGAAATCATTATCATTTATTTTTGATAGATCATTATCATTCAATTGATAATTAATTTTATTATCAGTCATATTATGTATTGCAAAAACAGACTCAGGACCTTTACCTCTTTTGATTACAACAATATCACTTCTACCTTTAGACAAACATTTCATTTCTGAACAAGGGTGAAATTGCTTTAATTTAGATCTGACATCCATAGCATTACGAAGATATTTTAAGTTTTTATTAGCATTAGATTCAGGATTATTTAGAACGGCTAATAGATTTTCTGATTTAAACTTTTCTCTATTAAGGTCTCTTCTTTGACCTGTCATAGAAAAACTTTTAATATCATTTTCTGAAGCTAGTAATGCTGGCAAATAAAATGCAGGAACCCCTTTCAGAGCCATTACTAATAATTGACTCAAAATAAATCTCTCATTTTGAAATCTTTTTGCATCTCTACTGGAGTCTTCCATTGCGCTCCACCAACTAATATTCAGTTCATAGGGTTTATCATCTCCATTAGATAACCGTCTATGACTTACCAAACCTCCCCTTTTTTCACAATTAACTAATAAATCTTTAATTCTTTGCTCATTCATTAAACCCTCAAGAGCTCTTAAACCAACTCCATCATGTGATGCCGTGAAATTAAATAATGTAGTATTGTCCGTTAATATTGGCCAATCAAATATCCATGAGTTTAGGATATCAGCCCTAGAAGTAATAATTGCTTCTAGGAGAAGAGGAGGCAATGGGAAATTATATGCCATATGAGCTTCATCATCAGGAATCAAATAAGATAGATTTTCCTTCTGAGGAACATTAGTTTCTGTTATTAAAACTCCTTCATTAAGAAGATTATTTAAAAGTGCTCTTAAGAGTTTCACAATTGAATGTGCTTTAGGTAAATGTAAGCAAGTTGTCCCTGATTCCTTCCAAATAAAACCCACAGCATCAAGCCTGAACCATTTAATTCCATTAGATAAATAAGTAATTATTAAATTTAAGAACTCAAGAGTCATTTTTGGATTGTGCCAATTCAAATCAATTTGATCTGGACCAAAAGTTGTCCAAACTTGCTTAGGACCATCTTCAGTATTTATTTGAGAAAACAAAGAGGAACTTCTAGGCCTAACTACATTTGACCAGTCAAGATTTTGTTTCGGTGAAAAAACATTTGATATTCCAGGTTCTTGGGATTTAATAAATTGTTGAACCCATGGGTGAGATGAAGAGACATGGTTTAGTACTAAATCAGCCATCAAATCATGATTTTTAGAAATACTTTTGAGATCATCCCAATCACCAAATTTTTCTTCTAAAGATTCATAACTTGAGACTGCAAAACCTCCATCACTTGTAGATTTCAAAAAAGGAAGAATATGTACAACTTTAGAAAGGCTGCCAAAATGTTTAGTTAAAAGTTCACTAAGAGTTATTAATGTTGCCTCGCCATTTTTATAAATACTATCTGCATAAGTTATCAAAACCGCATGAGATTCATTCCACCTTTCTTTATCTCTTATTTCTTCATAAGCAGATTTCTCTGAGAAATCATCTAAAATCTGTAATAATTGATTTGAAATAAAATTAATTTCTTCTGTAGTATTATTTGAATAAATTGTTTTTAACAATTTATCGATTTTTAATCTATCTAATTTTTTCTCTGAATCAATTTGCTTCACTTTGAAAAAATCAACGAAGTATTAATACTATTCTGCACATCAATTAGAAAATGGACTTTCAACAAGGTTTAATCACAACAATACATGAATATGGAGTTACAAGGAATTTACTTAAAGAATTAAACAAAAGTCTTAAAAAAAGATCAACTAGTATTCTAATACCATGCTTATATGAAGAATTTGAGCGTCCAGCATTAAAAGACATTAGAGAAGTTTTAAAAGAACTTACAGGCTTAAATGAATTAGTTATTGCTCTTTCTGCAAAAACTGTTGATCAAGTTAAGTCAGCAAAATCATTTTTTGACTCAATGCCATTTCCAGTTCATGTTCAATGGACTAATTCTCCATCTGTAATAGAACTATTAAAAAGCCAAGAAAATAATGGGCTAGAACTTTTAGGAACTCCAGGTAAAGGATGGGCTGTATGGCAAGGCATAGGAGTCGCCACGAGAAAATCAGAAGTTGTTGCTCTTTTTGATGCTGATATAAGAACTTTTAGTCCTTTGTATCCTTCAAGAATGATACTACCACTTCTGGATGATTCATATGGAATATCATATGTAAAGGCTTTTTACAGCAGGTTATCCTTAGAGACCAATCAATTGCAAGGTAGAGCAACAAGATTATTTGTCGGTCCCTTATTGGCAAGTCTTGAACAGTTAGTAGGAAAGGGTCCTTTTTTACAATATCTTCAATCATTTAGATATCCATTAGCAGGTGAATTTGCTTTCACTAAAGACCTTGCTATGAATTTACGAATTCCTTGTGACTGGGGTTTAGAGATAGGTTTATTATCAGAGGTTTATAGAAACGTAAGGACCTCCAAAATAGCCCAAGTTGACCTAGGTTTGTTTGATCATAAACATAAGAATATTGGTGATTCATCTAAAGAAGGATTGCAAAAAATGTGTACAGAAATACTTTCAAGTGTTTTAAGAGGACTCATGGAGCATCAAGCAGAGACATTAACAAGTACTCAACTAGCAACCTTAGAAGTTCTCTACAAAAGAGTTGGTGAAGATCGAGTAAAGCAATTTGGATTAGATTCAGCAGTTAATCAACTTCCATATGATAGGCATGAAGAAGAGCTGTCAGTACAAAAATTTGCGAAACTATTAAGACCGGCTACAGAAGATTACTTAGCTTGCCCTACGACACAGCAGTTACCAAGTTGGTCAAGAGTTCTATCTTGTGAGAACAAAATGCAAGAAGATTTGGCAATTGCCGGGTCACAAGATATTAAGACAACTGAAAAAGAATTAATTAAAAACTTCTAAAGTAAAAAGTACCTTTGAGCCATTGGGACTTCATCAAGAGGTTCACAAGTAAGAAGTTCCCCATCAGAAAAAACTTCATAAGTTTGAGGATCAACTGAAATATTTGGTAGTTTACTATTTAGTTTTAAATGCGATTTATTGATATTTCTGGTATTTTCTACGGCAATACATTTCTTTTGTAAGCCTAATTTATTTGGAATATTTTGATCAATTGAATTTTTACTTAAAAAGGTAAAAGAACTTTTAATTAGAGATTGGCCGAAACTTGCAAACATAGGTCGACCATGTACAGGACCTGGAGTAGGAATTGAAGCATTTGCATCACCCATTTGGGACCAAACTATAGATCCTCCTTTAACAACTAATTCAGGCTTTACAGCAAAAAAGGAAGGTTTCCACAATGCCAAATCGGCAATTTTGCCCTTTTCTATAGACCCTACATATTTATCAATACCATGAGCTATTGCAGGATTTATTGTGACTTTAGAAATATATCTCTTTACTCTATAATTATCGTTTCTATCAGAATCCTCTGATAGGAATCCTCTTTGAACTTTCATTTTATGAGCGGTTTGAAAAGTTCTTGTAATTACTTCACCAACTCTTCCCATAGCTTGAGAATCACTAGCAATAATAGAAAAAGCACCTATATCATGCAAGATATCCTCAGCTGCAATAGTCTCTCTTCTGATCCTTGATTCAGCAAATGCAATATCTTCTGGAATTTTAGAATCTAAATGATGACAAACCATTAACATGTCAAGATGTTCTTCTAATGTATTCCTCGTATAGGGTCTTGTTGGATTAGTACTACTTGGAAGAACATTTTTTTCTCCACAAATTTTAATAATGTCTGGCGCATGACCTCCACCTGCTCCCTCGGTATGAAATGTATGAATAGTTCTTCCAGCGATAGCGTTGATGGTATCTTCAACAAAGCCAGCCTCATTTAAAGTATCAGTATGAATACATACCTGTACATCAAACTTATCTGCGACATTAAGACAAGAATTTATTGTCGAGGGAGTCGTTCCCCAATCCTCATGAAGCTTCAATCCACACGCACCAGCTTCAACCTGATCAATAAGATTGATCTCATTTGTTGAGTTTCCTTTTCCAAAAAAACCTAAATTCATGGGAAATGCTTCTGCAGATTGAAGCATTCTTGAAATATGAAAAGAACCCGGAGTACAAGTAGTAGCATTTGTGCCAGTTGCAGGTCCAGTTCCTCCTCCCAACATGGTTGTAATTCCAGAGGATAGTGCTGTCTCAATTTGTTGGGGGCAAATAAAGTGAATATGTGTATCTATTGAACCTGCAGTAAGAATATGTCCTTCTCCAGCTATTACTTCTGTTGATGCACCAATAATAATATCGACATTATCCTGGATATCAGGATTACCAGCCTTACCGATTTCAAAAATCATTCCTTCCTTTATACCCACATCAGCCTTAATTATTCCCCACCAATCTACGATCAAAGCATTAGTTATTACGGTATCCACAGCTCCATCAGCTCTTCTAACTTGAGACTGTCCCATCCCATCTCGAATAACTTTACCTCCACCGAATTTAACTTCATCTCCGTAGGTAGTTAAATCCTTTTCTACTTCTATAAAAAGTTCTGTATCAGCAAGCCTTACTCTATCTCCTGTGGTGGGCCCGTAAGTTTGCGCATAAGTATTTCGGTCAATTTTATAAGACATAATTTTAAATATCTAAAGAACCGTTAACAAATGAATTAAAACCATATGCAATTTTTAAACCTGTATATGGAACTAATTTGACATCAGTAGTATCTCCAGGTTCAAATCTAATTGCTGTTCCTGCAGGAATGTCAAGACGCATACCAAGTGTTAATTCTCGATCAAAAATTAAAGCCTTATTAGCTTCAAAAAAATGAAAATGAGATCCAATTTGTACAGGTCTATCTCCAGAATTAGAAACTTTTACTGTTTTAACTTCCTTACCAAGATTTAATTCGATTTCACCTTGTTCAGGAATTATTTCGCCAGGAATTAAATTACTCATAATTAATTAATTGGATTGTGAATAGTAACTAACTTTGTCCCATCAGGGAAAACAGCTTCTATTTGGACTTCATCAACCATTTCAGGAATGCCCTCCATAACTTGTGATTTTGAAAGCCAGGTAGTTCCCTCTGACATTAATTGACTTACACTTTTTCCATCTCGAGCTCCTTCAAGAACTTGAAAACTCAAAAAAGCAATTGTTTCAGGATAATTAAGCCTAAGACCTCGACTAAGCCTTCTTTCAGCTAAGAGCGCAGCAGAAAAAATCAATAATTTATCCTTTTCTTGAGGTGAAAGATGCATAATAAAAAATTAATCTATAAATTCTTAAAAAAGGTTCTTTATGAACATAATTAATAATTCATAGAATCTTGTAAAGGCCATACACCTTGATATTTTGGCTCACAAAATCCACAAACAGACCTAATTTGTTTCCAAATACAAAAAAAACATTTCCTTGCATCTTGAGAAGAACTCCCTAGGAAACGTACGGAGATTCCATTTTCAAGAATTCCAATAGATAAATCATTATCACTTTCATTAAAAATCTTTTTTATATTTCCCACCAGATTATTAATTTTTGATTTAGAAAAATCTTTTTCGCAAATCCATATTAAGGATCCAAAAACCGGCATGTAATCCATGCCTGACTTGGCCACATAACTTGCTTTAGATAATTCAATTTGATCAACATATTCCCAATCATCATATAAATCATTATTTCTCAAAATTTCCAATTTCGACCTAAAAACTCCACTTTCGATAGACTCTCCAGCAGAAGATCTTCCAAGTCTTATTAAATCAGTAAATAAGAAACTTGAAGTTTCTGAAATAGATACTTTAAAATTTTGATCATATAAACCATTTGCAAAGATAATTGTTTCTTGTGGGAGATATTCCAAATGAGAATTGTCAAGAATATTTATGAGATTCTTTTGCTTTGAAAAACTTCCTTTTGGATTAATTTTAGATCTTCCAACTGATCCATATACTTTCTGAGCTGAAGAAGTAGTTAATAAAACCTTAGAGTTTTTTTCAAGCTTTACTTCAAACTCAAGTAAATCACCTCCTACCAATCCACCTGCAGTATGTAGAACAGGCAAAATGCATCTACCTTCTTGATCATGAGTAGACTTTAATAACTTATAAGGAGAAGTTGATTTAGATTTAAAGATTGTTTTATCAACATTTCCTGAAGTTGTTTTATTATTGAAAAAATTTAAGAAACAATTACCTTCCCATGAAGTTTCAATCATAAATTGTT
>QCRF01000027.1 GCA_003209375.1 Prochlorococcus sp. AG-459-N19 | reverse complement strand
GAGAAGGAACGCAACATCAAATAATGAAAAGCAATATTAAATCTTCACAAATTAAGAAAATATTTATTACTCATATGCATGGTGATCATATTTATGGTTTGCCTGGACTTTTAGCTACCTTAGGTTTATCAGGAAATAGTGCGGGTATTCAAATTTACGGTCCTTCAGGGTTGCGAAGTTTTATAAATTCATCACTTAAAAGTAGCTTTTGCAAATTGTCTTTTCCATTAAATTTTGTGGAAGTTGAAAATTTTGCATCGGAAAATAAAATCCTATTTGAAAACAATAAAATAAAAGTAAATTGTGCCTGCCTTAAACATAAAATACCTGCTTATGGTTATAGGGTGAGTGAAAAAGATAAACCAGGTATATTTGATATCAAAAAAGCAGAGTCTCTAAAAATAGCACCTGGACCAATTTATTCAGAACTGCAACAAGGTAAAAAAGTCGTATTAGCGGATGGTAGGACATTCGATGGGAAAGAATTCTGTGGACCTCCCAGAAAAGGTGAAAGTTTTGTTTATTGCACAGATACAGTGTTTAGCGAATCAGCTGTTTCACTATCAAAAAATGCCGATTTACTCGTACATGAATCGACTTTTTCAGTAGAGGATGAAAGCATGGCATACGAAAAATTACATTCCACAACAATCATGGCTGCCAAAACAGCATTATTATCTAACACAAAAAAATTAATTATTACTCATTTAAGTCCGAGATATACTAGTAAGAATGGAATCACGCCAAGCGATTTACTTAAAGAGGCTCAAAAAGTTTTCCCAAATACTCAACTTGCAAAAGATTTTCTAACGGCAGAAATAAAATAAACTGCAACAGTTCGTGAGAAGAAGGGTCGTAAATGACCAACCCATGGAATAATAGTCTTAGGTTTTCTATATTGATGTTGATCGAAATGGTTTCAATGTTTTCATCACTAAATAAGTCTTTTAAAAGACTATTTATTTTTCTTCCGTTAATCATTGGTTTACTTATTAATCCAATCTCTGCAAACGCTCTCTATCCCAGTGATCCTTCATCAGTTGACGTACTAAAAGATGATCTTCACGGTGCCGACCTGCATAATACTGAATATGTAAAATATGATTTATCTAACCAAGATTTAGGAGAAGCTAATCTTCAAGGCGCATATATGAGCGTAACAACTGCAAAAAACTCTAGTTTTAAAGGTGCCAATATGACGGACCTTATTGCATACGCAACTCGCTTTGATAATGCTGATTTTACAGATGCAAATCTTACCAATGGAGAGTTAATGAAAAGTGTTTTTGATGGAGCAATTATTGATGGGGCAGATTTTACAGACGCAAACCTTGATTTAAAGACAAGAAAATCTCTTTGTGAAAGAGCAACAGGTACCAATTCAAAAACAGGAGTAAATACAGTCGATAGCCTAGAATGTGCTGGTTTAAGAGGTTATACACCTCCTAAACCAAAAGCTTAATATTAAATCTAATTAACTTCAGATGGAAAGATATTGCCAGGCTCCTTAGAGCCTGGCTTTTTGCTGTACCACCATTCTTGTATATCAGAAGAAAACTTTCTTGAAAAAAGAGTAATTACAGTTTCAACAGGTTTTGATCCGGGCTCCAAAATCTGTACTGAGTAAGATGGGCATTTTCGTGAAGCCATATCAGCAACGAACCTAGAACCTATTCTCCTCCAACTAGGCTCCTTACTTCTCCAAGCAAGCCTTGAACAGGGCCAGGGTAACTCTTCCCTATCATAAAGTCTGCAACATGGTCCAATTACCTTATAACTGTACTGACCTCCATAACTTGATTGAACGCTGCCAGTCTTGAAAAATTCAAATTTATCCATTTACAAAAAAAAGCCACCTTTTATAGAGGGTGGCAGAGAAATATTCAATAATCAACTTAGAAAAGTTAAATTTTTATAATTAGTACAATTCTTCTTCAGCATGAGTTGTAATTGTTACGTCAGATGTTGGATAAGCAACACAAGTAAGAACAAAACCAGCTTCTAATTGGTCATCATCCAAGAAACTTTGATCTGATTGATCAACACTACCTGAAGTAACTTTTCCAGCACATGTTGAACATGCTCCAGCTCTACAGGAATAGGGAAGGTCGATACCTTGTTCTTCAGCCGCATCGAGGATGTATTGGTCATCAGGTACTTCAATAGTTGAATTGAGACCTTCACCTTCGCTGATGAGAGTAACTTTGTAAGAAGCCATTTAAATAAAAAATTGTTGGTAATTAATACCTAATACATTCATTTTTAACATCGATTAGGTCGATATGTGAGATTTTGAAGTAAAAAATGACACAATAAAATGTATGAAAGAGTATTCATAAGAAAAACTTATGCTTAGGTTGAATTGCTGGCTTTTTGCGCAGAAATGCATGCCCAATCTTTTCTAGTTGATACATCCAGTAATTTCAAGTCATTTTGAATTAATATTTTAATAATTTCATCCTTTTGTGAATTCAGAATTCCACTGAAAATGACTTCCCCATTGTTTCGCAAGCACTTATAGATATTTGGAATCATTCCTTTTATTACTTCGGCAAGAATATTGCATAAAACAAAATCAAATTGTTTGAGTTGATTTTTTAAAATTATCTCATTAAAAGATCCCAAATATGTATTGAAGTTGTTTAAATTACCGAAATTTAGTTGGAAATTAGATTTTGTTGAATTTATAGCTAAATAATCATTATCTACTGCAGAAACCTCTTTAGCGCCAAGCAATCTTGCGGCGACACTCAAAATCCCGCTACCGCTCCCAATATCTAATACCTTTTTATCAGAAAATAAAATATTCTCCATTTTTTCCAAGCAAAGATAAGTTGAAGGATGACTGCCTGTACCAAAAGCTGCTCCAGGATCAATTTTTATGATTTGTTTATCTTTAAATTTTTTATTTAGATTTATCCAACAAGGCAATATTAAAAAATGATTTCCTACTAATTCAGGCGCCCAATATTTCTTCCAACTTGTTAACCAATCCTCCTCTTTAATAATACTCCAGTCAAAAAATTTATTCTTAGGGGGATTAATGTTTAGAAGTTTACTAATTATTTTTTCAAAACTACTTCTAGAACTCTCATCCCAATCATCAATTGGAAGCCATATATTAACTTCTTTTTTATTTTCATTTTTCATTAAATATTCAAATGAAAAACTAAATATTCCCAGCTCATTTAATTTCCAAAAAATAATTTCTTCGGAATCACTTTCTATCAAAAAAGTTAGTTTATACCAATCTTTAGTTTCCATTAACTAGGTAAATCCACTTCATAGAGTAACTGGATTAGCATTGGTAATCCCATCTACTTCAATAATGGTATCCAGCAACTTATTGGGTATTGGATCATCAATACTTAGAACCATAACAGCTTCCCCTCTAACAATTTTGCGCCCAACTTGCATAGAGGCAATATTTACATTGTTGCTACCTAATAAAGACCCCAGCTTGCCAATGATGCCTGGCATATCTCTGTGCCTAGTAACCAACATATATCTGCTTGGTGATACATTAACTGGATATTGATCAATACTAATAATTCTTAATTCCCCATCAGCAAAAATGCTTCCCGCTACGCTATGGTCGCCGTTATCTCCATAAGTGGTTAACTGAAGCGAACCACTAGCAAATTCAGGTCTTGCCTCATCTTTATTCTCGACTACTGAAATACCTCTTGAATCTGCTTCTAGCGAAGCATTCACATAATTGATCCTATCTCCCAAAGCTTTACTTAGAAGGCCTTTTAGACTAGCTATTATTAATGGCTGAGAAGGATGTTGAACAAATTCACCTTGAAGCTTTACTTCCAGCTTCTGTATCTGCCCACCTGAAAGCTGGCTTATAAGAAGACCCAAGGTTTCAGCTAACTGCAAATGAGGTTTCAGACTATCCATAATATCAGGGCTCAAACCTGGAATATTTACTGCAGTTCTAGCAGATAAACCAAGCAAGACATCCCTTATTTGTTCCGCAACATCAACAGCTACATTTTCTTGTGCTTCCCTAGTAGATGCTCCTAAGTGGGGGGTAAGAATAAGATTCTTTTCAACCTTCAAAAGTGGTGAATTAGATTCCAAAGGTTCTTTAGAAAAGACATCTATTGCAGCACCTGCAATAAATGATTTATTTAAAGCTTCTGCTAATGCTTCTTCGTCAATCAAGCCTCCTCGAGCACAATTAATTAATTTTGCGCTACTTTTCATACTTTTAAGCACCTCCATGTTTACCAAATTCTCTGTCTCTGGTGTGCGAGGTAAATGCAAAGTTACATAATCGGATTGTTGGAATAAATCTTCTAGATCAGATAGTTTAACTTGTATTTGTTGAGCTCTTTCAGTTGAAACAAAGGGATCATATCCGCAAACTTCCATTCCTAGTGCATTAGCAACTTTTGCTACATGAGCACCAATTTTTCCTAAACCAACTACACCTAATTTTTTCTTATAAAGCTCATTACCAACGAATTTCTTTCTCTCCCATTTACCTAACAAAGTACTACTATTAGCGATTGGAATATGCCTAGATAAGGCCAACATCATAGCTATAGTATGTTCAGCCGCAGCTATTGTGTTACCCCCTGGAGAATTAACAACAAGGACTCCTTTTTGCGTAGCAGCCTTAACGTCTACATTATCGACCCCAACTCCTGCTCTCCCAATGATTCTCAGTTTACTTGAAGAGTTAATAATCTCTTCAGTCACTTGAGTACCAGAGCGAATCATTAAAGCATCGTAATCTTTAATAATGGAAGCTAACTCAGAGTCTGAGATTCCTATCTTCTGATCAACCTGAGCAACTTGTGAAAGAATATCAATTCCTGTTTGATCAATTGGATCTGTAATGAGAACTTTTGTCATTTAAGATTGGTTCTTTAATCTTTTACTTTAACTTAATCTATAGTGTATGTATCTTATTTTATTAATTTGAATAACACACAAACATTTGAGGATTAAGAATTTGACTAAAAGTATTGTGATATTTGAAGACATTGATAAATGTATCCAACTATTTGAAGTTTTCAAAGAAAAATCAGTAATGCTCTCTGAAGCTATTTTGATCCCACCAAAAAGTGAGAAAATATCATCAGACGAAAAAGTATTGCTAAATGCGAAAGCAAATATCTTATTCAAATCTCAAAATTTTGAAGATATAAGAATCTTAAATCCTAAACTTGATAGAAAGATCCGACAACAAGATATGAGTAGATGGCTAATGCCATTTGGTTTTATAGCTGGAATAGCTTTTTCTAATATGACAAATTTATCTACCTTCAGCTTTCTTGGTTTAAATAACATCGGGGAATCATTAATTGGAGGTCTTTTAGGAATGGGTTCAGGATATTTAGGAAGCATTGTTTCTTCTGCAAGTATCAATATTAATAGAAATAAAGAGTTAAGATCAATCATTAATTTTAATAAAGAAGGTAAATGGCTTGTTCTACTTGAAAATCAAATTGGAGCTGAATTACCATGGGCTTTGATAAAACAATCAGAAGCAAAAGATATAATTTTTTTTGAAGGTTAATGATTGATTTAAAAGAGCTCTTAATAAATTCAAACTACAAAAAAGAAACTGAGGAATTAATAAATATTGCTAACTTAGCTTACAAACACTGGGAAACTTATTGGACTGGGTTTAATTCAACTTATGTTTGCGAAGAGATTTTAAAAGATTTTGAAAATTTAAATGATTTCAAATTTTTTATTTATGGAGGATTCTCCTCTTCTCAAAGATCTAGGATAGCTTGCTTTAGAGGAGATAATATTCCTGCAGAGGATGCGCTAAAAAGTAATTTTCCAGCTCAAGGAATAAAAATTATTGGAAATTTTTTATTTGATAATGCCACACAAGACGACTTTAGATCCCTCTTAATTGAAAATGGGGTAAATCAAAGCAAAGTTGGAGATATATGGACTATTGGCGATAGGGGAGCACAAGGGATAATTGATAATTCAGATATTAAGCATCTAGATGAAAAGATTTTTTATTTAAGAGACGTAAAAGTAAAAGTTAATGTAGCAGATATAGATAAATTACAAATACCTTCTGGAAGATCAAAAAAACTTGTCAATACAGTAGAAGCTTCAACAAGATTAGATGCTATAGCATCAGCTGGCTTTAAGGTATCACGAACCAAAATCATTGAAAGGATAGAAAATGGAATGCTCAGATTAAATGGAAGCAAAGTTAATAAGCCAACAATTAATCTAAAAATTGGCGACAAACTAGAACTTGAAAATAAAGGATTTATCGAAATTCTAAATTTAGAAATAACCAAAAGAGAACGATGGAAAGTTAAATTACTTAGAAAATGAAACGCAACCTGCTATTTTCTTATAAGGGGGATTAAAAATTCCTCAATTGGGGCGATTAGCTCAGTGGTAGAGCACTACCTCGACACGGTAGTGGCCACTGGTTCGAATCCAGTATCGCCCATAAAAACTTTTGACGACCTAGGTTATATCCACAAAAAATAATTTCATTTTTTAGATTATTAAAAAAGATGAAACTTAATCAAATAATTAATCTACATAAGGGCCTCACTGCATTTGTAGTTGTAGGTCTTATGATTTTTTTTGATAATTTTACGATCGCTCCCTACGTTTATTTAGCTCTGCATGGTACTTATGGATTACTTTGGCTTCTAAAAGAAAAGATATTCCCAGATCCTTACTTTAAAGAAAAAATCAATTTTTTAACTTCAGTTACTGGTTTTATTTTCCTTGGAAGTTACTGGGTAGCTCCCTACATTCTTATCTCATCTCAGAAATCTGTTCCAAATATCGTAATAGCTGTATCTGTATCTATAAATATAATTGGTGTGTTTCTACACTTTGCTAGTGATGCCCAAAAATATTTTTCTCTTAAATTAAAAAAAGATCTAATTAAAGAAGGATTTTTTAAAAATATAAGGAATACAAATTATCTAGGAGAAATACTGATTTATCTATCATTCGCCATACTTTCAATGAGTTTTATACCATTAGTAATTCTTGCAATATTTTTCTCTATAGTTTTTCTACCAAGAATGATAAAAAAAGATAAATCGCTCTCAAAATATGACTCATTCGAAGAATACAAAAAGAAAAGTGGTCTTATATTGCCTAAATTAAATGCCTGATAACAACTTACCCAGTTGGAGGCAAGATTTAAAATCTTCTAGAAAAAAAGAGGGCAAATCACCCTCTAATAGATGGATACAGCTTGCAACAGTCAGCGAAGAAATTGAGCCAAGATTAAGAACAGTTGTTTTCAGAGGATGGCATAAAGATAGTTCAATGATTATTTTTACAGATAGAAGAAGTGAAAAAATTGGACATTTAAAATCTAACCCTAATGCAGAAATATTATGGTTCTTTTTAAAAACCAAATCACAATATAGATTTAAAGGAAAAATACGTGAATTAAGTGATAACAAAAATTATTGGGATTCATTATCAGAAAAATCAAAATCTTCTTGGTTTTGGGGGTCTCCAGGAGAGAAAATAAATCCAAAAGTCCAATCTACTCATGAAAGATTATCCAATCTACCCAAGTCAGAAAATTTTGTGGTTTTAAATTTTGAAATATATTCAGTAGATCTTCTTAAATTAGAACAGCCTGTTCATAAACGATATCTTTGGGAAAAGGTTAGAAAATGGGAAAAAGTTGAAATTAATCCTTAAATATTTCTAATTTGTATATTTAGGTTGAAATACATATAGTGATCAGTCAGTTTTAAAAAAGAAGTATTATTTATATGAATTTCTCAGAAATTCCAGAAAACCCTTTTATTTTTCTATCTTGGGTGACTGCTATAGGGCTTTTTATAAGTCTTTGTGAAGCAACCATTAAGATACAACTTGAGAAGAGAAACAGTTATCGAAAAAGGTTAGAACTAATAAATAGTCTTTATCCTAAAAAGTTAGCTTGAAGTATCTGAGAGTATGTTCGCTTGAAGGAATTGAAATAAACCACCTTTGCTTGTTTCTTCTTTAACTTCAACTTGCTTGGAAGGTTTTACTTTGGTTGAAGATAAAATTTCTTCCTCATCTTCTGATTTTAAAATTCTGATAATAACTTCATCTAAGGAGAAATTACCGGGACCTGTTAATGCAATTGAAGTTGCAGAAGCGAAATATAAAAGTAAAAGCTCTAGTAAGAAAATATTAAAACCTGAAGTAACAAGCGCATGATATATAGCAACAGAAATTGTTCCAACAATTGCCAAAGCTCCGAATCTTGTAGCTAAGCCAATAATTAGTAACCAACTACCACCTATTTCTGAAAATGCCGCTATGTATGATAAAAATATTGGGAATGGGAGATGTAATGGTCTTACAAAAGCATCAGCAAAATTTTCTATGTTTGCTAATTTCTCATAACCGTGATGTATAAGAACAGTTCCAGTTATAACTCTAAGAATTAATAAAGCAGTATCTTTGCTAAACGACTTGGTAAGAATTGTTGAAAGCACTATTAAAAAATTATCCTTAAGTAAAAATAACTAGTCACAGTATCCATCGTGGATTAAAGAGCAAAAGTCGCACCTAAATAAGTATTTATACTTACTTACCAAAGGGGTTTTTTCTGATTAGGAATATAACTAAGTTAAAAATTATTTTTTGAAAAATTTTCTAATATTCTCTGATTTATTTTTGGAATATTTTCTTTAAATTTAAAAAACCCTCTTTTAGCAAATTTCCAAGCAAATAAATCTTCATCCCTTACAAGATTAAAAATTTTTTTATGGTATAAATTTTTAAATTCAGTTATGAAGTCATAATTTTCTCCCACTCCAGGATAAATAATGTCTATTTCATTAGTATTTTTAAAAGTTTTTTCTAATGAATAAGGATCAATCTGATCAACATTATCAAATTGCTCTACAAATTCAGAGACTAAATCTTGTTTAAATTTCAAAACAGATTCAGACAATTTAATTTGTCTTTGTTCATTTTTTAAAAGGATAATAAATACTTTTTTATAGCTTGTAATTAAATTTTTAAGTGTTGCAAGGTTCAGATCATTTTCAAACATAATCAGATTATCTGATTTAGGATCCATATCATTTTTATAAATCTCATCTTCAAATGGTATTTGATTAGATTCTTCAAGAAAAATTTGTTGATTACTTATTTTTTCTACATTAAATCTATTATTTGAAAACTTTCTGAGGTTTGATGATGAAAAAAGATATTGTTTTCCCTTCGTTTGCAATCCTCCGACCCATCTCCAGCTTAGGAGATTAGATGAAGCATCTCCATCAAAAAGATATTTAAAGAAAAACTTTGCTCCCAATTGCCATGGGAGGCCTAAATTAAATATCCAAGTACTTGCAAACCACATTCTTGTATGGTTATGCAAATAATTGTACTGCTTTAATTCATGGACCCAAGAATTAAAAAAATCTAATTTTGTATTGCCATTAATTGCACTTTGATATAGATCATAATCAAAATCGAGATTGTTTTCTGAAATAAAATTTCTCCAAACTTTAGGTCTATTTTCCATCCACCCTTTCCAGTAAACTCTCCAAAATATTTCTTCAACAAATTTAGTGGAATTTTTGATTTTATACTTACTTTTAATATCATGGATCAGATCATATTCCGATAATATTCTATGAGTAATGAAAGGCGATAATTTTGAAACTGAACTTTCATTATTTGGCCCAAAATCAAAATTTCTTAATTTTGCATAATCATTAATTTTGTATTTCGCAAAATTTTCCCAGGTATTTTGAGCTTTAAGTAAAAATGACATTTTCTCATAACTCTAAAAAATTTTTTTTTGTATTGATAGAATTCTCAAAAATTTGCCTGCAAATTAATCCTTAAAATTTTCCATTTTACTTTTAAGTAAATATGTTTGATTGAAGTATTTAATTTAAACACCTTAGTAGTACATTTTATACTCTTAAATCGCTCTCTGCGTAGGAGGATATTTAGTGGTCAATTACTTTTTAGATCTATTTTTAATTTTCAAATCTTTATTTAAAAGATTTTTTCTAAGAGATTTTTAAATATTTATCAAAATTATTATGAATAATTTATTAGTGAGAGATGTTAAGTATTTAGATGAACAATACAGAATAGGCGAAGGTATAATTTCGGATAATGCATTTAAGCAACTTGAAAAGCTCTTAATTCCTGTTGATCCAGAGCCTGACTACTTTAATCAAAAAAATAATAAACTTTTGCCAAAATTAGCCAAAGAAAACTACAAAGAATTTCTGGAAAGTTTATTGACAAAAACAAGATTAAGCATTCAACCAAAAATTGATGGCTGTGCTATTGCAATTAGATATATAGATGGCAAGTTTAATAAAGCTATTACAAAAAAGGGATTTGATGTCTCAAGCAAAATTAAACAAATTAAAAATGTCCCCGATTGTATTCCTATCAAACGAGATTTTCAAATTAGAGGTGAACTATACGCTACAAACCAAGTTGCCGGCATTTCCCAAAGAATTACAAGAAAATACCTCAATCATAAGAAAGGGATTGGAGAAAGCCTCCGCTTTTGCTGTTTCCAAATACTTAATGGAAGACTTAATCAATACGAAACCCTTAACTATCTTAAAAAATGTGGCTTTAGCACCCCTGACAGTTACTTCACAAATAATACAAGCGAAATCCAAATATATAAAAAAAATTGGTTAGAGAAAAAAATATTTGCGAAATATCCAACTAATGGGATAGTTATAAAAATAAATAGTAGGAAATTACAGTTACTTAGAGAGAAAAATTCATCTCAAAATAACGATTGGCAATATGCAATTGAAAAATAATATTAAAAAGTACCTTCAAAAAGAGCTCACGATACTAAATTCCAGTATTTACAGTGGAAAAGTAATTAAATTTTGGTTAAATTCCAAAGCAATTTGCAGAGCTAATAAATGACTGCCACTATTTCAAGACCTAAAATCTCTAACTGGGAAACATCTAATATTCCAAACCTTACAGGCAAAACAGCGCTAATTACTGGTGCGAATAGTGGTCTTGGATACTACACTGCAAAGGCCTTAGCAGAAAAAAATGCTCATGTTGTTATAGCTTGTAGATCGTTTGAAAAAGCTGATCAAACTATCAAAAAACTTAAAGGTCTTAATCCTGAAGGAATATTTACACCTTTAGAATTAGATTTATCAGATTTAAAAAATATTGTTGAAGTTCAGTCCAAAATTTTTGATAATTTTGAAAATTTGGATCTACTAATCAATAATGCAGGCATTATGCATCCGCCTAAAACTCTTAGTGCCCAGGGATATGAAATACAATTTGCAGTTAATCATCTAGCTCACATGCTTTTAACTCTAAAGTTACTGCCAATTATTGAAAAAAAAGAAGAATCTAGAATAGTGACGGTCACTTCCGGAGCACAATTTTTTGGCAAAGTTGGTTGGAAAAATCTGAAAGCTGAAAACTATTACAACAAATGGGAATCCTATTCTAATAGCAAATTGGCAAATGTAATGTTTGCTTTGGAACTAAATGAGAACTTAAAGCACAAAAATATACTTTCTTTAGCTGCTCACCCAGGAATTGCAAAAACAAATCTCTTTACTGCTCAAAAACCTAACCCTAGTCCATTAGAAAGATTCTCATTGGAATTATTTAGCCCTATTTTTCAAACTGCTGAGATGGGTGCTTTACCTCAACTTTTTGCAGCTACTTCACCAGATGCAAAAGGCGGTGATCATTATGGTCCTAGATTTAATTTCAGAGGTCATCCAAAACTATCCCCTACTTCTCCTTTCGCAATGAACAAAAAAGAAAGAAAAAATTTATGGGGAAAAAGCCTTGAAATACTTAACAACTTCTTATAAATTTTTCATTTTTACTAACTTTAGAAAATACTTCAAGATATGTAATTCACTCTCTGAGAGTTTCATAAATTCTGTTAATGCATCATAATTTTTTTCATCAATTTTTTTTGACAATTGAATAAAACTATCATGGTTTTCACTAACAAAGCGCTCAGCAATCTGAGACGGAGTTAAACCTTTTTCAATTAATTCACCTGGAGCATTTTTCTCCCACTTTTCATAAAACCAAGAGAACCAATATTTTGCAGTATTATCTTCCATTAATTAAATTTTCTTGGGCGAATACTATAAAAACTGAAGAAAAATCTCATGATTGAATTACCCTTTAAACACAATTAATATAAATGTAATTATAAATTTAATGATAGATAATCATTTAAGTAAAAGAAATATTAATCTTGTAATTGGATTAGGTAAATCTGGATTTTGGGCTGCCAAGTATTTGAGAAGCATCAATAAGAGAGTAATTGTTTGGGAAAGTAAAGATGGGATAGAATTCTTAGAAAGAAAAACAGCATTAGAAGAGCTTAATATCATAGTTTCTCTAAATAAAGAATTTGTATTTGAAAAAATTCAACCTTTTTTGAAAGAGATCGAATCTGTTGTTGTAAGTCCATCAATACCTTATGACCATATAACTATTATTGAATTAAAAAAAAATGGAATTAAAGTAATTGGAGAAATTAATGTTGCATGGGAAATTTTAAAAGACACAAATTGGATAGGTATTACTGGCACTAATGGCAAGACTACTGTTACTCATCTACTAAGCCATATACTCTGTGATACTGGATTATATGCTCCTTTTGCTGGAAATATTGGTACACCTTTATGTAAGTATGCTCACTCCAAAAAACATGAAAAAATTGATTGGGTTGTAGCTGAATTAAGCAGTTATCAAATAGAAATATCTCCAGAAGTAAAACCTAATATTGGAATATGGACAACCTTCACAGAAGATCATCTTGAAAGACATAAAACACTTGAAAACTATTTCAACATAAAAAAAAGCTTGTTAGAAAAATCTGATTTTAGAATTTATAATTATGACGATAAAAACCTGAGAAATCACTACAGTTCGCTATCAAGAGGGGTTTGGATAACAACTAGTTTCGATAAATCAAATTTTATTCATTGCGATTATTGGATAGATGAACAAGCGTACATTGTTGAGAGAGGGAAGAAATTATTCAAACTTGAACATTTTTCTTTAAAAGGAATGCATAATCTTCAAAATCTTTTATTGGTAATTGCAGCAGCAAGAAAAGTTGGATTATCTGGCAATAAGATTAAAGATTCTTTATCTA
>QCRF01000026.1 GCA_003209375.1 Prochlorococcus sp. AG-459-N19 | reverse complement strand
ATCGATTGAGTTTAAAGTATTTTTCCTAAATATTATATAAATAAGTAATATTGAAAAAAAAATGCTTATTAAAGATAAAAATAATCTATTACCACTTAATATGTTAAATGCTGCCCCGTAATTTTTTACAAAGTCTAATTTGAATAAAAGAAAATCTTTATTAATAAATAATTTTTTATTATAAAACATTAAATATTTCGTAAATTGATCTATTAGAACAATAAAAATACTTAAAGATAAAAAAAATAATTTTGTTTGTATTTTATTAATCATTATTTGCTTCGTTTTAAACGTTCTATAGGTTTAATAAGTAATAAAAGTGGAAAAAGCATTAAAAAATGATATCCAATCTTACCTAGTGAGTATTTCCCTAAATTATATAAAAATAAATTAAATTGACTGTAGAAAATAACTTGTATGAGGTTGTAAAATATTCCAGTTAAATGCATAGCACCTATTGCTATAAATCCATTTTTTAAAAAGTTTCCAACGTTTATTTTGTTTCTAGTATTTAAATTATCAATTATTTTGATTAATGGATATAAACCTAATAAATAACCAAAATTTGGAGTGATCAAATAACCTATTGAACCTCCCTGATGAAAGACAGGAAATATAAATAACCCCAAAATTAAATAGATAGAAAATGCTCTGAAAACCACTTTTTTACGAAATATAAGTGTTAATAAAATTATGGTTGGAATTTGCCATGTAATAGGAAGCCCAAAGTTATTACTAGATTTATAGATAAAAGGTAGTGGAATATAAACAGTTAACATTGATGTTATTACTAGTGATTGAAGACTCACAAGTATCTCAATTAATTTATAAAAATTGAGCATTATTATAAATTCTATTTATAAACTTCTCAATGCAACAATGGGATCTAATTTAGAAGCTCTTTTTGCAGGTAAAACGCCAAAGATTAAACCTATTGATCCTGAAATGATCATGGTGGAAAAGGTAGTTGTAATTCCTACTGATGCAGGAAGTGGTGTTATCAGAGATAAAAGAAATACACCTGATAATCCTGTTGTTGTTCCAATTAATCCTCCAATTGTAGATAAAATCAATGCCTCAATTAAAAATTGAATTAATATATCTGACTGTTTTGCTCCTATTGCTTTTCTAAGTCCAATCTCTTCAGTCCTTTCGCTTACAGAAACGAGCATAATATTCATGATTCCTATGCCTCCTACCACTAGAGATACTGCCCCAATACCAGCCAACAAAAACGTTAATCCACTTGTGATGTTGGTTACTATATTCAATGCATCTTCTTGTGATCTAACCGCAAAGTCATCATCTCTGATTATTTTATGTCTTTGCCTTAATAAGTTAGTAATCTGAAATTTAGCGGCACTAGTTGCATTTTTATTTATAGCTTCAACACTAATGAAGCTTAAACTTACTCCATATGTTGGGTCCTTCCCTGTAATCCTATTGACCATAGTCGTTAATGGAATATAAGCATTTTTGTCTTGATTACTTCCAAATACAGCACCTTTTGGTTTTAATATTCCGATGATTTCATAAGTGTGGTCTTTAATTCTGATTTTTTTTCCAAGTGATGAAGATTTATCTTTGAAAAATTCGTCTTTAAGATCAGGACCTATTACGACATAACTTCTGGCACTATTAATATCACTTTTTGATAAAAATCTTCCCTTATCTACTTCAAAGCTTCTTACTTCAAGAAATTCAGGAGTAACTCCAGCAATTGATATATTTAAACTTTTAGAATTTGATTGCACTATTTCGTTAGCAGAGATTTGAGGAGCTACTTTTTTAACTGTTGGTACTTGATCGCTGATTGCTAATGCATCTTCTAAAACAAGGTTTTTTGGGAATGAAATACCTCTTCTTCTTGTGTCATTATTTCCGGGAACAATGAATAAAACGTTGGCACCTAAATTACTTAATTGGTTTTTTGCTAATGTTTGAGCTCCTCTACCAAGTCCAACAAGTGTAATTACTGAAGCATTTCCAATAATGATCCCCAGCATTGTTAACGAACTTCTCAATTTGTTCGAAACTAAGGTTTTTGTTGCCATGCTTAGGGCTTCTTTTATTGAGATATTCCTAGACATATTTATATTTATCTATTGCATCATCATCATCTTCAATTTGTCCCATATATATAACACCTTCATTAAGTTGCAGTGTAATGAGGTCTCCATTATTAATTTGATGATTATTTATATTTTCTAAATTACAAATTGTAGATATCTTTTTATTATTTTTGTTAAACAAAGCATAAACATCATTTACATTTTGGTTAGTTACTATACCCGCAATATTTTTACTAAGAGGTATATCTTCCATTAATTCTTCCGGAACAAATAATATTTCTCCTGGACAAATTAAGGACATATCTAGATTATTTTTAATTATTCTTGCTTTACCAGTAACACCGATTTCCCCTATTGAAATTCCTCTTGATACAACTCTTCTTACTAAACCGACTTTTATTAAATCTGTAGAGCCGCTAATTCCAGTTAATGTGCCTGCTGTTTGTACTACTAAATCCCCTTGATTTAGGATCCCCATCTCCTGAGCAATTTGCATAGCCAAACTAAATGTTTTAGCTGTTCTTTCATCATTTTTAACTACTATAGGAGTAACTCCCCAGACTAGTTGCAATCTCCTTGCCACACTTCTCTCTGTAGTAGTTGCCAAGATAGGTGTTGGAGGTCGGAATTTACTTACATTTCGAGCGGTAGAGCCTGTTTTTGTTAAAGGAATTATAGCTCCGGCTTCAAGTTGTCTAGCTATATTACTTACTGCTGCACTAATAGCGTTTGGGATCGTACTAGGTAAGTGGCTCTCAATTGCTTTAAGTGGATAATCCCTTTCAATTCTTCTTGCTATGGTTGCCATCGTTTCTACTGCCTCTACAGGATAATCACCAACTGCAGTTTCGTTTGAAAGCATAACCGCATCTGTTCCATCCAGAATTGCATTTGCGACATCACTAACTTCGGCCCTAGTTGGTCTTGGATTCGAAGCCATAGAATCAAGCATTTGTGTCGCTGTAATTATTGGGATACCTAATGAATTAGCTTTTCTTATTAATTCCTTTTGTAAAAGAGGAACCTCTTCTGCAGGCATTTCTACTCCTAAATCACCTCTTGCAACCATAACTCCATCACATAACGGTAATACAGTATCAATTTGATCAATTGCTTCAAATTTTTCTATTTTTGCGACTACAGGAGTTGAATGTCCATTTTTATTTATTAAATCTTTTATCTCGTTTATATCGGAGGGATTTCTTACGAAACTTAGAGCTATCCAATCAACTCCTTCAGATAAACCAAATTTTAAATCCTCTCTATCTTTTTCTGTTAAAGCTTTTACTGATAATTGAACATCTGGGAAATTAACACCTTTATTATTTGAAAGAACTCCCCCTACAGTTACCATACACTTTAAAAGATTAGCTTTAGCATCTACTTTATCTACAATCATTTCTATTCTTCCATCATCTATTAATATTCTTTTTCCTTCACTAACTTCTTGAGAAAGTTTGTCGTAGGTTACATTTGCAATAGTATTAGTACATTCGACTTCATCTGATGTAAGTGTAAATTTATCTCCTTTTTTAATTTTTACTGGACCATCTTTAAACCGCCCTAATCTTATTTTAGGGCCTTGAAGATCTTGTAATATTCCAATATCTATATCTAACTTTTTTGATACTTCTCTTATTGTTTTTATTCTCTCTGCATGATCTTTATGATCTCCATGTGAGAAATTTAGTCTGAATGTTGTTACTCCAGCTTTTATTAAATCTGTAATTATCTCTTTAGATTGAGTCGCAGGACCAATAGTTGCTACTATTTTTGTTCTTCTTTTCAAATCAATATTCGACATATATAGATAATATTGCTAGATATAAATAAATTTAACATACGCAAAGTTAGTTATTTAATTCATGGATTTTAAAACTTATCAGAAAAAAGCCAGGGAAACAGCACAATATCCAAATTTAGGGTCTAATAATATTTATCCAACTCTTGGTTTGGTTGGAGAGGCTGGTGAAGTAGCTGAAAAAGTAAAAAAAGTCATAAGAGATAAAAATGGAATATTTGATAACGAATCAAAATTAGGTATTAAAAAAGAATTAGGAGATGTATTATGGTACATATCAAATCTTTGTACAGAACTAAATTTCAATTTAGAGGATGTTGCATTACAAAATCTTGAAAAATTAAAATTAAGAGCTGCTAAAGGAAATATAAGGGGTTCGGGAGACGACAGATAAACTCAGCTATAACCTAAACTTGCATACTGCAGATTTGTAATTAAGTTTTGAATAACATTCAAAAGTAAAAAAGCTAATAATGATGAAATGTCAAATCCACCTATTGGAGGAATGATACCTCTAAAAATGTTTAGATATGGATCAGTTATAGAAGTTAATGCAGATAAAATACCGTTACTCCAATCAATACCAGGAAACCATGTAAGTAAAATTCTTATTATTAATATGAAAGAATAGATGGATAAAGTTTGACCTAGAACTGCAAAAATCTCAGATAACATTAACTTAATTTATTTTTGATAATTCTAACATTTACTTATTATTGTTGCTTATTATGACGACTTCCTATTTTTGAGAGATATTCATTACTAACAGAAAAAGTTTGAAAAAACTTTTCTGATAATGATAACCAATATGATCTACCGTCTTTTTGCTTCCGTTTGACAATAAACTTCTTTTCTAATAATTCTTTAATATGATCATAAGCTCCAGAACCTCGAAGAAGTATAAGATCCGATTGCAGGATCTTTTTTTTGATCGCAATAGTTGCCAATGTCCTTAATTCGGATGTTTTCAAATCAGAAGGAAGTAAATCATCGACGAATTCATTAAGACTAGTTTTTAGTTCGAGAGAAAAACTATTATTAACTGCATTTAATTCAATAGCTGAGTTGGGATTAGAGTATTTATTTTTTAGATCTTTTATTGCATCATTTATTGAGTTTATATCAGAATTAGTAATTTCTGAAAGATCCTTTTTTGTTATTGGTCTGCCCTTCAAATATAGAACAGCTTCAACTTTAGTAACTAGATCTATATCAGATATTGGCGTGGTATTTAGATCAGATTGATTGATTTTAATTACCGAAATCTTTCCTAATTTACCTTAAATTTAATCTGATGCACCAAGGAATAATTTATATGTATCGTTTTGAGTTTCATCCCAGAATTTATAGCCTAGAATTCTTACAAATTTATTCCACTCTAAAATCTCATTTTTATCAATCAAAACCCCAATAACAATTTTCCCTACATCAGCTCCATAATTCCTGTAGTGAAATACGCTTATAGACCAATTAGATTTCATATTATTTAAGAAGTTTATTAATGCGCCAGGCCTTTCAGGAAACTCAAATCTGTATAAAAGTTCAATAAAGTTTCTATATTCCATCTCTTTAAAATCCCTTGGTAATCTTCCACCTACCATATGTCTGAGATGATTTTTAGATAATTCATCATCACTTATATCAATAAATGGGTACTCAGAATTTCTAAATACATTTAATAGATTTTTTTTATCATTTAAACCATAAACTTGAACTCCTACAAAGATCTGTGCATTCTTAGAACTTGACATCCTATAGCTAAATTCAGTTAAATTTCTATTATCAAGTAACTTACAAAAATCAATTAAACTACCAGCACGTTCAGGAATTTCAACAGCCATCATTACTTCTTTACACTCTCCAAGTTCTGCTCTTTCTGCTACAAATCTAAGCCTCTCAAAATTCATATTTGCACCACATGCAATCGCAACCATTTTTCTATTTGAGAGATTCGAATTTAAAATATCTTTTTTCATTCCCGCTATTGATAAGGCACCTGCTGGCTCTAGTATTGATCTTGTATCCTCAAAAACATCTTTAATAGCAGCACAGATCTCGTCAGTATTAACCCTAATCATCTTATCTATATATTTTCTACCAATATCAAAAGTATTTTTACCAATTTTTTTAACCGCCACTCCATCTGCAAATTGACCTACAGAAGATAGCTCCACAATTTTTTCTTCTTCCAAAGATTTCGTCATAGCGTCAGCATCTTCTGGTTCTACACCAATTATTTTTACTTCAGGCCATATTTTTTTTACGTATAAGGATATTCCTGATATCAATCCCCCACCACCTACAGCAATATAAATTGCGTAAGGTTTTTCCTTAAGCTGCTGCTCAAGTTCTATAGCTATAGTTCCTTGTCCTGCTATTACTTCTGGATCATCAAAGGGATGAATAAAGCATAAATTTCTTTCTTGGCTAATCCTTATTGCTTCTTTGTAAGTTTCATCATAGTTATCGCCATATAATATAACTTTTGCTTTTAAATTTTTTACTGCATTAACTTTTACTAGAGGTGTGGTAATTGGCATTAATATGGTTGCTTGGCAATTTAATTTAAGGGCACTAAGTGCAACCCCTTGAGCATGATTACCAGCACTAGAAGTAATTACTCCCTGAGTAAGTTGTGAATTAGTGAGCTTACTCATTTTGTTGTAAGCACCTCTTATTTTGAATGAAAATACATCCTGAAGATCTTCTCTTTTTAGAAAAACTTCATTATTAAGTGTATTACTTAAATTATGAGCTTTCTCTAGTGGTGTTTTTTTTGCAACTTCATAGACTTCAGCTTGAAGTATTTTTTCAAAATAATCATTCATATATATATTTTTAGCATTAATTATTAATCTAATAAAACATTACATGATCTATTTCAAAAAAAATACTCATTTTGCACCTCGGCGTTTTAGATTATATAGATACCAATTTTTGTTAAATGCTTTTAAGTGAGTTAAGTCATCCAAATCAACTTCATGGCTTAACAGTTTCACAATTAGAAGAAATTGCTTGTCAAATTAGAGAAAGACATCTTCAGGTGGTATCTACTAGTGGAGGACATCTTGGTCCTGGATTAGGTGTAGTTGAGTTGACATTGGCTTTATATCAAACTCTTGATCTTGATTTTGATAAAGTAGTTTGGGATGTAGGACATCAAGGTTACCCTCATAAATTAATTACAGGACGTTTCAGTCAATTTGATTCTCTAAGGCAACAAAATGGAGTCGCTGGATATCTAAAAAGAAGTGAAAGTAAATTTGATCATTTTGGTGCTGGACATGCAAGTACTTCTATTTCTGCTGCTTTAGGAATGGCAATAGCAAGAGATAGAAAAGGTGAAAATTATAAATGTGTTGCTGTTATTGGAGATGGAGCACTAACTGGAGGAATGGCTTTGGAAGCTATAAATCATGCAGGTCACTTACCAAATACCCCTTTAGTTGTAGTATTGAACGATAATGACATGTCTATTTCACCTCCTGTTGGAGCCCTTTCATCTTACTTAAATAAGGTAAGAGTAAGTCCACCATTGCAATTTTTGTCTGATAGTGTTCAAGAAAGTGTAAAAAATATCCCCTTAATTGGTAAGGATATCCCAGAAGAACTCAAAAATATTAAAGGAAGCGTTAGACGACTATCTGTACCTAAGGTTGGAGCTGTTTTTGAAGAACTTGGATTTACATATATGGGTCCAATTGATGGGCATGATATTGATAACTTAGTTAAGACCTTTAACGCTGCCCATAAACTTAAAAGACCTGTACTTGTTCATGTTGTCACAACAAAAGGAAAGGGTTACCCATATGCAGAAGCCGATCAGGTCGGATATCATGCACAGTCTGCATTTGATCTTACAACTGGGAAATCTATTCCATCAAAGAAACCTAAACCTGTTAGTTATAGTAAAATATTTGGTCAAACCTTGTTAAAAATATGTGAGCAAGATAGCAAAGTCGTTGGTATTACAGCTGCAATGGCTACAGGTACTGGTTTAGATATATTGCAAAAGAATATCCCTGATCAATATATCGATGTAGGAATAGCAGAACAACATGCAGTTACTCTTGCGGCAGGAATGTCTTGCGATGGTCTTAAACCTGTTGTAGCTATTTATAGTACTTTTCTTCAACGTGCTTTCGACCAATTAATTCATGATGTAGGGATACAAAATTTACCTGTATCATTCGTACTTGATAGAGCTGGGATAGTTGGAGCTGACGGTCCTACTCACCAAGGTCAGTACGATATTAGTTATATGAGATCTATACCTAATTTTGTATTAATGGCTCCAAAGGATGAGTCTGAATTACAGAGAATGTTAATAACTTCAATAAACCATAATGGCCCTACAGCTCTAAGAATACCCAGAGGTTCTGGATTAGGAGTGGCTGTAATGGATGAGGGTTGGGAACCTTTGAATATTGGCGAAGCTGAAATACTTGAAGAAGGAGAAGATATTTTAATTATTGCTTACGGTTCAATGGTCTCATCAGCAATCGAAACAGCAAATATCCTAAAAAGTAAAAAAATTAATGCCTGCATTATTAATGCAAGATTTGTGAAACCTCTGGATAAAAGTCTTATTATGCCTTTAGCAAGTAGGATTCAAAAAGTAGTAACAATGGAAGAAGGAACCCTTATAGGTGGATTTGGTTCCGCAATAGTTGAATTATTTAACGATAATGAAATAAATATTCCTGTATACAGAATAGGTATACCTGATGTTTTAGTTGATCATGCTTCACCTGACCAGAGTAAAGAAAAATTGGGACTTATGCCTGATCAGATGGCAGATAAAATTCTTAAGAAATTTAAGTTAGAACATTAAAATTTAATAAATTAATTTTATAAAACACCACGTGAGGCTAATCCCAAGATTGCTCCAATTCCGAAAATATGTCCTAGGCAATTAGCACCTACAACTGATGCGTGACTTAAACCACCATAGAATTTTGAATTAGGTATTTCAAAACCTTCATTAGGTTTTCTTATTGTTGCTCTAGCAATTGCATAAGCAAAAACATTACAAGCAATCATTACGACGGCACACTTTGGAGACCAAGAAAAAGTTGCTGGATCTGCAGCTGCAAATAATGTAGTAAACATAAAAAATCGTTATTTTCATATATTCTCTAATACTTTTACCTAAAAAACACAAAATTGTAAAAGGTCTTAAGAGTTGTTTACTTCTAGGCTATTTAACAACTTTATAAATCCAAACAAAATAACAAAATCACTTAGAGTTAGGAAGGATTCTGCGAAGCCATGCAGGAAGTCAACCTCAACAAGGTTTTTATCATAGTAATTTAGTGTGAAGATAGATAGCAAAATAGTTATGAATACGAATAAAACGGTTAAGGAAAATCCTGTTTTTACAATAAAATTAACAGATTTGATTTTATATAAGTAAAACAAAAATATTGCATATGGAATAATTGATGCTGCAAATAATAATGTGTTATCAATAGAACCTAATTTTTCTATAAATTTAAAAAATAAATCATTCATAAGTTTTTTCCTTATTAAAAATAGTGAATGATGCGAGAGCTAATGTTGAATTACCAATAAATGTAAATATCCCTTGAAGCGTTACTAATCCATACAATACATCTTGATTATCATAGATGTGCCAAGTAATAGCGCACATAGCTCCTATTAAGTTAGGAACCATAGCTAAGCTTAACCAAAAGAATAAATTGTATTTTTTATATGTAGAAATTTTGTATAGAACAAAGATAGTAAATATCCATTCAATGACCGAAGAGATGTGAATTAACCAAGTTCCAAATGAAAGTTCGTGCAAAATTTATATTTTTTTCTTTAGTACATTAAGCACTTCTTTAGCATGATTTATAGGTAAAACACTTATCCATCTATATGTAATTTCACCTTCTGGAGAAATCAAAAAAGTATTTCTATCAGAAAATGGAGGAATCCAAGAACCATACTTTTCGCTAATAATTCCTTCAGGATCGGATAATAAAGTGTAGTTTATAGATTTTTCGCTGCAGAAACTTTCATGAGAATCTTGATTATCAGCACTAATACCAACAATTTCGGCATTATATTTTGAAAAATCTTTTTTTAATTCCGAAAAACCTTTAGCTTCAATAGTGCAACCTGCTGTAAAGTCCTTTGGATAAAAATACATAACAAGCCACTTACCTTGAAAATCATTTAATTCCCAAATATTTTTTGATTTTCTGTTTTTATTAAAACCTTCTAATTGAAAGTTTGGAGCAATATCTCCAACTTCAGGAGCAAAGTCAAAAGCGATTACTGAATTAGTATTAAATAAAAAAATAAAAGATATAAATATACTTACAACTAAATTTCTCATCAAATTTAGAATTTTTTTAAATCAACCCCATTTGATTTGGCAAATTTATCTAAACCTACTTTTTGTATAGACTTTAGTGCTTTGGTGCTAATTTTAATATTCACCCATTTTTTGCCTTCTTCCCACCAAAGTCTCCTTTTTTGAAGGTTAACCTGTTGCAATTTTTTTGTACGAATATGTGAGTGACTCACTGCCATCCCGTTATTAGCTTTTGCACCTGTCAGTTCGCAAACTCTTGACATATTTATTGAGTTATATCTTTAGAAATTCTAACACACGACTCAATTTGTTGAATTAAGTAATTCTGAAATTAATTCGGCATTATTATTTTGTAAATTAATTATCTGTTCTTGATCTAATCCACCAACGGAAAGCTTAGCCATATCGTAGACATGATTAGCAATTTTAGAAGCTAATGGATTCTCAATAGGATCTTTTTCATCAATAATTATTTTGTTGCCTGTAATTTTATTAAGACCAACAATAAGTGGATGTTCTTTGTTAATTAAGAGCACATGATATTCAGGTAAGCCAGGCATCTTTTGTTCCATGTAAGCACCCATATCATTAATTCTTCTCATTTGTTCTGGAAGCAAGATCATCGCTGGTGGAGCATCTTTACTTGAAAGTGACTGCACTTTAACTGTTACTTTCTCATTGTTAAGGGCCTTAACTATCGTGTCTCTAAGATTATCTGTATTTGATTTGCCATCCTTATCTACAATTTCTTTAGATTCTTTATCTTCTAGTTCATTTATTTCTGAATCTACTCTTTGGAATTGATAATCTTCATTTTTACTTTCCAACCATGGAAGAAATTGTGCGTCAATTAACGGATCTGATTTAATAACTTCTTTATTATCAGATAAACAGATATTTAATGCACTTGACTGTGCAATGAAATCTGAACAATATATTATTTTTTTAGAATCAGTTAATTTATTTCGCTCTTTGTAATTTTCTAGAGTTGTGAAATATTTATCATTGGACTTGATGAGGGATTTATTTTCAATATCTTTAGTTACATCTTTATCTGAATTTAAAATTGTTTCGAAAATTATGCTTTTATTAACTAGATCAGCAAATTTTTCATCCTCGATAGCACCAATTTTAATAAAAGCAGAGATTGAATCCCAAATTTCTGCATAAAATTCTGGAGAATTTTTTATCAAATCTTTAAGTTTATTAGCGATTTTTTTTGAGATAAATGATGATATAGACCTTACTTTTCTATCTGTTTGTAATGCACTTCTACTAACATTTAGAGGTATATCTGTAGAGTCAATAACTCCTCTTAGAGGTAAAAGGTATTTTGGAACTATCTCTTTAATTGAATCGCTTACGAATACTTGATTGCAAAATAGTTTTATTTCTCCCTTTTCCCAATCAGCTCTACCTGACAACTTTGGAAAATACAAAATTCCTTGTATGTCATATGGGTAATCTGTATTTAGATGAATCCATAACAGTGGATCTCCCTGGAAAGGGTAAAGGTATTTATATAACTCAATATAATCTTCATCTTTTAATTCACTAGGTTGTTTTCTCCAAGGAGGATTTTTCTTATTGATTGTCTCTCCTTCTAATAAGACATCTATTGGCATAAAATCACAATATTTTTTTATTAGTGATTTAATCCTTTCAGGCTCGATAAACTCTTTTTCTTCTTCAAGTAGGTGAAGAATAACATCTGTACCAATTGTTTCTCTTTCAGATTCCTCTAACGTGAAATTTGGTGATCCATCACAAGACCATTTGAAAGCTTTTGATTCCCCAATTGCCGACTTAGTTAATATATCAACTCTATCTGCCACCATAAAACTTGAGTAAAAACCTAGTCCAAAATGACCTATGAATTCATCATTATCTTTTTTGTATTTTGTTAGGAATTCTTCAGCACTAGAAAATGCAACTTGATTTATGTACTTCTTAATTTCTTCATCATTCATTCCAATTCCATTATCGGAAATTGTTAACGTATTTTTCTCACGGTTAATTGTTATTTTTACTTGAGCCTCCTCAGTATTCTCGCAATCACCTGCCATAGAGGCCATTCTTCTTTTACTAATTGCGTCAACACCATTACTAACAAGTTCTCTTAAAAAGATTTCATGGTCAGAATATACTGCCTTCTTGATAATTGGGAAAATATTTTCGGTATTAATACGAATTTCGCCTTTTTCCATTTAAAAAAAATCAAACATATTAAATACTATTTCTTAAAAACTTGTTAATCAAGTTTAATTAGGAGTATTGTCCGAACAATATTTGAATTTTAAAACTAAATAAACTTTTAAAAGGTTTTATTTAACCCACAAAATCTCACTACAATTGTTTTCTTTCATAATTTGATTGGCTTTAGCCAAGTCATCACATGGATTTAAATGTAGGACGGCAATGTTTCCTCTTTTTTGTTGTTCTTTTTGTTCATTCATACCTTTTTCTAACAAATAAGAATCTTTAAACATCAATAAAATCCTTTTTTTATCTTTCTTTTCTTCCTTAATTAAATTTCTTAAAATGTCTACTGAAATTGTAAATCCAATCCCATTAAATATTTTCTCATTAGGACTAAATGATCTTACTAACTCATCATATCTTCCGCCTTTTGCGATGACGCTTTTATTTTTACCATTATCCCCTATTAGTTGAAAAACTATTCCTTCATATAAATTCAAGTGAGGTTGAAAAGTGGGATCAAGTTGTAATTTAACACCATATTTATTTGATATTTTTGATAATGTTTCAAATAAAAAATTTAAGTCATCTAATGTTTTACTAGTACCATATATAGTTTTTAATTTTTTTAATATTGCAATTGGCTCTCCTCGTGTGAATAAAAGATCCTTAAGAATATATTTATCATCTTCATCTATTCCTAATTTAGATAAATTATCTTGATCAAAATTAACTAGACTTTTCTTAATTTCTTCAAAATTATTATTCTTATATTTGTTCAGTATCAAGTCCATTATTTTTGTGGTGCTTACTAGTAGAAATAAATTACAACCATCCTTCAAATTAATATTATTGATTGAATCAAACAAAATATTAATAACTTCAATTTCTGGGTATTTTGTATCATATCCAATTAATTCAATTCCACTC
>QCRF01000025.1 GCA_003209375.1 Prochlorococcus sp. AG-459-N19 | reverse complement strand
TAATTAACCTAGAGTTGGATATTGGCGGCGCTAGTTTGGATGATATTGATCATCTTGGTAATAGAAGAGTAAGATCTGTAGGAGAACTTCTTCAAAATCAAGTTAGGGTAGGACTTAATCGTTTAGAGAGAATTATCAAAGAAAGAATGACTGTAGGAGAAACAGATTCTCTTACTCCAGCTCAACTTGTCAATCCCAAACCTTTGGTTGCTGCCATAAAGGAATTTTTTGGATCTAGTCAATTAAGTCAGTTCATGGATCAAACTAATCCTCTGGCTGAATTAACACACAAGAGAAGAATCTCAGCATTAGGTCCAGGAGGTTTAACTCGTGAAAGAGCAGGCTTTGCGGTAAGAGATATACACCCTTCACATTATGGAAGATTATGTCCTATCGAGACTCCTGAAGGCCCTAATGCAGGACTTATAAATTCCTTAGCAACACATGCAAGAGTTAATGAG
This sequence comes from Prochlorococcus sp. AG-459-N19, assembly GCA_003209375.1. GTDB lineage: Bacteria > Cyanobacteriota > Cyanobacteriia > PCC-6307 > Cyanobiaceae > Prochlorococcus_A. Next base: position 13,444 of record QCRF01000025.1, on the reverse strand, counting down.
TATGGATTTATTGAAACACCTTTTTGGGAAGTTAAAAATGGTAAAGTTAATAAAGAAGGTAATCCTGTTTATCTTTCTGCAGATTTAGAAGATGAGTGTAGGGTGGCGCCAGGAGACGTCGCAACTGACAAAGATGGTAATATAATTGCGAATCTAATACCAGTAAGATACAGACAGGACTTTGAAAAAGTTCCTCCTCATCAAGTTGATTACGTTCAGCTTTCTCCCGTTCAAGTAATTTCAGTTGCTACTTCACTTATTCCTTTCTTGGAACATGATGATGCTAATAGAGCTCTCATGGGATCTAATATGCAACGCCAAGCCGTCCCATTACTCAGGCCAGAACGTCCTTTAGTTGGTACAGGTTTAGAATCTCAAGTTGCGAGAGATTCGGGGATGGTTCCCATAACAAAAGTTAATGGAACTGTATCTTATGTAGACGCTAATGAGATCGTCGTTCAAGACGAGGATGGTAATGAACATTTTCATTATCTTCAGAAATATCAAAGATCAAATCAAGATACCTGCCTTAACCAAAGACCTATAGTGAAAATTGGAGATAGAGTTATATCTGGTCAGGTGTTAGCAGATGGATCTGCATGTGAAGGAGGGGAAATAGCCCTTGGCCAAAATGTTTTAATTGCTTATATGCCGTGGGAGGGATACAACTACGAAGATGCAATACTTGTGAGCGAGAGGATGGTAACGGATGATTTATATACTTCAGTACATATTGAAAAATATGAAATTGAAGCAAGACAAACGAAGCTAGGACCTGAAGAAATTACGAGAGAGATTCCTAATATTTCGGAAGAAAGCTTGAATAATCTTGATGAGATGGGAATTATTAGGATTGGTGCTTTTGTAGAAAGCGGAGATATACTCGTAGGAAAAGTTACTCCAAAAGGGGAATCCGACCAACCACCTGAAGAAAAACTGTTAAGAGCTATTTTTGGTGAAAAGGCTCGAGATGTTAGAGATAATTCTCTCAGAGTACCTAAAACTGAAAAAGGAAGAGTTCTCGATGTTCGAATTTATACTAGAGAACAAGGAGATGAATTACCTCCTGGAGCCAACATGGTTGTTAGAGTTTACGTGGCTCAAAGAAGGAAAATTCAAGTAGGTGACAAAATGGCTGGAAGGCATGGAAATAAGGGAATTATTAGCAGAATTTTACCAAGAGAAGATATGCCTTATTTACCTGATGGAACACCTGTAGACATAGTTCTTAATCCCTTGGGAGTTCCTAGTAGGATGAATGTGGGTCAAGTTTTTGAATTATTAATGGGCTGGGCAGCCTCCAACTTAAATTGCAGGGTTAAAGTTGTTCCATTTGATGAAATGTATGGAGCTGAAAAATCACATCAAACTGTTCAAGCATTTTTAGAGGAAGCTTCAAGACAGCCAGGTAAAGCATGGGTTTACAATCCTGAAGATCCTGGGAAGTTATTACTTAAAGATGGTAGAACTGGGGAACCCTTTGATCAGCCAGTTGCTGTCGGATATTCTCACTTCCTCAAATTAGTTCATTTGGTCGATGATAAGATTCATGCTAGGTCTACTGGCCCTTACTCTTTGGTTACACAACAACCACTGGGTGGTAAAGCTCAGCAAGGTGGACAAAGGCTTGGAGAAATGGAAGTATGGGCTCTTGAAGCTTACGGAGCCGCTTATACTCTTCAGGAATTGTTAACAGTTAAATCTGATGACATGCAAGGAAGAAATGAAGCTCTTAATGCGATCGTAAAAGGTAAACCGATCCCAAGGCCTGGTACTCCTGAGTCATTTAAAGTTCTCATGAGGGAATTACAATCTCTAGGCTTGGATATTGGAGTTTATACAGACGAAGGGGAAGAAGTGGATTTAATGCAAGATATTAATCCGAGAAGAAATACTCCATCAAGGCCGACTTACGAATCACTCGGACCCTCTGAATATGAGGAAGATTAAATACTCAATTAAAACCTTTTAATTTAAATTCGCCAAAAATGACAAACAGCAACTTACGAACTGAAAATCACTTTGATTACGTCAAAATTTCAATAGCTTCTCCACAAAGAATAATGGATTGGGGTCAAAGAACATTGCCCAATGGACAAGTAGTTGGTGAAGTTACTAAACCTGAAACTATCAATTACAGGACACTTAAACCAGAAATGGATGGATTGTTTTGTGAAAAGATTTTTGGGCCATCTAAAGATTGGGAATGTCATTGTGGAAAGTACAAAAGGGTAAGACATCGAGGCATTGTTTGTGAGAGATGTGGCGTTGAAGTAACTGAAAGTAGAGTTAGAAGACACAGAATGGGTTATATAAAACTCGCTGCGCCAGTTTCCCATGTTTGGTATTTGAAAGGAATCCCTAGCTATGTTGCAATACTTTTGGATATTCCGCTTAGGGATGTAGAACAAATAGTTTATTTTAATTGTTATGTCGTTTTAGATCCTGGTGATCATAAAGAACTTAAATATAAGCAATTGCTCACTGAGGATGAGTGGCTGGAAATTGAAGATGAAATTTATGCTGAAGACTCAACTATCGAAAATGAACCTTATGTTGGAATTGGTGCAGAGGCACTGAAACAATTACTTGAGGACCTTGATTTAAGTCAGGTTGCTGAGGAGCTTAGAGAAGAAATTACTCATAGCAAAGGCCAAAAGAGGGCAAAACTTATTAAAAGGATAAGAGTCATTGATAATTTTATTGCAACTAATGCGAAACCTGAATGGATGGTTCTAGATGCAATCCCAGTTATACCTCCTGATCTTAGACCTATGGTTCAGCTTGATGGGGGAAGATTTGCAACTTCAGATTTAAACGACCTATATAGAAGGGTGATAAATAGAAATAATAGACTAGCTAGGCTTCAAGAAATTTTAGCACCTGAAATTATCGTAAGAAATGAAAAAAGAATGCTTCAGGAGGCCGTCGATGCACTTATTGATAATGGAAGGAGAGGAAGGACTGTTGTTGGAGCGAATAATAGAGCTCTTAAGTCCCTAAGTGACATAATTGAAGGAAAACAAGGGAGATTTAGACAGAATCTTCTTGGAAAGCGCGTTGACTATTCAGGAAGATCTGTAATAGTAGTGGGTCCCAAATTAAAAATGCATCAGTGTGGTCTCCCAAAAGAAATGGCAATAGAGCTCTTTCAACCTTTTGTAATTCATAGATTAATACGACAAAATATTGTGAATAATATTAAAGCCGCAAAAAAACTAATCCAAAAAGCTGATGATGAAGTTATGCAAGTACTTCAGGAAGTTATTGAAGGCCATCCCATTCTCTTAAATAGAGCTCCTACGCTTCATCGATTAGGAATTCAAGCTTTTGAACCGAAATTAGTTGGAGGTAGAGCAATACAACTACATCCTTTAGTTTGTCCTGCATTTAATGCTGACTTTGATGGGGATCAAATGGCAGTTCATGTTCCTTTAGCTTTAGAGGCACAAACTGAAGCACGCATGCTTATGTTGGCTAGTAATAATATCCTTTCTCCTGCTACTGGGGAACCAATTGTGACTCCATCACAAGATATGGTTTTGGGATCTTATTATCTGACGGCTTTGCAACCAAATTATCAAAAACCAGAATTCGGAGATAACAAGAGTACTTTTGCTTCATTAGAGGATGTTATTTTTGCTTTTGAAGATAAAAGATTGAGCCTACATGAATGGGTTTGGGTTAGATTTAATGGAGAAGTTGAAGATGATGACGAAATTCGTAGCCCACAAAAAACTAAAGAGCTAGAAGATGGCTCAAGATTAGAAATCTGGAATTTAAGAAGGGACAGATTTGACTCTGATAATAAATTAATAAGTAGATTTGTGTTGACAACTGTTGGGAGAGTGGTTATGAACTACACCATCATCGATTCTGTATCTACAACGTAATCTTTAAAACCTATTTTTCATTTATTTTAAAATCATGACTTCATCTAAATCTAAAAAAACATCCAGAGTACGTAAAACTACTAAAAACTCTAAAAAGAACAATTCAGTTATAATGCCTCTTCTTGCTAAAACGCCACCATCATTTAAGAATAAGGTAGTTGATAAGAAAGCCTTAAAAAATCTAGTCTCTTGGGCTTATAAAACCCATGGAACTGCGATTACTGCAGCTATGGCAGATAATCTAAAGGACTTAGGATTTAAATATGCTACCCAAGCTGCTGTATCTATCTCAGTAGATGACTTAAAAGTTCCTGAAGCTAAACAAGATTTAATAGGGCAAGCTGAAGAGCAAATATCTGCTACAGAAGAATGTTATAGACTTGGTGAAATTACCGAAGTTGAAAGGCACACAAAAGTTATAGATACATGGACTGAAACTAATGAAAGATTGGTAGATGCTGTAAAGAATAACTTTAATAAAAATGATCCTCTAAATTCCGTTTGGATGATGGCTAATTCAGGAGCAAGAGGTAATATGTCTCAGGTAAGACAACTTGTTGGCATGAGGGGATTAATGGCTAATCCTCAAGGAGAAATCATTGACTTGCCAATAAGAACTAATTTTAGAGAGGGACTCACTGTTACTGAATATGTAATTTCTTCTTATGGAGCTAGGAAAGGTTTGGTCGATACTGCCTTAAGAACTGCGGATTCTGGCTATTTGACTCGAAGATTAGTTGATGTCGCTCAAGATGTAATTGTTAGAGAAGAAGATTGTGGTACAGAACGATCAATAGTTGTAGAAGCTGAAGATGGTAAATTTGGAGTAAGGCTTCTTGGTAGACTCACCGCTGAGGATATTTTTGATGCTGAAGAAAACCTTGTTGTTCCTCAAAACACTGCAATAGATCCAGTATTTTCAGGAGAAATTGAAAAAGCATCTATTAATCAAGTAAAAATAAGATCTCCATTAACATGTGAAGCTAATAGATCAGTTTGCAGAAGGTGTTACGGATGGGCTTTGGCACATAATCATTTGGTTGATTTAGGCGAGGCAGTTGGAATTATTGCTGCTCAATCGATTGGTGAGCCAGGAACTCAATTGACAATGAGAACATTCCATACTGGAGGTGTATCAACTGCCGAAAGTGGAGTTGTAAGATCAAAAATTTCTGGTGTAGTTGAATTTAGTTCAAAAGCAAAGGTTAGAGGTTATAGAACCCCACATGGCGTAGAAGCTAAACAGGCGGAAGTTGACTTCGTACTAAAAATAGTTCCTAAAGGAAATAATTCTGGCAAAGCTCAAAAAATTGAAGTTTCTAGTGGATCGCTTTTATTTGTAGATGATGGAGAAGAAATTAAATCTGATATAACTGTTGCTCAAATTATTGCTGGAACTGTGAAAAAGAGTGTTGAAAAAGCAACAAAAGATGTTATTTGTGATTTAGCCGGTCAAGTTAAGTATGACAAGGTTATTCAACCAAAGGAGGTAACAGATAGACAGGGTAATATTACTTTAAAAGCACAAAGATTAGGAAGATTGTGGGTTTTAGCTGGAGATGTTTACAACTTGCCACCTAATGCAAGACCAGTTATATCATCTGGAAAATCTGTAGATGAAGGAACTGTTTTGGCAGAAGCAAGTCAATCAAGTGAATATGGCGGACAAGTTCGATTAAGAGAATCAAAAGGAGATTCAAGAGAAGTTCAAATCGTTACTACGTCAATGTCGATAACTAATTTTAAATTAATTGAAGAATCTACTCATTCAGGTCAAATATATAATTTGGAATCGAATGATGGTTCATCTTATCGCTTAAATGTTTCACCCGGAAGTAAAATTAGTAATGGCGAAGTAATAGCAGATTTAACGGATGAAAGATTCCGTACAAAAACTGGAGGTCTAGTAAAATATGCACCAGGATTAGGTGTCAAAAAAGCAAGATCATCTAAAAATGGTTTTGAAGTAAGTCAGGGAGGAACATTGCTCTGGATTCCGCAAGAGACACATGAAATCAATAAGGATATTTCTCTATTAATGCCTGCAGTTCGTTCAGCAATTGAAGATATGAAATGCATTGAAGCTGGAACAGAAGTTGTAAAAGATATTTTTTGCCAAACATCAGGATTTGTAACAGTCACTGAGAAAAATGATATTCTGCGTGAAATTACTGTAAGGAATGGCTCTTTCCATGAGTGTGATGATGAGGAAGTCTTGAGTCGATTTGATGAAGAAGGTACTTTAGTTAATCCAGGTGAGAAAATTTTGGATGGAGTAGATAATCAAGAAATTCTTTTTGTTCAGAAATTAGAAACATCTAAATGCAGAGGTTTGTTATTAAGAACTGTAGAAGAATTTTCTATCCCTGATGAAGCGGAATTGCCAGAATTATCTCACGTAAAACAGGAGAAAGGACCACATTTGGGGTTAAAAGCCGTTCAAAGACTTACCTATAAAGATGGTGAATTGATAAAATCAGTTGAGGGTGTTGAACTACTTAGAACACATTTAAGCATTGAAAGCTTTGATGCCACTCCTCAAATGTCTATTGATGTTGAATCGATTGAAGATGAAAATGATGTATCAATCAATAGATTAAATTTAGTAATATTGGAGTCTATTCTTGTAAGAAGAGACACTATATCTGACTCCAGTCATGGCTCAACACATACAGAACTCCAAGTAAATGATAACCAAGAAGTAAAAGCAGGAGATGTAATAGCGACTACTCAAATTCTTTGTAAAGAGAAGGGATTGGTTCAATTGCCAAATGTTGTTGATGATGAGCCCGTAAGAAGGTTAATTATTGAAAGAGAAGAAGATAAAATTAGAATTAAGATTAATGATAAAGCAGTAGTTAAAGTTGGTGACCGTGTGGTTGATGGTGATCCTATTAGTAAGTCTGTGAAATCAACTTCTTGTGGAGAAATAGAAGAAGTTTCTAATAGTTCAGTAACTTTAAGACTTGGTAGGCCCTATATGGTTTCTCCTGATTCAGTTTTACATGTAAAAGACGGAGATTTAGTTCTCAGGGGAGATGGTTTAGCTTTACTTGTTTTTGAAAGGCAGAAAACTGGAGATATTGTACAAGGATTGCCTCGTATTGAAGAGTTATTAGAAGCTAGAAGACCTAGAGATTCCGCAATTCTTTGTAGAAAATCTGGAATTATTCAGATTAAACAAGGTAATGATGAAGAATCAGCTTCTTTATCGGTTATCGAAAATGATGATTTAGTCTATGAATATCAACTATCAATTGGAAAAAATATAATGGTTAGTGATGGACAACAAGTTGTAGGTGGAGAATCCTTAACTGATGGTCCAATTAATCCGCATGAATTATTAGATTGCTATTTCAATGATTTAAAAGATAAAAAACCTCTTATAGATGCAGCACGAGAATCTATATCAAAACTACAAAGGAGTATGGTAAGTGAGGTACAAAATGTTTACAAGTCACAGGGTGTAGCAATTGATGATAAGCATATTGAAGTTATTGTTAGGCAGATGACAAGTAAAGTCCGTATAGAAGATGCCGGGGATACTACTCTATTGCCTGGTGAACTTATAGAGTTGAGGCAAGTGGAAGATACAAACCAAGCAATGGCAATTACAGGAGGAGCTCCAGCAGAATTTACGCCTGTTTTGTTGGGTATTACCAAAGCTTCTCTCAATACAGATAGCTTTATTTCAGCAGCATCTTTCCAAGAAACAACAAGAGTTCTTACAGAAGCTGCAATTGAAGGTAAATCTGATTGGTTAAGAGGTTTAAAAGAAAATGTTATTATTGGTAGATTAATACCTGCAGGTACTGGTTTTAGCGGTTTTGTGGAGCAATTATCCTCAGAGGCTGGTCCTCATCCCGATATTCTTGCTGAAGAATCTGGTGGCTACAGAAGAGCGAAGAACTTAAGGCCAGATTATACAGTTGATATGCCACAATCACCCGCCGTAAGCTCTTCTGCAATCCTTGATGATCCTAGTGATGAAGATTTGGAGACCACGAGAAACAGACATGGAATCGATCCTTCTTCGAGTAATTTTGCAGCTTTCGCAAGGCCTAACGCTGAAAATCAATTTTCTGAAGATCAATTACCAGATCCTGCAGCATTGGAGGGATTGCAAGAGGAGGGACTTCTGTCTGATGAATAAACATTTTCTATTATTATTTTTAATTACTAGAATGGATTTTTTAAATTTGTAAGTGATGATTAAGCCAGAAATTGTACCCAAAAGAAAATTACCTCGGTATGGATTTCATTTTTATAATGAAAGACTTAACGGAAGAATGGCCATGATTGGTTTTATTGCGCTTATTCTTACAGAATTCTTCTTAAAACATGGGTTGCTGTTATGGTGAAAATAGATTTGAAATAAAGACTACTAAATTTGAAAAATCTTCTTGGAAGTAGTGTTAAAGATTTAGAAAATGTGGCTTTGGAATATGGCCAGGCTGCTTTTAGAGGTCGTCAAATTTATAATTGGATTTATAACTATAGAAATAAAAAGAAAAATATTGATCAAATAGAAGTTTTACCTTTACATTTTAGAAAAAAGTTAAAGGATGATGGTTTTAAAGTAAGTGAGCTAAGTATTCAAGAAAGAAATTTAGCTAACGATGGCACTCTAAAGTTGTTACTGACTACAAACGATAATGAAAATATTGAATGCGTTGGTATACCAACTGAAAAAAGACTTACTGCTTGTCTCTCTAGTCAGGTTGGTTGCCCAATGGACTGCAAATTTTGCGCAACTGGCAAAGAAGGTTTGAAGAGATCTTTAAAAGCAAGTGAAATTTTAGATCAAATTTTATTTATCGAAAATGAAATGAATAGAAAAGTGACTAATATTGTTTTCATGGGTATGGGTGAGCCCTTATTGAATATTGATGACTTGCTCGCGTCAATTAGATCTATAAATGAGGATTTTCAAATTAGCCAGAGAAAGATAACTGTAAGCACTGTCGCTATTCCAAAAATGATAAATAAATTATCAGCAAAGTCTTTCCAAATATTAGGTAATTGTCAATTTACATTAGCAATAAGCTTACATGCTTCAAACCAAAAAATAAGAGAAACAATAATACCAAGTGCAAAAAACTACAAGATCGAAAATATAATTGAAGACTGTAAGCAATATGTAAAAGATACTGGTCGTAGGGTAAGCTTTGAATATTTAATGCTAAATGGGGTTAATGACAAATTAGAACATGCTAATGAATTAAGTAATTTGCTGAAAGGGTTTCAATGCCACGTAAATTTAATACAATATAATCAAATTGATGAGGTTGAATTTCAAAGAGCCTCTCTAAAAAATCTTCAATCATTTCAATCTAGACTGTCTTGTAATGGCATCACTGTTAGCTTACGAAAAAGTAGAGGTCTAGACAAAAATGCCGCATGTGGTCAGTTAAGACAAAATGCAAAAATATAATAATATTATCCATTAAAAATTTTTTAAAAGTTTCTTAAACAGGTTATTATTGTTTTAATTAATCTTAAATCTTTGGGTTTTATTAAGACAAAAATTTTACCTTTCGCTATAGTCTCACTTTTTGGGATTGCATTCTTTGCAGTTAGTGCAAGAATTTGGTTGCCAGGAGATATGATGTCTCCTGCTCCCATAAATTAATATTTTTAGTTTTTAAAAATGACAAAAAATAAGGATCCTAATAAAGAAAGCTTAGTTGATATCGCTGTTGATCCAGAAGTTTTAGCGAGAGAATTAGCCTTAGAAATTGAAATAGATCCTTTAGAACAAATTGATGAAGATTCTTTTCCAAAAGGTTTAAACATAACTCAAGAATGTAATGAAGCTCTAAAAATGCTCAAAGGTAACAGAGAAGAAAGAATACAGGGCTTAAGAATATTTTGTGAGTACAGGGATTCAAGATCTTTTCCTCTTTTGTTACCATTACTTGATCAACCTTGTCCTGTTGAAAGAATGAGTGTGGTATATGCTTTAGGTCGTAATCCATGTCCTAGCGCAGTAGAGAAACTTGTCAGTCTTTTGGAGACTGACGATAATGCTTATGTCAGAAGAGCAACTGCATGGAGCTTGGCTAATTATGATAATCAAATTGTTTTGAAGCCATTAATAAATGCTTTGAAGAATGATGTAGCTGCAGTAAGGTTATGGTCATCTAGTTCTTTAGCTGAAATCGGCAATGTTTCTTTGGAAAATGCTCAATTGGCGGCAGAACAACTTTTAATAAGTTTAAAAATAGATAACGAACCGGGTGTAAGAAGTAATTGCATCTGGTCATTGTCTAGATTGTACGAAAAATTAAACAATACATTTCAAGAAAGTTTCGTTGATGAATGTACCAAGATAGCTCTTTTTGATAAAGAGCCTTCTGTTATGGAAGAAGCAAAAACTGCCTTGGATTCAATGGGGATGCAAGGTTTTTATAACTAAATTTCTTAATTTTTTTGATAAGCACACGACTGAAAGAGTTTATTTATTAGATATTCAATATAAAAATTAAAATTAATTAACTTGTACCAACTGAAACAAAAAAATTTCGTTATTCTATATAAAGTAAAAGTACTCAGTACTTGAATTTAATGCCTCAAAAAACATTGAGATTCAAAATTCATCAAGACGGAAGAGTTGAAGAGACAGTAGAAGGTTTTACTGGTAATTCATGCAATGATGCCACAAGAAATCTTGAAGACGCTCTTGGTAAAGTAACAGTTAAAAATAAAACTTCTGATGCTTTCATCTCTAATCAAAATGAAAAATTAAAAAAATTCAACCACGAATCTAATGTCACACTTTAGTACTATTAAAACTCAGCTCAAAGATGCAGAGCCATTAATTAAAGCCTTAAATAACCTTGGTTATATGATCAACCAAGAAGAAAAGTTTGTTAAGGGATACAGAGGTAAATTTACAGCTGTTGATATAAGCATGAATCTTCCTGGAGAGACCAAAGTTGGATTTAAATGGAATAACACTTCAAATTCATATGAGTTAGTTACTGATCTAGATTTGTGGAAATTTGATCTTCCAGTTGAAAGATTTATCTCCAAGGTTACTCAAATGTATGCTTACGAAACAATTATTTCTAAAACAAAAGAGGATGGTTATCAAATCGTAGAACAAAAAAACCAAAATGACGGCTCTATTGAATTGGTTTTAACCAAGTGGGATAATTAATCTCATATTATGGATTTAACCGATCCATTTGATAATGTTGGAGAAAATATAGAAATTTCCGGTTTTGAGCCAGTTTTAGGTGGTCAATTAGCAGAAAAAGCTGTTTGGGTTGATGAAGCTAAATGCATTGGTTGTCAATACTGTGTACACGTTGCTTCAAACACTTTCTTAGTTGACGAATTTCATGGTAGAAGTCGAGCAATGAGACAAGACGGTGATAGTGTTGATGTTATACAAGAGGCAATAGATACTTGCCCTGTTGATTGTATTCATTGGGTCAAGTTTGAAGAATTAAATGATTTAGAGAATAGCCTCGATAGGGACATGTTTCAATCATTTGGAAAACCACCAAGAATGAATAAGCATTAATTTTTTAAAAGATGCAATATCGGAGATTTGGTAGAACCAATCTGAAAATTCCCATTTTATCTCTAGGTGGTATGAGGTTTCAAAAAAGCTGGGAACAATTAGATTTTTCTGAGATTTCAAATGAAGAACAAAATAAAGTAGAAAATATTTTGAATTTAGCCAACGAATATGGCATAAGTCATGTCGAAACTGCTAAGTATTATGGGACTTCTGAGGTGCAATTAGGAATGGGTTTTAAAAATATAGAGAGAATTCCAAACATTATTCAAACAAAGATCCCTCCAAATAGTGATCCAAAAAATTTTAAGAGAGATATTATGACAAGCATTGAAAAATTAAAAGTTAAAAGAATTGATTTGTTAGCAATACATGGCATTAATACAGATGAACACTTACATAATGCGGTTAAAGATGGAGGTTGCGTTGACATTTTAAGAAATTTGCAAAAAGAAAATTTAATTGGCTCTATTGGATTTTCAACTCATGGAAAATCTTCACTCATTAAGAAGGCTATATCAACAAACTTTTTTGATTATGTAAATTTGCACTGGTATTTCATCAATCAAGAAAATACAAAGGTTATAAATTTGGCAAATAAGTATGATCTTGGGGTTTTCATAATAAGTCCCACTGATAAAGGGGGACATCTTCATACTCCCTCAGACAAAATGTTGGAACTTTGTAAGCCACTTCATCCTATAGTTTTTAACGATCTATTTTGCTTAAGAAATCAAAATGTCCATACTCTTAGTGTGGGTATTGCAAAAGAGGCGGATTTTGATTTGCATTTAGAAGCTGTTTCGTTGTTATCAGAATCTGAAAAGTATGTTCCAAAGATAATAAACAGATTAAGTCAGGAATCCATTAATTCTTTGGGTTTAGAGTGGCATCAAAATTGGAATAGAAATCTGCCGAGTTGGGAATATACTCCAGGTAATATTAATATTCCGGTTCTGCTTTGGCTTTCAAATTTAATTGATTGGTTGGATATGGAAGGGTTTGCAAAAGCTAGATATCAATTGCTTGGTAATGGAAGTCACTGGTTTCCAGGAAATAACTCTAATTTGTTAGATACGGATGTTTCTGAAGTGCAATTATTGAAAGTATTAGAAGGTCATATAAATCCAAAAAAAGTCATAAATAAATTGAGAACTTTAAAAGAGAAGTTCGGAGATAAGGTTGCTAAAAGATTATCAAAAAAATAATTTCATAATGGATTTTTCTCAGGTTTGCCAACTTTTCTTGGGTAAATTTCAGGGCATAAATTTTTTGGCTGAATAAGAATAATATTTCGGGTACCTTTATTGTTTGGTAACAATATCTTCTTTTTCTCTTTAAATTTTCCTTCTAATATTTCTAAAGTTTTATCTAGATTTTTACTTTCTTTATCAGTCCATTTCCCACAATATAAAATACCTAACCCTTCTTTTTTTAGCATTGGTATTATATATTCTGAAACTGTTGATGGATTACTCACTGCTCTAGTAGTAGCTATATTGAAACTATTTCTCATTGAGGATTGATGGGCTAAGTTCTCAATACGATCATTAATTACATGAATATTGTTTTTGAAATTGATCTCTGTAATTAAGATTTTTAGAGCATCTGTTTTCTTTTTTGAAGAATCAACTAGGTATATTTCTGAATTAGGATGAGTTATTGCATAAGCTAAACCCGGGAAACCACAGCCGGATCCAATATCTAAAAATTTTTTATTATCAAAATTCATGTTCGGGAAAGTTTTAAAGGGCCAAATGCTGTCAAAAACTTGAGATACCCAATAATCATCACCATTAATTAATCTCGTTAAGTTTGTTTTATTATTTAATTCTTTAATTTTAATTTGTAATTCTTGAAACATAATTATCTCTTCTTCAGTTATTAAGGAAAAAATTTCTTCTGGAATGTTTTGTTTTTTCATTTCGTTATAAATATAAATTTTTACCATTCATAAAATACATTCTATTTATGAAAAATTTATTAGAATTACAATATTAATAAAAGATTATTTTGAAAGGGG
>QCRF01000024.1 GCA_003209375.1 Prochlorococcus sp. AG-459-N19 | reverse complement strand
GAAAAGAGTTGAGGTTAAGAAAAAACGCGGCGAATTGAAAAAAAGTCGACAAAAAGAAAAAATATATCAAATATGAATAAACTAAATAAATTTTTTCCTCGCAGATTGCAATCAAAGCATGTGATAAATTTAATTTTATTTTGGTTTATTGAATTCAACTAATGATTTCTGGTTAATTGACTCTAATTTTGTAGGGGTGATGCGTTTCTACAAAGATAGAGATTATTCTGATAAATCTATTGATTATATGTTTATTGAAGAAGGAATTATTATGGGAATTCATGGAGAAAATCCTCCATTAATGAAAACTAGAAAAAAAAATTGTTATTGAAGAAGCGAGATTATTATGGCAAAAATTGTTAAATGAAGGTTGGCAAAAAACTAATAAAAAATGGTGAGCAAATTCTACAAAATTTTTTTTAATTTCAGAAAATAAATGAACCTTTGGGGTATAGCTTGGAAATTTTTTCCTGTTGCAAATATTTCTTTTTTTTGACGTCGTTTTCATATCTTCTCAACATCATTAGATAGTTTGTAACTCCAAAAATTATTAAAAATACAATAAATCTTATTCCTGCATCAAAGTTCATATGAATATTAAGCTTTATTTTAATCTGACAATTACTAATCAAAAATCAATCGGTATTTATATCTAATTAATACGTCTAGTGAAAATCTTTTGATTGTACGGCATAAAAAATACATAATAAAAGTAATATTAAAATTGCACTAAAGCTTCCGATTGGGTTTGGAATATTTTGTGTAAAAGGCCCTGCTAAAAAAGAAGGTGTATTTTCTTTGAATTCTATTAATCCGTTATTTAATAAAAACCAAATACCCACTAGTCCGCCATGAATTCCTATGCAATTCCATAAAGAACCTTTATCTCTAATTTTTACTAATGATAGAAATATCCCAAGTAAAGTAAATCCCAATCGTAATCCCACTATGTTCCAAAAGAACGCATTTGATAAATTATGAACAAAGCTAAAAATTATAGCTTGTAAAGCTATTGATATTTTTGTGCCATATTCAAATTTTAATTCTTCTAGTAACCAGCCTCTAAAAATTATTTCCTCTGCGAATCCAACACCTAATCCCAGTAAAATAGAATTTAACAATATTATTGGAGATAATTCACCTATCCAAGAAATATAATTTTTTTGCAATAGTGGTACCAGAATTAGAATTATTAAAACTAAAGCAAATAAAATACCTTGAGAAAAATGGAAAAAAGTTTTTCAAAAATTTGTCTTTTGTTATCCCAAGAATTATCCAAGCACTTGATTTATTTCGTTTGATATGAAACCAATATGGGAGTAAAAAGATAAAAAGTAAGAAAGTAATAATAGTACCAATTAAGGATAAATTATCTTTTTCAAAATTAAACAATAAAAGTGGCTGAGATAAAGCCCAGCCAATTCCATAAAGAATAGGAATAAAAAATATAGTGGATAAAAATCTTGGTCTTAAAAGAAAAAAACTTCTAATTAGTATCATTAAATTTTTCATTTTAGTTTGAATATTAATTAATCCCAGCCTTTGCCTTTTATTATTCTAACTACTTGTTCAAAAAGTTTTAGCTTTTTCTTTTTACTATAATTTATGTTTTTTGAAAGATTAGATAAATCTTTATAAAATTGCCGAGTTATTTTATCTTCTTTATCACTAGGCCATAGTAAGTCTGAGCCCTCTTCATATTCTTCTTTATATCTTTCTTTATTCAAATTTTTTTTTATATCGTAATAATTTAAATTTTACTTATTGCAAATGCTTAAAAGTGATGTTTATTAAATTTGTGTATTTATTTAAAATTTATGCTGATTAATCTTTCAACTTTAGTTTTTACATTATTATCTCCATTGCTTATTTTTGCAGTAATAGTATCTGTTTACTTATTTCATTAGGAAGTATTTACAAAAAAACTTAATTAATTTAAGGGTGTATTATGCCTACTTTTTCTAATGCAAATGATAAAACTGCAATTACAGCCATTAGTGTTAATATCTTGTTCTTTTTGATGAAATCCATAATGCATATTAATAATCTTTTTATTAAATTCTTATATAAAATAATAAATAATTAAAACTATTATAACAATTACAATGGAACCCATATATATAGGAGATTTAGTTCCCTCAATAGCTTCTTATAAAAAGATAATTGAAAAATATGATAAAGGTATAAAAGAAGGGGAATTTTATGAAGAACCTATTGGAGGAGATTTTAATTACCCTGATTGGTAAATATGCTTACTACAAAAATAACTTTTGCCTTGGCAGATTGGATTAGAGAGTGGCTTAAGTGCCGGGATAAGAATCCTTCTATTGATGAGTGTGTAAAATTTGTTCAGTGGAAATTAGAAGACTATAAACTTTCTGATAGTGATAAAAGAATAATTGAATCTATTTTGCTCTATTAATCTAAATAAATAAGGGATTATAGACTTTAATTTTATATTTATCTATAAAAAATAAAGAGTCATTAAAATCCTCTTACAAATTAGGAAAAAAGTAAATCAGCATATTTACGGATTTACTGAAAATATAAAAAGGAGTAATTTATAAATGTTGAGTTCGGAGGCAATCTAAATGATTGATAGTCCGCCTGAAATTTAGCAAATTCCAAAATATAGGAAGCGTATTCCTGAGAATGGGATTATTCGAAAATTAAAGTTCAATCAATTAGTCTGATAAGACTTCGCTTTATAATTACTAGCGACAATAGGGACTGAAATTATCGAGAGAAATCCCCGAATTCACGTATTCTAGGTTTATGAGTAAATAGACTTTAAAATATGTAATTTTATATCCTGTAAGAAGGAAATCAAATATTAAAAAGGACTGTACAAGCAGTCCTTTTTTTTACAAATTTCTTCTAAACTAGGCTTCTTTTTGGATATTATGGACTAATAAATTGATTAAAAATATTTCAAAATGAAAGATCAATTCTTGTTTCCAAAAATAGAAGTACGTGAAAAGGGTTTTTTACAAGTAAGTGATATTCATACTATTTATTGGGAAAGATCTGGTAATCCAAATGGCAAAAAAATTCTTGTTATTCATGGAGGTCCAGGAGGAGGAAGTCAACCAAGATATAGAAGATACTTTGACCCAGATATATTCGATATTATTCAATTTGACCAAAGAGGGTGCGGTTCTTCCACTCCTTTCTCCGAATTAAAAGAAAATACGACCAATCATCTAGTTGATGATATTGAGAAATTAAGGATTCTTTTAAAAATAGATACTTGGCATTTGTTTGGTGGATCTTGGGGCTCAACACTTTCACTTATATATGCGATTAAAAATCCCTCAAGAGTTATCAGCTTAACTTTGCGAGGAATATTTTTATGTAGAAAGTTTGAATTGTTATGGTTCTATCAATATGGTGCAAGTGAGATATTCCCCGATGAATTTGAAGAATATATTTCTGTAATACCAAAAGAAGAAAGAAATGATTTAATAAGTTCTTTTTATAAATATCTAATATCTTCAGATGCGAATCTTAGATCAAAAGCAGCAGCTGCTTGGACAAAATGGGAACTCTCAACAAGTCATTTAATAAATAAAAAATTTGATTTTGATAAGTCTGAAGTTAATTCTTTTTCAGATGCCTTTGCAAGGATCGAGTGTCATTATTTTATTAATAATATTTTCTTAGAAGATGATTTTATTTTGAAAAATATAAACTCAATAGAGTCGATTCCAACAAAAATAATTCAAGGGAGGTATGACGTTGTATGTCCTGTTAGGAGTGCTTGGGATCTAAATAAGAAATTAAAGAATTCTGAATTAATTATTGTTAATGATGCTGGTCATTCAATGAGTGAAAAAGGTATAAGTATCGAATTAATAAAAGCTGTAAAAGGAATTCAAAATCTCTAAAAAAGAGAATATTCCTCTAAAAATTAAAGGCCATTATCTTCAATATTTTGTGCAATACTCCTAAGAAGTTCTACGATATCAGAATCTTCGCATTTAGTATCTTCTTTGAGCAGAATGCACTCATCTCTAATACTTACATTAGTACTCCACCATATACCTGAACTATTGGTATCATCCCACTCAAATCTATTTGACATTACTTATTAATACTGATTTCGACCTCTTCATTGACTTTAGTTGAATCTTTTAATTCTTCTTTAGGTTCTTCTGGCCAGGCAACATCAAATCTTGCAATTTCTTCTGTAGCAAAACCTTCAGGATGACGAGTACAAATTTTCTTTCTTCTTACAAAAATATGATCAACTCTTCTTTCTTCATCTGGAGTAACTATCCTTTCTAGTTCTATTACTTCTGTAAAAGAAGTTGACTTTAGCTCTTTAGTAGGTTTTGGCATGTTCTTATCTTGTTAAATCTACCTTAAAGCTTAGATAACTAGACTGTGGATTTTTTAAATGGTTTTACCAAAATCATTACCTGATTATTTAATTATGAAGGATTTAATTATAAATGAATAATAAAATAATCAATTAAATTTATATCCCTAAATTTAATTCATATTGGGTTTGTTTGTTGTTATTAGTTTTTTTAGGTCTTTTATTGATGACTGTTTTTTTCCTTGAGCCATGCTTTAAATATATTTTTTTTGATATATCCCAGTAGCCTTTTTTTTGTGTTATTTCTTGAATTTTTTCCCTAGCTTCTCTAGATGTTTTAGAAATATCAACTATTGGTTTAATGTATTCTAATTTTGAGTATTCTTCATTATTAAATTTGCTTAGTAACCAAGGCTCATGAATAAAAGTATCAGTTACTTTTTGTAATTCTGGGACCCATTTTTTTATAAATCTACCCTTGGGGTCGTGATCTTTTCCCTGCTTGATAGGATTGTAAATTCTATTGGTATTTATAGATGTTGTTCCAGACTGCATTTGACATTGATTCCAATGTATTCCAGGCTCATAATCTATAAACTTTTTTGCTAATTCTGATCCTGAATCTTGCCAAGGTAACCACAAATTATAACTTGCAAAAGACATGAGCATTGCGCGCATTCTAAAGTTAATCCATCCATTACAGTTTAATGAACGCATACAAGCATCTATAAAAGGAAAACCAGTATTGCCTTGACTCCATAAGACAAGTAATTCAGTTTTATTAGTTCTTATGTTTTTAAAATAAGGGTGGAAATCTTGGAATTCTAATTCTGGTTCGCTTTCAAGTTTCTGAATAAAATGACAATGCCAAGTTAATCTACTCTTCAACATTCTTGAATTATTATTTTTATATAAATTTGTTTGATAAAAAATCTCTTTCAATGAAAGACATCCCCAACTAATATAAGGAGATAATCTTGAGCAGCTATCAAAAGATTTTTCTGGGCTTGAAATATCTTTTGAATAGGAATTTAATTTTTCTTTAAAAAAATATTCCATCCTCTCAAGTCCTTTTTTTCTTCCTCCTTTTAATCTTCCTTTACATTCATCTTTTTTAAAAGAAAATATTTTTTCGTCGGGTATTTCCCCAGCATCAAAATCAATTGGGTTAATTTTTAATGGGCCTTTAATAAATCCCCTGGATGTATTTTCCCCCCATTTCTTTGACCAATCATCCCTATTTATATTTCCTCTAAATACAGAAAACTGTAAATATTCTTTCCAAATTATTTTTTTATTTGAAGCCCATAATTTGACTTCCTGATCTCTTTTATAGGTAAGCCAATCTCCAGTTTCTTGATGACTGTATATGCCCATTACATTAAATTTTGAACTAATTTCATCAAAAATATTAATAACATTTCCAGTCCTAATAATTAATGGTTGTCCAATCTCAGCGAGTGCATTTCTTAAATCTATTAAACTTTCTTTGCAAAATTGCCATTGTCTTTGTGAATGAGTATTTTGCCTCCAAATATCTAATTCAATAATGTAAATAGGTAAAATATCATTATCTTTTATAGCCTCACAAAGAGCTTCATTATCAAAAATTCTTAAATCTTTCTTAAACCATAAGATATTTATTTCTTTCATCATTTTTTCTTTTAATCCTAGAAAAATAAGATTAACTTTGTAGGTGAAAATATAAAAAAATTTTAAAATAACTAAAAATCAAAAAAATGAAAATAGCAAAAAAATTTTGGGAGGATAATTATGAGATTGCTCTACTAAGTTTAAATACAAAATTTGTTCAAGGTTTAAAGAATGGAAGTCTCCCTAAAAAATATATTTCAAGAATATTTAGCTCAGGATTATTTCTTTTTAGAGACTTTTGCTAAGGCATATGGTCTTGCAGTTTCTAAATCAAAAGATAAGTACTCAATAAGGAAGTTGAGTGAACTTTTAATGGGCGTTTCAGAGGAGTTAATACTTCATGAAACTTATGCAAAAGAATGGGATATTGATTTATCTAATAACTATATAAAAAAAGCTACTAAAAATTATACTGATTTCCTTGATGATACTTCGAAAAGACTTAGCTCCGTTGAAATAATGTTCGCAATGACTCCATGTATGCGACTTTATTCTTGGATAGGTAAAAGTTTGTATAATGAGGAATTTGACATTAAATATAAAGAATGGATAATTACTTACTCTGATGAGAGCTTTGAAAAGTTAGCAAATTCACTTGAAAATCTTATTGAGACTAATCAAGAAACATATGATATTAATCAGGCCAAATATTTATACAGGAGAGCTATGGAATTGGAGTTAGATTTTTTTAATGCATACTCAGATTTCTGATTTAAATTAAAATTTATTTATAGTGCTTACAAAAACGAGTTAATAAATTATGTATTCTAAAATTGCACTTTCAATAGGCGGTAGTGACTCAGGGGGTGGAGCAGGCATACAGGCTGACTTGAGAACTTTCATGGCCCTTAAAGTACATGGATGTTCTGTTATTACATGTATTACCGCTCAAAATAGTGTAGAGGTTACATGCGTTCAACCAGTAGAGAAGAATACTTTAGTAAATCAATTAGATACTTTATTTGCTGATTTTGGTATTGATGCCTTAAAAACTGGAATGTTATTAAATGAAAGGATAATTAATGATACTGCTTCAAAATTAAATACATACAAAATAACCAAAATTATTGACCCAGTAATGGTTACAAGAACTGGTTCTAAATTACTGGAAGATTCTGCTATTAATGCTTATAAAAATCTCTTATTACCAATTGCTGATTTGGTAACTCCAAATATTTACGAAGCAAATCTACTTTCTGGTTTAGAAATAAGGAGGAAAGAAGATATCGAAAATTCAGCAAGAAAAATTATTGGTCTTGGAGCTAAAGCGGTACTTATAAAAGGTGGCGGTTTAAAAGATATGAAAGGGAAGGATTTTTTCCTTGACTTAAATGGTAGAAAAGAGTGGCTATTTAATAATTTTATAAATACCAAAAATACCCACGGTAGCGGCTGTACTTTGAGTGCTGCTATTTGTGGTTACAAGGCTTTAGGTTTTGATCTATTTGATTCCATAAAAAAAGCAAAATTATTTGTTGAGAAATCTTTAGACAATTCTTATAAAATAGGCTCTGGCCCTGGTCCCTTAGGCCATCATTAATTATTTATAGAAGTGGAGTTAGAACCACCATTTTCTGTAGGGCTTTTTTAAAAATAAGATTTCTTCAGTCTCCCATCCTCCTTCCAACCACTCAAGATGCTCAAGCAATAAAGACTCACTTTCCCTTTTGCTTAATTGCCCAATTCTATTAGCAATACCATCGAACCTTACTTTCATCAATTCCTCAATCTTGATATTATTCATAGGTTAAATAATAAATTTTTTCTACTCTTACTTGTATACATTTTCTTGTCAACGATTTAATTTTAATTGTTTACTAGCAGTTCTTAAATATGTATTAAATACAACTTTTTAAAATAGATAGTAATTAAGACTTATTCACATAGATTTAATTAAAGACTAGTTTATATAAAAATACTTTAACTATGAATAAAGAAGAAACATCAAAGCAAAAAAACTATTTTAAATGTAGGGTATTGTGAAACCACCTCTGAATGGCTGAATAGAATCATTACTGAGCTGGCAGATGAAAATAAAAATTTTGTAGATTTGTCAGTTATTTGTGCTTAAGTTTTTAGAAAATATAGTTTATTTTGATTTTTTTCAGTTAGCTTTTAATTATATGAGAAATTTAAAAGATATTTTGTGATGTGAATCCTAATAAAAAAAACATAGAAATAATTAAACAATTCAATTTATCTCCTCATCCCGAGGGTGGATGGTTTAGAGAGATAGTAAGAAGTGAGAATTCTCTAATAAGGGAAGATGGCCAAAGTAGAAACTTTATTACGGGAATTTATTATCTTTTGGAGAGAGATGCAAAAAGTGCTTGGCACAGAGTAAATAATGCTGATGAAATTTGGATTTATTTAAGGGGCGATCCTCTGAATTTATGGTGCCTAGATAATGATAATAAGTTAATAAGAAATTTAATTTTAGATTCCAATAATCCTGTAGAAATGATCCCATCTGGATATTGGCAAGCTGCAAAAAGTACAGGCGAATTTACATTAGTGAGTTGTTGTGTTGGCCCGGGATTTGATTTTAAGGATTTTGAATTACTCAAAAATACAAATCATACTTCTAGATTGGATAAAGCTATTAATGATCTTATTTGAGATATTTTTTTGTTTATATTTTTGAAATTATCCTCTAGATTTATAAGGCTACTCAATTAATCTATATTTAATGAATCAAAATTCTGTCAAAACAATTGGTATTAATGATGAACCAAGAAAAGATTCATACTTAGTATATGTAAATCAGGCTGATGGATTAAAAGGCATCCTTAATAGGGATTTTGATGAATGGTCGAATTTTGATAGTTGGGAAAGTATTTCAGTTCAGCAATGGATTTTTTCTAGAGCTTTAGAGGTTTTCAGAGGTAAGAAAATTGATATTAAATGCGACTGTTGTGAATATAATGATTTAATCCCAAATGATTTTGAGAGTATTAAAAAAGAAAAATGTTTTGGTAAAAAAAGTGCTTACATGATTGAAAAAGTTGTAGATGAAATCGTATTAGCTAAGGCAAGAAGAGAAAGTGATGGAACATATTCTGCGTAAGATTCATGAATATCTACGAAGTGAAAAATCTTTTATTTACCAGTGAAAATTATCTGAAGAACCAATCGTTAAATTTCTAGTAGACATCTTATGGAACTTAAAGTGTACCGAATCACTGAACTCCTTTTCATCTGAGTAATTCACAAGATCCACTGGGTCGATGTTTTCATCGAACCATGCATCATATTCAATATGGTTTGGTTCAGCAAAATAACTCATATCCAATTAATAGCTTTCAAAAAACGTATAAACGGTACATGCTATACCAAATTAAAATTCTTAATTTTTAGATAATCTATATTTTTAACTTGTTTATCAAGATTAGTTGCTAAAAAGATAGGAGAAATATCTATAAATTCATGTCTCTCGATACATCCATGGTTTCTATCCATCCCCACTTCACAATCAAGGATGGGAAGATGGACCAGTGCATAGCTCTTTTAGAAGAAATTTTGGCACTAACAAAAGCTAATGAACCAGACTGCCTTTTTTTTAATATCACTATATGCGGGTCAGATAAGGCTTATGTAAGAGAGGCATATAAAGATGGTGCCGCTGCTTTATTTCATCTCAAAAATATGGGACATATGATTCCTAAGCTTTTTGAAGTGTCAGATATTAAGGTGCAGGTCCAAGGCCCTGCCAAGGAGATTGAACCCTTGAAGGAAATACTGCCTGACGCTGATTTCTATGAAGCAATATCTGGATTTTGATTTAGATTGTATATATTGACAGTCGATCGCTGGGGGCTTTTAGCCCCCTTTTTTTTTTAGGAATTCAAAATAAATTAATCTTCCCTTTACTTTTATAAAGTAACTTTATTATCAGCTTAAATATTATTTTTATGGCATCAACTTTTTATATTGTTCATCATGAATTTAAGGCAGGAAAAGCTGAAAAATGGTGGGAAACAGCTTATGCGGCAATGTCACCAGGTGGTGGATGGGATGATGCGGTAGCAGCTAATAAAGAAAAAGGATTTTTTAACCACTCTGCAAATGCCGTAACTAAAACTGGTCCTGTGTATTGTTTTTGGGAAGTAAAAGAGGGTATCTCTGCTGAAGATTTTCAGGAGTTTATAGATGGACCCTCTGGTCCAGGGTTCGGACAAGATGCTCTGATGAATATCTGTAAACCAATTGATACATCATTAATGAATGGACAAACACCTTATCCACCAGTTTTTTCTTGATTATTGACAGTCGATCTAAAATAAATAGCAATTAGTTTTTTTTATGACTGTTGAAACTACTGTTTTCACCTTTAAACTTTCAAATACATTTGAGGAATGGGTAAAAATGTTTGATAGCCCAGAGATAGATGCATTTCATAAAACGGTAGGACTTACTCCTCTATATCGTGGCAAAAGTTTAATTGATCCAAAAGAAGTTATTGTTATCCATCAAGCTGAGGAAGGTGTGGCTAAGCATGTTTTTTCAGATCCTGAAACCATTAAGAATATAGAATCTGGAGGACATATTTATAGCACAACGAAAATCACAAGTTGGGTTTCTGAGTAGTCGAAATACTAACTATTTAAATCCATACAAATAATTCGAAACACGATTTCCATTTAAGATCTTTTAAACAAAATTAGGGTATAGAAGAGTTTAAGGATAAGAGTATTAACTAATTAATTCGATTAAATTATTAATAAGAATCTTAGTGCTAGAGGTAACCATAGACATAGAAGAAGCATTAGTAAAAGAGTAATAGCATGGATATTTGGAATATAATGCTCTTTTAAAATTTGTGTTTTCATAATTTATCTCGCCTTCTTAAGTTTGATTTCTCTTCTGATAAGCAACGCTATTACCACAACACACATGTTCATTAGAAATACGTCTAATGGCATTTTTTAAAAAAGTCTCTATTTAATTAATAGCAAGATTATTGATCTACGAATCAAGAGATGATTACAAATGTTTATTGGCTTAATAAAAGGAATTTAAAAATTAAATTTATGCTTAAATATCTCAGTTCTCATAACTATTAAATGGCTTATTCAGAAACAAGAATATTAATAGGCGGTCTAGCTCATGTTCCGGTTCTTATTTTTATAGCCAATTTCATCAGAGGTAAGTTTGGAATTAAAACTGAAGAGAAAAAAGATACTGTAATTAAAGGAGAGCCAGTTAAAATTATCGAATTTAAAGATACTGTAGTTAAAGAAGAAAAAGCAGAAGCTATAAAAGAGATCTCAAGTAAGCTGGACAGTATTGAACAGAAGGCTGATGAGGTTTATGAAAAGGTAAAGAAGAAAAAGAAATATAAGAATTAGAAGAAAAAAATAACTAAATTGAAATCCTATCAAGCATCAATACATCTTGAGCTTGGATTGTATCTCTATTATCTTCGTCTTCGGGATCTTTATATGATTCAATTTCAGCTTGAATTTTTCTCTTGTAAACTCCTTTGATATAGTCAATTTCTCTACTCTCTTTATTCAAGATTGAGAATGGTGATCTTTTTAAGTTCATAACTTTCTCCTAATAAATAAGTTTTGATTAGCTCCAGTTCTTATCAGATTCAACAAAGCTATCCAATGTTTGCTGATTCCTGATTTCTTCCTCAAGAAGTTCTTCTTCTGATCTTTTTTCAATCTCAGATTTATGATCTTCTTTTAGGGTGAATTTGGTAGACATTTGCTCATGACGACTACATTCATGTTCTAACTAGTTAGGCAAGCTATCCGACTAATAAATATGTACGGTTTGAGGAACTCCCTTATACGGATAAAGGATCAACAATTGAACTTTAATATGGTTAATATGCCTTAAATTTAATAAAGGGAATAATACAAATTTTAGATGGAAATTATTTTTAGCAAGACTATTTATTGCCTTTTAGAATCATCAATAAAGGCAGACCAATAAGCATAAGAGTCCCATCAATTAATAAAAAAGTATTCAGGTGCATTTATCCATTCCTTCGGGGGTATTCCAGTTAAGGGGTATTCCTTTTTTAACTGGTTCTTTTTTCATATCATCCATCTCTTTTTTGATTTTGTTGTAGTATGCCAATTCTTCTGGATCATCAGAACCCAGACCATAATTCATGGTTGCTGCAAGATAAATTCTGTGCATCCTGTATGAAGATAGTGGCATGAATGTTATATGGAAAAGATCTCAGAATTTAATCATATCGAAGTTAATTTAATTTGTTCCCTTCTTTAATAATTTTTTCAAGTGCTTCCAAATACCAAAACGGAAATGCTTTAACTAGTCTTTGTTTTAATTCTGGCTGCTCATTTATATCATTACCTTGAGTCTCTTTAAATATTAATGGGACTGCTTTTTCAATTTCAGATTTACAAAAATTTGTTCTATTTATAAATTCATTTTTTATATTTTCTTTGAATTTTTAATAAGGGTTTTTTGATATCAATCTATCCCGCGAGTGCCCTCGTCGGGACTTGAACCCGAGACCTCTCCCTTACCAAGGGAGTGCTCTACCGCTGAGCTACAAGGGCAATTTTAAAGTGGGCCGGGTTGGATTTGAACCAACGTAGGCAGAGCCAGCGGATTTACAGTCCGCCCCCTTTAACCACTCGGGCACCGACCCCCACTATTTGAACTTATCAGTTAATGGACACTTTGTGTGAAATTGTTTTGGTTTTTTTGTTTCTTTCTAGATAGCATTTGTAAAGAAAAGACTTTATTGATGATGAATATTTTATTAATAAATGGACCAAATCTAAATCTTTTGGGCACTAGAGAACCTGAAATATATGGTAATAAAAAATTGAGTGATATAGAACAAGATTTAACTAAAGTTGCTAAAGAAAAAAGTATTAATCTTGAATGTTTTCAAAGTAATCACGAAGGAGAAATAGTAGATAAAATTCAGGAGTCTGTAAAAAGTATCCAAGGCATTCTTATAAATGCTGGCGCTTTTACACATACCTCGATTTCTATTCGTGATGCTTTAATTGGATCAAAAATCCCTTTTGTAGAGTTACATATTTCAAATATTTTCAGTAGAGAAGATTTTCGTAAAGAATCTTTTCTTACAGATAAAGCTATAGGAATTATTAGTGGATTCGGAATATCAAGTTATTCCTTAGCTCTTGAAGGAATCATTGGATATTTAAGTAGTAAAAATTAAATGCTAGTCGATTTTAAAAGGCCTTCTTCTCATATTAAATATTTATCTTCATTTACCTCAGATGAGTGGATCAAACTCGCATTATCTAATCCAATAGATATTCTTATTGACCATGCTCATTGTGAAAGAAAAGCAGCAGGAGTAGCTATTCAATTGATGTTTAGATATCCATCAGAACCAAATCTGGCCGAAGTTTTAAGTCCAATAGCGAGAGAGGAATTAGAGCATTTTGAAAAAATACTTTATTTTTTAAAGGATCTTGGACATTCTCTTGAGTCCTTAAAACCGCCTCCTTATGGAGCTGAATTGTCCAAGAATATAAGAAAGGAAGAGCCCAATAGAATGCTTGATAGTTTTTTAATAGCAGGACTTATTGAAGCAAGAAGTCATGAAAGATTAAGCTTGCTTGCGCTGAATTCTGAAGATAAATCGTTTAAATCCCTTTATGAGTCTCTGCTTGAGAGTGAGGCAAGACATTTTGGAGTTTATTGGAAACTAGCACAAACTAAATTCTCTAAAAATCAAACTTTCAAAAGGTTAGAGGAATTATCTGAAATTGAGTCATCAATAATAGCTGAAACTTTCGTATTGCCAAGGGTACATAGCTAAAGTTAATAAAATAAAAATGATAATAAACAAGTTCTTAAGTTTACTTAATCGATATAAAACTGATTCACCTACATTCACCATCGTTGGTGTAGGACCTGGAGATCCATCGCTTTTAACAATAGCGGCTGTGGATGCAATAAAAAAAAGCGAAAGTTATAGTTTTTCCAATATCAGATGATAATAAAAAGAGTTTCGCTGCAGAAATAGTCAAGAAATACACCAAATTCAAAAAAAATATACCTGTCATTTTCCCAATGGCTAGAAAGGATTTTGATCCTGATGAGATATGGTCTAACGCAGTAGAAAAAATTGTAAAATCTATAAAAAATGGAGAATCAGTTGTTTTACTTTGCTTAGGAGATACTTCACTATTTGCAAGTTCTTCTAATATTTTGAGGATAATTAAGCATAATTATCCAGAAATAATTACCAAAACAATACCTGGTATTTCCTCTATTTCAGCAGCAGCAGCTTTGAATGATTTTGATTTGGTAAAAAAAGGCGAGACATTGATCATCAAAGAATGCCCTTCTTCAGAATTTGAATTAACAACCTTAATTAGGGAAAGTAAGGGAAATAAAACGGTATTGGCAATTATGAAAGTTGGCAAAAGATGGCATTTAGTAAGGGAAATTTTAAAAAAAAGAGGATATTATCGATACAACATTAATAGCTTTAAGTGTTGGTATGCCTGATCAAATTATTCAATATGCATCACGATATAAAAAGGAATTTATGCCTTATTTTTCTCTGATTTTGATAAGGTTCGATTAATGCAAAAAAAAGAAAAATTAGTTGAAAATCAATTTACATGGCCAATATGTAAGGATCTATTATTTCTTGTTCTCGAAGATAGGGTTAGTGATGTATTTGTTTGTGAATTAATTTGGGAAAGACTTTTTTATAGTAAAGAAC
>QCRF01000023.1 GCA_003209375.1 Prochlorococcus sp. AG-459-N19 | reverse complement strand
CCTCAGAATGACTAAAACACTTTCTGAAATTGCTGGTATTGGATTCGGAAGTTTTTCTGATGATTCCTTCGACCTTGAATGGAAAGATTTACTAAAAAACTGCATTATTGAAAGACTCCAAGAGTTTGATTTTCCTATTCTTTTTGACCTCCCAATAGGCCACATATCGGGAAATGCCTGCATTCCTTTAGGATACGAAGCCACCTTAAATGGTGATGATGGTATTCTTAGTTTCAATAGACCTTTTTAACTAGGAGTTCTTCACAAAAAGTTTTGCTATTTTCAAATCTATAGGGGATGTAATTTTTATATTTGAATAAGTTCCTTCAATAATCTTCACTTTCCAATTAAGCATTTCGAATAGAGAGGCATCATCTGTAACTTTCCAGTTTTCATCAATAGCCATCTTATGAGCTTTTTTTAATCTATCTACTAAAAAGCCCTGAGGAGTTTGCGCCGCCCATAAATAATTTCTATCTGGTGTTTCTTTAATAAAACCTTCATTATCAACAATCTTTATAGTGTCAGTTACCTTAGTAGCTAAGATTACAGCTTCATTTTTATCTAATTCCTTGGCACAAAGGTCTATCAATTCAGGATTAATTAGACATCTAGCACCATCATGTATTAAAACTTTTTCAGCATCTTTTGGTAACGCTTTTAAACCATTAAAAACTGACTGTTGTCTGGTTTCACCACCATTAATCCAATGAACTTTATGAGCAAAATCCTTTGCTGAATTTAATAATAAATTTTCATCTTTCGGTTGCCCAATTATTCCAACCCAATTTGTTGAGCTTGCAGAAAATACAGATTTAAGTGTCCAATAAATCAAAGACTCTCCCTCTAAATCAATAAGTAATTTATTTTTTCCAGCTTTCATTCTGCTACCGCTCCCTGCAGCTGGTATTAAAAAGTGCACAATAGAAGGTCTTGATATTTTCTAGACAATTATAAATAAAAGCAATATCTTTACACAAATAGTACTACGATTGAAAATTATAAAATTTCATAATGTCCAATACAGATTCATTATCAGGCAAAGTTGCTTTAATCACCGGAGCTAGCAGAGGAATTGGTAAAGAAATTGCTTTAGAACTAAGCCGATTAGGAGCAGAAGTTTTTATTAATTATTCTTCTTCTGATGAAAAAGCTGAAGAAGTTGTAAATTTAATAAAAAATTCGGGAGGTAAAGCTCATAAATTAAAATTTGATGTTTCAAAAGAGGATTCTGTCAGTTCAGCTTTTGAAGAAATAATCAAAATTAATGGCACCATTGATATCCTCATTAACAATGCTGGTATTACCAGAGATGGACTATTGATGAGAATGAAGTCGGAACAATGGGATGAAGTATTAAATACAAACTTAAAAGGAGTTTTTCTTTGTACAAAATATGCTTCAAAATTTATGATGAAAAAAAGAAGTGGTAGTATCGTAAATATTTCATCTGTTGTTGGATTAATTGGTAATCCCGGCCAAGCAAATTATTCTGCAGCCAAAGCTGGAGTTATTGGATTCACCAAAACTTGTGCTAAAGAATTTGCTTCAAGAGGTATAAACGTAAATGCAATAGCTCCAGGCTTTATAGAAACAGAGATGACTGAAAAACTTAATACCGAAGATATTCTTAAAGTTATTCCTTTAGGGAAATTAGGAAGTTGTTCTCAAATTGCTAGCTTAGTATCATTCTTAGTTTCAAGTAATGCTGGAAGTTACATTACAGGACAAACAATTAGTATTGACGGTGGTATGAGTATTTGATTATGTACTTTCGTAAGGTTGGCCTAATTCATCTCTCAACCTTCTAATTTTTTGTAAGAGTTTAAGTCTTCGACTTCTAGCAGTTAAAGTCAAGAAAAACCTTAGAGGAAAATAGACTAGTGTCATAGCAATCGCAAGGATTGCGGTAAGAGTAAAAATGAGATTATTTGTTTCATTCATATCTTAAAGATACTCTTATTTGAATTAATTTGTATCTCTCATTAAAAGAAATTCGGCTTTCCCCACTTAATTAAATATCCCTTAAAAATGATTCTATGGGAGATTAGAATAAGATAAAAGACCCAGTAAACATGGCAAAACAGTTAAGTTTTTCAAATGAATCAAGAGAAGCGCTAGAAAAAGGTGTAAATTTCGTAGCTAATGCGGTAAAGGTTACAATTGGGCCAAAGGCAAAAAACGTAGTAATAGAAAGAAAATTTGGTTCGCCAGATATAGTAAGAGATGGATCCACTGTTGCTAAAGAGATTGAGATTGAAAACCCTATTTCTAATTTAGGTGCGAAATTAATAGAACAAGTTGCATCCAAGACGAAAGAGAGTGCTGGAGATGGAACAACAACAGCCACTATTTTGACTCAGAAGATGGTTCAGGAGGGATTAAAAAATATTGCTTCTGGTGCCAGTCCTATGGAGTTAAAAAAAGGTATGGAAGTAGGCCTAGCTTTTGTTTTAGAAAAATTAAGTTCCAAAAGTATTTCATTAAGTGGTTCTGATATTCAAAAAGTTGCAACAGTTAGTGCTGGAGGTGATGAAGAAATTGGATCTATAATTTCAAAAGCAATGGATATTGTTACTTCGGATGGCGTAATAACTGTAGAAGAATCTCAATCACTAGATACAGAATTAGATATAACTGAAGGAATGTCTTTTGATAGAGGCTATAGTTCTCCATATTTCGTAACAGACCAAGAGAGGCAGGTTTGTGAACTTGAAAACCCTAAAATATTAATAACTGATCAAAAAATCTCAACTTTAATTGATTTGGTTCCAATACTTGAAGAAATTCAGAAGTCAGGCTCACCTTTTCTAATTCTTGCTGAAGATATCGAAGGAGAGGCTTTAACTACTTTGGTTTTGAATAAGAATAGTGGGGTTTTAAATGTAGCCTCTGTAAGAGCTCCGTTATTTGGTGAGAGAAGAAAAGCTGCCCTTGAAGATATTGCAATTCTTACAGGGGCCAAGTTAATAAGCGAAGATAAATCGATGTCACTGGATAAAGTATCGATTAATGATCTAGGCAAAGCAAAAAAAATTACTATCACAAAGGATAAAACTACAATTGTTGCCTTCGATGACACTAAAAATTTAGTTAAATCGCGAGTAGAGAAATTAAAGAGAGAAGTAAATATAACTGATTCAGAGTATGATCAGGATAAAATTAATGAAAGGATAGCCAAACTAGCCGGTGGAGTAGCTCTTATCAAGGTAGGTGCTGCCACAGAAACAGAGATGAAGTATAAAAAGTTGAGAATCGAAGATTCTCTTAATGCTACGAAAGCTGCTGTTGAAGAGGGTGTTGTTTCTGGAGGAGGACAAACTTTAATTGAAATATCAGATGACCTTTTAAATTTGAGTCAAACATCTTCAGATGATTTAAGAACAGGGATAAATATAATTAAAGAAGCCCTTTTGGAACCTACTAGACAAATAGCAAAAAATGCTGGTTTTAATGGTGATGTAGTCGTCGCTGAAATTAAAAGACTAAAAAAAGGCTTTAATGTTAATACAGGAAAATATGAGGATTTAAAAGATTCAGGAATATTAGATCCAACCAAAGTAATAAGATTAGCTCTTCAAGATTCAGTATCTATTTCAGCTATGCTCCTCACAACAGAAGTTGCGATGGCTGACATTCCAGAGCCTGAAGTCGCAGCCCCAGGAGGACCAGGTGGAGATCCAATGGGAGGCATGGGAGGCATGGGCGGCATGGGTATGCCAGGAATGGGCGGCATGGGTATGCCAGGAATGGGCGGCATGGGTATGCCAGGAATGGGCGGCATGGGTATGCCAGGTATGATGTAAAAAGCTAACTAGCTTTTTTATCTGTATTAATCCATTTTCTTAAATTTTTAATATTAGGTAGTGGTAATTTTGGTTTTTTAATACATTGATTTTTTTGATTAGAATCTTTTTTAGTATTAAAGACTTCGTTATTGTTAGAAATTTTTAAGTAATTTGATTCACAATTTGTTTCTTCTAAATTTTCTAGAGTTTTTAAAAATTCAAATTTAATTTTTTCTTGATTTTCTTCTTCATGATTTTCATCAATTAAAATTATTTGTTCCTCATTTTCTTCTTCATAATTTTCCTTTTGTACTGGACTATGGATTAATAAATCATTTAAAGAATAAATCCCAAATCTATGGACCCACTTAAGAACAATATTTTCTTTAAGCAAAATATTATTTTCTAAAGAGGCTTTTTTAAAAACTTCTATTAGATGATTTTTTAAAGGCATAAATTGGTTAATTTAACTTCTTATTTAACAGAGGCCTTATGATAATCAAGGATAAAACTGTTAAAGAGAATAAAATTGAAATACAACTCTTACAAGTTAAATCACCATATGGAGCATGTAAAGCCACTAATTCTAAATTCATAGTTTCTGTATAAGCAGTCCTAATAGGTTCGATCGCAAAAGTTAATGGATTTAATGAAGCCAACCACCCAAGCCAATTAGGCATAAAAGAAATTGGAGCCAAAGCAGTACTGGCAAAAAGGAGAGGTAAATTTATCACAAATATAAGAGCAATTAATTCAATATGTCCAGGCAAAACAAACGCTAAACATAGACTTATTGATGTCACAAAAAGAACTAATAGAATTAGTGTTGTAAAAACAATTCCTAAACCATATAAGTTTGGCCATCCATAACCCAAAATGTACGAAACAATCATTATTACAATACTCTGAACAAAGCTCAGGATTGTTATGTAAAAAAAAGAAGATAAAACTATGGATAATCTACTGGTTAAAGGAGCCACAAGTAATCTATTAAGAAATCCAAACTCTCTATCAAACATTAAAGGAAGACCAGAATTTAGGGCTCCGCTAAAAGCAGTAAAAACAATAAGTCCTGCTCCTAAAAAATTCCCATAAGAATCAACTCCTGGTAAAAAACCTTCAGGAGCTTTAGAGAATAATGCCCCAAATAAAAAAAGCCAAATTATAGGTTGTAATATTCCAGCTAAAAGAGTTGATGGTCT
Source organism: Prochlorococcus sp. AG-459-N19 (assembly GCA_003209375.1). Classification (GTDB taxonomy): domain Bacteria; phylum Cyanobacteriota; class Cyanobacteriia; order PCC-6307; family Cyanobiaceae; genus Prochlorococcus_A. Next base: position 11,669 of record QCRF01000023.1, on the reverse strand, counting down.
TCTTTTTAATTGAATAAATAATCTCTTTGTTAAGGCAAATGTTTCTTGATATAAAAATAATAAATTATACTGTTTTAATTCCATAATTAGCAGTAATTATTTTTTTCATTATAGTTAAAACCAGAAGTTTTTTATCTCATTGATTGCTTTGATTCTTTTTTAAAGTCTCTTTTTCCTGCCATAGAAATTTCGGCATCCAATAATGTTTTCCCGGTTGCCTGAAGATATACATCATCCAAGCTTGGCTGACTTTGGGTAAGAGAAAAAATTTCAAACTTTGAGAAGGCCAATTCCACTTTGAGCTTCGTAAGTAAATCTTTTTCCTTATCTGCTACAAAATTTATCGAGAAACCTTGAGCTTCATTTATTATAATCTGACTAATTCCTTCTATTGAAGATAAAATTTGGCATATATTCTTTGCTTCTTGCTGATTACTAAATTCTCTTACTTTCAAAGTCACTCTATCTCCTCCTAATTTATTTTTCAGTTCTGCAGGAGCCCCTTGTGCTATAACTCTTCCATCATCAATTATTACTAATTTGTCTGCCAATTTATCTATTTCATCAAGATAGTGACTGCTTAAAATGATAGTCATACCATTATTTCTCAAATCTTTCAAAAGTTGCCATATGATATTTCTACTTTCAATATCTAAACCAACTGTAGGTTCATCCAATATTAAAACTTGGGGCAAATGTAAAAGTCCAGCTGCAAGATCTATTCTTCTTTTCATTCCCCCTGAATAAGTTCCGCACTTACGATCAATCCAATCATTCATTTCTAATTGATCTATTAATTTCTTTATCCTTTCAAATTTTTTGTTTTTTTTGATGTGATATAAATCTGATTGAAAATCCAAAAGCTCTCGTCCAGTTAATATTTTATCAAGTGCGATGTCCTGGGCAACATAACCAATTAATTCTCTAATTTTCCTTGAATTTTTTATCAGATTAATATTATTTACTAAAATTTCTCCACTATCAGGCTCTATTAAAGTTGCGAGTATTTTTATAAGTGTTGATTTGCCAGCACCATTTGGACCTAGTATTCCGAATAATGTTCCAGCTTCAATTTCCATAGATAAATTTTTTAAAGCCTTGATTTCTGAATAAGATTTTGAGAGCCCTTTAATTTTTATATAATTCATCAAACTTACTATTTCTTAAAAAACATTTTACATCTAATTTAATTACTAAGGAGGGATAATATGGATAAAAATATTTGCATAGATTGCTGCTCAAATTCTACGGATAGTTGGGTTCTGGAAATTAATAACAAAAGACAAATACCAAACATATAAAGAATAGACCACCTAAAAAGAGACTTTGCTCTTGAAAGATCATCAGGAGATTTCTTTAATTCATTTATTAATTGCAAAAGTCTTCCATTAAATGGCAATAACATAATTCCGTATAATAGACCCCCTTCAGGTAAAGCAAAGACTCCCATAATACTCATTAAAACTGTTGCCCATCCGTAACGAGAAATTGCTTTAGCAGTAAAAACAGATCCTTTAACAGAAGGAAGCATAGGAATACCAACAGATGCGTAATCGTCCTTCAATAAAATTGCAAGTGCCCAAAAATGAGCTGGAGTCCATAACATTACTAAACCAAACAACCACCAACCACTAAGGCCTACATGCCCTGTGGCAGCAGATGCACCAACTAAAGGTGGTATCGCGCCAGCAACTCCTCCGAAAACAATATTTTTGGTTGTACGAGGTTTCAAAATAACTGTATATAAAATTACATAGCTAAATAAACCAAGAAGAGTTAATCCCGCAGCCAAATAATTTACACCACTTACTAAAAGCATCGAAGCTGCCAAAGTACATGATACAGCAGCTAAAAATACAGTCTCAGAGGACAACTTTCCTGCTGGCAAAGCTCTTTTGCTAGTTCTTGTCATCCTCTTATCTAATTCCATTTCCCACAAGCAATTCAGAGCTCCTGCTGCTGCTGCCGCCAAAGCGCCGCCTCCTAAAGTGCAGATAAGCTTCGGTGAAGACAAAGGCCATTCCTCTGTTAAAGCCATTCCTCCTAAAGTTGTTGCCAGTAAAAGTGGGATTAATCTAGGTTTTGCCACTTCGAGCCAAGGTGGCAAAGTTAATCTTTTTCTTGAAGGTACAACTTCATCCCTAATTGAAGATTTATAGTTTAAGTTTTCTAAGTTACTACTATTCATGAATTGATACCAACCATTTGAGAATTTAGGGAGTGGTTTGGAACTTTTTTGGTAAAAGGACTTCTAAAAATTAATGTTGTTAATATCGCAATAAATAAAGAAGCGTTAAGTTGATGACCGATAATAAAAATAGGTTCATTCAAATTTGTTTTAAGACTTAAAACACCCAAAACAATTTGGGAAAACAAGAGAAAAATAAGTGTTGAGAGATATTTCCAATTTTCAGTAAGCAAATTTCTTTTATAAATTGCAGTAGCAATAATCAATAGAATTGAAAAAGTAATTGGAAAAGCAAATAATTTATGAGTATTTAGAATTAGACATTGTTTATTAAAAGATAAGCAAATATGTGCTGCCCAGGTTGATGAAAGCCTTACTCCAATAAAAGATTGAATCAAAGTAAGTAAAAGAGGAACAAACAATAACAATCTCCACCAAATTGATGGCTCTTCTATTATTTCGTTATTTTCCAAATTTTGATTGATTGAAATTGTTGTAATGAGAAGTAGAAAAGCTATTAAAAGATGAACCGTAACGGTAAATGAATCAAGCAGGTTTATTACTGTTAAAGCTCCAAAGGATCCTTGGACAATAACAAGAAAAAGTAGTAAAGAATAAGTTTTAGGTAACCAATTTGGAATTTCATTTTTCCAAATAATAGAAAGGGAAAATTTAAAAAGAATTAATATCCCAACCAGAAAAGCATCTAGACGATGAAACCACTCTAGAAAAACTCTTAGGTTCATATGATTAAAAGGCAAAAAAGACCCATAACATAATGGCCAATCTGGACAAGCAAGTCCCGCCTCCATGACCCTAGTAGCACCTCCAATTACAATTAGTGCTATAAGTGCAACTACACTATGACTTCCCAACCTTTTAAAAATTGTCAGATATTTTGATTTATATAATTGGTTATTAATCAAATGGATAAAACCTATTATTTTGCATAATAATTTAGATTCAAAAACCAAACATTAATTAAAAATTAATATGTTTAATTTAAAAAATAATTTACTAATTTAATCTTTTTTCCCTGACAATTAACTCTAAAAAGTTATTAATAATACTCCTTTTATTTCATAAATCTTAAGAAGTTGTGAATTTAAATGATTTTCTTTTAACAAAGGATGCAGGATTAAAAAAATTGAATATCTTGAGAATATAAATACAAATTTTTTGAAATCAATTGTTAAATAAAAACATTTATTTAATACTAATTATTTCGCTCGTTTTTGCTATATCTTTTTGGATTGGTTTTAATGTAAATTTGCTCCCAGCTGAAGCAAGTATTAATGCACCAATTTACGATGAACTTTTTAAAATTCTTTTCATCATTGGATTAATTATTTTTATAGGAATGACAATAGCAGTTATTTATAGCTTATTTAAATTTAGGAAAAGAAATGATCAGATAGGAGATGGTATAGCTTTAGAGGGAAATTTAAGCTTAGAAATTGTATGGACAATTATTCCTTCAATTATTGTTTTATTAATAGGTTTATATAGCTACAACATCTACGATCGAATGGGAGGAATGAAAGAACTAAATCATAACCACGAAATGATGAGTTCTAACACTGAAAAAATATGGGCTGGAATAAGTCAAACTTCTGATAATGAAATGGCAATAAATAATTTACCAATTGAAGTTTCAGCTATGCAATTTGCATTTCTATTCAATTATCCCAAGGGCAATTTCATATCAGGAGAACTACACGTTCCTGTTGATCAAAAAGTTTCAATTAAAATGGAATCCAAAGATGTCATTCATGCTTTTTGGGTGCCAGAGTTCAGAATTAAACAGGATATTATTCCTGGGCAACCGACTATTCTAAATTTCACTCCTACAAAAGTAGGAAAATATCCGATAATCTGTGCAGAATTGTGTGGCCCATATCATGGAGGTATGAGAGCCTCGATAATTGTTGAAGAAGAATCTGATTACAACGAATGGTTTAACAAAAATAAAAAATCAGAGGTAAATTTATGACAATATCAATTGATCCACAAAAAACTAATAATGAAAGTCTTCAACCTAAAGGCTGGCTTAGATACTTTAGTTTTAGCCTTGATCATAAAGTAATTGGGATACAATACTTGATTTGTGGTTTTCTCTTCTATTTAATAGGAGGAACTTTAGCGAGCGCCATAAGAATTGAACTAGCCAGTCCAATGTCTGATTTTATGCCAAGAGATGTTTATAACCAAGTTTTAACTTTACACGGAACAATAATGATATTCCTTTGGATAGTGCCTGTGGTTAACGGTGCTTTTGGAAATTATTTGGTTCCATTTTATGTAGGTGCGAGAGATATGGCATTCCCAAGATTAAATGCAGTAGCTTTTTGGTTAATTCCTCCTTCAGGTTTGATGCTGGTAGCAAGCTATTTTGTTGAGGGTGCTGCTCAGGCTGGATGGACTGCTTATCCCCCTTTGAGCATAACTACTCCTCAATCGGGACAAATTATTTGGATTCTGAGTGTTCTATTACTTGGAGGCAGTTCTATATTTGGTGGAATAAACTTTATAGCGACCATTATCAAATTAAGAAGGCCAGGATTAAAACTTATGCAATTGCCAATGTATTGTTGGGCAATGCTTGGAACAAGTCTATTAGTTGTTTTGTCAACTCCTGTTTTAGCAGGCACTTTAATTCTTCTTAGCTTCGATATCATCGCTAATACAGGTTTTTTCAATCCAGTTTTAGGTGGCAATGTAGTGGTTTATCAGCATTTATTTTGGTTTTATTCTCATCCAGCTGTATACATTATGGTCCTTCCTGCCTTTGGTTTAGTTAGTGAAATACTCCCTGTACATTCTCGAAAACCACTTTTTGGATATACAACAATGGTTTTTTCAATAATGGGGATAGTAGTTTTAGGTTTAGTTGTTTGGGCTCATCACATGTTTACGAGTGGAACGCCACCTTGGATGAGATTGTTCTTTACTATTGCCACAGCATTTATTGCTGTTCCAACAGGTATAAAATTTTTCAATTGGGTTGCGACATTATGGGGAGGTAAAATTTCCATCAATAGTGCAATTTTATTCTCTTGCGGATTTATTATAAATTTTGTTTTTGGAGGAATTACAGGAGTTGCTTTGGCACAGGTACCTTTCGATATTCACGTACATGATACCTATTTCGTTGTAGCCCATTTTCATTACATAGTTTACGGAGGGACTGTTTTTATTATTTTCTCTTCAATTTATCATTGGTTCCCCAAAGTAACTGGAAAGTTGCTAAATGAAAAATTAGGAATTTTACATTTTATCATTACCTTTATTGGATTTAACTTGTGCTTTGCTCCTCAACATTGGCTTGGTTTAAATGGAATGCCGAGAAGAGTTGCAGAATATGATCCTCAATTCCAGTTCGTTAATCAAATTAGTAGCCTTGGGGCTCTTTTGATGGCTATAAGTACAATTCCTTTTTTAATTAATGTATTCCTTAGTGCGAGAAATGGGAAAGATGCTGGAGATAACCCTTGGAATGCTCTTACACCTGAATGGTTAACATCCTCTCCACCTCCAGTTGAAAATTGGGAAGGAGAAGCTCCATTAGTTGAAGAACCTTATGGTTATGGTAAAGAAATTCCTGAACAAAATTAAAAACACATGACAACACTAGATAGCTCAAAAGAAATTCAAAAAAATAATTCTGAAGTTAATGAAACGCATGAAGACTTTAGAATGTTTGGCCTCATAACTTTCCTAATTGCGGACGGAATGACTTTTGCTGGATTCTTTGCTGCTTATTTAACTTATAAAGCAGTAAATCCATTACCTGAAGGTGCTATTTACGAATTAGAACTACCAATACCTACACTAAATACAATTTTATTACTTGTTAGTAGTGCAACTTTTCATAAAGCAGGTAAAGCACTTTTGAAAGATAAAAACTCTGATTCCCAAAAATGGTTGTTTTTTACTGCTTTTCTTGGAATTATATTTTTAATATGTCAATTATTTGAATATTTTCATTTACCTTTTGGATTAACAGATAATTTATTTGCAAGTACTTTTTACGCTCTAACTGGTTTTCATGGATTACATGTTACTTTAGGCAGTTTAATGATTTTAATTATTGCTTGGCAAACGAGAATCAATGGCGGAAGATTAACTAGTCAAAATATGTTCCCATTAGAAGCTGTTGAATTGTACTGGCATTTTGTAGATGGAATATGGGTTATTTTATTTATTATTTTGTATCTTTTATAAAAAAAACTAAATTTAAAAAATTAAATATATTTTTTATTAATTTATATTGCCACAGTTCTCCTTTTTAGTAAGAATATATAGTTAGAAATTTGTCAGATAATGCTAGAAGGAAAACAACTTCTTGAAAAAGCAAAATTATTAAGTAAAAAATCTGAAGATGAGATAGCAAAAGGTTGTGGTTACGTAGGGCCCAGCGGAAGAATCTTAAGAAAAAGTTTTTATAGGGCGCTTATCGAAGCTAAGGGTTACAAAATAGGGAATGGTCGTCAGGGGAAAAATGGTAATAGAGCTTCGAGAGGCAGACAGACAGAATTTAAAACTAAAGTTCATGGCAATGGGAACCTATTAATTGGTCATGTCTACACCAAGAAATTAGGTCTAGAACCTGGTCAGGAGTTTAAAATCGATCTTAAAAAAGAGTCAAAAACAATTTATCTGATTCCACTAAATTAAAAAATATAACTTACCATCCGTTTTCTTTAAGCCACTCCGAAGAAATATTATTTGAAGATAAATCTTGATCACTATTTTTATTAAACAAAAGTAATTTCTCTACATATTTAATTAGTGCATCTGCCTCAAGGTTTACGCTGTCACCGACATTTAATTTATTCAGATTTGTGTTATGCCAAGTATGAGGAATTATCGCAATAGTAAATATTTCTCCCTCCTGCTCATATTTTGCAATTGTAAGACTTATACCATTTACACAAATACTACCTTTATTAACTACATATTTTGAAAAATTATTATCTTTCCACTTAATGGATAGGAGCCAAGATTTCTCTAATTTTTCTATATTCTCTACTGTTCCAAGGCCATCAACATGTCCACTCACTATATGCCCTCCGAGACGGTCAGAGACCCTCAGAGCAGGTTCCAAATTAACAATCTGATTAAGGTTCGACTTTACTCCTAATGTTGTTTTTTTTAATGTTTCCTCACTAACATCAACAGTAAATTTATTTTGAAAAATCTCTTTAACTGTCAAACAAATTCCATCAACCGCTATGCTGTCACCGATTGCCATATCAAATAATTTATCAAGAATTTCAATTTCTAAAATATTTTTTTCTTGTTTTAGTTTTCCAATTGATTGAATTATTCCTGTGAACATAGATTTAAGAAGAATATTTTTGCAAAATTTTGTAATTGCTTTAATTTACTTTAAATCATTTTCAACTATAAATAAATTAAATAGTAAATAAAAAGAAATTGATCATATTTAAATGATTATTAATTCACAAAAAAGATCATTTGGTAGAGGGGCGAAAGTGAGCTTATTCACTTTAGGGACAATGCGAGCAACTGAGAGTTTTGAAAAAATGTATAGCATAATAAAAAATGCATATTATGCAGGAATTAATCACATAGAAACAGCACCCTCTTATGGTAATGCTGAATCTCTTATCGGAAATTCAATAAAAAAATTAGAAATAGAAGAGAATATAAAAGAAAAAAATTGGGTGATTACTTCCAAAGTTTTACCAAGGGGAGATTTTGAATTTTTAAAAAATAATTTTAAAAATTCTCTTAAAAATTTAAATCGCCAGAAAATTAATAATCTTGCAATTCATGGACTCAACTTAAAACAACATCTAGATTGGGTTCTTGCTGGAGAGGGTAAGAAATTTATATCATGGATACTTGAGAAGGAATTAGTTGATCAAGTTGGTTTTAGTTCGCACGGTAGTTATTCACTAATTAAAGAAGCAATTAGCTTTGAAGATTTTAGTTTTTGTAGTCTACATTTACATTATTTAGATCAGTCCAAGATTACTTTGGCAGAGGAAGCCATAAAAAAAGGTATGGGAGTATTAGCAATATCACCTGCTGATAAAGGAGGTAGATTATATTCCCCAAGTGATATTTTATTAGAGGCCTCCCAGCCTTTTCATCCATTAGAACTAGCGTATAGATTCTTGTTGGCTAAAGGTATTACAACTTTGTCATTGGGGGCGACAAACAAAAAAGATTTTGAATTTGCCCATAAACTTAGAAACTCCTTCGAGCAGCTTACAAAACTTGAAAAAAGCGCCCTCAATAAAATTGAGGAAGTTGCTAATGAAAGATTAAACTCAACAAGATGTGAACAATGTAGACGTTGTCTTCCATGTCCAAATGAAGTACCTATTCCAGAAATACTTCGTTTAAGAAATATATCTATTGGTTATGGCCAATTAGAATTTTCAAAAGAAAGATACAATTTAATAGGAAAAGCTGGCCATTGGTGGGAAGAAAAAAATTCTTCATTTTGCCAAGAATGCAATGAATGTGTTCCTAAATGTCCTAGTAAATTGGACATACCAAATTTATTAAAGCAAACCCATAACTTATTAAGTGAAACTCCGAGAAAAAGATTATGGGGTTAAAGACTCATTCCAGAAATTTATAAGATTAATTTTTTGTACATTTGTTAGTACTGGGAAAGACCAACTATTTTCCCAACATTCCTCAGAAGGGCCTGAGATGGGGAACATCTCAGATTTATATTTACTTTGTAAATAATCAATTTTGAAGGGAAGATACCAACCCTGGCTTACTAATTTATCTACTATTGATTTATTTTCTAAAGATTTAATCCATTTAATTAATATTGCATTATTTAGATTTGATCGACTAAGTAGGAAATGCCACATCAAAGGTACGCCCTGGCTTGGGAAAACTAGGGAAAGCCTTGGATCTATTTTTAAATATTTTGAGCAGAGGCTATAAGGAACTATTGCGACACAAGCATCAGAATTAATCAACCAATTGAGCATATTTTTATCATCAAATAACATTGCTTGGTTTTTTAGTTTTTTTAGAGAATTAGATGAATTAATTTTTTGTGCAATTGACAATAATATTCTGGGACTTTGTGGAAAAATAATTTTCCCAGCTAATTTTTTAGAAAGAAGAAAATCCCAAGAAGTTCTGGCTGAATTTATTAATTCTTTATTATTTTTAATGATAATTGTGTAGGGCACTACACCAATAGGAAATAATTTACTTCTCTGATTTTGATTAAAACTTCCCAAAAAATCTATCGATCTCTTATCCAAATTTTCGATCAGCGGATATTCATTTATTTTTTCATATTCTGCAAAATCTATACTATTAATCCATCCATCGTTTATTAAAGTAAAGTCAGAATTGAAAATTGCATTTCTATTTTTTTGTAGCTGGATACTTTCAAAATTAATTATTTCCTGCTTCCAATCTTTTGGGATCGTATCTTTAAAAGATTCTGGATAAAAAGAAGTTTGTAGTGCAATTTTTATCTTATTAGGAAGATTACTGCATGAGTTTAAGAAAAATAAAAGGGAAAGCTTACCATAATTTAAGAATTCTCTCCTGGTTGCAAATTTTGAAAACATTCAGCAATCCTTCTCTAAAGAAATTTGACCTAGGGCCTTCATCATTTCCAGATTTTGTTGACACAATGAAACTATTTCTTCATTTTTAAATCCATCTAAGAAAGCAAGCAATGATATTCCCCCAGCACCTACACCCTCTTTTACATGCCCTAATTCATAATCCTTCAATTCTTTGTATTTTGAAGATTTGAAATTTAAAGGACTTGCTAAACCTAATAATTTGACATCATATTTTTCATTAATTAGATTTACTAAATCATTTAGAGAATTATCTTTAACGAGCCACCCAGTTGTCGCAATAAAAACATCTTCAATAAATTCATCTCTATTTTTTTCATCTAAGAATTCTAATGCAAGCAAAATGACCGCTAACATCTGACTTCCGCCAGACAATATTACAGGTTGTTTTACTAATCTGGCACCTATTAATAGACCCATTGAGAAAGCTTGGAAAGGATCACCTACGGCCGCGACAACATCAAAGGAGTTGAAATCAGCCTTCAAATTTGCATTGAAAAGTCCTCTTTTAACTACTTGTCTTCTAAGTTCTCTTGGAGCTTGAAATAAACTACTCCCTACTAAATTAGACACCTGCAACCCAAAAGCTTGCATTACTGCCTGAGCAGTTGTGGTGCCCCCAGGGACAGATTCAGAAATTAAAACTGGTTGTTTTAAGGATTTTCCTATCTCAAGACCTTTTTCATATAGATTTAAAACTCTCTCTTTAGGCATCGATTTACCAGTAGTAAGACAATTTGATGGGCCCAAATCACTATCTTCTACAACTAAATGATTAAAATGAGGCTTTGCTCCTATTCCCAGAGGAACAATAACTGGATAAATATTTATAAGCTTTGAACAAACATGACTGATTAGGGCCGGAGTTACTCCTGCATTGAGAAGAGGCAATTTATATTTATTATCTTTTGAAGGACCCTCAAGCAAAAATTCGGCATCTGCGAGCGCAGTTGTTCTCCTTGATTTTGCATCAATACCTGCAGCTGAAATTCCTTGAATTTGAGATGTATTAGTTCCTGCAATTAGAAGAAATATTTTTAAATTATTAATATTCTTTCTCAATTTTTCTATCTTATTAAGTTGTCTTTTTTTATTGGACTCATTTCCAAAAAAATTTATCCCTAACTCCTTACTATACATTTTTACTTTTTTCAATTTTTTAAATCAACTAAGCTATTTAATAATCTTGGAGGATCTGGGATATTTAATTTAAATCTTGGAAACAGAGAATATGCAACTACATGTACCGTTAAAACATAAACTATTTCTTGAAAAATTATTAAAATAATTGCACCTAATTGGATACTTAAAATTGAGGGGGAAAAAGGTAAATTTAATAATCCAATGAACTTTTCTAGTAGACCATAACTTGCTCTAGTAATTAACACCCATAGATTATCACCCACCAAAGTAGATAATGCTAATACTCGTAGGAAAAAGCCAAGGGTTCCAATTATAACTCCTACAGTCAGACTAAATCTCCAACTTTTTTTTCTAAACCAACACCATCCCAACCAAAAAGCCAAGATCCCGTAAGGAAATAAAAATAAAGTTCCTCTAACAGGCCCCATAATTATGAATAAAAGTAGAAATTGTATTAGGATTCCTTCCAATGCAACTTTAGTTCCTCTTCTCAAGTGCAACAGGATCATTGGGAGGGGTAAAATTAACCTTAGTAAAGCTCCCCCTATTGGCAAATAATATAATGCAACCCATAACAAAGACGAAAGAGATGCAAGATATGAGGTCTCGACAATATTTAATGCTTCAGTTTTTGTTGTTATTTTCATTTTTTGTTGAATATTTTTAATTAATTTTTATTCATACTTTTATTTTTTGAATCTAAAATGCGTTCAATCTTTTCTATTTCAAAATTTACC
>QCRF01000022.1 GCA_003209375.1 Prochlorococcus sp. AG-459-N19 | reverse complement strand
CTAAAAAAGTTCAATTTAATTTGTTAAATTATACTTTTGGGTATTCACAAAAGCTCATTCTGAACACAAAATTGACATATTACTGGTAGGTTATTAGTAAGAATTTAATCTTCTAATGTTTGAAAGATTTACAGAAAAGGCTATAAAGGTCATTATGCTTGCTCAAGAAGAAGCTAGAAGACTTGGTCATAATTTTGTTGGAACTGAACAAATTCTTTTGGGGTTAATTGGAGAAGGAACTGGAGTCGCAGCAAAAGTACTTAAATCACTTGGAGTTAATTTAAAAGATTCAAGGATAGAGGTAGAGAAGATAATAGGTAGAGGTTCAGGTTTTGTAGCTGTTGAAATACCTTTTACTCCTAGAGCTAAAAGAGTTTTAGAACTCTCTTTAGAAGAGGCTCGTCAACTTGGCCATAACTATATTGGTACAGAACACTTGTTGTTAGGTTTAATAAGAGAAGGTGAAGGTGTGGCTGCAAGAGTTCTTGAAAATCTTAATGTTGACCTTACAAAAGTTAGAACTCAAGTCATAAGGATGCTTGGTGAAACAGCCGAAGTTGGCTCAGGGGCCAGTACAACAAAGGGCAACTTAAAAACTGCTACTCTTGATGAATTCGGAACAAATTTAACAAAATTAGCAAGTGAATCAAAATTAGATCCTGTAGTTGGACGCCATTCAGAAATAGATCGTGTAGTTCAAATACTAGGCAGGAGGACAAAAAATAATCCTGTTCTGATTGGGGAGCCAGGTGTAGGCAAAACAGCTATTGCAGAAGGTTTAGCTCAAAGAATACAAACCGGGGATATTCCAGACATACTTGAAGATAAAAGAGTTTTGACGCTTGATATAGGTCTTTTGGTCGCAGGAACAAAGTATAGAGGTGAATTTGAAGAAAGGCTAAAAAAAATAATGGAAGAAATTAAATCAGCAGGTAACGTCATTCTTGTCATAGATGAAGTTCATACTTTAATTGGTGCTGGAGCTGCTGAAGGAGCTATAGATGCAGCAAATATACTCAAGCCAGCATTAGCTAGAGGTGAGCTTCAGTGTATTGGAGCAACAACTCTTGATGAATATAGAAAACATATAGAAAGAGATGCTGCTTTAGAAAGAAGATTCCAGCCTGTAATGGTAGGGGAGCCATCAATAGAAGATACAATCGAAATTTTAAAAGGTCTTAGAGAGCGTTACGAACAACATCATCGTTTAAAAATTACTGATGATGCTCTTGAGGCCGCCGCTCATTTAGGTGATCGTTATATATCCGACAGATTTTTACCTGACAAGGCTATTGACCTCATCGATGAGGCTGGAAGTAGAGTACGTTTAATAAATTCTAAACTTCCGCCTGAAGCAAAACAAATAGATAGAGAACTAAGACAAGTCCAAAAACAGAAGGAAGAATCTGTAAGAGATCAAAATTTTGATCAAGCTGGCCAATTACGCGAAAAAGAGATGGAATTGTCTGCAAAAATTAAGGAGGTATTGGAAAATAAAAAAGAATCTACAGCTGGAGATCAATCTGATACTGATAATTCTGTAAAAAGTGATTCAAAACTTCTACAAAGTCCCCTTGTTAGCGAAGAGGATGTAGCGCATATTGTGGCTTCATGGACAGGAGTTCCCGTTCAAAAACTAACAGAAACTGAATCAGTCAAGCTTCTTAATATGGAGGAAACACTTCATCAAAGGCTTATTGGACAAGATGAAGCTGTAAAGGCTGTTTCAAGAGCTATAAGAAGAGCAAGAGTTGGATTAAAAAATCCTAATAGACCCATTGCAAGTTTTATCTTCTCTGGTCCTACTGGTGTTGGTAAAACCGAATTGACTAAATCATTAGCTTCATATTTCTTCGGTAGTGAAGAAGCAATGATCCGACTAGATATGTCAGAATTTATGGAAAGACATACAGTTAGTAAACTTATAGGCTCCCCTCCAGGTTATGTTGGTTTTAATGAAGGTGGCCAACTTACTGAAGCGGTTAGAAGACGTCCTTACACCGTGGTTTTATTTGATGAAGTTGAAAAGGCTCATCCAGATGTTTTTAACTTATTATTGCAACTACTTGAAGACGGAAGATTAACTGACTCCAAAGGAAGAACTGTAGACTTTAAAAATACACTATTAATAATGACCTCTAATATCGGTTCAAAAGTAATCGAGAAAGGAGGAGGCGGACTAGGTTTCGAATTCTCAGGTGATTCAGTTGAAGATAGCCAATACAATAGAATTAAATCATTAGTTAATGAAGAACTTAAGCAATACTTTAGGCCTGAATTTTTAAATAGACTTGATGAAATAATTGTCTTCAGACAACTAACTAAAAATGAAGTTAAAGAAATCGCCGATATAATGTTGCAAGAAGTTTTTGTCCGATTACAAGATAAAGGCATTAAATTAAATGTCACTGATGCTTTTAAAGAAAGACTTGTAGAGGAAGGTTATAATCCTTCATACGGAGCAAGACCTTTGAGAAGAGCAGTTATGCGCTTACTCGAAGATAGTTTGGCTGAAGAAGTTCTTTCTGGCAGGATAAAAGATGGAGACAATGCTTTAGTTGATATAGATGATAATAAAAAAGTTACAATAAATATTTCTTCTGAAGAATCTTCTCAAGAGCTAGCAGGTGCTAACTTCTAATCATTCAAGGGAAATATGCAATCAATCTCTCCAGAATCTGTTTATAGGGGAAATTATGCTTGGGAAGAATCTTTACCTCAAATTACTCAATTAACTAAAAGTCCATTAATTCTAGGTAGAGGGATTAAAACTAGTACTTTAAGAAATAATATTTTTAACGATTTAAAAAATCAAAAACTTAATGTTAATTCTGCTAATTTACAATTTGATTGTTGTTACGAAGATATTTCAAGAGTTAAGAATATCATTTCAAATAATAATAATGATTCTGTTATCGCAGCTGGAGGTGGCAAAGTTCTAGACTCTGGAAAATATATAGCCGATTCTCTCAATATCCCTTGTATTACAGTTCCCCTTAGCGCCTCCACTTGTGCAGGTTGGACAGCCTTATCAAATATATATACAAAGGATGGCCAATTCATAAAGGATGTCGCATTAAGAGCTTGTCCGAAAATACTAGTTTATGATCATAAATTTATTCAAACAGCTCCATCAAGAACACTTGCAAGTGGCATAGCAGATGCTTTGGCAAAATGGTACGAATCCTCAATAACAAGTTCAACGATAAATGACGGTCTTGTTCAACAAGCAATTCAGATATCAAGAGTTTTAAGAGACCAACTATTAATAGATGGAGAAAAAGCTTTTAGAAGTCAATTTGAAAATTATACTTCTTGGCAAAATATCGTAGAAGCATGTGGACTTACAGCAGGATTAGTTGGTGGTATTGGTGGAGAAAAGTGTAGGACTGCAGCAGCACATGCTATTCATAATGCAATTACTCAGATAATCTCACCTAATAAATTCTTACATGGTGAGATTGTTGGGGTTGGATTATTATTGCAATTAAGATTAGAAGAAATGAAAAATAATAATAAATTAGCTGATCAATCAATTAAACAATTATTTGTACTCATGAAAGAATTGAAATTGCCAACTACTATCGGAGAACTTGGAATAAATGTGTTTGAAAATAATAATTTAGAGAAAATTGCTAATTTTACTTGTCGAGATAAATCTGAAATTCACTTTTTGCCTTTTGAAATTAATAAACGAGATATAATAGAGGTCATTTCAAATTTTGAACAACAAAAAATTAGAATATAAATATTTTTTTGACTAAAAACAATTTTGAAAAATTAGGTAATTTAAATGCAGAATTTTTTGAAAGTGCCAAATTGTCACTGTTAGACCCTTTAGGCCTCCATTTGGCAAACGATGTTAGGTGGATAAAACTCAACCAAAACTGGAACTCTTTAAAATTCCCCGTTGTTATAGGAGGACAAGGTGAACCCATACTTCTCCTGCATGGCTTTGACAGTAGTTTTTTAGAGTTCAGGAGAATATATAAATCATTAAAAAGAAATTTCCATGTCATAATTCCTGATCTATTAGGTTTTGGTTTTAGCCCTAGGTGCGCAACAAATGAATATAATTCCTCAAAAATAATTTCACATTTAATAGATCTCCTTAAGACCTTACAAATAACAAATAATCTAAAAATTATTGGTGCCTCTATGGGAGGCTCAATAGCTTTAAAACTTGCTTTTGAAATTTCTGATTCTATTGATAAAATAATCCTTTTGTCTCCTGCCGGATTGTTTGGAGAACCTAAGAGTATCCCTTTTCCTCTAAACCAAATTGGCGCCTCATTTCTTGGATTGCCTCAGGTCAGAAAAAGTCTTTGTAGGCAAGCATTTGCTTTTCCCGATAAATGTGTTGGTGAGATGGAAGAGCAAATTGCTTCAATTCATCTAGGATGCAAAGGATGGAGAAATTCACTTGCATCATTTGCAAAAAGTGGAGGTTTTGCTGGAACTCATAAATATATCCAAAATATCCCAATTAAAACATTATGCGGAGAAAATGATCGAATTCTGGGAAAAAAAGAGATTAAAAATATAAGAAATATTGAAAAATTAAATTTTGTAGGGCTGCAAAATTGTGGTCATCTTCCACATGTAGATCTACCATCATTATCAAGTAAAATTATCCAAGATTATTTTTTGGAATAAAAGATTTTTTAATTAATTTAGATACTTTAGAATTATAAAAATGTAATACAAAACAGATGGAGTAAATATGTAACTATCAATTCTGTCAAGTATTCCTCCATGGCCAGGTAAAAAAGTTCCGGAATCTTTTATTTTTGCATCTCTTTTCATCATAGATTCAATTAAATCTCCAACTAATGCCATAAGAGAAATTGAAATTCCATATAAGATTCCAATAAATAATGGATTTTCCCAATTCATTAAAAATGCGAAAAATATTGCTAGTAAAATTGAACAAGATATTCCTCCAATTAAACCTTCTATGGTTTTGCTCGGAGATATTGGAGAAAGAGATTTTTTACCAAATGACTTCCCAATGAAATAAGAACCAATATCACTAGCTACAATTAAAAAACAAGAAGTCAAAGTTAAATGAAGACCTGTAGTATTTGATAAGTTTTCAAAAGAAGTAATACCCTGATTTGAGCTTATTATCACTGAATCTAATCCCCTTAACTTTATCCAGTAACTCGGTAAAAACCCTAAATAGAATAATCCAAAAATAGAGGCTGCTATATCTGAAATTGTCCCAGGTTTTGGTTGCAAAAGTAACCATGTGCATATCCCAACTGAACAGATAGGCAAAATTGAATTTGAAATTTCTCCTTCAAGCACACCAATAGTCTCAAGATAAGTAGAAACAATAATAATAAAGGATGAAAATAATGTGGTTTTTGTAGCTGGTCTTATTCCTTTAAATTCTGCCATTCTAAAAAATTCTAACAATGCTAGATATGTAAGCAACGCAGTTGCCAATGTAAAAAACCATCCCCCCATCAAAACAACTATTAAACCAAAAATTCCTATAAGTAATCCGCTTTTTAATCTCATATGAAATTGCTATCTTTCTAAGACTCTTATATTAAAATTTACCAGATCTTTGTTGCAAAAACTTTGATTATTTATCCAATTAAACCTATCTATATCAATTTTTTCACCAGGAATTAGTAGAGGTATCCCAGGAGGATAAGGACAAATAATATCTCCAGATATTTTATTTAATGATTGCGAGAAAGAAATACTCCGAGTCTTACTTCTCCAAGCAATTCCAATTTCTATTTCGGGAGCTTGAACTAATTTAAAGGGGGATTTAAACACTTCTAAACTTTTTGATTTTTTGGAATTTAATAGTAATTTTTTCCATAACTTTTCAAATAAATTAAGAAAATCTTTTTGATTTCCAAATCCTAAGCAAAAAGTGAGAGTCATCATTTCTGGTAATTCGGCAATAAGGCCATTTCTATAAAAAAATTTATCAGCAGTAAAACCATCAATCCCAGCCTTAGAGGTATTTACTACAATTTTTAAGGGATCTTGAGTTTCTATGAGGGGAATATTTTTTTGAATTAATTTTTTATAAATACTTTTTGCCTCTAAAATTCTTTTTTGATATTTTGATAAACTTTTTTTGTTAAGCCAGTCTCTTATAGACTCTTCACAAGAAGAGAGTAATAAGGAGCTTGGACTGGTAGTTTGCAGCAAATTAATACTTTTGATTAAATTACTTTCATTTATTAGATTCCCTTTGTACCAAAGTACCGCCGTTTGAGTTAATCCATTGAGCGACTTATGCAATGAATTAATGACTAAATCAGCGTTTGATGATAAGGCTGGTTTTGGTAAATTAAGGTTTTCACAAAAAAGGAAATATGAACCATGGGCTTCATCAACTAAAACAGGTAATTTTTTTTGATGACAACAATCTATTAAAGGCTCTAAATCTCCTGCATAACCATGATATGAGGGATTTACAAGAATAACCCCTGCAATTTTATTCTCATCAAAGTTTATTTTTTTAAATATATTTTCCAACCAAATTTTTGTAATTGGTTTGTAATGTCCCGTTTCGAGTGAATACTCTAGATCAAAAAATATTGGATTTATGTTCTGCATCGCACAGATTTTTATAACACTTATATGAACATTTCTAGGCATGAGGATATTTTCGCCTGGATTTGCCATCGTAATTACTGCTGATTGTATTAACCCGGAAGCGCCATTAACTCCAAAAAAACATCTTTTAGCCCCAAATTTATCGGAGAATTCCCTTTGAGATTTAGCAATTAATCCGCTTTGGGATAGAGGTGAGCCTATTTCTGGTAGTTCGGGCAAGTCCCAATACCCAGGAGGATTTTTTAATAATTTCACTAATTTCTTTGGTAAAGCTGCCCCTCTGTTATGAGCGGGAAAGAATAAAGACTTTAAAAACTTTTTAGTTAGAAAAGATGAAATGCTCATAAAGTATTATTGACATATATAGAATGGACTACATGGTAATCTTTTTTGATATTTTTTAAATTAAATGAAAAGATCTTATTCGAAATATTCAGCAAAAGATGACTTATTTTGGTTGATTTTGAGACCATGGATTTTTATCCCAAGAGTTTTGTATATACTTTTAACTTTTATTTTTCTTTTTTTAAGAATACTTTTTCAAGGTAACAGTAAAAATAAAAATGTACAAAAAAATCTCTCTAAATATCTTTTTGATGTAATAACGGATTTAGGGCCTTGTTTTATCAAATTAGGCCAAGCACTCTCAACTAGACCAGATCTTGTTAGACAAGACTGGCTTACAGAACTTACAAACTTACAAGACAATCTCCCCGCATTTGATCACAAAATTGCTTTAAAAATCATTGAAGAAGAACTTGGATCCCCTGCTAATGAATTATTTGAAGAGTTTCCTGATAGTCCTATTGCTTCAGCGAGCTTAGGTCAAGTTTATAAAGCCAAAATAAATAATTCCTATTTAGCTGTGAAAGTACAGCGGCCAAATTTATACTTTCTCATAAGAAGGGATGTAGTAATCTTAAGGTTTTTAGGAACTTTTTTATCGCCACTCTTACCATTAAATATAGGTGTTGGGATTGGAGAAATAATAGATGAATTCGGTAAGGCACTTTTTGATGAAATTGACTATCAGAAAGAGTCAGAAAATGCTTTGAGGTTTGCGAATTTATTCAAAGAAAACCCAAATATTTTTATACCTAAATTAGAAAAACAGTTTTCATCAAAAAGGATCATCACAACTTCTTGGATTGATGGAGTTAAGTTAAGAGATCGAGCTTTACTAGAGGAAAATAACTTAATACCGGCTTCGTTTATAAAAACATGTGTGATCAGTGGACTTCAGCAATTATTTGAATTTGGATATTTTCATGCAGACCCACATCCAGGAAATATGTTTGCTCTCAAAGGAGGAAATGCAGATTGTGGGAATTTAGCTTATGTTGATTTCGGAATGATGGATACTATTACAAATTCAGATAGACTTAATCTTATTAAGGCAATTGTTCACATAATAAACGAAGAATATTATCTTCTCGCAGAAGATTTCCAGAAATTAGGTTTTTTGACCAAAGAACAAGATCTTCATAAACTTGTAGAACCATTAAAAGAAGTTCTAGGAGGATCTTTTGGCGCTGAGGTTGGTAATTTTAATCTTAAAAATGTAACTGACAAATTCTCAAAACTAATGTATTCCTATCCTTTCAGAGTTCCCAGTAGGTTTGCCTTAATAATAAGAGCCGTTGTTAGTCAAGAAGGTTTAGCACTAAAGTTAGATCCTGAATTTAAAATCTTAAAAATAGCTTATCCCTATATAGCTAAAAAGCTCCTGACCGATAATTCTGAAGAAATTATAGAAATTCTTTTAGAAGTCGTTTTTGATAAAAAAGGTCAAATTCAAATAGAAAAAGTTGAAAGTTTGTTAAATATTTTATTTAAAGATTCAGAGAATATTAATTCAGATCTTATACCAGTTGCTAACGCAGGATTGAAATTATTTGTAAGCAAAAAGGGATCTGAAGTTCGCAAGAATCTTCTTTTAAGTCTAATAAAAGATGAAAAATTAGAATTTACTGATGCAAAAAAACTCTTAGCTTTAATTAGAGATACCTTTAGCCCTCTTAATATTGCAAAAAGTGCAGTGCAAAATATTATTTCTACAGCTTAGTTTTTATATTTATATCTAATTAACTTACTTATTATTTTAATTCGATTAGACTTAAATAAGTTGTAAAATTTTAAAAATTAAGTATTAAAAGGATTAATTAGCTTTGGTAATATTGAATGAATATTTTGAAAAATCTCTTTTTATTAAATAAAAAATCTGAAGAAAATAAAGAATTTAGTCATGAATTGGTTGATCAATATATAGAAATTGCAAATTTAGTAAAAGAAGCAAGAACCAAACAAAACCTTACCATAAATGAATTGTCATACATTTCAAAGATTCCTGAACGAATAATAAATTCTATTGAAAATAATAATAAAAATATTAGGCCAGAGTATCCTTTTATAAGATCTATATTAATTAAATTAGAGGAATGTTTAGCATTAAAAAAGAATACGTTATTAAATCTAGCAGTTAGAGAAAAAAAATTAATAAATAAAGGGCGAAAGGATTTTCTGTTCAGGAAATTCGATCTTATCAATACATGGCAAGGAAGTATTTTCTATTTTTTTATATTAGTTCTAACTATATTTGCATTAAAGAGATACTTTATTCTAAATGTAAATGTTATAGAGATTCAAAATATTGAAAATCAAATAATAGATAAATAATTCTAATAAATTCTACCTTCGAGTTCTCCCAAAATAATTTCCTAACTCACTAAATTTTTTTATATTATCTTCTACCTCTTCTAAAGATCGATTTAGCTTCCATTTCCAGTTATTTTTGATGGTACCAGGTGTGTTTAATCTACATGAATCGTCTAGGGATAATAGATCTTGTATTGGAGCGATAAAGAGATTAGCATTTGTTTTCATGCCAATTTCTATTAAATCCCAAGAAGGATTTTCTGAAAATTTATACACATCTTTTATTCTTCTTTTGGATTCATAATCTAAATATTCCCACCATGAAACAGAAGTAGAGTTATCGTGAGTTCCTGTGTAAACAACCCAATTTTCTCCTACAATATTCTTAGGCAAATAAGGATTATCTTCATTGCCATCAAAAGCGAATTGTAATATTTTCATGCCAGGCAGTTCAAAATTTTTCCTTAATTTCTCTACATCTTGTGTTATCACTCCCAGATCTTCCGCAATAATTGGTAAATGGTTAGCCCCTAAATCCTTTTTTACTTTTTTTAATAGTGTTCTACCAGGAGAATTTATCCATTTTCCAATAATTGCAGATTTGGCACTGCCATTAACTCTCCAGTAACCAGCTAAACCTCGAAAATGATCGAATCTCAATATATCCACAAGTTCAAATTGCCTTAGAAATCTTTTTCTCCACCAGTCGAAATTAGTCCTCTTGTGTTTTGACCAAAAGTAAGTTGGGGTACCCCATAATTGCCCTGTTGATGAAAAATAATCGGGTGGAACACCACTTTGAAAGATTAAATCTCCATTTTTGAAAATTGAAAATAATGATTTGTTACTCCATACATCAGCACTGTCTCTTGAGACATAAAAAGGTAAATCTCCTATTAGCTTAATATTCCTTGATTTTGCAAAGTTTTTAATAGCCCTCCATTGCTCATCAAGATGCCACTGTATTAATTTTTTAATAAGTATCTCTTCACTTTTTTTCTTAATCCACGATTTTAAGAACTTGTCATTTTTTATTTTAAATTCTTGAGGCCATTCCCACCAAGGCAACATATTAAATTCCTCCCTGATAACAACAAATGTTGTATATTCTTCAACCCAAGAATTTCTACTAATCCATCTATTAAAATTAATTTTTCTTTCTTCAGATTGTGAACTCCAACCTTGCAAAAGGAGGCGACCTAATTTCTTTGTTAAATCATCCGCAAGATCAAAATCAAAATGATCTTTATTATGATCTATTGGACCTAGATTTTCTTTATTTGTAATGAAGATAAAACCTTTCTCGATTAGATCATCTATATCCAAAAACCATGGGTTTAGTGCAAAACTAGATGGGGCGCTATATGGAGAACCTGTAGAGTCAGTAGGAGTGAGAGGTAAAAATTGCCAGTATTCAATTCCATGCTCATGAAGTTTATTTATCCACTCTTTAGCTCCTCTACCAAAAGTTCCACATACTTTCCCTCCCGGAATACATGTTGGATGCATAAGTATGCCTAATGATTTTTTTGCAAGAATTGACTCTATAGGCATTTTTTTTATTATATTTTGATTCTCTACACTAAAAGTGTTTTGATTCTTTAAATTTAACCATATACAAATTTTTTTTAATTGACAAATATTATCATCGGCTTTTAAGCCTTAATAAAAAAAATCTGATTTTAATTTAACGATATTTTGCTTGATTGATGTGACTTTTTAAAAGATCTAGTTATTATCTTGTGCGAAATTCACATAAACGACTACGATAAGAATATAGTTTTATGGTGCAAATTTCGTGACAAGTTTTATCACGGCAATGCAGAGTAAAGAATCGAACTTTAATCTTACTAATAGTAGATTAAGGCTCGTAAGTGGGACAACAAATCCTAAATTAGCTGAAGAAATTGCATCATACTTAGGGATAGAAAATGTACCTCTAATATCTAAAAGATTTGCTGATGGAGAACTCTATGTGCAAATACAGCAATCCATTAGAGGTTGTGATGTATTCCTAATACAACCTACATCTGCCCCTGTAAACGATAGTTTGATGGAGCTTATGATCATGGTTGACGCATGCAAGAGAGCGTCTGCAAGACAAATAACAGCTGTAGTTCCCTATTTTGGATATGCAAGAGCAGATAGAAAGACCTCAGGAAGAGAGTCTATAACTGCAAAACTAACTGCCAATTTACTTGAAAAATCAGGAGTTGATAGGGTTCTTGCTATGGACTTACACTCGGCACAAATACAAGGTTATTTTGATATACCATGCGATCATATTTACGGCTCACCCGTATTAATTGATTATCTAGAAACTTTAGATTTAGAAGAAATAGTTGTCGTCTCACCAGATGTAGGTGGAGTTTCAAGAGCAAGAGCGTTTGCAAAATTAATGAAAGATGCTCCGTTGGCTATAATCGACAAAAGGAGATCTGCTCATAATATTGCTGAAAGTTTAACAGTTATTGGAGAAGTTAAAGGTAAAACAGCTATTCTCATAGACGATATGATAGATACAGGCGGCACAATATGCTCTGGAGCTAATTTATTAAAGAAAGAAGGTGCTAAAAGAATATTTGCTTGCGCCTCACATGCTGTATTTTCTCCGCCTTCTTATGAAAGACTAAGTTCTAAGGATTTATTCGAACAAGTCATTGTAACCAACAGCATACCAGTATTAGTTAAGGAAGATTTCCCTCAGTTAAAAGTACTTTCTGTCGCAAATATGCTGGGTGAAGCCATTTGGAGAATCCATGAAGAAAGTTCTGTTAGTTCAATGTTCAGATAAAAAAAGATTTATTTTTTGTTTTTCTTTACTAATTCCTTAATCCTTTTTTCGTAATCATTTTTTACTTTCTTTGGAATACTTTCAGGGCAAATATTAAGTGCACTTCCTACGATCTGAAATGTGCCTGCATTATATAATCTTTTTTCGTCAAGTTTTTCATCCCCTAAATCTTTTATTACTCCACCATGTTTACCAATTATTACATTTGCAAAAGTAGCACTAGCGATGCCGAGCCCTTTATTAAAATCTACCTCGGCTTTTGAAGCTATACAAAGATAAGATGCACCCATTTGCCGATATAGAAAAAGATCTTTTTCAGAGGCAGCAATTAAATTTTTTTCTGCTTTTATTGTTCTATTAAACATACAAAAATCAAAAAGTGTAAATGGTATAATAAGAGAAATACCAAACAATTTAAGAATTCTTTTTGAATAAAAATTAATACACATCAACCAATAATATTTACTACAAGATAACATTTTTACTCTTAATATTAATTGATAGAAATAGGTTACTTAATAATTTTTATTTCGTGATGATTTTCTATTATTTTTAGCTTATTTTGGTTCCATGAATATATAACCCTAAATCTATAATTATCGGAATCTACAAGTCTTGTATGTTCAAGAATATGCCAATCTTTATAGGAGGATTCAAAAATCATTTCATGTTCGTCGACTTGCTTAATATTTGAAATTCCTTCAACATTACTTAAATAAAAATTTTCCCTTATAAGTTGATGGCCTCTTAAAAATGCTCGCATTTCTCCTTCTTCTTTGTACTGGGGGTTTTCGTCAAAGAAACTATATTTTTTTTCTGGGTACCAAGTAAATTTATAATGCGATTCCCATTCGGATTTATTCTCGAGAGCTTGTATATTAATATTCATAATTAAATTATAAGTTTTTTGTGTTTCATCAAGAAAATACGTTCTATTAGATTTCCATAATCCAATATTCCTTGAAAACCACCTTTTTAAATTACTATTTAGATGGATTTCTGGATGATTTTCACCAAAATTAAAATGTTTCTTTGAATTAATAGCAACCATATATAAATAAGACCTACTTATTTAATAGCTAATCTGTAAAATAAAAAAGAATATCTTAAGGTGTTCATAAGGATTAACAGCTTTTCAACACTTCAGAGGAAATCATTTGAATGATAAAAAAGAGTTAAAGTTAATACTTGTGGCAGCTAGAAATCAACTTTCTAGCAATGATATTAAGTCATTATTATCTTATTTAGAATCAGATGATTGTGAATTTGAGATATCTCTACAGATTTCTGAGCCTACAGAGCAGCCTGAATTACTTGAATTACATAGATTAGTCGCTATTCCTGCTCTTATAAAAGTATCCCCAGCTCCAAAGCAAATATTTGCTGGAAGTAATATTTTCTCTCAGTTGCAGAAATGGTTACCAAGGTGGACACAGGAAGGCTTAACAAAAAATCTTGGTATTAATTTGCAACCATCAAAAATTGATTCAATAAGAACTCAAAAAGAATTTCTATTGGAAGACGAACTTCTTGTTTTAAGACAAGAAAATGAGACATTAACTAAAAGAATAGAGTCTCAGGAAAGATTATTAAGAATGGTCGCGCATGAATTAAGAACGCCCTTAACGGCTGCTACTTTGGCTGTTCAAAGTCAAAAACTCGGGCAAATAGACATTTCAAAATTGCAAGAGGTAATTAAAAGACGTCTAGAAGAGATTGAACTTTTATCTCAGGATCTTTTAGAAGTTGGAACAACTAAATGGGAAGCCTTATTTAATCCTCAGAAAATTGATTTAGGTAATATTAGTGCTGAAGTAATACTCGAATTAGAAAAATTCTGGAGATTAAGGAATATTGAAATTGATACTGATATTCCATCTGATCTGCCAAGTGTATTTGCAGATCAGAGACGAATGAGGCAAGTATTTTTAAATTTAATTGAAAATGCTATTAAATTTTCTAACGACTCTGGAACCATAAAAATCACTATGATTCATAAGACAAATCAATGGGTAGAAATAACAATTTGTGACAAAGGCGCAGGTATTCCTTTAAGCGAACAAAAAAGAATTTTTCTGGATAGAGTTAGACTTCCACAGACTTCTGAAGGAACTTCAGGATTTGGCATAGGGTTATCTGTATGCAGGAGAATAGTACAAGTCCATGGAGGAAGAATATGGGTCGTATCTGAAATTGGTGAAGGTTCCTGCTTCCATTTTACTGTCCCTGTGTGGCAAGGACAAAACAAAGAGCAACAATACTTGACGAAAGGCTAGCTTTACTCGTAGTTTTTAAATAAGCTAACATGCTAACTTCCTGGCCCCATCGTCTAGAGGCCTAGGACACCTCCCTTTCACGGAGGCGACAGGGGTTCGAATCCCCTTGGGGCTATTTTAAAAAAAAATTAAACTAAATTTATTAGGGTTTTTGCTTGTCTATCTACGGCAATTAAATTTTCTGATAGATCTTTTTTTAGTCTTTTCTCTATCATACCGATTGGCATCCACTGACATCCTTGAACAGTGAGATCGTAAATTAATGAATTTTTGGAAGTATTTTTAATATTTTGAATTTTCCAACTACCTTCAAATTTTCTGAAATCTCCTTTTATCAAATTGAATTTTAAAAGGCCAAGCTCCCTATCTTCGAATAAATCAATAGTTACCTCAGCAGAAAATTTCATGCCAAGAAAATCTTGAGCCCCCACTTGTTTAAGATGCACATTATTATTCTTTTGATATATTTTTTTGCTTGAAAGTAAGTTTGGAATGTAAAGATTTAGTCGATCATAATCTGTTAAAACATTCCATAATGATTCTAGACTCGCAGAGGTCGTAAGTTGAGCTGCAAGTCTTCTTGTACCGCCAGAAAGCTTTTCCATCGTTTGCTCAATTGTCCCGTAATCATTGCTTTTAGAATGATCTACTGATTCTTGAGGATTATTCATAAATGAATTTTTTAATTAGATAAAAAATTATTTCTGTGTAACTATACTGATAAAAACAAAAAATACTGAAAAATTAAAATAATTTCTTTTATTTATCCCGATCTCAAAACGTAACCATTTTTGTAAAATCACTACAAATTAAACTACAAATTGATAATCTTTTATAAAAGAAATCTAAAAAATGTATTCACAAGCAAAAGTAATCGCAGGCGGATTAGCTCATATACCAGTAGTAATAGCTGTTTTTTATTTTATTCTCACAACTTTTAATAAAAGAGCTTTAAAATTCTTAGAAGAAGCAAAAACAAAAAAACCTGAACCTAAAGCTGTGGAACCTAAAAAAGTAGCAATTTCAAAAACAGAAGCTCCAAAAACAGAAGCTCCAAAAGTAGTAAAGAAAAAACATGCAGATGTTCCAGTCAATATTTATAGACCTAAGACACCATACGAGGGAACAGTCATTGGAAACTATAGCCTTCTCAAAGAAGGAGCAATTGGTAGAGTTAATCACATAACTTTCGACCTTAAAGATAGTGATCCCTTTTTAAATTATGTAGAAGGTCAAAGTATTGGTATCATGCCAGCAGGAGAAGATGCTAATGGAAAACCTCATAAATTAAGACTGTACTCAATTGCTAGTACCAGACACGGAGATGACTTTAATGGAAATACAGTTTCTCTTTGTGTAAGACAGCTTCAGTATGAGAAAGATGGTGAAACCATTAATGGTGTCTGTTCTACTTACTTATGCGATATCAAGCCTGGAGATAAAGTAAAAATAACGGGCCCTGTAGGTAAAGAAATGCTTCTCCCTGATGAAGAGGACGCAAACATTGTAATGTTGGCAACTGGAACTGGGATAGCACCAATGAGGGCTTACTTAAGAAGAATGTTTGAACCAACTGAAAAGGAAAAAAATAAATGGAATTTTAAGGGTAAAGCTTGGTTATTTATGGGTGCTCCAAAATCAGCTAATTTGTTATATGAAGAAGATCTTCAAAGATACCTTACTGATAATCCAGATAATTTTAAATATACAAAAGCTATTAGCCGTGAGCAGCAAAATACAAAAGGTGGAAGGATGTACATACAAGATAGAGTTTTAGAGTCGGCCAACGAACTTTTCAATATGATTGAAGATGAAAAGACACATATATATCTTTGTGGATTAAAGGGTATGGAGCCTGGAATAGATGAAGCAATGACTAAGGCCGCTGAAGAAAAAGGTTTGAATTGGTCAGAATTAAGACCTCAACTAAAAAAATCAGGAAGATGGCACGTAGAAACCTACTAAATCTTTAATATTTAGATTTAAGTTTTATGTATTCAATACTTTTTGGTTTAGACACAATTTGTAGCTAATATTAGAAAAAAAGAGGATTTTAAAAAGAGAATAAGAAAAATATGCCTTCAACTTTAAGTAATCCTCTAAGATTAGGTTTACGGCAGGAAAGAGTCATACCTCCTCAATGCTTAGTAATATTTGGTGCTAGTGGAGATCTTACTCATAGAAAATTAATACCAGCCTTATTTGAACTCTATTTGCAAAGAAGAATTCCTAGTGAGTTTGGAATAGTTGGTTGTGCAAGAAGACCTTGGACTGATAATGAGTTTAGAGAAAAGATGAAAGTAAAGCTATCCAATCAAATATCAGGTAAAGAAAGGGAGTGGGAACAATTTTCTAATTATCTTTTCTACGAACCTGTTGACTTACAACAAAGTGATCATGTCATAAGGCTTTCTAAAAGATTAAATGAAATTGATAAAACACAAGCTACTCATGGTAATAGAACATTTTATTTATCAGTATCTCCGAATTTCTATGCAAGTGGATGTAAAGCTCTTAAAGCAGCTGGCCTTTTAGATGACCCTAAGAAAAGTCGTTTAGTGATTGAAAAACCATTTGGAAGAGACTATTCAAGTGCAAAAAAATTGAATAAGATCGTTCAAAGTTGTGCTGAAGAAAGTCAGATTTATAGGATTGATCATTATTTAGGTAAAGAGACAGTTCAAAATATTCTTGTTATGAGGTTTGCTAACACTATTTTTGAACCAATCTGGAACAGAAATTATATATCAAGTGTTCAAATTACTTCCTCTGAAACAGTGGGCGTTGAAGATAGAGCAGGTTATTACGAAAGCTCAGGTGCTTTGAGGGATATGCTGCAAAATCATATGACCCAAATGCTTGCTGTTACTGCTATGGAACCTCCTGGAAAGTTTGAGCCTGAAGCAATAAGAAATGAAAAAGCTAAGGTTCTTCAAGCTTCAAAACTTGCTGATGAAAATGAACCGTGGAATTGTTGCATAAGAGGTCAATATGGAGAGGGAGGGAATATTACAAATCGACTCAAAGGATATAGGCAGGAAGACGGTGTTAATTGCAACAGCACAACAGAAACTTATATCGCGACAAAAGTTTTTGTTGATAACTGGCGTTGGCAAGGGGTTCCATTTTATTTGAGAACAGGGAAAAGACTACCTAAAAGACTTGGAGAAATAGTCTTGACTTTTAAAGACGTTCCTGTTCATTTATTTGAATCAACAATAATAAATCCTGCCCCAAATCAACTTATCCTTAGAATTCAGCCAAATGAAGGGGCTACTTTCAAGTTTGAGGTGAAATCTCCTGGTTCTGGAATGAAATCAAGACCTGTTGAAATGGAATTTTCTTATGATGAATCATTTGGAGAACCCTCAGATGAAGGCTATGTAAGATTATTAGCGGATGCAATGCTTTCTGACCCAACCTTATTTACTCGAAGCGATGAAGTAGAGGCAGCATGGAAACTTTATACGCCATTAATTGAATTGATGGATAATTCTCCTTGGAAGTTACCTATTTATAATTATGAATCTATGACCTGGGGACCTCCTGAATCTGATCAATTACTCTCAAAAGATAATATTTTCTGGCGTAGACCT
>QCRF01000021.1 GCA_003209375.1 Prochlorococcus sp. AG-459-N19 | reverse complement strand
CTAAACGATGCAGAAGAAGGAAGCTTAGACATTAATAAAAAATAATTGGAGCAGTTAATTAAATTAGTTCGTTTTATTCCGAAATTTCAGGCAGGCTATCGATCATTTTGAAAGACCTCCTAGAACTCAACAATATAAAATTAGGGGAATATTTCTCTAAAGACAATCCGTTTTTATACGCATTGCTTTTTTATTAAAAATGTCCGAAAGTGGTAATCAATCGCGTTAATTTTTTTGAGATATTTTTAGTAAGTTTTGCTTATTTATTTTGATATTTAATTCGACTATCTTGATCTTAAATAATTGAGGAACTCTTTTATGAATCATTCGAAAGAAGTTAGTAAAGCTGATCAATCTAATCCTATAGACGAATATTTTCAATGTCTCTCATATTGCGATATTCACCCAAAAGGTATAGATAATGACTGTGAAGTCATCTGTATGGAAAGACATTTAAAAGCTAACTATTGGTAGTTTGAATTATTTTATTTTCCTGCTTAAATTCCTTCAAAAAGAATTAGTACGAACTTTAAATTTCCAAACATTTACTACACCTTTTGCGTTGACTGCAGCTAGTGCACAATCATCAGGTCTCCACGAAAGTGCACCCACTAAATCGCCTGCGAAAGCAGCCCCAACTGGGTCACCATTGCCGTCTTTTTTTAGAAAACTTGCGACAACAGAACCATCTCTAGATCCGGAAGCTACAAGCATGCCTTTATTTGAAAAGGCTAGGCTAGAAATAGGTTCGGTATGGTGCCATAGCTCTCCCGGCATAGTTCCCTCGGGACCGTCACCTATAAAGCTCCACACTGTAATTCTTTCACTGCCACTAGTTGCCAGTAATTTTCCACTATCGTCAAAAGAAAGGTGACTAGGTTTTCCTGGGTATCCTGTCATTTCAGCATCCATTCCGGTTGATCTTCTCCAAAAATGAACTGAATTGTCTTGACTCCCGCAAGCGACTATATCACCATCAGGACTTAATTCCATTGAGACTAATGATCCTTGCCACTCGAGCTTTTGATTCGTTTTATTATTTACTATGTCAAAGAATGTTACTCTCCCGTAGCAGGCTGTAGCTAGCTCATTATTATTTGACCATTTTATTGCACTCACTGTGCTTGGATGATCATCTGATACCCATTTTTCTTCACCAATTTCATTAAAAACATATACTTTTTTTGAAGAAGCTGCTGCAAGAAATAAGCCATCATTTGACCACTTAAGATGCTCTACCCAAGCCTTACCAAGATCGAGAGTTTTAATTACTTTACCTTCGTGACAATTATATATTTGAATATTTCCATCTTGACCGGAAGTTGCAAAAATCTCTCCTTCTGGATGAATGGACATTGCTAATAGACCAGCAGAGTGTGTATTTTCTTTTTTCCAAATAATTTTCCCAGTATCTCCTTCAAAGGCAAAAATACCTCCTGCTACATCCCCAACAATGAATAACTTTCCTTTAGTAGCCCAACCACAAACTATGGCATAATCATTAACTTCAGCTGTCCATCCCTCGTGGAACATGCCTCTTGGGCTAAATGATTCTATATCAGGCATTTTTCAAAACCTTCTTTCATCTCTTTCTCGTCCAAATTTCTACCTATAAAAACAAGTTGGTTCCTACGAGGTTCGTTACCCCATTCCTTATCAGGTTGCGCTGTAAATAACATATGTACCCCTTGGAAAACTATTCTCTGTGGGTTGCCTGAGTAGCTAATGAAACCTTTAGTTCTAAATATATCCACCCCTTTTTCAGAAAGAAGTCTGCCCAGCCAAGTATTAAGTTTTTCTGGATCAACATCTCCAAATCGTTCAATTGCAATGGACGTTACTTCATCATCGTGCTCGTGCTCGGCTTGCCAGAATCTTTCAATATTAAATGGGATCTCTTTTGAATTATTGTCTTCACTTTTAATGATTTTCATATTGAATTCTTCAGCAGTGTGCTGTGTATATAAACCTATCTTTGATCCCTTTTCGATATCTAATATGAATGATTTATTTCCTTTATTCTCCAATTTAAGGTTTATATGTTCTCCAAATGGAATGATATTCCCAGGTTCTATGCTTTTAGCTTTTTCTGCATAAAGTCTTACGCAGGATTCAGCACCATCTTTAAGTTCTTCTTCACTCTCACCTTGATTAGCGAAAGCTACTAATGACATTTCTGGATCGGGACCTTCTTCTAGCATTAATTCATATTTACCTGCAGCAAGGTCGTAAACACCTGTCCATTCAAAAGGATATTCTGGTTCAAGAAATGTTGGTCTGCGTTTAAGGATTTGATCGAGATCAAAAGCACTTAGATTAAGGACTGTTTCGATTGGTACTTGGGCATTCTCGGCTCTAATGATTCGAGTCATTCGGTTCATATCTCTCAATCTCGATTCAAGAGTATCTAGTGCATCATCAGAGACTAAATCAGTTTTATTAAGGACAAGAACATCTGCAAACGCAACTTGTTCTGAACTTTCATCACTTCTTCCAAGCTGCTGATCAATATGAGCAGCATCAACTAAAGTTACAATTCCATCAAGAGTAAATTCAGAACTAATTTCTTCATCCATGAAAAATGTCTGCGCTACTGGCCCAGGATCTGCTAATCCGGTCGTTTCTACCAAAACATAGTCAAACTTATCTCTTCTTTTCATAAGGTTGCCAAGGACTCTTATTAAATCACCGCGAACAGTACAACAAATGCACCCGTTTGACATCTCAAACACTTCTTCATCGGCATTAATTACGAGCCCTTGATCTATCCCTACTTCACCGTATTCATTCTCAATTACGGCTATTCTTTTCCCGTGCTCTTCACTTAGTATTCTATTAAGTAAAGTAGTTTTCCCTGAACCTAGAAATCCAGTGAGAATAGTAACTGGAACTTTATCTTTGATGCTCATTTAATGATTTTTACCAAATAAACAATAATTTAATAATAGTAATCACTAAAAATGAAAACCGTTTTTATTAGAAAAATTTAATCAGAAAGTTTGTACCATTCAGACTCAAGATTGGAGCCAGATTCTTTATCACAGCTTCCACCTAATGAATCAACAATTGTACAAGTGTTGTGTACGGCTACTGAAACCGTATTACCATCCATCATCAATCCATCAACGAATATTTGATTAGAAGCTAAAGGAACTGAACTTTGTCTACTTAAGTTCCTTAGCAACTTAGATGCTGGAATTTGTTCAGGAAATATTGCCTGAACTTTCTCTTCATCTAACATTTTTAAAGTAGAACTTATGTTCTCTGGCCTTAAGCTTGAGGAGTCTCCAAGAAAGTCAAGTAAACTAATAGTTTCAAAACCAAATGCATCCCCGTAGTATTCCATTGCTTTGTGTTTAGAGACAATTACTCTGTTTTCATCAGGAATAGAGCTTACTTGTTCGACGATCCAACTATCTAAGCCTTCTAAGAGAGAATCAGCTTTTTCGAATCTTTCATTAATTAGTTTTCTGTCACCTCTATTAAAAACTGAAATTTCTTTCTTTAAACTTTTGCTTATAAGATCTCCCATTTTTATGATGTTATGTGGATCATGCCATATATGTGGATCTAGACCTCCATGGTCATGATGATGATGCCCCTCTCCTTCGTCTGGAACTTGTGCTATTGGTTCTACATCACTATTTGAAACGTCTTTAAAAAAGTGTTGAGTTGCTTCAAACTCAAAAGGCATGTGTTCAGTAAAAAATATATATTCACCATCTTCTTTGATATCCACGTTAAAAACAGTATTTTCTTTTCTTTGATCAAAGTTAAGAACAAAAGCTTTATTACTTGCTATCAAAGTTCCATCATTTTTTCTGCTTATTGAGTCTTTAGATCCTAATAATTCTTTGGCTAAATCTTCAGACCCTTCTATGTCATTTGATTTGAGAATCACCATCTTCATTGCAGGATCTGCATATTCGCCATCGACTTTTTCAAATGACCATTTGTATGAACCCTTAGAAAGCTGGAATTTACCTGCCCATTCGAAAGCACCCTCAGCATGATCATCATGACCTCCATGATCAGAATGATCATCTATCTTAGCTGAATGTTCAGCATGATCGTCATGTCCGCCATGGTCTGAGTGGTCATCGTGACCTTCATGATCAGAATGATCATCTACGTCTATTGCACTAACACCTACAACAACAGTATTCTTTTTACTTTCCCAATTTCTCATACTTGGAGTCATTTCTTTGCCAAGAGTGAATACTTTGTCTGCGCTATTTAGTAGTTGAGCTTGTCTTGGATTGATCTTTAAGTCATGAACATCCTGTTTTCTATCTACTAAGCATGTAACTTCGTCAGATGGTAACGCAATTGATTTAACTAAATCACAAACTAGTGGTTCTACTGCTACGTATGATTTCCCTTTAGCCATTACATCCTGCCCAAAACCAGAAAATATAATCGTTCCAGCGATTACGGAATTTTTAATAATTGACTTACTTGAACATGTTTTATTTGATAAAAGTCTTTTAAAAATTGACATAAAAAATTATTAAATACTTAAAAATGATAATCATTTTCATTACACCTGACAAGAAAAGGTATCAAATGTTATGAAATTAATACGCATCTTGTATTATTGGTAAGCTTGTAAAGTGACTTTTTTCATGAATATTAATTAATGGCTACTTTAGTCGCTGAAAATTTAACATTTGCATACACAGAAAAAAGTAAGCCAGCTTTAAATAAGGTATCGGTTGAGATTAAACCTGGAACTCTAACAGCGCTAGTAGGCCCAAATGGTGCCGGTAAATCCACTCTTTTGAGGATATTGCAAGGACAAAATACTCCAGATAAAGGCGAAATAAAAATAGACGGTGAAAATTTATATAGATCTAGGGCTCTAGTGGCACTTATGCCTCAAAGAAGTTCTATGAATTGGAAGTTTCCCATTACAGTTGAAAAATTGGTATCTCTTGGTCAAATAAAGTATTCAAAATCAAGAAGTAATAACCCCTTTCAAATCAAGGCTCTTCTAGAATATCCTAATTCTTGGATTAATAAATGTTGTGAACTAGAAGCGACAATGCAAAGAGTAGGAATTGCTAATTTGGCTAATAGAAGACTCGATTCTCTTTCAGGAGGACAGCAACAAAGAGCTCTATTAGCAAAAACTCTTATGTCCCCTGCAAAAATATTTCTTCTGGATGAACCTTGTGCGGCATTGGATCCCCCCGCAAAAGAGGACTTCCTGAAAATTGTTCGTCAACTCGCAGATGCGGGACTTTCTTTGCTAGTAAGTAGCCATGATTGGGGCGAGTCTCTAAATAACTACGATCAAGTAATCGTTCTTGATAAAAGTGTTTTAGCAGTTGGTAGTCCTGATCAAATAAAAGATAAATTAGATGCGATAAACATAAGCTCTATAAAGGAAAATAATTTCTGTGATTAGAAAATGTTCCTTATTAATTTTGAGCTTGATAACAGTTTTGGCAAAGGCCGAAATATTCGAGTGTATGAAACAAAAGTTGAAACTTTCTTGGATTTTTTTTAGGGGCATGAATATCTTTAACAGGACAACCTTCCATTTTCGACGTTTCTCCGCATTGAACGCAGGTCAAATGATGAATATCTCTGTCTACGGGAGTGTAAAGAACCTCTCCTGTTGGGAGATGTCTAGAACGAATTAATCCATGCTTTATCAAGATTTGCAGATTTCTATATACAGTGGTCAACCCCATAGATTTGCCTTTTGTGATCAACTGCCTATGCAATTCTTGACCGCTCAATTCATCCTCGCATTTATTAAGTTCTTCAAGAAGTTGTTTTTGTCTTTTGGTAATGTCAGACTTAGTTACCATTGTTTCCAAAATCTTTTTTTGCTTCGTATTTTTGATCATACCGAATCTTTCGAATAATGTCTTTTATTAATAGCAACTGGTGGTTGGTTCCATTAATAATAACTATATTTTCTGGGATCTTATGCCCAGCGATGGGAACTGTATTAATCACCCATAAGAGATTATTACAAGTTAATTTAATCTCTCATTGCGTGTTGCCTGGACTTGCTCTCGCATTAGCGCTTGGAATTCACCCTTCAATTGGTGGTGTTATAAGTGGTCTTTTAGGCTCGGTAATTGCGGAAAGTTTAACCAATAGAAAAAGTGAAAATTATGAAGCAGTCATGAATACTATTCTCGCTGGAATGCTTGGGTTTGGGGTCCTTATAATCCCTTTACTCGGAATAAGGATTGATTTGGAGGCAGTATTGTTTGGCGATTTATTGACAGCAAATTTTGGAGATTTACTTAGAACAATAATTGCTTTTTTAGTATTTATATTTTTAATGACTTTTGGATATGAAAAGGTAGTTTATGTTGGATTGGATCCAGAAGGTGCATCCGCGAGCGGTATAAACGTTTCTTTATTAAATCTTGCTTTGAGTTTTACAACGGCATTAGTAATTGTTAGTTCAATGTCAGCAGTCGGAGTAATTCTTGTTATTGCTCTTCTTTCTACCCCAACTCTGTTAGGGCTGAATAAGGCTCATAGTTTAAGAATTGCAATGATGAGGTCTTCATTTTTTGGATTATCTATCTCACTTCTGGGCTTTATTCTCTCTATAGTCTTTAATTTGTCGCCTGGGCCTGCAATTAGTGTTATATGTGTCGCATCTCTTTTGATTCCTAAACTTCGCAAATAATTAAATCTTAAATGTCCAATCAGAGTTTAATGCTTGAGCTTCTGGATTGTTTTTTAAAGCTACTTCTATAGCCTCTTTTTTATTATTAGCTATAACAACTTCATCAAACTCCTTTCCATTCTTTTTGAGACTTACTTTGAAACGCATAAAAATTTCTTAATTAATCAAAAGTTAACCACTAAGCAGCCAGATTTAAATACTTTTAAAAGTTAATTGATGGAATAGAAACTTTAGTTATTTTGAAGTTTTTCTACTACAGATTCTTTCTCAATTTTAGCTACATCCTGTAATCCATTAGCATCAAACCAAGGAGCGTTTTCCCAATTAAATCCTTCCCCAAACGTATTATCAGGAGCAGCTACGTACCAGTGACATGATGAATCAGGAACATCTACAGCACATTTTGACCAGTCAGCTTCCCACTGTGGAACTTGAACCCACATCACAGATGCTAATAAAAAAGAAAAAATAAAATTCATAATTATCCGTTAGCAAAATTTTGAAAGATTTTTTTCGCATTCTTTCTTTCTTTTCTTCCAGTAATTCTCAAGTATTTGATATTTATGCTTATTTTTGAGTTGACTTAAATGAATATTATTCTGATTTAGAACTGAAGTATTTTTGATTTTCATGAATCAAGCTGTCTATGTAGAACATATTTAAAACACTTTATAGATTTTTTGAAGTGAATTTATACTTAATTTTTGTCTTACTATTGTGTAGGTAAGTATTTCTCGGGATTATTTTCTATATAAGTAAGCGAGTATTTGACAACACCCACTAATACTGAAAAAAGAGCTATTGCCGAAATAATAAAAATGATTTTTTTGTAAATGCTTTTCATGATTTTTTTTATGTTTTTGATTATTTTTTCATCAAAGCCCAATTTTTCTGAAAGATTTAAATAATTAGTAATTTATACTGTAGCCTTTTAAATTATCTACGGAGTAAATTAAATAAATCAGAAACTCCTCACACACTTTTTTCTGATAACTTTAAAAGTACTCGACCGCAATGTTTGAGTGCTTTTTGTATTTTTTGCGATGTGACAGTTAAGATAGAGGTCTATTAAGCATTACATATTTTGAAATTAGGTGTGATATTAAGTATGTGTGTAGGAGGAATTGATTTATTTCAGTGGAAACAAGGAAACACTTGATTTAACTCAATTTTTAAAAAGATCTCTCTATGAGGGGTCTTTTTTTTTGGATTTTTTAGCAATACATATTAAATTCTGAATATAAAAACATATATGCTTTCTTCCAAAATAATTAGATACGTCATTACAAATTAGTAATTTAATTCGTTAGATTATTGTTCGTTAAATACTTCTGTTAATGAAAATACTTTTTTTAGCAATTTTAATTTGTTCAAGCTTTTTATTCCCTTCTTCATCATTTGCCTCACATGTAGAACTAAAACCTTGTGTAGAGATCGCTCATTGTGTACGAGAAGAGTGGAAGGTTAATAATATTGAGAAACCTTTTGAAGAGATTAAAACATTTATCGAAAACACTCCAAGAACTGAAATTGTAGAAATAGATGGCGATTATCTTCATGCTGAGTCAACCAGTAAATGGATGAAGTATGTAGACGACTTAGAAGTATCCTTTCTACCTGAATCAAACATCTTATCAATAAGATCAGAATCAAGAGTTGGAGAAAGTGATTTGGGAGTGAATCAAAAAAGAGTTGATTTACTAAAATCTAAAATGTTTTAAGACAAAAAGTAAAAAAATAATTTATTTTTATTGTTTTTTGTATAACTTTTCAATTTTAAAAAAAAATTAGCAGATAAAAAAGTGATAATTGTCATCATGCCTTGATAATGGCAAATTTATTAGATTTTCTCTGAAAAGATGATCATAAATTTTATATATTTATTGTTATCTAGTTTTGTTTTTTTCTGGTTTTATATAAATATTAAAAAAAATGGAGTTAAATGGATAATCAAAGGTCTTTTGCAAATTGGAATATTGGTATTATTCATTGGAGGGTTTTTCAAAATATTTTTCACCTTACCCACTAATTTATTTATAAAAATATTTTTTCTTATTATTTATACTTGGTGCACTGTTGGAATAAATGTAAATTTCATGATCCCTTTGATTAGTTTGATTGACCAAAAAATAGTAAAAAAATAAAACTAAAATATGCCTTAATTCTCAGTACAAAAATAAATCTATTTCCTTAATCTGCAATATTAAAATTTATAGGATTTATTTTTTTCCTTTTGAAAGTCTTTTTCTTGTGTACCTAGTCTTTAATGCCAAGTCTGTCATTATGTATATTCCAAATAAAAGAAGGACTATTCCAATAAAGTATTTCATTAATTTTTATGTAATTACTATGTTTGAGATTTATCATTATGCCAACTAATTTTAATATCTATTTCTTGAGATAAATTTCTTGTAACTGGACATTCTTTGGAAGCTTTTTTCAAAAAATCAATAGTTTCATTAGAAGTGTTCTTTGGTATAAAAATATCTATTATTAGTTTTTTTATCTTCCTCTCGCTATTTTGTGTCATTACTTTTTCAATATTTAAATATATACCTTTCAAATCAAATCCTTTCGATTTAGCTTTGATTGCCATAATGGTTAGCAGGCAAGTACCTAGAGATGTTGCTAATAAATCAGTTGGAGAAAAACTTTCACCTTTACCGCAGTGATCTAAAGGTGCATCAGTTCTAATAAGACTTCCAGATTGTAGATGAATAGCCTCACAGTTTAAATTCCCTAAATAAGAACATTTAACTTTAGTCATTTTAAAAAATTAAATTAGGAAAATATTATTAGTAAAAAATTATGGAACATAACAAGATTATTGATTAGAAATTTTTTATTTGCATATTAGTGGAGTATTAAGGAAATTCATCATTCAAGTTTTGAAATCAGTTTTTATATCCATATTCCTCTAAGCAATACTCAATTAATTCAATTGATTTATTAAGAGTTCTTTTATTTTTATTTTCTAGATCGAAACATTCATTTAAAACACGTATAGATTCATTTAAGAATGATTCTTCTTTATTTTTTATATCTTTAACTTGATTTATATAAATTAATTTTTTAATCCCAATTAGGGAAAATATGATTATTGATATTGTGAAAATTGCTATTTTGAATTTATTCATACAATTAGTTATTACAAATATTTTAATTTACTTAATATCTAAAAACTTTACATAGTTTATAGAACTAAGTAATTACATATGTAGCCGCTGTTATTGCTATGGCAGTAATTGAAATGAAGATGTATGGAACAACCTTTAAAGGTATATATAGATTATTTTTAGACATAACTAGAACCTTTATACAAATAATTACATTACCTTTAAACTTTATAAGTCTTCAAATATACAAATTAATTTTCTTTGTACAAACTTAATCCTTTTAAAGATTAACAAATTTATATTCATTGAATTTTCATTAAATAAAGTATCTCTAAATCTTGTCTTGAGTCCGATATTTTTCTTTTTAAAAAGATTAATTCTTCTTGGCTCATTTTTGATTCTTTTATCATCAATTCTGCTTGTTCAATAGCATGTTCTATATTTCTAATTTTAATATCTCTTATTGAGGGATCATCTTTACATGCTTTTTTAGTATTTGCATCTAACATATGTAAGAAAATATCACCTTGAATATAATTTAATTTAAAACTTCATTATGCTACAACCGCAAATTTAATTAAAATAAATTACTATATATGTAAGAACTTTAACCTTAGCTTACCCTCTCTTCAATTGATCGAGTGGGTTTTTTTTATGGTGTAATATACTTCTAGCATTTACTATTAATTTGGAAGATTCAAAACTTAATCCTGAGGAAAATAATTCAATCGAATCGTCTCCCAATTTGGATGAAGACAATAAAGATCTTAATGAGGGGAATAAAAAAGAAGAAAATATTAAAGCATTTACAGAATTTCTAGAGAAAGCAAGTAATCAAGATTCTTCAGAAGAAAAAGTAAAACTTGATTCTGAGCAACAAAAACTAAAAATTGACAAATCACTTTTTAAAAGATTTCTTAATAATGGATTTGATGGCATTTCAACTAATCCAAACTATAAAATGTTGGCATTATTAATAGTCCTTTTAATTAATCTGTCTCTATTTTTTGTAATAGGCAATATGGGTAAAGCGTTTTTAAGAAATGCAGGAATTATGGGTTAAAAATTATTTATTTCTTTTTGGATATTCATCTTTACAATTTTGATTCTTCAAATGAAACTGTGATATTTTCTTGTCAAATTAATTTTTAAATAAAATTTGGATAATAAAGAACCAGAAAATCCAGTAGTTTATCTTTCTAATTTAGTCAAGAAATTAGATGTAAAAAACAGAAATGGTTTAGTAGCCTTAGCAATAGTAAACCTTTTAGTGATTCTTATATTTAAATTTTATTTGAAAGGATCTGGATTATTATCTTGAATTTAACTGCTGGTAGTATTTTCAGTGTTTTAATTAATCGTTAGAGATTGAATTTGAATTCAACAAGGAAATTGAAGGCCTTATATAAATAAAGATAGACCCATACATATCCTGCATAATTCTCATTTCATCGTCTAAATATACAATTGAAACCTGGCAATTTGGCGATTCTTTATTCCAAGGTAACTTATTCCATACCTCTTTAACTGGATACCATCTATCCATAAGTAATTCACTAAATAATGGAATCTTATTAAGTCCATCAACTTTGGAAACTTTTGTCTTTTGTAAGTTCATATCAAGTAAATTATTTCTTAAAACTAAATCACTTGCTAGAGTTATTACTCTTCCACCAAAAGTAGGCAATAGTTTAAACCAACCTAAGATAGGAATAGTTGTAAGCCCAAATATCGTAGTGTCAAAAGTAGATATAAATTCTTTTTTTTCAAAATCAATCTTTTGAGCAATTCTCCCAATAGTTGATATGCCAAAGGATCCTACTTGCAATTGATGTAATTTAAAAAAAAGATTACTTTTAAATTCATCATTTAATGCTTTTTCAACAGCAAGGAAGAAAGGAGAACTTCGAAATAATTCAACATTAGAAAAAATCAATTCCCACTCTCCAGACAATAATTTTTCTGATATTTCAAAACTAAAGTCTTTAAGAGCATCAATCAATTTATCCATTTCATTAGCTTTTTCCTCATACATAGGAGAAATTAATTTATTTAATCTTTGCCCTCTATCTGTAACAGCAGCTATTTTATATATATTTGACTTTATCTCTCCAATTTCTTTCATAACTCCAATACAAGAAATACTAATTAATCTTAGGAATTTAATTTGATGTTGATGGCAATTTTAATAATTCTGGTAATAAAATCAATTAATATTCTCCCCACCTTTTACCAATATCAAAACCCCATTCAGTGGTTAATTTAATTACTTCATCATGATTCTTGCATTTTGAAAGGGATAACTTTTTACTAGGATTATTTTTTATTAGCTCAGCAATTTGATTAAGTTGCTCTATTTTTTTTAGAAAATTACTTAGATCTTTATATGACATTTATCTAGGAAGTAAATTTTTGATCATAAGTAAATATGTAATAAAGAACCCAGGCAACGCCAATAATAAGAATTGCAATCATTATATTTACTGACCAAACTACTTCTATCATTTAATTTTTTTTATATATTTTTAATATATCCAAAATTTAAATTAAATTAACCGATAATAATTTAAATCTAGAACAATACACTACTACTACTAGGTATATAGAATAGTCATAAATAGTTTAAAAATTATGGGAGAAGCTAAGAGAAGGGAAGAATTAGGCTTACCACCTAGAGAAAAGAAAATGGAAAAACAAACATCGAAAAATCAACTAAACAAAATTTTAAATAAATATCCTTATTTACCTTTCATTTTAGGTTTTTCATTACTAGCAATATTAATTATCGATTTAGTTAATTACTACAAATAGATATATAAAAAGGGGATACTTTTAGCAGAAGAGAAGACTATCTTCGCAATTGCGAAATTATTTTTCCATAATAAAAATAAAACTCATGAAACCGATTAACACCTCATGCGCCTTAATTTTAGGGGTACTAACTTTGTTTTCAATATCTAATGCAAATGCAGGTGGCTGCAGTGCTCATACTGAGAAGATAGCAGAAATTGAATGCTTGTCTGATGATAAAAAATGTATAGAAGCGAAAGAAAAAGAATCACTATACAAAGTTGAGGCCTAAATGTTTGATAATCTTGGAACTGCTCTAGTACAGGCATTAGGCTTCTTTGCTGTTTTTGGTTTTTTTGTATATCAAACTTTATTTGCAGATAGCAAACCCAAAAATTCAAAATCAAATCCTAAAAAAACAAAGATTTCCGATAAAAAAGAATCAATTAAAAAAGAACCTAAAAAAGGCTTATTTAACAGAAAATCTAAACCTGTTGAAGAGAATTTAACAGTCCAAAAAAAGGGATTATTTGGGAGAAAAAAAGAAGTTATAAAAGAAGAGATTAAACCAAAGAAAAAAGGTTGGTTTAAATAGGTAGAGGTACTTAAACTCTTTTTTGATATCTTTTATACAAAAACTTTTTTTAGTAACTTTATAATTTATAGTAGATAACATTCAAAATGAATTATAGAGAAATCACAAAAAAATATAGCGATTTACTTAATAGGGCTGAATTTGCTACTGGCCGTAAGGAAGTTGTTGGTCTTTTAAAAAAAGCTGCAAAATTAAAATCTCAGATTGAAATCAACTATTAGATCTTAAAATTAGTTTAATTCTAAATGTAAAAAATTTTTTTAAATAAGTTTTTACATGAGATAATCTGCTTAGATTATTTTTCTTATGAATAAAAAAGGTTATACAACCGAAAGCGGTGGTAGACAAAATGGTTTTGCAATTGAACCAGAAATTAACCCTATTTCAGAAGGAGAATCAAAGAAATCCATATTTTTATTTATTGGAATATTATTACCTTTTCTAATAGGCGGTTTTTATTATTTAAGGACTCTGAATATATCCTGATATTTTATAAGCCATTTTTAGCAATATATTCTTCCGAGCTAACTATATCTTGCATTAAGCTCTCTGATGAAGGATTAAATCCATTTTGCTCTAAAAAAGATTTAACCTTTTCAAATTTTTGCTGAATTTTCTTTGTATATGGAGTTGTCATCAAATAATCATCTTTTTCTGTTGAATAGTTCATTT
Organism: Prochlorococcus sp. AG-459-N19; assembly: GCA_003209375.1. Classification (GTDB taxonomy): domain Bacteria; phylum Cyanobacteriota; class Cyanobacteriia; order PCC-6307; family Cyanobiaceae; genus Prochlorococcus_A. Next base: position 6,906 of record QCRF01000021.1, on the reverse strand, counting down.
GATTAACGGATTACTTTTACAATTAAATTTTGCAAAATATGCTAATGCTAGTGAAGTTATAAATATTACATAAATAATTTAATAGTAATAAATACTTATAAGTTGTTTGTGTGAGGTCGATATTGGTTAATTTTTTTAAAGAGTACTTATAGTAACTAGTTCCATTAAATCTCTGGACTGCAGATATTTTTGAAATACTTCAGAATAAAATGCTTTTTTAGCAGCAAATTTTGATTCGAATGCAATTACTAATCCAAGCTGCCCTCCATCCCATTCATTTGAGGTTGATTCTTGTATTAAATCTCTTTTTACTATTACTCCTCCCACAGATTTAATCCAAGGCAATACTGTCCTTATATACTCTAGAAATAAATCAGCATTTGAAATTGAAATTTTCTTAAGCCAATAGCTCTTTGTCATCAAATCAACATATTCTGGGTAGAATATAGCACATGGAGGTAAGTATTTATCCTTAGCTATGTACTCCAGCGTTTATTAAATGGAAACCGAAAAAGATTTTTTAAATTTACTTCTTAAATCTCCAAATTCAGAGCGTATCCGTAATATTGCTGAACAACTTGAAATTGATCATAATTTTTCCTTTAGCAAAAATAGAAATGATTTGCAGGGTGTTTGGGAGCTTAGGTGGAGTAGTTCTAATAGTCCTTTTTTAAAATATTCTCCTTTTATTGATAACCTTCAAATTCTTGATCCCTTAAATTTAAATGGTCTTAATTTACTTAAACCTAGAGGAATAAAATCAATTATTGGTACTGGTATTTTAATAAGACTTAATTACATAAACGAAAAAAAAATTGGGGTCAAATTTACACATGCTGGTGTTATTGGTCCTAAATTTGGAAAAAAAAATATAAAGGCTATGAAAGAAATAAATAATGAACAATTAGGGTGGTTAGAGATAACTTATTTAAGCAATAAGCTTAGAATCTGTAGAGGTGATAAAGGAACTTTATTTGTTTTAAGAAAAATAAATTCACCGACTTTATTCAAAAATTTCAAGGAATTTATTAAAAATAGAAATTAATTCTTTATCCAAATAGACTTTAATACGAAAAAAATTGGTAAATATTTAAATGATTCTTTAGGTATTTCATAACTTAAGAATTTGAGTGCTTCTTCTAACCAGTAACCAATATCAAATCCTAAAAGAATTTTTTCTACAACAAACCAAAATTCTTTATCAAATATAATTCTTAGGTTTAAGTAAACATATTCCCAATGAAAGGTATTCCAATATTGGGTTAAAAATGAGGATAAAATAAGCCATAGTGATATAAATAGAAAACTTTTAAGAAATTTATAAAATTTTTTCATATACCAGCAACTGTTTTATTTAATTTCAAATATCCCTTATTATTATTTGGATAAAATTTTATTTCCATTAAATATATTCAAAAAGATATAAAAATATTGAGAAAATGGTAAATTTTCGTGGCATTAATAATCTATTATTCTTTTTTTAGATTCTGTGCCTTGAGATTTTTATTCTTAAGAAAAAATCCTAAAAACAGAAAAGCAAAATATATTAGTAAACTTATGCCAAAAATTAAAAATATCTTTGAAATATCCATAAATGATTTTTTTTGTAAATTACAGCATTTTTTGCAAAGTTTTATCTATGGTAATGATTTTTCATTTATCACGATAACTAGCTTCAATTATTAAGCTAATAATATTATTTAAATCTTATGCAAGTAGCTTTTGTCTGGAGCCTTTGTCTGTCAGTTGGTGTTGTTTTATTATCTATTATTCCATTAACCATAGGGAGAGTTAAAGCGGGATATTCTGTTGAAAATATGTCTGCTCCAAGGGCTTTATTCGATGAATTACCTTCTTTTGGAAAAAGAGCAGTTTGGTGTCATCAAAATTGTTGGGAAAGTATTTCCCTACATGCACCCGCATGTCTTCTTTGTTTGATTAGTTTAACTAACTCTAATATTGCAATAATTGCAGCATTGATTCACCCTATTTTTCGTTTTTTATATATTGGTGCATATGTATTTAATATTCCAACAGCTAGAGGTTTAATGTGGGCCTCAGGAATTTTTACAACACTTTTGCTTTATAAAGAAGGCTTAACACAATTGATATAAACTATTTAAACAATAAACTTTTCTAAATTTTTTAATTGATATTCATTGATTAGGATCACTTTATTTGATTTTGCTAATTGATGAGCAGACTTTGTAAAGCCAGATTTTGAGACTATTATTGCATGTGTGCCTTTCCAAAATAATTTACCAGCTGAAATCTCCTGAACTGCTTTATTCCCAATGGCTTTTTCATGATCTTTGCATTGTATACATATTCTCAAATCATTTATTGACGCAATTAAGTCAACCCCTTGATCTCCTGTATTAGGCGTTTCTTTTACTTCCCAGCCATTTTGTTTGAGAATTTCCATACAATGATTTTCAAATCTAATACCTTTTTTGTAGTTTTCCTTGTTTTTATTTGAGTAGTTTTTTTCTATTAGGTTTAAGCATGATTTCTCTATTTGACTTGCAATAAATACAAACCAATCCTCAGTCTCGAGCTTTCTAATAGATCCAATTATCTCATCATCAATAGTAGGATTTTCAATACAATATGATCTCCACTTTTCGAAAAATAATTCCATACTGCCAAATTTTTTTAAAATTACTTTTTCCCAGAAGTATGGTATACCATCTTTAAATCGCTTTGATCCATTTAATATATTTTTCTCAATAACTTTTTCATCAAGAGGCGGATTGCCAATCCATTTTTTATAATCCTCGTTACCGTAGGCATCTATTTCCCTTAATCTGATCCTCTCCTCTAACAAATTATATTTGTTTTCTTCTATTAAATTATTAATTGTTTGTATAAAGAAATTGGAATTTAAGGCATTATTTAGTTTAAACTTTTTCTTTTTAATTTGATAATCTCTTGCAATTATAAAAATTAAAAAAATGATAAAAATAATTAAAATAAAAAAAATTTTCATCTAAGATTTTAATTTTGATCTAAAAAGTTTTTGTTTTTCTAATAACAAAATTATTTTTTGTTATTACTGAAGAATCATTTACTTCAAAGCCATTAATTGCTGATATTTCTCCTTTTATCCCTTCTAATGTTAATTGCTCGATAATGCCTTTTATGACTTCATCCTCGACCAATTTTCTATCAATTCTTTCAGGTGTAATATCTGTAAGCCATTTTGAGGTCTTTTTTTTTACAACCTCTGTAGGGTTAGTTATTTTTAAGTAGATAGCCATTTTTTAAGTCATTCAGTTGAATTATAAGCATTAAATCTTCTTAACTTTTATTATTGTCATTACTTTCCCACTCAAGAAATTGAAAAACAAAAATTGCAAAGATAGAAAAAAATACTATGAACAACCCTAACCAACCTATAAATTTGTGCTCTGTAAAAAGATTTGTAAGCATTGATTTTTCTTGATATCTTGATTCCATTTCATATTGATAAGAATCAATAACTTGAAATATATTCATAATTAATAACTCATTCAAATGGCTGATTATTATTTCAACCGTTTAACTTACTAAAGGCTTCCGATAGGAAATCTGGCCTTTTTCTTATTATAGAAAAATTCAGTTTATTTATTAAGACTAAATTGACTTCAGCAGTCGTTAAGATTTCATTTTTCTTGTTAAGAAATTTTGAAATTACATTAATCCTAGGACTTTTATCAATGTTGAATTCACTCTCGATTATTATTTTTTCACCAAGGAATAAAGGAGATTTATATTTTATTGAAGTATTGATTAAAGGTAAATCTATGCCATTTTTAGTTAGTTCGAAATAACTTATGCCTACTTCTGAAAGTGCATTTATTCTGCTTTCTTCAAGCCAATTAAAATAAGTGCCGTGCCACATTACTCCTGCATGGTCTGCATGTTGAGGTAAAACAATTTTTTCTATTTCCCAAACTGGTTTTGAGTTCATTTTTTTTTTTTTTATATTTTTATTCAATGAAAAAAAACTATTTTGATATTCTAGATTATTATTATTATTTATTAATATAAGAATCACCAAAACTATATTTATAAATTTTATGTTTAATCATAATAATAGAAATAGAAAAATGAAGAAGATTTTCCAATGGGAAGAATATTTAAATTGGAAAAATTTGTCAAAAGAACAGAAATTAAATTTCAAGAGGGCGTGCTTATTCCCATTTCTCGTCTATATAGTTTATGTTTTTCTTAATAAGTACTCCTTGGCAATTCTTTTATTACTAGGTCTTTATTTTTTAATTAGATTAAAAAATAGAAATAAGTTGGGAAGATGATTATTTTATATTTTGATTTATTTAAATTTGTTTTAAAAAAATCTAGTTTTTCTAAATATCTTAATTGCTATATGAAAATAGTATTAGATAAATTTTTTTTATGACAAGGATTATTTTGTTTTTATGTGTATTAGTTTTTTCAATATTTTCTAATACGAATAATTCATTAGCAAAAGAAATGGGTAATAACATTGAAGATAATATTTCTAATGAAATTGAGGAAATTAAGCCTGAAAATAACAAAAAAATTAAAATTTCTAATTCTTCGGCAGAAGATATATTTGGTGATGAACAAACATTTCCATTTGTTGCAGGTTTAGGAAAAAATGCGGCCCATTGATTTCAAATTTCTTAATAATGTAAAAAAAGATTTTTTTAATCCTAATGAAAGGTCTTAGGGTCCTAGAGCTTTCTGAAGCACTTAATGTTAATAGCTCTGACTTATTAGCTATTTGTGCAATTCTAAAAATAAAAGCCACATCTAGATTAAGCATGCTTTCATTTGAAGAATGTAAAAAGATAACTGATTACTATGAAAGTAAAAATTAGATTTTTTGTATAAATTTTTTTATTATTTAATCTCTTTAATCATTGATACTAAAGTTGAATGAATTTCTTCTTCAGATATTTCATTTTTAAAATTGATAATTGCAGACTGACCATCGTAATTGATTTTTATATAACTGTTATTAATTTCTTCCATATAAGCATTCTCAAATCTTGATATCTTTCCATAATGAATAAGATATTTGTGTACTGAATCAATGTGATCATTGTTCATATGATCACAAACTCTTTTACTTGTCTCTTTACTAATAATTTTCATTTAAAGAATAAACTTGTTTTAAATTATATATCTTTTTCATTATTCAAAGTTTTAATCATTTTATTTATTAAATTTTTAACTTCATTTTTATCAACTGCTCTAACCAAGTTGTTTCTCAAATTTGACGCTCCTTTAAAGTCTTTACATGTCCATGCGATATGTTTCCTTGCAATTAGCAAGCCGTGATCTCCTTTTTCTTTTATTAATTCATCAAGATGCTCAATAATTAAATATAGTTTTTCTACTGTTTTTGGTTCTTTAAAATTTTTATTTTTTCTAATGGCATAATCTATTTCTCCTATTTTCCATGGGGATCCTAAAATACCTCGTCCAATCATTACACCATCAGCATTTGTTTCTTTTAAACAATTAAGAGCGTCATTTGGATTTCTGATATCTCCATTAGCAATTACTGGAATTTCCAACAATTTTTTTAGTCTTCCGATCATTTCCCAATCTGACTTGCCAGAAAACCCCTGTTTTCTAGTTCTTCCATGAAGTGTGATCATTGTAGCTCCCGCATCTTGAAGTTTAAATAAGAAATCCTCTATATTTTCTTCTTTATTGTCCCATCCGAGACGTGTTTTTACTGTTACAGGTACCCTAACAGCTTTTACAACATTTTTGACTAATTCTATAGCAAGTTTACGGTCTTTAATTAAGGCACTGCCTCCACCTTTCTTTGCAATTTTTTTTACTGGACATCCCATATTTATATCAATTAAGAAAGCTCCAGAGTCCTCAGCTTGTTTCGCGGCTTCAGAAACAGCATATGGCCTATTATCAAAAATTTGTACTCCAATTGGACCTTCTTCTAAATCTATTTGATCGATTTTTTGTATTCCAAATCCTTTTTTAAGACTTGTGGCATTTATCATTTCTGTAAAAAGTAAAGAGTTTGGAGCCCATTTGCGCACAAGTCGCCTAAAAATGTTATCTGTAACTCCAGCTAATGGCGATAGAATGACCTTACTCGTAATTATCCTGTTAACTCCCCTTCCTTTTAGCTTTATATTTGAAGACATTTATTTTTTAATTTATTTAATCTTTCTTGATTATAAATTCAGAAATGGAGCCTATGTTATGTTTTCTATTTAATTCTTAATTTATAATAAGTGCTTTTACTTAAATAGGCCTAATTGATATCTTTTTTTGCTAGTTTATATTGAGTTAAAATTTAAAAAAGGAAATTTTTTCTTGTTTATATTAGTATCTATTTTTCTTCCAATAATTATTTTTATTGCTCCATTAAATGTAAAAGCTATACAAGGTAATTTAGATTTATCGAGTGCTCAAACTTCTGTCGGCAAAAGATTTGCTAAAGTTTTTTGTGATGCTAAGAGGGAAGGATTAGATTCTGATTTTGCAAGTGAATATGCTTTGAATAATACATATTTAAAATTTGTAGCATTCCCAGACGATGACGAATATTTGGATAATTTATGGAATTTCACACATAATAATATATTAGATAATTGTGGTGAATATGTAGATATAAATGATCTAAAAGACCTAGAGATTTTTTTTAAAGAAGAAGGTTTAATTGCATCAAATAGGGAACTATATTTACCAACTTTTGAGAATAATTAGATTAAATTTTTAGCATGTACTAAAATATAAATAGAATATGAAAACTTATGAAACTATTAGGTTTAAATTCACCTGAAATATTCATATTTTTAATAATTTTGCTTTTAATTTTAGGTCCAAAAAGAATTGAAAAAGCAATCTTATTATTCAAAAAACTATTAAAATTCCTTTTAAGTAAAGATGAAGATCAAA
>QCRF01000020.1 GCA_003209375.1 Prochlorococcus sp. AG-459-N19 | reverse complement strand
ATTCCTCAGGGTTTAAAGATAATTCTGGGAAATTAGGTAAATACCTAATGGATCACATATCTATCTGTAAATTTTTTTCAGTCCCAAAAGCAAAAAACTCAGATAATTCACTAGATAATCCTCCCGATCTTTCTGGAGCAGGCAGCTTCTTTATTCCTTTTGGTTCAAATTTACCAGAAATTGACGACATAAATTTCCATAGAGGTTATGGAATCTGGGGGGCAATTGATAGATTAGGGATACCTAAATTTTTACAAAAAGACGCAAACAAATCCATTGGCTTTCTTATCGCCCATGGTGAAGTCCTTCCAAGAGAGAAAAACTCAGTATCTCTCTCAAGAAAAACAGATGAATGGGGAATACCAATTCCCTACATTGAATTCGAATGGAGCGAGAATGAGTTAAATATGGCAAAACATATGGAAAAAACAATACAAAAATCAGTCAAAGCTGCAAATGGGAAAATAAAAAATATTGATGAACTAATGAATATTCCATTAGGGAGTTTATTTACAAAAAAATTGATAGCACTTTCAGGTAGTCCTCCTCCTCCTGGATATTATATTCATGAGGTAGGGGGAGCACCAATGGGGTTAAATGAAGAAAATAGCGTAGTTGATAAATTTAACAGATTGTGGAGATGTAAGAATGTACTGGTACTAGATGGAGCATGCTGGCCCACATCATCTTGGCAAAGCCCCACACTTACAATGATGGCCTTGAGTAGAAGAGCCTGTTTAAATGTTAAAAAGACTTAGAGGGTGTAAATAATTGATTTAAATAAATTTCTGAGACAGAATTATCTGTACAACCGTTTTGAACGAGAAAAGTAGCTAATGCTGAATTTATAAGCTTATATTGATCCCAAGTCGGGTTACTTAATACAAAATCTTTCATAGTGTTATAAAGAGTTTCTGAAAGCTCTGTTTCTAATGAGACTTTATTTGAAGAGCACTCTACGAGTTTCTTATCAGTTAAATTTGTCTGGTTGATTTGATCCATAAATTTATTTTCTACATCAACAATAATGATATTTTTCTCTAAAAATATCAAGAAAAATCTTCTGGTAAACTTTTCAAATTATCAAATAAGACTCATGTTATATGTTGGTTTTTAAAAAACTTCTTTTTCAAATAAGGAAATTGAATAGATCTTAAAAAAAAGTCAACAATAATGTTGAAGTCCTGTTTTTTTTGAAAAATACTGCCATTTCTAATCCAGTGTGGATTTGGACGTGGAAAACAACCTGCAAATTGTGGAAAATCTAGCTCAAAATACTTTCACGATTTTATATTAAGAATACTTATATGTACTGAGTCTATTAAGACTAAGTCGAGAAGGAGACAGGTGATTCATTGATTTCAACGGATTTTCTTAAGATTTAGTCTTTATTAGGCAAGCGAAGCGTGACAGGTCCTAAAGGATGTTTTGAATTTGGATAAATACTATGGTGATGGTGATGGTGATTATGTTCATGTTGATGAGCCTCTTCATGTTCATGTTCTAAGTAATCACCTCCTCCTGTGTCTAATTTTTCTTGATTATGAGTTGGTATTTGATTTTGTATTTCGCAAGCACCATTACACTCAGGATCACATAAATCACAGCTGATACCTAAGCCCTCTACATGGTCATGATGACTTTCTTGGACCATTCCAACTTCTTTTTCAAAGCCAAATAAATTTGATCTATACTTACAAGTTGAGCAATTCATAAAATTATTACCTTCGTTATTAAGAATCTCTTCAATCCTTTCTACAAAAGTGTCGACCACATAAGACTGTGACGAAAGATATTTTGCATGTATAAATGAAATATTTGGATTATTAATCGCAACTAAATCACTTTGCCTTTTTATTCTTGTAACAAGGACACCTGAGAAAAGGAAGTAAGGGAAAACAATTATATTTTTATAACCAAGTCTCACAACATTTTTCAAGCCAGGTTCAACAAGGGGGAAAGTTACTCCAGAAAAAACTGTTTCCCCCCACCCTAAACCAATACCCTCTACGATCATTCTCGTAATTTTTGAAACATTGGAATTCGCATCTGGGTCAGAAGAGCCTCTACCCACAACAACTAATAATGATTCTTCAGGTTTGAGATTATTATTTTGTTTAAATACATCTTTTACTCTTTCACAAGCTGCACTAATCATTAAATTATTAATACCTAATTCTCTTCCATAAATTATTTCAATTCCTGTTTTACTTGAATAATTCATAAGCAGGCTAGGTATATCATTTTTTACATGGCCAGCAGCGAAAAGCATTGCAGGTATTGCTATTATTTTTTTTATAGAAAGATCATTTAACTTGTCTAAAGCATCAACAATCGAAGGTTTAGCAAATTCCAAGAAACCATATTCAACTAAAAAGTTTGGATATCTTTTTTGGATGAAATTAGTTAATTCTTGAAATTCAGTAATGGCTAATTTATTTCTACTCCCATGTCCACAGATAAGTATCGCGACTTGATTATTTAACTTCAAATCTAAATTATCCAAATTCAAATTATTACTTATACCATAATAGTAAAGAACAATATTATGTAGTGAAAAATAATAATAACTTGCTTGAAGTTCCAAATATCAACTCAAAGGATGCAAAATTAAAGAAATTAATTTATGACGTGGATGAATCCTTATTTAATGAGGATAACTATTCTTACGAAAAATTCGAGCACCTTTGCGTGTGTAGTGGGGGTACAACTTCTAGCTGTGCAAAAAATGGTTTTACAACTCTTGATCTAAGAAAAAATCACAGCAAAATTCATCTAGATAGAAAAACCAATTTAGTAACAATTGGAGGTGGTGTAATAATGGGGGATCTATTAAATCATTTACAAAAATATAATCGAAGTTTTCCAATCGGACTTTCTAAACTTCCTGGAGCAGGCTATATACTTACTGGTGGAGTAAGCCCGCTTAGCAGAACCTACGGATTAGCAATTGATAATATTGAATCAATAAAAGGTTTCTTGGGTAATGGCACATTTATTTCTTTAAAAAAAAATCAAATAAATCCAGAAGAACAATTAATTTGGGAAGCAATTAAAGGCGCAGCGCCCTTCTTTTCAATTATTACCGAAATTGAACTTAAGACTATCCAATCTAATTCAATTAAAGTTATTGAAGGATTTGCAAATCTAAATGAACTTACAGAAATAATAAAACTATCAGAGGAATTTCCAGAAAATATAAGTCTTCAATGGATTTATGCCGAAAAAATTTACATATATATTTTTGCTGAACTCAAAAATAATTTAGAGGATAAAAGAACAGAAGAATGCCTAATGCTTCTAGACAAATTCACTACTCTAAAAAAACAATTTTATGAAAACTTTAACAAGATAAATTTCTTCCCTAAGGAATTGAATTTATATGAGCTGAATGCAAATAACCATTCTGAGGTTATTAGTCTTCTTGGAGAAGATTTAAAAAATGATATTCCAATTTTCATAAAATGTTTGGATGAAATAATGGATAATAAACCTAATAATTCCTGTTACATTGCTTCTCAACAATTAGGTTGCAAAACTAAAAAGTTTAATCATGGCTCAAGCTTTTTTGTTCATAGAAAAAGCACTTGGAAACCATGGATATATGCATCATGGAAAAAAAATGATCTTCAAGAAAAAGAAGTCGCTTTAGAATGGATTTATAAATCGTGGAGCAAGCTAAAAAAGTTTTATCCAAATATTCACTTAGCTCAATTGCATAATCATTTGAATTCCCATGATGAAGAAATTACATTAGCCTTTGGAGATAGAATGAATGAATTAAAAACTTTAAAGAATATTTTTGACCCACAAAGTATTTTGCCTCCTTTATGAGGTAACTTCTTAATTATAAAGAAACTTAAAATGTCAAATTTCTCAAGATATTTATCTAAAAATTGGTTAGATGATCCAAAGTCAAATATTCTCTCAGGCTTAGTTGTTGCTTTTGCAATGATCCCAGAAGCAATTGCTTTTTCAGGTATAGCTGGTGTAGATCCTAAAGTTGGTCTTTTTGGTGCATTTTGCTTATCTATAACAATTGCGATTGTTGGAGGAAGAAGGGGGATGATCACTTCAGCTACAGGTTCAACAGCTCTTTTGATGACTGGACTTGTTGCTTATGGAGAATCACAAGCTCCTGGATTAGGAGTCCCATATCTTATTTCAGCTGGAATATTAACTGGAATTTTCCAAATTCTTTGGGGATATTTAAGACTTGCCTACCAAATGCGATTCGTGCCAACAGGAGTATTAAGTGGATTTGTAAATGCACTGGCGCTTTTAATATTTCAGGCACAACTACCTCAGTTAGGAATAGGTATTAAAGAATCAAAAGGATTAATTGAACAAAATTTGAGTCAGTATCCAGTTAACTCTCAGATCCCAGTAGTTTGGATTCTTGTAATCCTAGGATTAATAATTATCTATGGGCTTCCAAAAATCACAAAAGTAGTCCCATCTCAACTTATTGCGATAGTAGTAATTACTCTCATAAGCATATTCTTGAATCTAGATGTCCCAACAGTTAGCGATTTAGGTAAATTACCTGATGGATTACCAAGTATTTCTCTTCCTTTTGGATCAATAGAAAATGGGAAAGTACCTTTTAGTCTTGAAACATTAGGAATTATTTTACCGACTTCACTTGCAATATCTCTCGTGGGTTTAATGGAAACCTTTTTAACTCAAGACATTTTAGACGATGTAACTGATACAAGTTCTAATAAAAATAAAGAAGCAAGAGGACAGGGAATCGCAAATATTGTGGCATCCTTTTTTGGTGGAATGGCAGGATGTGCCTTAGTTGGGCAATCTGTTATGAATACTGAAAATGGTGGTAAATCTAGATTATCAACTCTCTCCTCAGGTATATCTCTACTAATTATGATTATCCTCTTGAAGTCTTGGATTGGAGCAATACCAATGGCTGCTTTAGTAGCAATCATGATAACGATCGCGATAAGTACAGCAGATATAAATGGATTAAAAAATATTAGAAAGATACCTAAAAGTGATACTGCAGTAATGCTTATGACTTTTGCGGTTACAATGCTGACAAAACCTCATAATCTTGCACTTGGAGTTATTGCTGGAGTTGCATTAGCTGCAATCCTTTTCAGCAGAAAAGTCGCAAAAGTTATAACTGTCTCAAGAGCCAAAGAAAATAATTTGACTACCTACAAAGTAAAGGGACAATTATTTTTTGTAAGTAAAATTTATTTCTTACAAGGATTTGATATACATGAACATCCAGAAAATATTGTAATTGATATGTCTTTAGCTCATATTTGGGATCAAAGTGGCGTTGTTGCTCTTGAGCAAATTATTAGAAAGTTCCAGAATGGTGGTTCTAAAGTTGAAATTGTAGGATTAAATAAAGAAAGTCTTAACTTATTTGAAAGACTAGGCGGTATGGAAAGCGCTCATTAAAAAATTAATTAAGACTAACTTGTTGATAACAGAACCAAAGCCATTGTTGAAAAAGCAAATTCCTATGAGACCTCCAAGCGGTTTTTGAACTATTTGGATCAAAATTTTTAGGAGGAGGAACATCTCCTTTTTCTTTGTCTCTTTCAATTTCACTAATAATTCTATGCACCGTATATTCAGGATGACCTAAATGCATAAGTTGTTTTTTATCATTAGATTCAAATATTGTATATCCAACTTTTTCTCCATAAGCCAACAAATTCAATTTCCCTTCTTTTTGGGCATTCTCCATTTCCAAATCTGGTAATCCAGCAAATCTACTTTGAGGACAAATAAATTCATCATCTTGTGTACCCATCAAAGGGTGTCCAGGAACAAGACTTTTTAAAGGGAATACTCCAAATAATTTCCTATCAAAAACTTTCTTATCGACCCCTGCCAAATAAGCCAGCGCAAAGCCAGCCCAACATAACCCAAGAGTACTCGCACAAGAATTTCTGGCTTCATTTACAATTTTTACAAATTCGTCCCAATACTTAACCTCCTCAAAGGCTAGGTGTTCAATAGGTGCTCCAGTAATAATGATTCCGTCTAACGGTTCTGGATTATTTGCTTCTTCCCAAGTAATGTATAGATTATTCAGATGATTAAGATCCCATGTTTTATAAGAGTGAGTTTTAAGTTTTATCCAAACTGGCTCAATTTGAAGGGGAGATAAACCAAGTGGATGTAGCAAGTTAAATTCATACTGCTTGCCTAGAGGCATGATATTTAAAATACCAATCCTAAGAGGACGTATATCCTGTCTTTTTGCCAATTCTGGTTCGATCCAAGATATATGATTTTTCTCAACATCACTAATCTTGTGATAGTTACTAGGAATTATTAAAGCCAATAAATCTCCTTTCCTATGTGATTTGTGAAAGTGCTTGTTCGAAATCTGCTTTTATATCATCAATATGCTCAATTCCTACAGAAACCCTCACCATAGTGGGAGTAACACCTGCAGATAGTTGTTCTTCTTCAGATAATTGCTGATGAGTTGTTGAAGCGGGATGAATTACTAATGTTTTTGAATCCCCTACGTTAGCAAGGTGACTCGCTAATTTTAAGGAATCAATAAACTTTACTGCATTTTCATAACCCCCATTGAGAGAGAACATAAGCATGCAACCCATTCCCCTTCCAGTAGTATATTTTTTGGCACTAGAGTAATATGGATCAGATTCTAGGCCAGGATAATTAACACTACTTACATTAGAATTAGAATCTAGCCATTTTGCTAATTCAAGAGCATTAGAAGTTTGTCTTTCTATTCTTAAACTGAGAGTTTCCAAACCCTGCAATAGCAAGAAAGAATTAAAAGGACTTTGAGCTGATCCCCAGTCTCTGAGGCATTCAAGTCTTGCTCTTAATGCAAAAGCTATGTTTCTATTATCAGGTACTCCCAAAGATTTGCAGATATCACTACCGAAACCAAAAGCATCCCAATGAACGAGCCCATGATAAGCAGCGCTTGGCTCACTCATTAGTGGAAATTTACCATTTCCCCAGTCAAAGGTTCCGGCATCAACAATAACTCCTCCGATACTTGTTCCATGACCACCGATCCATTTTGTTGCACTTTCCACAACAACATCGGCTCCAAAATCTATTGGTCTTATTAAAGCACCGCCAGCACCAAGGGTATTATCCACTATTAAGGGAATTCCATTTTCCTTCGCCAAAGCAGAGAGTCCCTCAAAATCTGGGATGTTGAATCGAGGATTTCCCATTGATTCGACATATATTGCTTTGGTTTTATCATCAATTTTATTTCTAAAACTATCGATACTATCGCCATCTGCAAATTTAACTTCTATTCCTAATCTTGGAAATTGTACTTTAAATTGATTGTAAGTCCCACCATATAGAAAAGAAGTAGAGACAAAATTATCCCCTGCAGTCATACAGTTCACTATTGCCAAGAATTGAGCAGCTTGACCTGAGGATGTTGCAAGTGCTGCCATACCTCCCTCCAAAGCTGCCATCCTTTTTTCGAAGACATCTGTGGTGGGGTTCATTAGTCGAGTATAAATATTTCCAAATTCTTTTAATCCAAAAAGATTTGCTCCATGCTCTGCATTATCAAAGACATAGGAACTAGTTTGATAGATGGGTACTGCTCTAGAATTTGTAGTTGGATCAGGAACTTGGCCTGCATGTAACTGAAGTGTCTCGAACTTTTGGTTGCTCAAAATTTTTAAATAATCCTATTATCTATTTAACTTAGAAAAGTCCAAAAAAAAAACAAAAAAAAGATAAATATTTATAAATCCTTTTTTAATGAGGGGTAATTATCTTTCATATATATACTCAAATCATCTTTTATAGAAGATCTGAGTTTGTCAATATTTGCAGAATCTATTATTGGAAAAGTTTTATTAGCTTCAGGATCTTTTTCAGTAATTGATTTCCAATTCTTACCAACATTTTTTTCAGAGTTATTTAGAGCATCATCAAAATTAAAAACCTTATCATTGTTTTTAGCGTCAAATTCTCTAAAAGCTTTATTTATCAGCTCCTTTCTGTTCTCAAATAAATTTTTGGCTTTTAAAGTATCTGGAAGACCCATAACTGGTTGTAATTCCTTAAGAAGTTTAATTTCCTCTTCAATTAAGAGTTTCCAAACACCATGTTTATTTTTTGGAAGATTAGAATTACTAAAAATATTAATTTCATCGAGGTAAAAATTTAACCATAAATAATATGATTTTTCTTCAATATTTTTTTTAACTGATATCTTTTTATTTTGGATCTTTGGGAGTAGCTTTTCTGCTTTCTTTAAAAACTGTCTGTCTTCTCTTTCTAAATTTATTAATCCCCATCTTTGACTGTAATCCCATAAATCTTCGTATCTTGTTAAATCTTCTTGATTCCATCCAAGAGCTTTTAGTTCATGAGAACGATGTGATAATTCCTTTTTCAAAAAAACCTTTTAAAACCATAATAATTCTAACCCCGTAATCAAGATTAGTAAATAAATGAAGAACGTAGCTTTTTAGTAAATTAAATATATAGTTAATTATTAAAATAATTATTGATGATTTTCAATACATTGATATAGCTGGGATATTTTTTTGAAAATTGATTACTATATTCATTTTTTTTAATATCATTTTTCTCTTTTTTAATAAACAATTTCTTGTAAAGGTTTTCAATATCATTAAAAAGATAATCTCCTTTTAATTTTTCATTAAGTTCTAAAGATAATTCAGATTTCACAGATTCTTGGCAAAAATTAGTGATTTCTTCTGAACTAATTAAAACCTTATAAATTTCTTTTTTTTCTTCTGAATTAGCATTAAAGCATAAATAAATAAGATTAATCATTGAACAATTATTATTTTTGATTTTAAATTCTTTATAAATGTCTGGCCAAAATTTTAAAGATTTTAGACCTTCTAAACCGCCTTGACTGAGAGAGTATTTATTACACCAATTTTCAAATTCTGAGACATCTTTTGGACATCTATTTAGTTGCAAAAGCATATCTGATAAAACTTGTCCTGCTTGAAAATTTCGTGTTGGTTTTCCTTCAGTTGGTAGAGTCATACTCCCTAAGACATCAGCCTTAACAGCATTTAATTGAGAAAAAGTATAATCTCCTTTTTCACAAAATTTATCATTAATTATTTCCTTTGCACTAATTATTTCTTCACCATAACCAAGTTCTTTTAATGAAAGATATTTATTTTCTAATTTATTTTCTTTTCTAACTTGTAATGATACTGATGCGGCCTGATCTAAACATTGAGTTAATAAAGTCGTATTAATGCTAGGTAGCATTCCTGGCTTATCGGAATGAAAGTTATTTACAAAACCTGCAAATATGGATGAGATATTTTTTATTGATTTTATATATTGACATTCAATATTATGAACTCCAGGAGAAACTTGAATTTTCGGGGACAATTGATTCAAAATGCGAGCTCCTATTAAAGCAGTTAGGGGATCAGGATGGCAGAAATTTGCAGTAAAACTATCATTAGGATTTCGTAAAGCCCCATGACGATGAAATCCTGTAAAAAAAGCTAAATTTGGATATTTATTACAGAGAATAAAAGGGTTTTCACTTTTGTTATCAACGCAAAAAGAACCGACGAGACAGCCAAGAACCACATTATCTCTTTTTAAAGTTTTTCTGAGTTCTAAAGCATGTTTAACATCATCTTTTATGTGATTACTGTTTGAAGCAAGAATTACTATCTCGCATTCCAAGAGAAGCTTTTTTAGATCAAAAGACTTTCTTTTCCCCTCTGAAGAATAATGTCCCATTCTCTTAATCTTTTCAATAATCTCATTATCCATATCAGAAAGAACATCATTTGAAAAAGCACCTAACAAATCTCTATCATCCCTAGGAGCCAAGAGAATATTATTTGATTTTCCATGCATAGCACAGTTGTATGCTAATGATGCAGGATATAAACCAACACTGTAGAATCCAACTTTGCTGTTCTCTATATCTTCAATCAATGAATAAAAATATTTTTCATCATTAATGTTTTCTATGAAATTATTCTTCATTTTTGGAAATTCTTGATAATTTTTTTAATTTCTTTCCCTTAACAACATTTTTCTACATTAAAGCAGTTTTTGACCATAGCAAATTATTTATTGTAAATATTGAATTTTTTAATTTATAATTTCTTGAAATAGAAATTTAATAAAAAAGGAATAATTATAAACATGGAACATATAGCGAGTGATTTAAAGGTACAAAAACAATTAATTTCTTCTAAAAATATCTTATTTATTCAAGACATTGACGGAGTTTGTATCCCTTTAGTTAAAGATCCAATGACTAGAGAGTTAGAATCAAAATATATTTATGCAGTAAAAGAATTTGCCGATGAATTCTTTGTATTAACCTGTGGTGAACATGAAGGTCCAAGAGGAGTTAACAGAATAATAGAAAGAAGTTTAGGGAGCATTACTGAGCCTAAAAACAAGGAACTATATTTAAGAGGTTTAGCAGCCTGTGGAGTAGAGTACCAAGACAATAAGGGTGAAATAAGTTTTGAAGGAGTCTCAGAAAAAGAACTAAATTTTTTATCAACAGTACCTGGTTTAATAAGACCAAAATTTAATTTTATTGTTAAGAATATTTTTCCTGAACTTTGCCAAGAAGATATCAATTATCACGCATTAAAATCAATATGTGAAACACGCTTCTCGCCAACGATTAACTTTAATAGTCTATTTGATTTAGTACAGAAAGATTCTGAGAAAAGAAAGCTTATTCAAATTAGTTTTGAAAAGATGATGAATGAAATCATCTTAAAAGCTGAATCTGAAGGACTCAAAAACTCATTTTTCCTTCATATTTCACCAAATTTAGGTAATAAAAATGGTAGAGAAACAATTAAACTTTCTTCTAAAGATGATATTGGTTCAACAGACATACAATTACTTATCAAAGGAGCAGTTAAAGATTCTGGAGTTTTATTTCTTTTAAATAAATTTATTGAGATTAAAACTGGCAGAGCTCCTTTTGGAAGTAATTTTAATTTTAGAAATTCTCCAAAATCTTTCAGAGAAAAGATTGATTTATGCAAAAGATCTATTCAAATAGATGATATGCCCTTAATAGTGGGAGTTGGAGACACAGTAACATCAAAAAAAAATAATGATGAGAAAAGTTTTTTAAGAGGAGGAAGTGATAGGTCTTTTCTAGAATTTATACAAATATTAGGTAATGAATTTGGTATAAATAATAAAATCATTTTTGTGGATAGTAGTTCTGGTGAAGTTGAGAGACCTTCTACAAAAAAAACTGGTTTAATAGGAATTAGTGATATTTATGACAACTTAAAGTTTGATATAGTTTTTAAAAATGGTCCAAAAGAATATATAAGTTGGTTCATTGAACTTGCTAATAAGAGATCAAACTTTAAAAAAAATAGTTGACTTTTCAATTTTCGAATGAAAATTTATAGATTATATATATGAAAGAAAAATTCCCCTCAATATATAAAGAAGCTATAGAAACATTGCAAATTAATATAGGTTATAAATGCAACCAGGCTTGTAAGCATTGTCATGTCAATTCGAGTCCACTAAGGACAGAAAAGATGTCAAATGAAATCATATCTCTTATTCCAAAAATAATTGATAAATACAAAATCAAGACTTTGGATATAACTGGTGGTGCGCCAGAACTTCACCCAGAGTTTAAAAACCTTATAAAAAGTTTGAGCACAAAACAAGTTGATATTATTGACAGGTGTAATTTGACAATTTTTTTTGAAGAAGGTTATGAAGATCTTCCTCAATTTCTTGCAAAGAATAAAGTGATAGTTACGGCTTCGCTACCATGTTACGAAAAAAATAATGTTGAGTTTCAAAGGGGTCTTGGGGTTTTTGAAAAAAGTATTAATGCCATAAAAATTCTTAATGATCTAGGCTATGGAAAGAAGGAAAAAGGATTACAATTAAACCTTGTTTACAATCCTGTAAGCCCAATTCTTCCTCCTTCTCAGGAAATATTGGAAAAGGATTATAAAGAAATACTATTCGAAAAATACAATATCGTTTTTAATAATTTATACACAATAACTAATATGCCAATTAATAGATATGAAGAATCTCTTAGAAGAGAAGGGAAACTAAATACTTATTACAAATTACTAAAAGAAAATTTTAATGAAAAAAATTTAGAAAATCTTATGTGTAAAAAGACAATTAGCGTAAATTGGCTAGGAGAAATTTATGATTGTGACTTTAACCAACAGATAAACTTCCGAGAGAATAAAGGACCAAAGACACTTTTTGATCTATTAGATGAATCATTTTCTTTTGACTACGGGGTAGCTGTGAAAGAACATTGTTTTGCTTGCACTGCAGGAGCAGGGTCAAGTTGTGGAGGGACTTTAAGTTAAAACCTTCTAAATGCAATTAGGGCAAATAGCTCTTACATTTAAAGAGGATTCAATTAGTTTAAAACCATTAATTTTTGCTGCAACTTTGCCTGCCTCTAAAACTTCGTCATTTTCGAATTCTTCTGTTCTTCCACACCTAATACAAATCAAATGATGATGGTCAGGTGTGTCGTTACTAAGTAATTCATATCTGTGTCCACCCTCACTGAGTTCCAATTCATGAAGCAAACCCATTTGTACTAGAAGTCTTAAAGTTCTATAAATTGTTGCCAGTGAAACTTTGGAGCTTGTTTTAACTAACTTTTCATGAACCTCTTCAGCACTAAGATGCTTTCCAGAGCCAATATTTTCAAATAAATTAAGAACCTTTAACCTCTGAGGAGTTAACCTTTTCCCATCTTTATGTAAACCATCACCCAAAGGAGAAGTAATGACATTGTATTGCGAGGATAATGACAAAATCAACCCATGGCTATTCTCAATAATAACTCTTGATGAGAGTAAAACAACTTATTGATTTAAAATGTTTACTAAAGTTCTTCAAAATATTATGTTAAATGTATCTTTATATATAAATGATGAATAATCAAGAAATCTCTTCTGATAAATTTTCATCGAAAGTAAACGCCTTGCTAATAATTGATATTCAGGAAAAAATAATAAGACCAATTTTTAATAAGGATACAATAATCAAAAACATAAAAAAGCTAATAGATGCTTACCAAATTTTAGAAGAAAACATTTTTATATCTGAACAGAACCCACTTAAATTAGGGGTAACGATACCTGAATTATCACCCATAGCAGGATTTAGAAAATTTGAAAAAATGGAATTCAGCTTAGCTAAATTAGAAGAATTTTTAAAAGAACTTAAAGATAAGAAAATTAGTAATTTGATAGTTTGTGGGATCGAAACGCATATTTGTATTCAACAAACAGCCTTAGATTGTTTACAAAAAGGATTTGAAGTTATTCTCATATCAGATGCCATGGGGAGTCGAAATAGAGCAGATCATGAAATAGCATTACAAAGAATGAGTCAAAGTGGGGCGATCTTAACAACAACTGAATCAATAATTTTTGAATTATGCATAACTGCGGATAGAAAAGAATTTAAAGAAATTAGAAATATAATAATGAGTTAAATAAAAATAAAGACTGGTTTGTTGTTAAGAGATAATTTAAAATTTTATTATAGATAAATTTTTAGGGTTTATTTGAATATGAAATTAGTTACTGAGAACTTCCTTCTGGCAATATCTATTTTTTTTATTGGAACTTTATTGTCGATAATAATTTCTAAACTTTCAAAAATATTTTTTAAAAAGATTTCCAAAAGAACAAAAACAAATTTCGATGATTTTATTTTTGAGGTAATCTCTGGAATTATAAAACCTATAGGTTTTCTACTTTCATTTTATTTTTCAATTGACTATTTTTTTGCTGATGAAATAACTTTCATATCTGTCTTATTGAATATTTTGAAGTTATTTATATTAATAATTATCATAAAAGCTCTCAACAAAGTTTTAATAAGATCTTTAACGGAATCGACCTCGAAAATTAATGATTCCTCGATTAGTTCAATGGTATCTTCACTAACTCCATTGATAAAAGCACTAACATGGACTATTGGCTCAATATTTTTCTTACAAAATATAGGTGTTCAAATGACTGCTATTTGGGCTTTACTAAGTGCAGGAGGAATTGGAGCAGGATTAGCTTTGAAGGATCCAGTTCAGGAGTTTTTTGAATATATAACAATTTTGCTTGATAAACCTTTTCAAAAAGGTGAGTTTATAAAATCTGATGGAGTCCTCGGAATGGTTGAGAGAGTGGGAGTAAGATCCTCAAGGATAAGAAGTATTAATGGAGAAGTAATAGTAATGAGCAATAGCGCCCTAACAAATGGAATAATTTCAAATTACGCACAAATGGAAAAAAGGAGGTTAGTGCATAAATTGGGAGTTGTTTATGAAACCCCTCCAAAACTTATGAAATTGATTCCAATAATCATTAAAAAAATTGTTGAAGAGACAAAAGATGCGTCTTTTGATAGATGTCATTTTACAGATTTCGGCGACTTCAGTCTTAATTTCCAACTTGTTTATTACATACCAACAAATAATTATCTCGCTGCAATGGAAGCTCAACAATCTATAAATTTGAGAATTATTGAGGAATTTGCGGTTAATAATATAGAGTTTGCATTCCCAACACAAACCTTAAATATTGAAACTAACAAAGCCAAATGATCTACAAATATCTTCACTTAAAATCCAGAGTTTTGAAGCCAACTCAGAATTATTTGCCTCATCACTAACCTTACTTTCTACTAATTTATGTTTTTTAAAAGATATAAGTTTATTACTTAAATGAACGTAGCCAATATTATTAAAATTTGAATCAAAAACAATTTCAGAAAGAATCTTACCAGCATTTTCTACACTTTCAGAAATTCCTAGAATATTTTTTGCAACTTTAGAAAATATATAATATCCAGTGAGATTAAAACGTTTGCTATATCTAAAGAAACCTGAATCATCACTTGGTATTACGAGACCAGGAGCCCAAGTAATTACAGAAATTTTACTAGAGGATATTTTTAATTTTTTTTCAAGTTCTTTAGCAAACAAAATATTACATAACTTACTGTTTTTATAAGATTCATCAGCATTAAAATTTAAAAATTTACCAGTAACTTTCTTTTTAAAATCAATTAGTTTATTAAGCCCTGCTTTCTTTCCTATATTTCCACCTGAGCTTTTAGGGTCGTGAACATCTGATGATGTAATAATGATTCTTGATTCTTTATTATCTCTAACAAAATCTTTTAAGACGTTAACCAAGTAAAAATGTGCAAGATGATTAACCGCAAAAGTTAACTCTACCCCTTGTTTTGATACTTTAGGGTAATAAGAACCTGTATATTGCAATCCAGCATTTAAAACAATTACATCTAAAAAAATCTTTTTACTATTCAAGTAATCTTTAATTTTTTTAATATTTTCTAAATCTGAAAGATCACAATCTTCAATAATATTTAAAAATTTACTAAGGTAATTTTTATCAAAATATTTCTCAATTGTTTTGCGAAATTGATTCTTTCTAAAGTCGTTTTTTATGACAATATATAAATTATTTTTTGTCTTAAGTAAATTAATTATGGCAAAAAACCCTATACCCGAATTACCTCCTGTTATTAAAATATTTTTATTTTTAATCATTAAAATTTCTCTATATTTTTTTATAATAAAAAAAATACACAAGTTTTTTTTGTTTTGTAATCTTATAAATTATTGTTAAAACACTGAAAACTTAGTCACTAGTAATTGAGTATTTTGATTAGTATTAATCTACTCTCATTACAAGTATTGGATGAAATATATAAAACCAATCGCAGAAATAATATTTAGTTCCCTAAATTTCTTTAATAATAAGATTTATATTTAATGTCAAAAGAAAGCATGCCAGATGTTCTTGTTTTGGGTGCAGGGCCTGCAGGCATGGCAATTGCATCAGCTTTAGGAAAGGAAAAATTAGATGTTGAAGTTCTTTCTCCAAATGGACCAGATGAACCTTGGCCAAACACTTATGGTATTTGGGGGGAAGAAGTTGATCAACTTGGGCTTCAGGATTTACTTGAATATAGATGGAAGAATACTGTAAGTTTTTTTGGACATGGTGCTTTAGAAGAACAGGACGACGAGAACAAAGCCACAGAGCATTCTCTAGATTATGGACTATTTGATAAGAAGAAACTCCACAATTTTTGGTTGAATGAATGCAATAAGTCTTTTATTAAATGGCATCAAGGCTTTGCAAACAAAATACATTATGAAAAATATAAAAGTACAGTAACTACAAAAGATGGCAATACTTACTCTGCAAGATTAGTAGTAGATGCAACAGGGTATGATCCTGTTTTCCTTAAATTAAAATCTTGTGGTCCTTTAGCAGTTCAAACTTGTTATGGAATAGTGGGTAATTTTAGTAAACCTCCGCTGAAAAAAGGACAGTTTGTATTGATGGATTATAGAAATGACCATCTTAATGAAGAGCAAAGAAAAGAACCGCCCACTTTTCTGTATGCAATGGATATGGGAAATGGGAAATATTTTCTTGAAGAAACATCTCTTGGTTTAGTAAATCCTCTAACAATGGAAAATTTAAAAGAGAGACTAGAGAAGAGGCTATCTTATCGAAATATATCTATTACAAGCATGCAACACGAAGAGCTTGGTTTGTTTCTTCCTATGAATATGCCAATACCAGATTTCAAGCAACAAATACTTGGATATGGTGGCGCTGCTTCAATGGTACATCCTGCATCCGGATACTTAATTGGTAATGTTTTAAGAAGAGCTCCACTTGTTGCAAAAGCAGTAGCAGAAGCAATTAAAAACAAAAATCTTAGTACTTATCAGATTGCAAGAAAAGGTTGGGAAACTTTATGGTCAAAAGAATTAATTAGAAAGAAATCACTTTACCAATTTGGATTAGAAAAACTCATGAGGTTTGACGAAAAACTATTGAGAGAATTTTTTGGCAGTTTTTTCCAACTACCTAAAAATCAATGGTATGGTTTTCTAACTGATACTCTCTCCTTAAGAGAGATTGTATATGCTATGTGCATAATGTTCATAAAAGCTCCATGGAGTGTAAAGAAAGGTCTTATGATTATGCATGGTAGAGAGTTTAAAATGTTGCTTAGGATAATATTTCCAAATATATAGTTTCAAAATGAGGACAATACTTATAAGCGGAGCTAGTAGAGGTATAGGATTAAATATTGCTCATAAAGAATTAAAAGAAGGCAACAGAATTAGTGTTGGCATAAGAAATCTAGAATCATTAAAAGGAAGTGCTATTGATCCAAATAAATGGCCAGAAGGGAGAATCATAATTAACGAATATAATGCATTAAACAAAATATCAGCCAAAAATTGGATAAAAAATACCGTAGATGAATTTGGAGGATTCGATTCAGTAATAAATTGTTCAGGAGTATTTTCGAAAGTTCCTTTTTTATTCAAAGATGGCGATGAAGAAGATATTTTAAATACACTAAATATCAACTTTTTGGCAATTTGGAATTTATGTAGGCTTTCTTGGGATCACTTATGCGCCTCAGGCAGAGGAAGAATTATTGTTTTAGTTTCAATGAGTGGCAAAAGATCTAAAGGGGATTTAGCAGCTTATTCTTCCTCAAAGTTTGCTTTGATGGGATTATGCCAAACAATGAAAAATAAAGGTTGGGAGAATAATATAAGGGTTTCAGCAATTTGCCCAAGTTGGGTAAATACAGAAATGGCTCAAAATATCACTTCCCTAGACAAATCAAGCATGACACAACCTGAAGATATTGCTGAAATATGCTCAACGATTCTGAAGTTACCTACCCAATCAGTTCCATTTGAAATTGCACTAAATTGTAATTATGAAATTTAACCTAAATTGAAAATTAAGTAAGCCATTGAGAGCATTGCAATTGCAATAAATAAACCTTTTATTCGATTAGTTAACAATGAAAAAAGAGATAAATCTTCAGAAAAGTATCCGCCAAAACTACCTGTAATGAATAATATAACCATTGGTAGAGATGCCATTCCAAAAGAATAAGATATAGATTTTACAAATCCAAAATTTAAATAATTAAAAATAAGGGAACTTAATGAAAACAATAAAAAAGATGCAAATAGAGTTATGGAAACTTCAGCATCTAAAGTGTGAGGTAAGCTACCCTTTAATTCAAATTGCTTTTTACATTCTCTAATTTGTCTTTTAGAAAGTTTTAAATAACCAGTTTCAGGAATTCTTTGCGACTTATATTTTCTTAGTAATCTTGCTTCGAGAGTTTCTGGCTCCTTTGTCATAATTGATGTTAATAATTCATCTGGCTTTAATTTCTTAATTTTCTTTTCAAGATTATCCGTTTTCCCAATCCTATAAAGGTCTCCTACTCTAATTAGGTAAACATATCCCGACATTTGCGTTGTAAAATTAATTCTGTTCCTTATTAAATAATACTAAAAGAATCAAGGAATTTTAAAGTTTTTACAATATGAAAAACGATATTTTATATTCATTTAGAAGATGTCCATATGCAATTCGTGCAAGATGGGCCCTGTTAATTTGTGAAATAAAAGTAGAGATAAGAGAAATTGATTTAAAAAATAAACCTCTAGATTTTTTAAATAATTCAAAGACGAAAACCGTTCCAATACTTATTAAAAAAAATAGTGAAGTTATTGAAGAAAGTCTTGAAATCATCCTGTGGGCTCTCTCAGAGTCAAAAAAGGAAAACATGAAATTAATTTATTTTCCTGAAAACAAAAAGGAAGATATTTTTAAATTAATTAATGAAAACGATAACGAATTCAAATATCATTTAGATCGATTTAAATATGCCACAAGATATAAGAATAGTGATGAAGAATTTCATTTCACAAATGCGATTAAATTTATAAAGAGATGGAACGAACTTCTTGCAGAAAATAAATACTTTTTTGGAGATAGTCCCACAATAGCTGATTGCTCTATTTGGCCTTTTGTAAGACAATTTAGAATCGCTTGTGAAAGTCAAAAAAGAACAAATTATTTTGAATCCTCAATAAAAAAATGGTTAGATTTATTTGAGAAAAATAGAAAATTTCAATCCTTAATGTATAAATACGAATTATGGGAACCATATTCTAGAAAGAATTTTTTTCCGCATAATTAACTTTCCAACAACTTCCTTTTCTCAATTATTCTTGCTAACTCCAAAAAATATCCTGCAGTCCTAAATTTACCTATATTTTTTTCCTTAAAATCAAGATCGCTTCTAATTTCTGCAGTCTCCGCCATAAGCAAATCTAATTCATTTGATCCAAGGCTATACAATTCGCCAAGTTCGATTTCTCTTCCGAGTAAATGACTCCTAAACCACTTCCCTTTATTTTCTTGAGGTGGAATATCGTAGGGAGTAAATGACATTAAAATAAAACTTAATCTTTTACCATTCTAGAGTTATTATGAAGACTTTTTCATCTCTACTTTATTAAAAATCAATGCAATAAAAAGAATTCCGAATGTAATTACTGCACAAATTTCTGTCCAATAATCCAACCCAATTTTAGAAATCATTAATGGTGCAAGAACTGTGAATAGTCCCCCAGAAAGAATTAACTGAGCGAATAGCTGTTTTGATGTAAAAATTGGTAAAGTCTTAGAAATATTTTTAGGATCTGCAAGCCTTAAAAGAAGTAACCCAGAAGCTACTACACCTGTAGAATTTCCAAACTCTATTAAACTTTTTTCAAACCAATAATCATCAAAAATAAAGAATGCGAAATAAGCAATGCAGATTAAATTCCAAAATAAACCGAAAATAGTAAACAATAAAATAAGTATCCAATTATCAAAAACAACTGCAATATCTAAACTCGCCATAGCTGTAAAAATTAATAAGTCTGTGGACAAAATACCAATCTCCCTTTGCAGAATATTTGAAATAAATTCTGTACTTTTGGTTTTCTCTAAAATATATCTAATAAGGAGCGAACCTATAAGGATAAAAGGGAATACTGGAAGTGAAAAAATAATTTCCTTCGAAAAATCACCAAAAGAACTTGAAATATACCTTAAAAATTTAAGTAGCAAAACACCAAAAAAAATTGCCAAACCAGAGAATCCAAGATTTATTATAAAAATTCTTAAATCTGCAAAAATTCCTGTATTATTTTTTTCATTTAGAGTATCTTTTTGTTCAAGAATTTCCTCGCTATCTGAAAGACCTAAAGTTCTACCAAGAAAAATAAATATGCTACCCAATATTGAAGAGGATAAAAGACCCATTGTTGCCATAGCCAAACCAAGATCTAAACCATTTGGGAAACCTAGCTTATTAAAACTTTCACCGATTATTGATGCCGCTCCATGACCGCCCTCAAAACCTACCTCTATTAAACAACCCATTAGAGGATTTGCATCCATAGATGGAGGCAGAAAGTATTTGACAACAAGACCACCGACAAAAAATTGTCCGAAACCTAGTGAAAGAGCTAATAGAAATTGATTAAAAATTGGTTTAACTAAACCATTTATATTAGGGATAGGTCTTCCCATCATTAAAGTTGCGAAGACTAATGATAAAAGAGGAGTAGGAAAATTACTCCAAACATTGATTGTTTCTTTTGGTAAAAAGTGTATCGCACCAAATGGGCCTATAGATATACCTAAAATTCCTGATATAACTGCAATCGGTAATCCAAATCTCTCAAGTTGAACAGCTAATTTAAATTTCCTTCCAAAAATCAACAAAAAAAATATAATTAATAAACCAAAAAAACTTATTAAGAGAGAATTTGAAAAAATATCTTCATTCTGTAGAGAAAAAATATTCAATGTTTTCAAAAACATATAATTATCAATCTAAATTAATAAACAAAATTTATCAAATAAAAAAGGCCCTTTAGAGGGCCTTTAGTTTAAAGATTAACTTGAGAATTTAATCCTTGAGTGTAATTGTGGCACTATCAATATTACTAATAGCATTAGTAACTCTCTTGAAATCAAAGCCTAATGCTCTTAGAGCATGCCAAAGGTGACCTTGAATAAAGAAGAAACCAAAGTAGTAGTGAACATTTGCTAACCATGCCCTTGATGTAAACTCACCATCAGGAAGATCAACAGTGTCAATCCAATACGGGGAAATACTAAACTTCAACTCTAGTGGTTCACCAAAATATTCAACAGGATATACAGTTGTATTCGCTGCACTCCAGAAAGCTGCAATAATAGCCATCCAGCCTATACCTGCTAATGACCAAGATAGAACAGCTTCGGCTGAAAGTAGACCTTTACCTTTAAACTTGGTAAATTCTCCTACTTGCTTAGTAGCAATATGCCATGCACCACCTGTTATCTCGACAAAAGCTAAGAATGCATGACCACCCATAACCTCTTCCAGACTATCGATAGTCAAAAAGTCTGTTTGATGATTCCAAATTTTTGCTAAGTTTAATTCGTATTCAACTTGTCTTACAGCACCAATAGCTGGATCATAAATCCCATGGACTCTGGCCCATTCAACGAAAGCAATAACCGCAAATCCTAAGAAGAGTAGATGATGTCCAAGAATAAATGTCAATTTGTCAGGATTATCCCATTCAATATTGAATTTTCTTGCT
>QCRF01000019.1 GCA_003209375.1 Prochlorococcus sp. AG-459-N19 | reverse complement strand
AAATGTGTTTTCCTTTTTGGAGAAAGCTCAAAAGTCCTAAAAATGGCGCTTATTGATGAAGGATTTAAAAAAAATATTTTTGAATTTTCAGAACTAAAAGAGCTTTTAAATTGTGTTTTTCATTATTTACAAAATAATAGGGTTGGAACATTATTATTCTCTCCTTCATGCTCTAGTTTTGATCAATTTAAAAATTATGAAGATCGTGGAGATTATTTCAAGAAACTAATAAGTGAAAAATTAAAGGTTAATAAATCCATTTTTTGTTCAAGTATCATTTCGTAATTTTCAGGTCGGTCATTACAACCGTTTACCCTCTAGCAAATATTCACTTAATTAGTTAGATTTTGACTATAAATTAACTACTAGCAATGAGTGAATCTAACAATTTACCTCAAGCAATAAGTCATAAAAAATTAAGTTACTTGATGCTTAAGGCACAAAAGGATTCTCATTTTTCTGATGAATTAGCAGAAATAGAAAGCCCTGAAAAAAGAGAATTTGAAGAGTTAATCAACAATTGGGAAGCTTCAACTAAAAAGGTAGTTAATGAGTTATCAAAAAGAAAAGAGAATTTACTAAAAGATAAATCACCAAATTCCTTAATTGCACTTGGTGCTATGGAAGTCCACCTTAATATGGCTTTGCAAGCCTTAAATGCATTTAATAAAGGAGTTGATGGGTAAAATAACAGATAAATTATAAGGAAGGCATCGAAAATAAGAGAAAATCTAAGTTTTTTTCAGTATCTATAGAAACATCATCATAATAATTAACTTCAAAACCCAAGCCATCTCCAGATTCGAGAAATAGATTTGAATTCGAGTCTTTACTTTTTAATAAAAGATTACCTTCTATTATTTGTATCCAATTATATTTATCGATTTTTAATGGCAATTTTTTTTCTTTAATTGGCTTATATCTACAACGCCATAAAGAGATACTTTGATTTAGAAAAAGCTTATTATTCGTACCGTCTTTGTAATTGAAAATAAGATTGTCCCACAACTTTTCATTTAATGAAATTTGATCATATCGAGGTTTGATATTTTCTTTTTGAGGGTATATCCAAATCTGGAACAACTTACAGTTCTCATTTTCTTCATTCTTCTCGCTATGAGAGATTCCAGTACCTGCAGACATGACTTGTACTTCATCTTTGTGAATTTTTCCAAGATTGTTTAAAGAGTCTCTATGAGTTATTGCTCCTTTTGTTACGACAGTAATTATTTCCATATTTGCATGAGAATGTGTATTAAATCCTGCATTAGGAGAGATAATATCTTCGTTTATAACTCTAATTTTTCCAAAATTATCCCATTTTGGATCTCTATGCTCTGCGAAAGAAAATGAATGCATCGAATTTAGCCATTCTCTAGTCGATCTAAATCTTTCGAGCGATTTCCTTATTTTAATTATTTTCAAAGACATAAATACTAAGAAATGAATATGGTGTATTTGTGTAAATAAATATTTTTGAAAATTATAATTTATGAATAAGTGAAAATACTTTTTATTTATTTGTTGATTTTACTTTGTGCTTTATTTGCTTTATAAATTATTTTTTTTGCTTCTTCTCTTGTAGAACATTTTTCTGCCTCAACATTCAAGTTTTTTAGCTTATTTAATTGCTTTGAAATTTTCATATTAAGTTAACTTAACAAATAGAAGTTAACACATATTTAATGGATTAGCTAAAAATACTGGTTTGCATTTGAACCTAACTACCTAAAAATAAGATTGGAGGATGGAATAATCAGAACAATATAGAGGGTGTATTGGATTATCTTTGATTGTTTTCTTAATTAAAAGCGGTCCAAAAGGATTATCAAAATTATTTTTCCTAATTGAGTTATATTGCATTATTTTTTTTGATATTCTTTTGTTTCTATTTAGAAATTCACCTTTGTTACCCCAACCTAACCATAAATCACAATTTTTACTTTCAGACCAGTATTTTAAGTTTTTAAAAATATGATTATTGTTTAAATAACCAATAGGGTTTTTGTGATTAAAGAGTCTTGCTGGATTACTTGAAATAAGAGCAAATAAATTGATTAATTTTACTTTGCCATAATTATTATTTTTCGAGATTTTAATTATCTTTTTTGTTGTATTATCCAAGAAAACTTCATCTGATAATGAAGGATTTAGACCAATAAAAATAATCTCTTTTTTAGATTTAGAAATCTTATAACTTAAACTCCATCTATATATTTTGTTAGAACTTATTAAACAATTTCTTTCTAAAAATAAATTTTTCAACCTAAACCTACACCTCTAGCCATAAGAGTTGCGAACAAAGGTATTGTTGCAAAGCCAACTAATTCGGTGGTGATAATTAGTCTAAATCTCTTCACTAGGTTTTCTGAAATTTCAGGAAGTTTATTCTTACTTAATGGAATTGCCCAGAGGATATATGTTGTCGTTGGGTATAAAGAAAGTAAGCCAACCAAAATGTAGAGCGAAACCTTTATCCAAAACACAGGATTACCGGTATAGAAATCACCTCCTTGACCAAAATACTTAACACGCAAAATCCCAGTAACTAATATTGCAACTCCTGCCAAACCATAAACCACATCTGCAATTATCATTGAGATCGTCTCATTTCTATTAAGACCTACTTTTAGGGTCAATCTTTCAAACAAAAGAGAACCGAAACACAAAATAATTCCTAAATAATGAACATATGCTACTAATGCACTTTTAGCAATTTCACCTGTTAATAAAGTTCCTAATAACATGTTCAAGTCAAAATTTATACAATCCTAACCACCAAAAGAAGAATTTGTTTAGAAATAAATTAATAACTTAAAAGCAAGGTATTAAATCTAAGACTCTAAAAAACTTTTTTGACCATCTTCAAAAAAATCCTTTTTATTCCATACTTCGATTACATCTGGGAAATGTTTTTCCATACAATTATCACAAACCCCATGACTGAATCTAATATCACTAATTTTCGAAAGATATTTTTCTAAATGCATCCAATCTCCCTCCTTATTTTTCACTTCTCTGCAATATGAACATACAGATAAAATCCCTTCCTGTTTATGCAAATTAGATAAAGCATCAAGCAAATTTAATGACTTTTTTCTTAGCTCTAAAAATGAAACTATTTGCTTGGATAATAATTCCATAATATTGAATTGTTGTGTAGTTAGTTTTCCTGGCTTTCTGTCTATTACACACAGAGTTCCAAGCTTATTACCATCACTATTTCTAAGGGGGAAACCTGCATAAAAACGAATCTTTGGATCTCCAGTTACCAATGGATTATTTATAAATCTTTCGTCTTGGAAAGCATCATGAATAATTAATGGACTATTTTCTTTTATTGCATGGGTACAAAAAGACCAATCTCTTCTAGTTTCTGATATTTGAAGTCCTATTTTGGATTTAAACCATTGTTTATCTTTGTCTACCAATGTCATTAAAGAAATAGGCACATTACAGGTTTTAGCAGCAATTTTTGTAATATCGTCATAACATGATTCTGGCTTGGTTCCCAAAATCCTATATTCTGCTAAAGCTTTTAATCTGCTTTCCTCTTCTTCTTTTTTTGATACAAGATTCTGCATTAATCTTCACCAATTAATTAGAACTTTAAAATTAAAGTTTCTACAAAAAACTTTTTCCGTCTAATACTTAATAAAAAAAAGATAAACTTATTGAATTGTTACTTACTGATTTATTACTTATTAATTTATTATTGGTTGATTTAACTTTGAGACTGCCATCCCAGCGATCCATCCACTTGTCCAACAATGTTGAAAATTAAATCCACCAGTGATCCCATCAACATCCAAAACTTCTCCAGAAAAAAATAACCCTGGACAAATTAAGCTCTCCATACTTTTAAAATTAACCTCATTAATTTTTACGCCTCCAGAAGTAACAAATTCCTCTCCAAATGGACCTTTGCCCGAAATTATATATTTATCCCTCACTAGAGTATTTATCATTTTCTCTCTTTCATCGGCCAGTAAATCAGCCCACTTTTTCTCTTTATCAATACCTATTTTCTTTAATAAAAAAATCCATAATCTTTTTGTTAATAGTGGAGCAGGTCTACTGTTGATTAGATTCACCTTGCCTTTATTTAATCTTAAATAATTAATTTTTTCTTTTAACTCCTCATAACTTAAAGAAGACCATTTAATGATTAAATTAAATTTATATTTTTGGCTATAAAGTTCCCTTGCTGCAATTGATGAAAGTTTTAATACTGCTGGCCCACTAAACCCCCAATGCGTTATTAGTAAATCGCCTCTATTTTGAAAATTCTTATTGTTTAAATTGATTTCTATATCTATGCCCTTTATCGATACCCCACTACATTCATCCAAATTTGGTTCTTTTGTGGAAAAAGTAAAAAGCGATGGTACAGGTTTAACAATGGTGTGTCCAAGATTTTGAGCTAATTTATATCCGCTAGGATTACCTCCAGTTGAAAGAATAATATTTTTTGCAGTTACCTTTGCTTTTTTAAGACTAAAAATATTGAATATATTATCTGGAGTTTCTGAAATTTCTTTTACAAAAAATTTTGTAAGTATCTCTACGTTTTTTGATAAAGCACTTTTTCTCAAACAATCAATAACATCTGAAGAAGAATTAGACACTGGGAATACTCTTAGATCTTCCTCGATTTTTAATTTTAACCCTTTTTTTTCAAACCAATCGTATACATCTCCAGCAGCAAAACGATTAAATGATTCCAAGAGCTGAATTCCACCTCTGGGGTAATTATCAATTAGTTCATTCGGTATCCATGTCGCATTAGTGACGTTACATCTTCCTCCTCCACTAATCCTTACTTTCTCCATAAGTTTTGAAGTTCCTTCAAGAATTATTATTCTTTTTACTCCATTTTCAGCAGCAGTTATTGCTGCCATAAAACCTGCTGCACCGCCTCCAACAACTGCTAAATCAAAAGGTTCCAAAAACTTATTGTTTAATATGCTTCAATCTGATAATAGCAAGTAGTTAAGAAGAAAAATTACTCCAAAAATCATAAAAAAACACATAAAAAACTTTAAACCTACATAATAAGTAGCTTCAATTCACTAATTTTTAAATTTCTAAAAAAAATCAACGCAGTCGTTATTTTTATGCTTTAACTTAATTAGATGAATCTAATATTTTCTTACGTTAAATATTCTGATGCCAGTTTTCCTATGACTGGTCAATATACTGCTCTTCTTTTAATTACTTCTGTTATTTGGGTTCTACTTTGGTTTGGATATAGACAAAATAAGATTAATGATGAGATCAAGAAAAAAGAAAAAGAAGATAGAATTAAAGCGAAAGTTAAAAGAAGAAAGAAGTTAGAGAGTTTGTACCCTAATAATAAAAAAACTGCTTAAAGTAATTTATTTCTCAGTAAATATGAAAAAAAATAATTTCAAATCATTAGTTCAGTACTTACCAGGGATTTTGATTCTTTTTTACGTATTCTTTTTAGCATTTACTCAATTTATAAAATAAAATTTACAAAAATTATTCGTTTTGATTGGAATCATTTCTGCTTTTGGAGCTGCTACATCTTGGACTTATGCTTGCTTTATTTGGCGCTCGCAAACTCAAAAATATAAATCAATAGATATTAATTTAATAAAAAATATAATAGCCTTTTTAGTTTTTATACCTGCTTTTATTAATCTAAGTTCTGTAACAGAATTAAAAAACATATTTATCCTATTAACTAGTGGGATAATAGGTATTGGTTTAGGTGATACTTTCTACCTAAAGTCATTACAAACAATTGGTACAAGAAAAACTTTATCTATAGAAACTCTTTCTCCGTTAATAGCTGCTTTATCGGGGGAAATTTTTATTAATGAAAATTTAACAACTAAATCATGGGTTGGAATAATAATAGTATCGATTTCGCTATACATAATTCTCAAAAAAAGTAACGATTTTCAAGGAGGAAACTCCCCTTTTTCAGAAAAAAATAACTTGAAGATTTTTGCTTTTCCTTTTTTATCAGTTTTTTGCGCTGTTCTTGGAGGTCTTTTTTCAAGGATGGTTTTCCTTCAAAGCAATTTATCTCCTTTCCTTACAACTGAAATAAGATTATTAGGTGCAATAATTTTTTTGATTAGTCTAAAAGGATTTAAGATTAATTTTTTCTTAAAAAACATAGAAAAAAAACAACAAAAAAGATTTTTGATTTCAATCATTCTTGGAACAAATATAGGAATCTTGCTACAACAAGTTGTTTTTAAAACCCTTCCAATAGGAGTAGGATGGGCTTTATTAAGCACATCTCCAGTAATTTCATTATTTTTTGCTAAGAATGAGGAAAGAGAAATTACAAAAAAAATAATATTTTTTACTTGTTTTTTATTATTTGGCTTGACATTAATAATTCTTTAATCTTTAAATTACTGTAAAAAATACTCATGTTAATAGAAATCAGATTAAATAAAATTATCCTATATACACCCAGAATAATGAAAATTTTAAAGAAGAAAAGACTTGGTACATTGGAGTTTTATGTTATTTTTCTAAGCTGCATTTATGCAGGCTTTATAAGTTATAAATATCTATCAAATTTTTTATTTACTTGGAATTAATTAATTCTTTCTAATGCTTTAATCAACTTACCTCCATCCTGGTCATCATCATCATTTGAAGCAAAAAATAAAAAAAATATCCCTAGAGAAGCTATAGATAGAGAAATTGACAATACAGAAAGCTCATCCATAAATTTAAATTTTTATTATGATAAACGAAAAAAAATTAAAGATAGTAAAGATAAACACATTCTAAAAAATAAAAATTTTTTTTTTTGTAGAATAAAAAACGAATTCGAACTATTTCGTGAAAGTTCTAATATCTTCCCCCTGTAGTGCAAGCGTAATAATTCAATATGGAATAAAAAGTTGGCCTATTTGGGAATGTGAGCCAAGCAAATTTAAATGGAATTATGATGATAAGGAAATTTGCTTAATTATTGAAGGTCAAGCAAAAATAAATACCCAAAACGGCGACATTTACATGATTAAAGCTGGAGATCTAGTTGAGTTTCCTGCTGGACTTTACTGCGAATGGGAAGTAACTAAAAGAATAAAAAAACATTATCGATTGGGTAGCTAAATTAAAGAAAAAAGATTTTTCTTTCTTTACTGTTATGTCAATTCAGATAAAATATAGTTAATAAATAATTTTAAAAGGGAAACTAATATTATGTCTTTTACTGATCAAGAATATTTTGAGGTGATAGAAAAAAACGAAATCGTAAAAAAGGCCTTTGAAAATATTAAGCAAATTTGCATTGATTTACAAAAACAAACAAATTGTCCAGAAGAGGATCTAAAAGATTTTCTTGAGTTTATTTCTAAACAATGGAATACGTAATAATTAACAAGTCTTTTAAAATACTAAATTTAAAATTTCAATTTAGTTTTCTGACAGGAAAATTTCTAATCTAATTCCTTTTTTGGTTTTGTATTGATACTGGAAGTTCCCTTAGCAGCAGAAACGAAGAAAAAGAAGCCTACAATTCCTGATATGCCAAATATCGCAGCCAAAGGATCAAAAGTGAAAGAAAACATAGAATTTATAAAATCAAGATAAATAATAGTTTTTGAATCAAAATTGTACAATTATTGTTAAGTATAAAAAATAACAATTGCGAGATTCATTATGTCATTAATATTCACTAAGTAGGTTCAATAAAATTATTATTCAAATTCATATTTAAGAATAAAAAATCAATATATACCAAAGATCTAGTCTTGCGAAAGAGAAAAGTTTTAAAAAATATTTATAGAAATATTGAATAACACTACCTAGAGGATCCACAATTATTGTTTCTTTGAATTATTATCAATAGATGACAGAATTCTATTCAACTTCTTCCTCAGTTAGCCCTATCACAGCAATATTATGGTGTCTTTATCCTTTAGCTGTTCTAGTAATCATTGAATTACTTCTTGGTGGTGGTTTTGATGATGATAATAATGACGATCAGGATGGAGGAATGCTTATTCCTGCATATTCCAGATCTAATGTTTGAAATTTTTTTAAATTTTAAATTACAAGTAAAAAAAGATTTTCTATAAATTGAATAACATTGTTAATACGACTCATATTTCTCTAATAACACTAAGTATTTTTATCATTTCCACACTCTCATGGCTGGTTTTTAGAACCCTCAAAGAGGGTATAAAAGCTTTAACAGAAATCAATAAGGATAGATCGTAGATATCTAAAAATCATTTAAAAATATAGAATTTTCTTAAATTTATAAACCCTTAGATTTATAAGCTTTACTAAATAAAAAAGGTTTATTCCTAAAATTTATAGACTTTTCCTTCTGAAAGTTTGAGGAAAGTATAAAAAACTTAAATAAATACTAGAATTTATGTGATTGCTAAGTTACACAATTAACAATCTATTGATATCCCTTTTTTTGTGAAAGGCCTTTTCTTTGTAATTTCTTTAATAAATAAAAATGCATCTAAATTCTTTACTTTATATTTGTTCTATATCTTTATTCATTTATATAATGGCGCTATTTTGGAGAGACTTGCCAAATCAAAAAAAGTAAATAAATAATTAATATTAATTTTGTTGCCTAACAAAATAAATTGAGTTAATAATTTAGTATTAGATTTAATTTTTTTATATAAATGCTGAAAGAATCTTTAAATAACAATAACAAAAATATATTCTCAGATACTTCAAGTCTTGCAAAAGAAAAGATGATCTGTAAAGACGGATTCTGCTCATTACCAAATCAAGAAGAGATCTCAAAACAAGATTCAAATGATATGAATTTATTTGATCCCATTTAGTAAATCAATAATATTTTGATAAATTTAAAATTAAATTAATAATGTTAAATTCTTTGAATTTTTAATTTATGCTTAATAACTTTTTAAACGCATATAAAGAGTTTTGGATTAAAGCTACAGACTTCAAAGGATTCACATCTCGATCGGACTGGTGGTTAGTTCAACTAGCGAATCTTATAATTTCTTTCCTAACTATCCCAATATTTTTAAACACTTTTGGTTTCAACGCTTATGGAATAGTTTGTATCATTCCTCAAATAGCTATTGATATAAGAAGAATCAAAGATTTTGGAAAAGATTGGAAATGGATCTTTATTAATTTACTACCTATCTTCGGATGGATCTTATGGTTCATCTGGTTAGGCTTTGGTAAGACAGGAAATGGGAAAAATAAACTTATATAGAAATTAACTCTTTATTTTTTTTCTTTTTTTAAAATCTACAAATCTTATCTTATTTCTTAACTCTATTTGCTTTTCAAGAATGCTAAACACATGCAGCTCGCATTCGGTTAATTTAAGAAACTGATCTAGTGTATCTTTATCGTCTTCATCAAAATCTTCGAAAACTTCTGAAATAGCAATCATATTTCTAGAAATAAAATCTTCTGCAACATCTCGTGGATTCTTTCCTGATTCGAAATCCTGAAAAGCTTCATAAGAATTAAGTT
The DNA here is from genome assembly GCA_003209375.1 of Prochlorococcus sp. AG-459-N19. Lineage (GTDB taxonomy): Bacteria > Cyanobacteriota > Cyanobacteriia > PCC-6307 > Cyanobiaceae > Prochlorococcus_A. The sequence goes on along the minus strand of QCRF01000019.1, from coordinate 12,101 downwards.
CTCTCGTTAACCATTTAAACCATGGTTCATTCTTATTACGTTTTTTATTTATGATTTTCTTCATGGAAAAGTTTTTACTAGTTTAATCATTATTAGTTATTCATTCTTTGACAGCTGTACAATTACTTATTTTTAAAATTTTATTAAAGATAAACTTTTTTTATTTGTTACAAGATAACTAGCATGATATCTAATAAAGCTTCGTAAGTAATAAGTATTTATTACTCATTTTTTTGTATTTGAGATAGCTAGAATTTGTTTTTTAAAAAGTACATTGTCAATTCCATTTTATGACTTCCCTTCGTCTCCAATTTTAATAATTGGCGCTCTTGGCATTGCAGTCGCAATAGCAGTTTTTTTTGTCTCTTACCAAAAATATTTCAATTCTCCTTTGAACAGAGAGCGTGCAGAAAAGAAAAAATCCTTAATTAAGGAACAAAAAGAATTAAATGAAAGATTAGAAAAAATAGAACAAGATTTAAAAAATTTATAAAAATTACTCTTAATTGAGATGAGTTAATGATCTCGAATTCAAGACCTTAATTTTTTAAACACGAATTTTGGTCTATAAGGAGTTATGGATAAAGATCATCTTATTGATTTAATTTCTAATAGTCTTCTTTGTGAGAGTAACAATTCTGACTCTACTAAATATCTTAGTGACTTTAAAAATTACTTAGAAAGATTAAATCTAGATCAATTGAGAACTATGTCTAAAGAATTTATTCTGTAATATGATTTTTAAAATATTTTATTGTTTATTAAATAATCAATACTTTAAAAAAATTGTTAGCAACAAAAAACAAGAGAAATATGCTTAAAATAAGCAGAAGTGATTTTTTAATTAAGCCATTTTTAAAAAAAAATAATTTTAGAGCTTCTTATCAAATTATTTCTACGATCTTCCCAATAATTGCTATTTGGTTAATCGTCCACCAAATAATAAATCAACCTTTTTCATTATTTATTAAAGGATTTCTATTACTACCTTTTATAGTTCTTCTAACTCTGTTCTCTTCTCGAACATTCTCATTAATGCACGATTGCGGACATAATTCTCTTTTTACAAAACGGAAATTAAACCGCTTCTTTGGATTTTTACTTGGCTTGGTTAATGGTATTCCCCAGAAGTCATGGTCAATTGATCATGCATTTCATCATAGAAATAATGGAAATTGGGAAATTTACAAAGGGCCAATAGATGTTTTAAGTCTTGAAGACTATGAATCCTTAACAAAAAGAGAGCAAATATTTTATAAAATAAGTCGAAACTGGATGATGCTTTTCCCTGGTGGTTTTTTTTACTTAGTTTTAAAACCTAGATTAGGACTTGTCATTATTATTTTAAATTTTATTAAAGATATATTAGAAGAGACTTTTATCAAAATAAAAAACAGAGAAATTTCTCAACTTCTATATATTAATTCAAGAGTCAAACCACCTTTTTCTGATTATGGCAATAATTATAGTGAATTATTTGAATTAATAATCAATAACATAGTAGTAATAATAGGGTGGATTTTTATGTGTAAATGGTTGGGTTTGGTTTTTTTCTTTTCATTTTATTCCTTTGTATTAACCTTATCAGCTGCAATTCTAATATGTGTTTTTTTCGTGCAACATAACTATGAGAATGCATATGCTAAAAATACAAAGAATTGGGATCTCATCGATGGAGCGATTTTGGGTAGTAGCAATTTAGATATCCCTAATTGGCTAAATTGGTTTTTAGCAGACATATCTTTCCACAGCATTCATCATCTCTCTGAGAGAATACCAAATTACAACTTAAGAGCTTGTCATAAAGCAAACTTTCATTTGCTCCAACGATCAAAGTTCTTAAAGTTAAGCGATTTTTCAAACTGCTTCAAATATATTATTTGGGATAATAAAAATGAAAAATTAATTCCCATAAGTTAATACTTAATTCAACCTTCTTCTCAATTTTCTTTTTAGAGGAATACTGCTATACGCATGCGTACCAATAGATGGAGGTAGGTCATTCTTTAAAGGATGCATAAAAGCATTTGCCATACTCTCTAACATTTTCGAAAGCCAATTCATTACTGATTTCATTTGAAAATCTAAAAGTGTACTTGTTTATCTTCTAACTAAACTACTGAAAAGTAAATCAGTCTTTATGCTGATTTTTTTGGAAAATTACCTTATTAAATTAATATTTAATAATTAAAACTATTGTGTCCTTTTGTGTTTTAAAAGAAGAATATTACTATCTTTTTAAAAGGTAAACTAGTTGAAAATAAATTTAGTAAATAATACTTATTTTTTCTAATTAACTTAATAAATTTAATTATTTAGCATAATTTCGTGCTATATCTCTATTCCAAACAAATTAAACAATATTATGAATGATTCATTTTTTTCAACAAACCAGAATACAGAAATAGATTCTATTAATTCATATTTCGAATGTATTACTGAATGCAGTATTGTTGATGGTCATCAAGAATGTATTACTCGTTGTTTAGAAGTTCATTTAAAGGGAGATGATCAAGATGAATAAAAAAAATTCACCTCAGAGGAAAACAACACTAAAATGGAACTCAAATGGAGAGCTTTCCGAAATTGATATGTTAAGAATCTTAGAAAAGATATCCTCGCATGATCTTAATCAATGTGAATTAACATGCGATTCTGATCAATTTTAAAATTAATGATTTCTAGATATTTTAATGTTATTAATTACGCAAAAAATTTGATCCTAATATAAAAAAATATTTCTATTAAGGTTTAGAACATTTCCACAATATCTTAGATTTTATTTTTAAAAATTAATTTTTAGAGCTTTTACCTTTTTTTAAGAATGTTTTACTAATTTCTTTTTTTGTTAGTTGAATCGGTTTTACTAAACCTGAATCCCCATGAGTTGGACAATAGTAAGTCATAAGCATCCACTTTTTTTCTTCATCCATAACTAATCTCTTAAAAATATTTGATTAAGTTCATAAGATGAATTATGAAAAAATTGTTTTTTTTTAATCTTTTTTTCTTTTTTACTTAATAATTTATAAAAATTTTGAATCTACTCTCACAAAATAGATATAAATACGCATGACTTTAAACAAAAATCCTGCTATTTATTAATAAATTCAAAATTATTCATGTCTCTAGAATCTATATTGATGGTAGTTGCTCCAATCTGTCTTTTTACTGTAGGAGTTATAGTTTTACCTATTCTAGTAAAGCCACGTAAACAATCTGGTTTACCTAAGAGGTATATACGCGGTCTTTAAATTAATTAAGATTTAAGAAGAGCAAAGAAAATCATCATATAAAATAATTAAATAATTTGCAAAAAAATAAAAAAATGTTCCTAACAAATAATTTAATTTGAAGATGAAATTAAAATCGTAAAATTTTATCAAAAAATAAAATTATAAAATCTTTTCATTATGAGATCCTGTGCGGGATAATAGAATATATAAATTCACTTTTATTTAACAAAATTCTTAACCAAAAAAATTTGAGTAATATAAATTATTCAGGTCTTAAAGGCCAAGCGCTTGCAATAGAGGATAAAGATATCCCAAGCATAAAAGAATTTCAGGATGTTATCCCAGATCACTACTTTAAGTGCAATACCAAAACTTCTTTGAGGTATCTTTTACAATCAGCTTTAATTCAATTATTAGTAGTTGCGATAGGGTTATCTATTCCATTTACCCCAAAAATGATCCCAATTTGGATTATTTACGCAATACTATCAGGTACCACTGCGATGGGATTCTGGGTGATTGCCCATGAATGTGGGCATGGAGCATTCTCTAAAAATAAGACATTGGAATTTATTACTGGTTATTTACTACATTCATTACTTCTAGTGCCTTATTTTTCTTGGCAGCGTTCTCATGCAGTTCATCATCGATTCACAAATAATATCACCAATGGAGAAACCCACGTCCCTTTAGTAATTAAAGGGAATGGAGTTACTGAAAAAGTTGGCGGAGAAAAAGAATTACATTTTTCAAATTCCTTAGGTAAGAAAAATTATGGAATTCTGCAACTTGTTTTACATCTAATATTTGGCTGGCCTGCTTATTTACTCACTGGAAGTACAGGAGGTGTTAAATATGGCACTTCAAATCATTTCTGGCCAATTAAACCATTTTCTAAAGCATTATGGCCATCAATATGGGTCAAGAAAGTTTGGATATCAGATATTGGTGTAGGTTTGACATTATTGGGCATTGTTTATTTAGTTATCAATTATGGGCTATTTCCAGTAATTGCTCTGTATTTTGGCCCTTTATTAGTAGTTAATTGTTGGCTAGTAGTTTATACATGGCTTCATCATACAGATTCAGATGTTCCACATCTTTCGAATACGGAATTTTCCTTTATGAGAGGCGCATTTCTATCTATTGACAGGCCTTACGGTAGAGTTCTTAATTTTCTGCACCATAATATAGGTTCTAGCCATGTCGTTCATCATGTATGTCCAACGATCCCTCATTACCATGCAAAAAAGGCAACTGTCTTAATTAAAAAAGCCTTTAAAAAAGCATATCTTTTTAATCCAGATCCAATTCACAAAGCTCTATGGAATATTGCTTGCAATTGCGTTGCTGTTGAGTCAGACATTAAAAGAGGAAGATACATATGGCTATCTTCATACAAAATGGTGGATTTAAAACATAATAAGCATCAAAATTCTTTATCACACTAATTTACGCAAACCTGAAAAGAATATAAAAGAATTAGCAATAACAAATTTTTCATATTAGAAAATAAACAAAATAAATTAATTCTATGAGCGGCGACAATCTGTATGGTAATCAGCCTATTAAATTTTATTCAGAAAAAATTACACTTTCAAAAGTTGAATTATTAGAAAGGCAGTTGAGTTTAGGCGAAAAAATTTCCGATTTAGATCAAAAGCATAAAGAATGGAGCAAAAAACTATTAGATTGATCATCAAACATGATTAATTTTAAAAACTTATTGAAATTTGTAGATAACTTATCAAGAAACTTTTCTGTAAATTATTGAAAAATTATTTGCAGGCATTCTAATAATATCCTCTTGAGAGAAACCATTTTTCTTACTCTCATCACAAACTTCCTCAAGATTTTTAATACCCCAAAGTTCATTTTGCATTTTTAATGAATTATCGAAAAAATAATTACTTTCACTTGTATGCTTATTGAAAATTTTGAATGGCCCGTATAAAATTAAAAATTGTCCCTCATTGAGTAATTTTCCCGACTCTCTAAAGAGTGCTACAGTGCAAGACCACTGTGCTACATGAATCATATTTATAGAGACTATTCCTTCCAAAGAATGAACTAATCTTGATGGAATTTTCCAAGGAAATTTTTCTACATCAATCTCAAGAGGCTGGGGCATTTTCTTAGTTAAGTTTTCATATTCAATCCAAGAACTTATACTTTTTCTATGCACTAACTCTGGATCACTTGTTTGCCAAACTATTTCAGGAAAGCGTTTTTGAAAAAACACTCCATGTTCACCGCTCCCACTCCCGATTTCCAATACTGATCCTTTTTTTATAATTCTTGATAGTACATCACCAATGCAGTCTCTATTTCTTTGAGTTGCCGAAAAAAAAAGTCTATTATCCAAAATTTAAAAAAATTGGGTGCTTCAGTAAAAAAGAATAATTCTAAAATCCTTGATTATTTTACCTTTCTCAATTTAGGAGTCTTGAAAAACATTATTTTTAGACTAAAGAATAATATTGCAATTGAAAGAGCAGGCAAGATATAAAGTATTAAATCAGAACTCATTAGAGAAGGAATCCTTCCAAAAATTAAATGCATGTAGTAAGTCGCGAATGACATAAACTCATATATATCTCTAATTTATTAATAGCAATAATTTGAATTCTAAAAACTACTTTTAATAAAAAAATCAAAAATTCTCAAAAAAAGAGTCAGCCTGTATCCCTACTAGCTGACTCTAATAATATACTAATTTAATTTACCTTTAAATGAGGATATACCTCTCAAAAAACAAGGTGAAAAAGCTTATATTTTTTTTTAAAATTTCTAAAAGTAGAACAAAAATAAAAACACAGATAAGGTATATTTCGACACATTTATGTAGCAGTATTTAATTTTTTTTGGAAAAATAAGGAATAATTCCTCAGTTTCTTTACATATTTAAATAAATATGTTATATTTATTTACAAATTACAAAACAAAAAAATGACTCCAGAAGCAGAACGTTTTAATGGTTGGGCAGCAATGCTAGGTTTCGTTGCAGCAGTCGGTGCCTATGTCACAACAGGTCAAATCATTCCTGGCTGGTTCTAATGAAAAATAACGAACCAAAAATAATTGAAAAAGAAAAAATTGTTGCTGAGAAGCTTAATGGTAGATTTGCAATGATAGGTTTTGTTGCTCTAGTTGGAGCATACCTAACTACAGGCCAAATCATTCCTGGATTTATCTAAAATAAATTCCTTAATATTTTTAAATAGCCTCATTTTAAATTAAATCTGGCTATTTTTTTTTGACATAAAATGGTTTTTATTAATTGAGGTATGAATAATAATATTATTTACAATGAAGCATGCAAAAAATCAACAAAATACACTTTCTCATTTCTTAAAATAAGATTCAAAGTTTTTTAGTTTTAAGCCATTGCTTATTACGCAAGATAGTCTGAAAAGCTTTTGCAAATTTTTTGTACAAAGAAAAAAACAATAAAAGCTTAGAAGTGTAAATGATTGATATTAAATTAAAATCTTAAAAAAAATAATAATTTGATTGTTTTTCTTCTTTAAACTTAAATTTTTTGGTAAAAGATGCTATCTTTATCAAGATAATTATGGGATTTAATGAGAGTAAAGCTTGAACCAGAGACAGCATTTATTGGCAAAAAGTTCGCTTATATATTTCTAGGAATAATTTTTAGCTTGAATGCAATAACTTTTATTTGGTTTTTATTATTTTCGAATTTAAAATAAAATTACATATATGAGCAGTAAGCTCATTGATTTAAAAAATCAAAAATAACATGTAAAACGCTTTAAAAATATAGTTTTAAAAATTTTTCAAAAACAGTAATTTAGGTCTTAAAAAATTCCTGGAATGATCTGGCCTGTTGTTACATAAGCCCCTAACAATGCAACGAAACCAACCATAGCCCACCTACCATTTACTTTTTCTGCGTTTTGAGGATATCCATCGTAAGATACAGTTTCATCTATATAAGGTCTAGTTTCTGATGGGAACATATTTTGTCTTCCACCTGATTCGGTAGTAACTCCTGACTTTGTCATTAAAAAGATAATAATTGTTAACTAAAGTAACATAAATATTAACTTATGTAAACTAAACCCTCTAATTGTATTTCACTGATTAATAAAGTCATGAGTCAATATGTGACATTTCTGTTTAAAAAAATTAGTGATCCACAATTTTTTTTAATAAAATCACTTTTTTATCAAATTCGCAAATTAATCATCAAATAATAAGCATTTATACTCACAGTAAGTAATTTTACTTAGTAAGATATTAATAGCATTTAGGAAGTGCTTAGCTGGTCAAATCAGAAAATCTGATTTAACTAGTTCGTCATGAGCTTGCCGGTGGGATACTTGCAGGCTCTTTTAATTTTTGCAATAAAGCGAATATACTAAGCTTTTAAATAACCTTAGAACTATTGAATAAAATATTAAAGACTATAGATTAATGTCAAAAATTAATTTATTTGCTAAATAGAAAATAGATTGAAAAATTGTATGTCGTTAGATTTTTTTCTGATTCCATCTTGTATTTTGATTATCCTTTTTCTTTTAAATAGAGAAAATAGAATATACAAAAGAAATCAAAAAGCTAAATAACTTTGTGAATTTGCCAAGGATTTAGAGAAAATATGACAACTTTATATTTCGTACTCGTATTAATTCCAAAGTAGTTTTAAAAAAATTTTAGGATTTATTAAATAACTAGGCTGAATTTTTACTTAGAATTAATTTTTCCCAATAGGCTATTGAGCGATTTATTTGTTTCAATTTTTCTTGGCAATGAATACACTTACAACTATTCAAAGCGATTTTTGAATACATAATTTAAAGTATTTCTTCAAATTAACCAAATTCACACATTAAATACAAGGCTTAAATATCAAATATCTGAAAAAATCTTTTTTAATCGTACATGTAAAAAACTTGCTATGGCAAAACATTTTTAATTTAGATAAAAAATTTTGAGATAAATATATCCAAAAGAAAAGTTTGACATACTAAAGATTATTTTTTAGTTAGGGAGTCCAATGTATGCTTAAAGAGATCTTTAAAATTAAGAGGCTTTTTTTAACAAATAAAGACCGCCTGAAAAAGAAGTCAAAACTGGTAGCCAAGCTGAAATCAAAGGTGTTAAGACTCCCTTCACACCAAGTGAACTTGATAAGAAAGAAAGAACATAATATAAGAGAATCAATATTACACTTAATCCAAATCCTTGGCTTTTTGAAGTTCTTAGATTTTGTTTAGCACCTAAACTGCTTCCTATTAATCCAAATACTAAGCATGCGCAAGGTAAAGTAAATTTTTCTTGTATTCTTACGGACATTTTTCTCGCTTCCCTTGCATCACCAGTTTCTTCATAAAGTTTTTTTGCTTTAAGGGCCTGATTTAAAGTCATTTTATTAGCATCATCAGGAATTTCAGAAACTCTTAAAGGACCGTCTCCTAAAGGATACAAATACTTTTTAAAACCTATAGTTGTTGTTTTCCCACTTTCGTCTAAGGTAATCAGCTTTCCATTAGTAAATATCCATGCTGATTCTTGTCTATCAAATATTCCTTGTTCAGCTGATAAGATCTGTTTGTACCCTACAACAGAAAAGTCAATAACAGTAACATTCCTCATAACGTTATCTTCAACTACCCTTGAAAAAAATATTTGATTTAAGAAAGTATTTCTATTGGTTGATTCATTAGTTTTTGGATCAGTATAGGAACCATATCCTTTAAAAAAAACATCATGTCCTATTTCAATAGAAACAGACTTCCCTAAACCATCTCTTAATAACGTCTCAGAATATTTATTCGTTAAAGGGACCAAACTATTATTAAAGTAAAATGTTAATCCAGTCATAAATATCGCAAGTATTATTGCTGGTATAACAATTCTAGAAGTTTTAACTCCCAAACTTCTTGCAGCTAAAATTTCAGAATTAGATGACATCTTTCCATAAGCTAATAAAGTTGAAAGAAGTACAGACATAGGGAATGAAAGAACCAAAAAACCTGGCAGTTTAAGGAACATTACTTGAACGGCAAGTGATATAGGTAAACCAAATTCCACAATTTTCCTTATCAAGTCAAACATAACCCCAACTGAAAGGGAAACGACTGTAAAAGCAGAAATTGCAAATAACAAAGGCGGTATCAGTTGACCAAATAACCACCTATCTATAATTGGAATTTTATTTATTAGTTTTGAAAAAATTTTTTTAATATTGTTTTTATACATTATATTGATTGAATTCACTTGAAACGATATTCATAAAATAGGGAAATGAATTTATTATGCCAATAATCAATCTTAAACCATTTAATATTACTAGTTTAAGAAAACTATTTTCATTTAACAAACCTTCTAATCAAAAATTTTCATTTGAAATCTTATTCACTTTATTAATAATATTAGGTATCCCTCTAAATTTATATAAAAATAGATTTTATGATAACTCTTGGACAGTTGGCGAATGGCTTATATCCTATGCAGGTGGATTTGTAAGAAGAGGCTTACCAGGTGAATTAATTCATTTCATTTCTACCCAATATTCATTAAGTCCTATATTAATAGTCTGGTTTTTTAGTCTTGTTTCCTTAGCTGCTCTAATTTTACTAATATTAAATTTCTGCAAGAATTTATTTGAAAAATCTTTTTTATTATCTCAGTTAATAATACTGGCTCCATTATCTGAAGATTATTTTGTCCGAAAAGATGTTTTTTTAGTACTCTCATATGGTCTGTCTTTATTAATAATGAAAGCCCTTTACCAGAAAAGGTTTAAAAAATTGATATCAATTTTAGCAGTAAATTTCATTTCAATGATTGCAATTTTTTCACATGAAAGTTATGGAATTTGGGGATTACCTAGCTTGTTAATTATTTTTTTCCTTTTTGAGAAAAACGACAAAAAGAAAACCTTTCGATCATTACTATATGCAACTTTATTTTTGATGCCTTCAATCTTTTCATTCTTATTGTGTTGGTTTTTTAAAGGAGATATAACTCATTCTTTAATGATTCACCAAAGTTGGCAGTCTTTGGCTGAAATAATCCCATCTGTTTCAGGACTTTATGAAAAAGAACCTTCAGGGGCGATAGCGGCTATAGGTTGGGGAACCTCACAAGTATTTACGAGTAGTCTTATATCTCAATTTAACTTATTTATTTTTTGGCATCCTGGCATGTGGTTATTAACCATATTTATATCTATAAGACTTTTTATTGGTAAGAAACAAGACCTTAACCAAAAATTAAAAAGAACAATAGTGTGCTCTCAATTCATCGCATTTATACCCATGTTTTTATTTGTTGATATTGGAAGATGGATATTTATGTGGCTGACATCATCAGCGTTATTATTTTCATTCTTATACCAAACATTTGGCCAGCGAAAACTAGCATATTTTTCATCCACTTTGAAAGGCCAACAAATTCTTATAAAAATAATTCCTCAATTTTCCTCAATTAGAAATTATAATTATATTCTTTTATTTTTTGGTATCCCACATTGTTGTTGGTCACTTGGAAGATATTTAGTCTCAAACCCAATTGGATTTGGCATCAAAAATATTATTTTTTATACTAAAGTTTTATTTAGTTAATTATTCCATACAACTTTTGATGAAGCAGCGTAATTCCATATAAATACCACTAAAATTCCTCCAATTTGAGAAATAAAAGTGTTAACAGATAATTGGCTGTAAAATAAATTAGTAACACCGATATTAGCAATTATTGGAAGAGAAGATACTAAAAGAAATTTAAATAGTCCGAAAAAAAAACTTTTACCTACTAACCTATTTTTCCTAAAAGTAAGTAAATTGTTAATTATAAAATTTGAACTTGCTGCGACTATAACTCCTACTGGAAGAACTTGTTCAAAAGCTAAATTTAAAACTCCAATTAAAAAGTAAATTGTAAAAAGTTGAACGAATACCCCTATCGACCCAACCAAGGCAAAACTAACAGCCCTTCTTGGAATAATTCTTCTTATAAAAGAGTGAATTAACGAAATAAAGAAGTCCCATACCACCGGCAAATCAAGCTTAGAATTACCATGTAACCTTTCTTTAAAAATAATTGGAATTTCATGAACTTTAAATTTTCCCTTACTTACAGCTAATAATTCATAAAAAAATTTAAAACCATTTACATCTATTTTTTCTATAAATTCAAGACATCCCTTTCTTTTAAAAACAAAAAATCCACTCATATAATCTGTTAAATAACTGTAGTAACCATATAGACTCAATCGAGCTAAAGCATTAGCCAAGGATGATCCTCTTTCTCTTTTTTTACTTAACCCTCTAATTTTGGAACCAGTTTTAAAACGACTACCAACAACAATATCCACTTTTGCGCTATTTATACAATTTAATGCTTTTTTTATATAAGAGGGTTCATGCTGACCATCGGCATCTATAACTACAACTAACTCACCAGAAGCACATAAACATCCTTCTTTTATAGCGCTTGAAAGACCTGACCTGCCAACTCTATTTATCAAACGAATACGCTTGTCATTATGAACTAGTTCTCTAACTTTCTCTGATGTGCCGTCGCTTGAATTATCATCAACTATGATTATTTCAAAATCTGATGAAAAATCAATTATTAATAATTGATTTATTATCGTAGAGATATTTTTTATCTCATTAAAGGTTGGTATTACTATAGTTATCATATTTCTAGAATGTTATCTAACATCAATTAGATTTAAACTTTATCATACAATTTTTAAATTTTCCTAATAAACGATTACAAAAAAATAACATCCAAAAATCTCATAAAGAGATTAATTTACTAAGAAAAAATCACTTATATTTTTTTTATTTAAATTAAAATCAATTAATTATCTAATTGAACCATCCT
>QCRF01000018.1 GCA_003209375.1 Prochlorococcus sp. AG-459-N19 | reverse complement strand
TATAAATAATTTTTTTTATCACATTGCCATTTTCGTCAAGAAGGTCAATTTCTTCTTCAAAAAACCATTGCTCTTTCCCATTGGATAATTTTAAGACGACTCCTATTCCCTTGCCATCAGTAATTCTGAAATCTCTAATCTTACCTATTGAAGAAACATTTATTGCATTTATAGTTTCTTTAGTAAGTCTATCCTTTGATAGTTCTAAGTTAATCTTAACGGAATTTCCTATCTTAACCTTATCTAAGATTGACATTTTTTAAGTCATTATACCTATTAAGATATAACTTATGTGATAAATTCAGGATTATTGATTTATTTCCATAATTATGGTTTTTTGAAAATCGCTTCAAGGATTCTTTTTATTGAAATTGATAATACTCTCAAGAAAACTAAAAACAGTCCTAACCAACCTAATATGACAGCTATTGATAATAAGCTTGAACCTAGATCACGCTGTAGTAAATCCTTCATATATTATTTTTTAATAAGTTAAGAACAACTCTATTTTATTAAATTACTTAATTAAAGAGGAAAATACCCTATATTTAGTTTTATTTCAACTCTTTATTGTTAGCTTATTTAATAGAAATGATTAGTGAGCTAAAATTTAGTTAGAGAAATTATTTTTTAATATTTTGGATCTATCATTGAACTCATACATTGGAATACTTTTTATCATTATTGGTCTAATTGTTAGAGTTGAATTGAAATTCTCTATTCAAAAAGATCTAAAATAATTTCTAATAGGCTTTTTAATACAATGTAAAACCTTTAGTTCAATTTTATTTTTATAGAAGCAGTAAATATTTCAAAGACTAAAAAAAGCAGCCCTTAAAGCTGCTTTTAAATGGTGGCGGGGGGGAGATTTGAACTTCCGACCTTCGGGTTATGAGCCCGACGAGCTACCAGACTGCTCTACCCCGCGTCATATACATAGCATACATCTGAAAGGGTTATTTTTCTGTTTTTTTAGGATTCTTGGAATTTTAATTTACCTTTAACTTCTAGTCTTACTCCTTCAGAAAAATTAAATACCTTTTCTTCGATGTCTTGTATTCTTAAGTCAGATATCCACTCTAACTGTTTTAATATGTGGAGACTAACAGCATGTTTTGCTCTTTTTGAACCGTCTTCCACTTTTAAAGCTAACCCTATCCCTTCATTTACCTTACATAGACACTGTATTCCCTCGGCACCACCTTTACCTATAACTTTCCCATGAGATGCTTTGATTATTTCGGTATCGAATTTATTTTTGTCACTTATCATTGTTGGGTTTATTGTGATAGCTCTACTGATTTGTTCTAATTCAGCATTTTCAGAACTGCTTAAAAGTGAATATAACCTCGATATTTCTACTAATCTCAAATAAAGAGTAGGGGCACCACAATCATCACGTTCTGCATTTATTTCAGACGATGGTATTTGAAGTAATTCTGAAACAATTCTGAATATTTCGATTTGAAGTGGATGATCCCCCTTTAAGTAACTATCTAATGGCCAGTTCATTTTTTTGCATGTAGCTAAAAAAGCAGCATGTTTTCCCGAACAATTATGTTCTAATGGACTAGTCTTAGATTTTGGACATTTTAGATTATTAATGTCAATGTCATATTCCCATAAAATTTTGAAGGCTTCCCTGGCATGAAGTTTTGAACCACTATGTGACCCGCATGCTAAAGCAATTGATTTTGATTCATTATTGATTTTTGATGCAGCTCCACTGCTGACGAAAGGTATTGCTTGAAATGGTTTAAGTGCTGACCTTATAAAACTTTTATATTCTGGATTTCCTGCGCACATTAACACCCTCCCTTTTTTGTCGGTAATAACAGCATGAATTTTATGGATTGACTCAATATTTGATCCTCTCATTAAGATTGCTTGTAAAGGAGGATTGTTAGAAGTGTATAGGTTTTTGAAATTAGAACTCATTTAGAAATTAATGTATTGAAAAATTAAAATGCCTGACAAAGATAAGACTGAAATAATAGAAAAAACTTGGATTAAATTTTTTAAAATAGGTTTTACCTCAATTGAGGCTATAAGTGATTCTTTTTCTTTCATAACTAGTGGTTTTTCCCAAACTTGACCGTCATACCAACCGGATTCCTCGTATTCAACTTTTTCAGATGTTAATCTTTTAAATATATGATTCCATCCTAAATATAACTTTATTAAAAGTAAAAGAGGTATTGATAAACTGCTAAAAACACTTAAAAAAACATATTTAAATAGAGAAGTTTTGAAATATATACTTCCTGAAGAAATAACTAGAAATAGAACAAAAGCTGCTACCCAGAATTTTATCAATATAAGAATTAGTGATTTTTTTGTTTTTGGCCAAGAAAAAAATTTAGATTTTGATAATTCTATAAATTCATTTGTGGGTTGCTGCTCTCTGGGGACGGGACATTTAAATTCGTTCATAAAAAAATTATGGAAAGATAAGATTATCTCCATTACTCCAGAATGATTCAAGGTCATAATATTTTCTTGTTTCTGGTTGAAAAATATTTACAATCAAATCACCATAATCGAGTAGAGCCCATTTCGCTTCGTTAACCCCTTCTTTTCTTATCGGTTCAATTTTAGCCTTTTCTCTAAGCTCTCCCTCAACAGAGTTAGTTATAGATCTTACTTGCACATCAGATAATCCTTCTGCAATTAGAATCCACTCACTAATAAATGATACTTTGTCAATTTTTATAAGCTTTATATCTTTTGCCTTTTTTTCATCGCATGCTTTAGCTGCCATTAAAACCAAACATTTATTGTCCATAAACATTTTCGCTTGAAACTGATTTTTCAGAACCTTCTTGCTGAGATAATTCTGATCTTGCTTTTTCTGCACTTTTTCTTAAGGCATCTAATCTATCTTCAAAGAAACTTCTTTTTTTCTTTTTTCGTGTCTTGTCTATTAACTCCTTTAATGCTCCTCCAAGACTTTTATAAGCATTTGGAATGCTGTATCCAAATCTACAAGCAAGATCTATTGCTTTTTCATCTGCAAAAATAGCATCTTGAAGTTTTTTCTCAGAGTTATTTTTTAAATATAATCTGTACCCTGCAAAACTTGATAAACCAAGAGCAAGTAATAAAAGTAATCCATCCTGAACCCACAACTCTCCTATCGCCCCTCCGAGTCCTATCGCAAGAGCTGCCATTTCCCATCCATCTCTAGGGATTGCGTCATTTTGAATTTTTCCAACCTCATGCCAAAATAATAGATTTCTGTGGTCGATGGCAAAGTTATCCCATTCATCTAAATCTATTTGGATTTCTACTTCGTCACGACCTATTTCCTCGAGTGTTATTAAAGGTGGGTCTATGGCAGCAGCAGCTTCAACAAATACCCAACTTTCATTTTCTGGAGGCAACAAACTTTTAAGTCGCTGAAGTTCGCTCATAAAAAATTAATTTCTTTCAATACTATAGAAACAAATGTTGCTTTTCAAGTAACTTGATTAACATCTGATGATTTATAAGTAGCATGAGATAAATGAAGGTTTAAATTATGCCTCAAAGGGGTGATCTCAAAAAAATTCTTATTATAGGTTCGGGACCGATTGTTATAGGTCAAGCATGTGAATTTGATTACTCCGGCACTCAAGCTTGTAAAGCTTTAAGAAATGCTGGTTATGAAATTGTCTTGATAAATTCAAATCCAGCATCAATAATGACTGATCCTGAGATCGCAACTAAAACATATATTGAACCATTAACTCCTGAAATTGTTTCTCAGATAATTTTAAGAGAAAAACCTAACGCCATTCTTCCCACTATGGGTGGTCAAACTGCTTTGAATCTTGCGGTGAAATTATCAGAGTCAGATTTTTTAAAACAAAATAATGTTGAGTTAATTGGTGCTGATTTAAGAGCTATTAATAAAGCTGAAGATAGAAAATTGTTTAAAGAATCTATGGAGAAAATAAATGTAAATGTTTGTCCATCTGGCATAGCATCTAACCTTGATGAAGCTATGGAAGTATCAAAAAAAATTAGTTCCTATCCTCTTATAATAAGGCCTGCATTTACATTGGGTGGTGTAGGAGGTGGAATTGCTTTTAATCTTGAAGAATTTGTAGAGATGTGTAAATCAGGTTTAGAGGAAAGTCCAAGTAATCAAATATTGATTGAAAAATCACTTATTGGTTGGAAGGAGTTTGAACTAGAGGTAATGAGAGATACGGCTGACAATGTAGTAATAGTTTGCAGTATTGAAAACTTAGACCCAATGGGTGTCCATACTGGAGATTCTATTACCGTAGCTCCCGCACAGACTCTAACAGATAAGGAGTATCAGAGATTAAGAGATTTGTCATTAAAAATTATTAGAGAGATAGGTGTTGAAACAGGAGGGAGTAATATTCAATTTGCAATAAATCCTTCTAATGGAGATGTAGTTGTAATAGAAATGAATCCCCGTGTTAGTAGATCATCTGCTTTAGCAAGTAAAGCAACTGGATTCCCCATAGCTAAGATTGCAGCTTTGTTATCTGTTGGCTACACACTTGATGAGATTATTAATGACATTACAAAAAAAACACCTGCATGTTTTGAGCCATCTATTGATTATGTAGTTACTAAGGTTCCTAGATTTGCTTTTGAAAAGTTTAAAGGCTCTTCCAATACTTTGAGCACTTCAATGAAATCCGTTGGTGAGTCAATGGCAATAGGACGTTCTTTTGAAGAATCATTTCAGAAAGCATTAAGGTCATTAGAAGTAGGAGTTTTTGGATGGGAATGTGATTTATTAGGTGAATTTAAAAACGAGAATCATATTAAAAATAGTTTAAGAAATCCTACATCTGAAAGGATTCTCCTAGTTAAAAAAGCTATGCAGCTTGGGAAATCTAATTCATATATTCATGAAGTTACAAATATAGATTTTTGGTTTATCGAAAAATTGCGTAATATCTTTAATTTTGAAAATGATTTTTTAAGAGATAAGGAACTTTCTGCTCTAGATAGGGATTTGATGTTACATGCTAAACAATTAGGTTTTTCAGATCACCAGATAGCAAAGTTAACTAATTCTGATTTTTTTGAAGTGAGAACATATAGAAAAAAACTTAACATAATTCCAATTTATAAAACTGTTGATACTTGTTCAGCAGAATTCTCTTCCTCAACTCCCTATCATTATTCAACGTATGAAGAATCTTTCATTAATTTTAATTCTCAAATTTTTGATAGCGAGATTTCAGAAAATAGCAAATCAAAAAAAATAATGATTCTTGGAGGAGGTCCAAACAGAATTGGTCAGGGGATAGAATTTGACTACTGCTGTTGTCATGCATCATATCAAGCCTCTACAAATGGTTATAAAACAATAATGGTTAATAGTAATCCTGAGACTGTATCAACAGATTACGACACCAGCGATATTTTATATTTTGAACCTGTAACATTTGAGGATGTGCTCAATATAATTGAAGCTGAAAATCCTTATGGTTTGATTGTTCAATTTGGAGGTCAAACCCCACTGAAATTATCAATACCCTTATTTGAATGGCTTAAATCTAATGAGGGGGTCAGAACTGGATCAAAAATTCTTGGGACTTCTCCAATATCTATCGATTTAGCAGAAGATAGAGAGGAATTTACAAAAATACTTGATGAATTAAGTATTAGACAACCTTTAAATGGTATAGCACGTAATCTAAATGAAGCAGTAATAGTAGCAAAAAATATAGGGTTCCCATTGGTTGTAAGACCTTCTTATGTTTTAGGAGGAAGGGCAATGGAAATTGTTAAGGATGAAAATGAATTATCGAGATACATCTCTGAAGCAGTTAAGGTATCCCCTGACCATCCAATCCTTTTGGATCAATATTTGAATAATGCTATTGAGATAGATGTTGATGCTTTATGTGATTCAGAAGGATCGGTTGTAATTGCTGGTCTAATGGAACATGTGGAACCTGCAGGAATTCATTCCGGAGATTCTGCTTGTTGTTTACCATCAATTTCTCTTTCAGCGTCAACTATAGATAAAGTTAAGAACTGGACTAAATTAATTGCTAAAAGACTAAATGTTATTGGTTTGATTAATTTGCAATTTGCTGTTACCAATTTAAATAATGAAGAAAATAAATTATTTATTCTTGAGGCAAATCCAAGAGCTTCTAGAACTGTGCCATTTGTCTCAAAGGCGATAGGTAAACCTGTTGCAAAATTAGCTACCCAGTTAATGCAAGGCTTAACATTAGAAGATATTAATTTCACCAAAGAATTTTCTCCAAAATATCAGGCAGTAAAAGAAGCAGTTTTACCCTTTAAAAGATTTCCTGGATCTGATACTCTTTTAGGTCCTGAAATGAGATCTACTGGAGAAGTAATGGGTTTAGCTAAAGACTTCGGAATTGCTTATGCTAAGTCGGAATTAGCAGCAGGAAATGGTGTTCCTTCTGAAGGTGTAGCTTTTTTATCTACAAATGATTTGGATAAAATAAATCTTGATAAAATTGCTAAGGAATTGTTGATCTTAGGATTTAAATTAATCGCAACAAAAGGTACAGCTTCATACTTGGCAGATTTAGGCATTCAAGTTGAAGAAGTACAAAAAGTACATGAAGGAAGACCAAATATTGAAGATCTAATTCGTTCTGGACTTGTTCAATTAATAATTAATACTCCAATAGGATCTCAGGCTCTCCACGATGATGCATATTTAAGACGTGCAGCATTAGAATATAATATTCCAACATTCACAACCATACCCGGAGCAAAGGCCGCCATTAAAGCAATCAAAGCTTTGCAAAGTAATAAAATTGATACTTACTCTCTACAAGAAATCCATAATTATTAATACTTTACTCTAATTTTTTTAGTTTTTCTCTTAATTGATTTGCCAATGAGTTTCGACTAATTGAAAGTAATTTCAAAGTATCTTCATACATTTTAAGCTGTGTTTCGGCTATTTGTAATCCTTTGATAGATTCTTTTATTTCATTAGAAAGTTCATTTATCAAATAATTTTTCCCTTCAAACGTTAAAACTGGGTTGGCAGAATCTTTTAAGTTTTCATTCATGGATTTAACTTTTTAATAAGTAAGATAGGATTATAATTTTTTTATCAATTGTTTTTCACATAATTCTTTATAAATCCCTTCCTTATTGAGTAAATCAATATGTTTCCCAAATTCAATAATTTCTCCCTTATCGAAGACAATTATTTTATCAGCTTCTTGAGTAGTGGCTAATCTATGAGCAATTACAATAACTGTTCTATCTTTCATAGCTCTGTTTAGTCCTTTTTGTACTTCATATTCTGATTCTGCGTCTAACGCACTTGTGGCCTCATCTAAAAGAAGAATTGAGGGGTTCCCAAGTATTGCTCTTGCAATTGCTATCCTCTGGATCTGACCACCTGAGAAATTCAATCCTCTTTCAGTTATCTCAGTTTCATATTTCTTAGGAAGCTTTTGAATGAAATTGTGAGCGTTTGCTTTTCTTGCTGATTCTATAACTTCTTCTTTGGTGAATCTTCTGCCCATTCTTATTACATCAATAATTGTTCCTGAAAACAAAAAAGGCTGTTGTTGTACTAATGCAATGTTCTTTCTAATATCTTTTGTATTTAATATTTTGAGATTTTTATCATCTATAAAAATGTCTCCGTTATTAGGAGTTATAAACTTTAATATCAAAGCCAACATTGTACTTTTACCAGCTCCAGAAGCTCCAACAAATGCTGTGACTTCCCCTCTTTTAATTTCACAATTGATATTTTTAAGTACTTGATTATCTTTTTTGTAAGCGAAATTTACTTTTTTGAAACTTATTTTGCCTTCAAAATTTGATATTCGTCGTAAATTTTCTTTATCATCTTCGACAGGTTCTTGATTTATGTTTTTCAACCTTTTTATTGAGGCTTCTGCCTGTTTATAGTCATTAAAATTTGTACTGACATGGCTTATTGGATCAATAAGCATTAATATTGCTGCAAAAAAACTACTAAATTCTTCGCTTGTTAGAAGGCCTAGATTGATTCTTGCGGCTCCTAAACCTAATATTGCTAATATTCCAAATGCTTCAACAAATCCTACAACTGGATGTTGAAATGCAAGTAGTTTTAATGTTTTATATTTTGCTTTTTTATTTGTACTTAATCTTTTATAAAATCTTTTTTCAATCCAATTTTCTGCAGCAAAAGCTCTTATCGTGGACATTCCATTTATAGATTCACCTATTAAACCTGCTAAATTACTTGTTGATTCTTGACTTTTTTCGGATGCTATTAAAACTCTTCTTCCAAAACTGTTAACTGAAAGAATAATCAATGGTGCTAAAACGAATGTTGATACTGTTAGTGACCAGTCTAAATAGAACATGTAGATTATTACCGCTAACAACTGTAAAGTGCATGGAATAGTATCTTGAGCTGTTTTATAAATAACTTCGCTTACCCTGTCTGCATCTTCTGTAAGTCTATATGTGATGTCCCCGGCTGAAATATTTTCAACAGAATTCATCTTTATTTTTTGAATTCTGCTAAATAAATTCCCTCTCATCACCTCACTAATTTCTAAAGATGGTTTTGCTATAAATACATCCTGTCCAAATTGAGCAGTTTTCTGAACTAAAAATACAAATAAAGACTTAATTATTATGTTAAAAACTTTTGAGAGATCACCTGACCCAATTGCTGGGATTAAGTTTCCAGCTAAATAAGCTAATAAAGGCCAACAAGCTACGTAAATAAACATGCATATAAAACCCTTAATAAACCTATTTAAATATGGTCTGAATGGTGGTATTAGTCTCAAGATATTATATATTTATTGTTTATCCTACTTTATCAATATCTTTGGGTATAAAAAACAATGAAATTGGATCAATTTTTAAAATGGCAAAATATGGTATCTTCTGGTGGCGAAGCAAAAATTTTTATTAAATCCGGTTCTGTTAAGGTTAATGGTGTAATTGAGACTAGGAGAGGAAGGAAGTTAAACAAGGGAGATAAAGTAATATTTCTAAAAAATGAATTAATTTTTGAATAGTTAGCTTATTCAACTCACTTTGTATTAGTATATTTTTCTTGGAGATAGTATTTTGAGAAAATCTGTAATTGCTGGCAATTGGAAAATGCACATGACTTGTGCTGAAGCTAAATCCTATTTAAAAGAGTTTATTCCTTTAATAAAAAACATTAAAGACGATCGTAAAGTTGTTATTGCTCCACCTTTTACAGCTATTTCAACCTTTTCTGATCATTCTGATTTTGAATATTTAGATATTTCTAGCCAAAATATTCATTGGGAAGAGCAAGGAGCATTTACTGCAGAAATATCTCCAAAAATGCTTCTTGAACATGGTGTCTCATATGCAATAGTTGGACATAGTGAACCAAGGAAATATTTTAGTGAAAGTGATGAACAAATTAATAAAAGAGCAGTTTTTGCTCAATTTAGTGGACTTACTCCAATAGTTTGTGTAGGAGAAACATTAGAACAAAGAGAGAGAGGAGAAGCTGATAGAGTTATTACTAGACAGGTTGAACAAGGATTAGAAAATACAGATCCATCTAATTTAATTGTTGCCTATGAACCAATATGGGCTATTGGCACTGGTAAAACATGTGAGGCAGAAGACGCTAATAAGATATGTTCTTTGATTAGGAAATTAATAGGTTTTGATGATGTAATTATTCAATATGGAGGATCTGTTAAACCTAATAATATTGACGAAATCATGTCAATGAGTGATATAGATGGTGTGTTAGTTGGAGGGGCATCATTAGACCCGAATAGTTTCGCGAGAATTGCAAATTATCAATAAAAAAAATCCATGGCCAAAAGGCTGGGGCCAAAAAACATCAATTATGGGAGTTATTAATTTAACACCTGATTCATTTAGTGATGGTGGGGAATTAAACTCTTCAAAAAAAGTATTAGATCAAGTAAATCATTTCTTGAGCAATGGTGTAGATGTTATTGATCTTGGTGCTCAAAGTACAAGACCTGGGGCTGAAGAAGTTGGGTCTAGTATAGAAATAAAAAGATTGATCCCATATCTAAAATTAATAAAATCTGAATTTCCAGATGTTTTAATTTCTATTGATACTTTTAATTCTGAAGTGGCTTACGAAGCTCTTTTAAATGGTGCTAATTGGATAAATGATGTCACGGGAGGAAGAAGAGATATAAAAATTTTGGATGTTGTATCAAAATTCAACTGTCCATTTGTCATTACTCATAGTCGTGGTAATAGTCAAAATATGAACCAACTCTCCAATTACAAAAATATATTGAGTGATGTTAAGTGCTCGCTTGATAATTTAATAAAGAATGCTTTAGAAAAAAATATATCTGAAAGAAATATAATAGTGGATCCTGGAATTGGTTTTTCAAAGGAGATCATTCATAATTTGGAAATCTTGAGAAACTTAGATGTATTTAAAAAATGGAATTTGCCAATTTTGATAGGTGCATCTAGGAAGAGATTTATAGGAGAAATTTTGAATGAAAACAATCCAAAAGAAAGGGATATAGGAACACTTGCAATAAGTTGTCTTTGTTCTCAATTTAATATTGATATTGTGAGAGTTCACAACGTCAAACTAAATTATCAAGTTCTAAAAGTAGCTGATAAGATTTACAGAAAATAATAAATTTATTATTCTTTAACCCCTTCGATTTTATCCTCTACCTCTTGGTATAGTTCTTTCAACTGTTCTATATTCTCATCTGAAGTTTCCCAATATCCCCTACCATTTACTTCTAGCAATGTTCCAACAATTCTTCTGAAACTATTAGGATTAAGATCCATTAATCTTTTCCTCATCTCTTCATCATTTATAAATGTTTCATTAGTTTCTTCATATACAAAATTATCTACTTGACCACTTGTCGCACTCCAACCAAGAGTGTAATTAAGTCTGTTAGAAAGTTCTCTAACTCCTTCGTAGCCAGATTTGAGCATACCTTCATACCACTTAGGATTTAAGAGCTTTGTTCTTGAGTCTAATCTGATAGTTTCTCCAAGTGTTCTAACTTGAGCATTAGAAGTGGTTGTATCCGCTATGTAGCTACTTGGTTCTTTCCCGTCATCTCTTAATGTCTTGATCAATTTTGTGGGATCCGAATCAAAATAATGACTTACATCTGTTAATGAAATCTCTGAAGAATCAAGGTTTTGAAATGTAACATCTGCTGTTTTCATTACTGACTCAAATACCTCTCTTTTTTGATTCATCTCACCTGGATTATCGGCATTAAAAGCGTATGTTTTGCGAGATAAATACATTTCTTGTAATTCATTTTCTTCCTCCCATGTTGAATTTTCTACGGCTAAATTAACATTTGAACTGTAACTTCCACTTGCATTAGAGAATACTCTCGCTGAAGCTTCTCTGATAGAAGTACCTTCTTTTTCTGCTTGTTCTAGTGAATGTTTCCTTACAAAATTGGATTCCAATGGTTCATCAGCTTCAGCTGCTAATTTGACTGCCTGATCTATTAATGCCATTTGATTGATAAATAGATCTCTAAATACTCCTGAACAGTTAACTACTACATCTATTCTTGGCCTACCTAATTCTTCTAAAGGGATTAATTCTAATTTGTTAATTCTTCCTACAGAATCTGGTTTTGGTTTTACCCCAACAAACCATAAGATTTGTGCAAGTGATTCTCCGTAAGTTTTGATGTTATCAGTACCCCATAAAACACAAGCTATTGTTTCTGGCCAAGTACCTTGCTCATCCTTTTGTCTTTCAATTAATTTGTCAACAACAGACTTAGCTGCAGCTACTGCTGCTGTAGTTGGGATTGATTGAGGATCAAGTGCATGGATGTTTTTACCGCTGGGCAAAACACCTGGATTTCTTATGGGATCTCCACCTGGTCCAGGTAAAACATAATTTCCATCTAGTGCTTTAATGAGGCTATCCATTTCTTTGTCTGCGCAGACCTGTTCCAGACAGAAAAGTAAGTAATCAAATAATTTATTTAATTCCTTCTGATTAATTTCGTTAAATCCATTTAATCTGCAAACTCTTAGCCAAGGGGTAGGTAGATTTAGACCAAAAACTTTAAGTAAATCCAAAAGTTTGGAAAGAAGTGATTTTTCTAAATAAACTCTGCCATCAACTATTTTTAAAGAGTTGACCATCGCAAAAATCGACTCTCTTGCAGTCTTTATGATTTTTTCATTTAACTCTACAAATTTAAGTTCACCTTTATTATTACCATCATAAATTTGTTCAATAGTTAGACCGATGGATTCTGCGAGTAATCCAGGAAGAGATCTTAATCTTTCTTGTTCTCTTTCTAAAGATGCAATATTTACTAGTGTTGCAACAGCTTCTTCTGCTGTTGGAGCTTCCCCAATAGTATGAAGACCGCAAGGTAACAATCTACTTTCAATTTCCATCAACTGTTTATAGACATTACCAACAAATAAATCTCTTTCATCTATTGAAAGTTCTTCTACGTCTTTTGAAGGAAGCTCTACATCTTTGTCAAGGTTGCATTGTTTAGAAGTCTCGATTATTGCATTAACAATTTGAATACCTCTGCTATTTTCTCTTAATTGTTGATAAGAACCAACTAGCTCACTTAGTTCTTTAAGTCCTTTGTAAAGTCCTGCATTTTCAGCCGGAGGAGTCAGATAACTAATAGTTGAAGCATATCCTCTTCTCTTCGCAATTGTTGCTTCAGATGGATTATTCGCAGCATAGTAATACAAATTAGGCAATGATCCAATGAGAGAATCCGGATAGCAAGTTTCACTCATGCCCATCTGCTTCCCAGGCATAAATTCAAGAGATCCGTGAGTTCCAAAATGAAGAACAGCATCAGCCCCCCAGATTTTTTCTACATAAGTGTAATAAGCAGCAAAACCATGATGAGGACTAGCACTTCTTGAATAGAGCAACCTCATAGGATCACCTTCATAGCCGAATGTAGGTTGAACTCCTATAAAAACGTTTCCAAAATGCTTTCCATAGATAAGAAGGTTTTGTCCGTCACTATTAAGGTTACCAGGAGGTTTACCCCAATTCTCTTCAAGTCTTTGTGAGTATGGTGTGAACTCTTCGTATTCTTTTACTGACATCTTATGAGCAATATTTAACTCTGGAGAGCCATCCATCGCTTCAGGGTTATTAATCACTTTTTCCATTAATTCTTTTGAATTACTTGGAAGTTCATCTATTTGATATCCTTTTGATTTCATTTCAAGGAGTACTCTATAAATTGAACCAAAAACATTCAAGTATGCTGCCGTACCAACATTTCCTTTGTCTGGTGGAAAACTAAATACAGTGATGGCTAATTTTTTATCCTTTCTTTGTTTAACTCTTAAAGTTGACCATTTTATAGCTCTTTCAGCTATTACATCAACTCGATCTTGGAGCGTATGCGCTTTACCTGTAGCATCATCACGACCTGAGAGAATGATAGGTTCAATAGCACCATCTAGCTCCGGAATTGCAATCTGAAGTGCTACCTGAACAGGGTGTAAACCTAGATCACTATCCTCCCATTCTTGAGTGGTTTGGAAGACTAATGGAAGTGCAACCATATAGGGTCTGTTTAACCTTTTTAAGGCTTCAATAGCTTTAGGATGATCTTGTCTTGCTGGCCCACCAACTAGTGCAAATCCTGTTAGAGATACAACTCCATCTACTATTGGTTGATCCTTATTTATGGAATCATAATAAAATTCATTAACTGGTTTAGAAAAATCTAGACCTCCACAGAAGATAGGTAGTACTCTCGCACCTCTGTATTCCAATTCTTGAATAACAGCAACATAATGAGCATCATCTCCCGTAACGATATGACTCCTTTGAAGCACTAAGCCTATTATTGGAGTTTTGTCATCTTTAGG
Source organism: Prochlorococcus sp. AG-459-N19 (assembly GCA_003209375.1). GTDB lineage: Bacteria > Cyanobacteriota > Cyanobacteriia > PCC-6307 > Cyanobiaceae > Prochlorococcus_A. The sequence goes on along the minus strand of QCRF01000018.1, from coordinate 8,019 downwards.
ATTTATATCATTCCTATTATTTTCCCAATTTTGATATTCTTTAAGACTTTCAAACATACATGGAGCAAGAGGATGCCAAATTCCTAAATCTGGAAATGTTTCAGGGTCTTGAATTTTGAATTCTTCTATTTGATCTTTTATGATCTTTGAAACAGCGTACTTTTCAGAGATCATCAACAAGAAGTTTTTTAAGTTCTCAGTGGTACCACCTAACCAGTACTGAAAACTCAAAATAAATGTTCTAGCATCTTGAGCTTTTTCTACTGGTAGATATTTAAGTATTGAAGGTAAAGTGTTTAATAACTTCAACATTGAATCTTGGAAACTTGCTCCGTCAGATTCTTTTTTCTTTTTTATTAAATCTCCAATAATACTTTTAGATTGACCTAGTTGGGCCATACTAAATGAACCAAGCTTATTTAGTCTCATTACCTCTGGCATGGAGGGGAAAACGATTGATGCTTTAAGTTTGTCTTTAAATGGAGATACTGCATCAACCACTTTTTGAGCAAGGTCTTCAATGAAAATAAGAGAAGCAACGAATATATCTGCATTTGCTATATCTTCTTTAAAATCTTCAAAATTACTATCATTCCTAAGTTCTTCGATAAGATAGCCGCTAAGGTCTATACCTATTGGCCCATTCATCTCATTTATTGACTTTGCGGCTTCCGTTAAGGAATTTTGGTATTGTGGCTCAAGGACAACATAAACTGCTTTTATTACAACTTTGTGTTTGTTATCCTCAACAGGAGATACTCTGCGATTTGCTGAGCGGACCTGCGTAAACATTGATTTTCTTTAAGTATTTCTACCAGCCTACGAATGAAAAGACGTTATTGTGTGCAATATAAATAGCGTGTAACAACCTTTAAAAAAAAAATTTTTTAAAAAATGATCGAAAATTCTAAAAAACCTATACCAGTACTAGTATCCGGAGCTTTAGGCAGAATGGGTAGCGAAGTTATTAATGCTGTATTAAATTCTACAGATTGTGAACTTGTTGCAGCAATCGACATAAACGAAAAGAACAATGGCTCAAATATTTCTGAATTATTGAGCGTAAAAAATTGTGATGTTTTTGTTTCAAATGATTTTGAAGGAACTTTATGTTCTGTTAGTCAAAATTATAGAAAAGACAAAATCAAACCTGTCCTGGTTGATTTTACTCATCCTAATTCTGTATATGAAAATACCAGATCAGCTATTGCATATGGAGTATCACCAGTAGTAGGAACTACAGGTCTAAGCCCTTCGCAAATACAAGATTTGTCTGTTTTTGCTCAGAAAGCATCGGTTGGTTGTGCAATTATTCCTAATTTTTCAGTAGGTATGGTTCTTCTACAGCAGGCGGCATCGGTAGCTGCAAGATTTTATGACAATATAGAATTAATAGAGATGCATCATAATCAAAAAGCTGATTCTCCTAGTGGGACGTGTATAAAAACTGCGGAAATGATTGAAGAATATCCAAAGAAATTTAATCAGAATTTAGTAAAAGAATCCGAGTCATTGAAAGGTGTAAGGGGTGGGCTTAGAGATTCAGGAATTAATATACATTCTGTACGATTACCAGGATTACTCGCTCATCAGTTAGTAATTATGGGATCTCCAGGTGAAACTTACACAATTAAGCATGACACTATTGATAGAAAGGCATATATGCCAGGAGTTTTACAGGCTATTAAAAAAATTGGTAATTATGAAACATTAGTTTACGGACTTGAAAAATTGATTTTTTAAAATGTTAATTCCAATTAATTCAAGTCAAATTTCAAAACTTATTCCTGCAGTTGGTACAGGAAGTCAATTTAAGTACGCGTTGGGGAATCCTAGAAAAATTCTTCAAAGAGTAATAGTTTCTTCAATAGGTGGATTTATCTCTTTAATTATTAGTTCGACTGGAGATCAAACTAATAATTTCTGGTTATTCCTATGTGTAGGTTTCTTTTTGTATATCATCTGGGGCCCAATTTTGGAATCAAGTAGAAAAAATTTGCAATTAAGAAAATATAAATTTTTTTCTATATTTGATGGCTACATATCAGATATCTATAAAACAGAAAAGATAGAAAGTTCAAGAGAACAATCTAATAGGCAAGGTAGATTAGAAGTTATCGAAAACAAAAGGACTTGGTTAGTACTTGAATTAGAAGATGAAGATGGTTATTTGGAAAAATTAAGTTTTCCTATGGAAAATAAGCACAGTCAAATTAGGGTGGGTTCTAGTATTAGATGTTTAATTACATCTGATAACCGTAATTTTGATAGAGATTTTTATTTGACCGATGCATGGCTTCCTGAAATTAACTTATGGGTTGGAGAGTATCCCTATTTATTAAGACCAGCATTTGAGGAAATTTGCTATATTTATCTGAATAGATAGTTGATGTTTATATAAACTGATGAAAAATAAATTCAATTTTAAAATTGTAGGATCAGGTCCCACGGGATTATTACTTTCAATTGCACTTTCAAAATTTGATTGCAATATTTTTTTAACTGATTTATTAACAAAGGAAAGATTAATTGATAAAGATAAAACTTATGCAATTACTCATTCAACAAGAAAAATTTTATCTAAATTCAGACTTTGGGAAAAATTAGAACCATTTTTATTTGGCTTTGATACCCTTTCAATCTCAGATAGCGTAACTTCTGTTTTTGCCAATTTATCAATTTCTGACTTAGATGATGATATAAGTTCTGCTGAAAATATTGGCTGGGTAGTTAAACATTCGGATCTCATGAACGTATTTTTTCAAGAGATGGATAATTATGAAAATATTTTCTTTGTATCACCACAGAGATTGTTGCGTAAAAAAATATTATTTGATTATCAATTCATTTCAACAGGAGCAAACTCACTTGATAAAAAATTCTTAGATTTTGTTGATATAAAAAAATCTTATAGTCAATCTTGTTTAACTTTTAAGGTTTCTCTTAGAGGTCATTGCGAAAAGCGTGCATATGAAATTTTTAGAAAAGAAGGCCCTCTTGCGTTATTACCTTTAGAAAAAAACTTATATCAGGTAATTTGGACTTCCAGTACATTAAAGGCAATTGAAAGATTAAATTCTGACAAGAATTTTTTAATGGATAATTTATCAACAATCTTGCCAGATAAATTTAAGTTGGACCAAATAATTGGCGAATTTAATATTTTTCCTGTTTCATTATCCTTAAATTTACCAGTTTTAAATTTTAAAAAATTAGTTTTTGTAGGAGATGCATTTCATACATTTCATCCTGTAGGTGGTCAGGGTCTAAATACTTGTTGGAGGGATGTTAATACTATTTATGATCTTTTTAATAAAAATACTGCCATTACTAAAATGCAATTGATTTTATTTAAATTCCAGTATTTTTCAAACAGGATTTTAGATATAATCGTTACTATTTTTATTACTGACTTATTAATATCAATTTTTTCTAATAGAAACATTTTTTTATTTCCAATAAGAAAATTTTCATTTTTACTTTTAAATAAATTTCCCTTTACAAGAAAATTAGTCCTAAATCAAATGACTAAATCCCTTATTTACTCAAGTATTAAATTGAATTAATGAATAATTATTTATCTAGAGAAATGATAATTTATTTATATAATGTATTAGGTTTAGACGAATCTACTATTGAACTTGGTATAAAATTATCTATTAAAAATAACACTCCATTACCAATATTATTATGGAGTTATGGAATGCTAACTATTGAAGAATTAGATAAGTTATATTCATTTTTATTTCAAAAAATGGAATAATAATTCTGTTATAATTCGCCTATATTTTAATCGAGAACAATTACAGTTTTACCAAGGGCAAATCAAGTATCAAGAAAATCTATAGAGAAGCTTGATCTATTATTATTAATACTAGAAACTATCGACTTAAATGGTATCCAGTCCCTTTACGCCTTATCAAATAGACTTAATTTAAATAATGTTTTACCAAATAAAGTTACTATTTGGAAATTAAGGAACAATAATCCCTTGAGAAAAGCTTATGTTAATAACAATATTAAACTTAACGAATTCGATGCCTTAATCAGAATTACAGTTGAAATGTCTAAATATTTATATCCTTATATCAGAGAGATACTGAAATCTAAAGAAGATATTGAAGAGAATCCAGTTATTTGGAATGATTTTAATAAGAGATTTATTGAGTTGATTAATGAGAGATTTAATATAGATAGTATTAGAGTAAAAAAGCTTTTAAATCAAGCCGAAAATAATGAGATTATCATAAAATCTTTGCTTATTTTATCTTTTTGCATATCAAATAAAGGTTATCAAAAGTTGAAGAATTTTTTATACGATTTTTAATATGATCCAAAATAAATTGTCTTTTCATCAATCTTCAGCAAGTCTCGAAATAATCGGATTGCCAGATTATTCCAATAATGAAAATAAGGATCAAATATCTATAATTTCTAAATGGAAATTAACTATAGTAGATAAACCACTTATTGAAGGAAAAATCGAACATTTAGGACCTATTATGGATGCCTTTTATATTTATTCAAATCTTTTAATCAAAAACGAAATACCTATATATGAGTCTAAATTAATCGATATAAAAGCTGATAATCTTCACATACATAATATTGTTCTCAAGAGCTCTAAACCAAATGTAAAGCCTTTAGTTTTAAAGATTGGTAATTCATTGCTTTCAGATACCATAAATTGTTTTGATCAGTTAAACGAATCGCCAAAAGTGAGAATAAAAAAAACTGATATAACTACTAACATTCCTAAAAATTTAAGATTTGGGTTTTATAAAAAAGTTAAATTTTTCAATATCTTTATTCCACCTTTTATTGCAATTTGCTCTTTAATTCTATTCTCTTCTTCTTTTATTTATTTTTATAGTCCTTTTGAAAATATAGATAAAAAAGAACAAATAAATCCATAATAAAGACCCATTAGCATCTTAAATACAAACACGATACTATAGGTTAATTTCTTTTCAGAGTAATTCAAATTTATTCTTTGAGCTTTGATGTATGGCAGATTTAAACATCCCAAATTTGAATATTAAATCTGATAAATATATTTTTAAAAAAAAATTAAATTTAGGAAGAAAATCTAAAAGGAGACTATTTACAGAGTCATTCTTTTTGTTTATTTTGAGTGTTTTATTAGTTTATATAAACTATTTAATTCCTAATAAAAATTTGCTGTTACAAAATCTACCATCTACATTAAATAAATTATTATTATCATTAATTGATCTCTTTTCATATCTCTATGAAATATTTATAGTGATTTTTATTTTTGCCTCTTCATTAACTTCTCTTATTTTTATTATAGGTTCTTTTTATAGGTTATATAGAATCTCTAAGAGAAAGTCAAAACAAATTATTTATAAATAATTTAAATAGGTTGCATTAGGCCACCACTTCCTGAATCAGAATCGTCATCATCATTTTCTGTTTCTTCTCCAAAAAATGCAAATATTCCAAGTACGATTGATGAAAGAATAATTGATAGAGGTAAAATCGAGGTTTGGATTCCGACGTCTATGTATTCACCCATAAATCATATAAATTTCAATAAACCTAACCGAAATCAAACTTTTTCGCGGATTTTAAATAATTATTTAATAATTTATTCTTTTTTCATAAGGGGTTCTTTATCGAAATTCTTTATTTCTCTTTCAAAAGACCCAAACCACAACATTAGTTGATCAATTTGGTATTGTATTTCAGTTACTCCTAAACCCCTTATTGTTATTATCGATAATTGTTCTCCTTCATCAAAATGAAATTTATTTTGAACACTACTTGCCAATGAATTTTTAAAAATTTTAAAAGTAGAATTTTTTAATTTTGTCTCTATCAAGATGTTTGGCTTTTTGAGCTTGATCTTATTAAAACCACATTTTTTTGATAGCAATTTTAGTCTCATTATCATAATTAAGGACTCAACAGGTTTTGGTAAGTTTCCATATCTATTCACCCAGTCTGTAGCTAATTCTGTTAATTCATCATTATTTGAACATTCAGTAGCAGATTTATATGCCTCAAGCTTCTCTTCTCTGTTTAATATCCATGTTGCAGGTATAAATGCATTTATTGGTAGATCAATTTGAGTGTCGTTAACTTCTGGTATTTCTTGCCCACTGATTTCTGAAATAGCCTCATGGAGCATTTCTATATATAAATCATATCCAATAGCATTAACCTTTCCACTTTGTTCTTCCCCTAGTAAACTACCAACACCTCTTATTTCCATATCTTTCATTGCAAGTTGGTATCCACTTCCTAGTTCTGAAAAGTCTTTTATAGCTTTCAATCTTTGTTTTGCAGCGTCATTTATATTATTTATATTTGGATAAAATAACCAAGCATGTGCTTGTACACCGCTTCTACCAACTCTTCCTCTAAGTTGATAAAGTTGTGAAAGGCCAAATTTGTGAGAATCTTCAATAATGATTGTATTTACTTTAGGAATGTCTAATCCACTTTCAATTATCGTTGTGCATATCATTAGATCTACTTCTCCATTATTAAAGGCAATCATTGCATTCTCAAGCTCTGTTTCATTCATTTGCCCATGAGCAACAATAAATTTTAAGCTTGGAAACATATTTTTTAATTTGTTTACAGCTTGATCAATATCAGAAATTCTTGGAAGAACATAAAAAATTTGACCTCCCCTATCAAGTTCTTGATTAATGGCAGTTCTTATAACATCCATATCTATTTCAGATAAATATGTTTTTATTGATCTTCTTGATGGAGGAGGAGTATTAAGTAAGCTCATTTGTCTTAGTCCAGATAAGCTCATATAAAGAGTCCTTGGAATTGGTGTTGCTGAGAGGGTTAAAACGTCTATGTTGGTTTTGATTTTTTTAATTTTCTCCTTTTGCCTTACTCCAAATCTTTGTTCTTCATCAATAACAAGTAGTCCTAAGTTCTTGATTTCTATTTCTTTTCCTAAAATTTGGTGCGTAGCTACAACTAAATCAATTTTGTTATTTTTCAAGCCTGCATAGATTTCCTTTCTTTCATTAACGGTTTTGAATCTATTGAGTAATGATACTTTTATTGGGTAAGGTGAAAATCTATTGTTTATTGTTCTCCAATGTTGCTGAGCTAGGATTGTTGTGGGTGCTAGTAATATTACCTGTTTGCCTGAAGTAATAGCCTTAAAAATAGCCCGAACAGCGACTTCTGTTTTGCCAAATCCTACATCTCCACAAACTAGCCTGTCCATTGGCTTATCGCTTTCCATATCAGATTTTATTTCTTCTACAGCAGTAATTTGATCAGGTGTTGGTTGATAAGGGAATGATTCCTCTAATTCATCTTGCCAAGGCCCATCTTCTGGGTAAATGTAACCCTTTAATTTTTCTCTCTTTGCATAAAGTTTTAAAATATCGACAGCAACTTTTTTAATTTGTTTCTTATTTTTATCTTTTATTCTTTCCCACTCCATCCCTCCTAACTTATTTATTTTTGGCTTTATTTTTCCGCTTGATCTATATCTGTTAACACTACCAAGTTGATCAGCGGCAACACTTATCTTTCCATCCTGATACTGAATGACTAAATAATCTCTTGAATCTCCAGTTATATTTATTTTTTCTATTTTTAAAAATTTTCCTATTCCATGATTTTTATGAACTATAAAATCACCGGGACTAATCTTATTTACATTTATATTTGAATTTACACTTCTTTTTTTTCTTCTTATGAATACATCATTAAAAAGAGATTGTTGTGAAAATAATTCTTTATCTGTTATCAAGACAACTTTCCATATCGGAAGATAAAAACCCTCGATTTCATAATTGTTCTTATTTTTTAAAATTAAAGGAGTTGAATTATTAATAGATTTAAATGCTTCCTCAATATCATTAGGATTGTTTAAGAAGTTTGTATTACATTCGTGCTCAAAAAGTAAAGTTCTAGTTCTCAATGGCTGTGCTGATAATATCCATACTTTTTCATTATTTTTTATATTTTTATTTATATCATTGGATAATTTTCCAATATTTTTAGAGTATGAAT
>QCRF01000017.1 GCA_003209375.1 Prochlorococcus sp. AG-459-N19 | reverse complement strand
TTATTGGGCAAATATTAATTAAAAAAGATAATGATTTCTAACTCTATCAATCGTAAAATATTAACTTTATTAAAAGTCCAATATTCAAACATGTTGGAATATAGGGTAGAGATTGCATTATGGGCAATTTCAGGGATTATTCCTTTTTTCATGTTAAATATTTGGACAAATAATAACCTTAATGAATCCATAAACATTAGTGATATTATGATTTCTAGGTATTTTTTGTGTGCTTTTTTTGTAAGGCAGTTTTCAGTAGTTTGGGTTGTATTTAGTTTTGAAGAAGATTCTCTTATGGGGAAAGTATCGCCGTATCTAATTCAACCATTAAATCCATTTTTCAGATATTTTGCACAACATATTGCTGAACAAATAACAAGATTTCCATTTGCGATAATTATTGCCTTTTTCTTTTTTATTTTTAATCCAGAAAGTATATGGATTCCAAATTTTGGCATTTTATTCTTATCGATAATTTCAACTTTCTTATCTTTTTTAATTCAATTTCTAATTCAATCAATAATTGCATGTCTATGTTTCTGGACAGAAAAAGCATCATCAATTGAAAGATTGTTATTTATCCCAACTTTATTTCTTTCGGGTCTTTTAGCTCCAGTATCTTCCTTTCCAGAGTATGTAAAATCCTGGATTTATTTGACTCCTTTTCCTTATCTAATCGATTTCCCAGCAAACTTACTTTCAGGCAATACAACAAATATTTTTGGAGGCTTTTTTATGCAAATCATATGGATAGTTTTACTTTTCCCAGTATTTAGAAAAGTATGGTCTGCAGGAACGAAAAAATATACTGCTATGGGATCATGAATCTTAGAAAATATTTCAATGTCTATGCAAAATTTTTGCATACTTCTCTAGCTTCTGAATTGGAATATAAAACCAATATATTTATTGATTTAATTACTGCATTCTTAAGTTTAATAGGTAGTATTTTTTTATTATCTATTTTCTTTCAAAACAATGAAAGTATTGGAGGTTGGGAATTTGAAGAGGCGCTAATAATTCAAGGTATTTACACAATTTTGAATGGAATAACAAATACATGGTTTAATCCTAATCTTACAGAAATCGTTAAACATATTAGAGAAGGGACATTAGATTTCGTGCTTTTAAAACCTATTGATAGTCAATTTTTTATTTCATTAAAAAAAATAAATCCATCTGGTTTTTTGGAAATAATGCTTGGATTTTGCTTATTAATAATTTGCATAAAAATAAATCAAATTAACTTAAATTTAAGTTTTCTGACCCTATCCTCTATTACGATAATCTGTTCGATTTGTATTTTATATAGCCTATGGTTTTTTATCTCTACAACTACTATTTGGTTTGTTAAGACATGGAATGCCATAGAAGTATTAAGATCATTCCTATATATTGGAAGATTTCCTTTAAATTCATTTTCATTTACCTTAAGAATATTTTTTAGTGTTTTCATTCCTATCGCCTTTATAACTACAATTCCTTCTGAAGTTTTTCTAGGTCTTTCACAATTGTGGAAAATATTGCTCGAAGTTATTGTTGCAACTGTATTTCTTATAAGTTCAAGGAAGTTCTGGTTATTTGCACTAAAGTTCTATACATCAGCTTCTAGCTAAATATTATTTAATAATCTCCCTACAGAATTCCCAAATTTGTTGTTTACTTTTCAAATTAGACAGTCTAGATAATTTCTTAAAATGAAGTTTAGATTTTTCAACAGATAGAAGTCTACAGTTGTAGTCAATTAAATGATTTCTAGATATGACTCCTAATTTGAGTACAACATCACAAAGTATAATCATTAAACTGAGAAGAAAAACTATCCCAAAAAATTGTGAAAAAGATTTTGAATAATAATCATTATCAGTTTTTAATTCAAATTTCATTACTTAACAATATGCTGAGGGCACTTAATTGCAGCAATAGCAACAGCTGTAACTTTAAAATTTTCTGACTTTTCAATAACTTTTTTAACCTCTAATGGTCCAAATTTATTACTTGCATCACTGTATGAGAGAAGTAGTGATTTATAATTATCATGACCTAGATTTCTATATTCACAGAAATTATCCCCAACATAGTTCAAAAGAGTAAGTAAAGTTAGTTCAATCATTAAATCTTTAAGACTAGCGAAGTCCTTACGAATGATACAATGCATGAAATTTTTAACAAGTAAAATTACCAAAACACTTGAAATCAAGAAATAAGCTTTTTACACATAAATTCTAAAATTAAAAAATTATTTCAAAATTTACAAATTCACACATAGGAAAAGCATTAAAGCACTATCTGTAGTGTTTTAACTTGAGGTGACAAGCGCTATAGATAGGGGGTTGCATTTTTTAAGAAATTGGTTTAAAAATAAGGTTCCCCATCACCCGGCCCCACATATGTGAGGCCTTTTTTTTTAAGGTTTTTCTACATGTATGATTTAATTAAACAAGCTATTGATTATGAAAAAGAAATCATGAATTTTTTTATTTTTTAACTAATACAACAGTTTCAGCATTTTTTAACAAAAGAGTAGTTATATCTTAAATTTATTTATATTTTTATCTATATTTTATTTGTATTTTATTTATATTTTAAATTATTTTATAAAAAACTTTTTGTAGATTTTATCAATAAGCTTATGCCAACAAAAATGCATACTGTTATAAAAGTTTTTTTAATAAGGTTATTTCCGTTTAGTTTTGATAAATGAGCTCCTAAATATCCTCCTGTGAATGAACCAATTATTAATACTATTAATATATTTAAAGGAAACGAACCCATTCTAGTCAATAAAACTGCACCCAAAAAATTCCAAAAAATTCCAACAGTAAAGAATGTCATACTTATGGCTCGAAGAAAATCCATTTCAAAAGTTTTTATTAAAAGTATTGTTACAAGCAATCCAGTTCCTGAAGAAATAGAACCATTTAAAATACCTATAAGAAAAATAAAAATTGAAAATCTAATTTTCTGAACTAAATCAAGCTTATTATTACCAGATGATAAGCCCAAATCTGGTTTAAGAAATGAGTAAAAAGCTAATAATATTGAAATTATTCCTAAAATTAAATACAAATACTTTTCTGAAATATATTCAACAATAGATGACCCTAAAATCACTCCTGGCAATCCAAAAATTAAAATTTGCCAAGCGACACTTATATCATTACCTAGCGATTTGTAATGTCTTAATGAACCACCTATTCCCAGTGCCACTGTTGCTAATTTATGACTAGCGAGAGCCTGATAATAGGGAACACCAGATAAGATCAATGCTGGTAATTGTAGTAAGCCTGCACCTCCCCCAGAAATTGCGGAGAAAGTATTAGAAAAAAAGGATATCAAAAAGATATAAATACTTTTAAATATGTAATGATCAACATTTCCTAATAATGTTGATAATAGATAAGGCATTAAATATAAAATCTAGTATTTAAATAAGTAAATAATATTATCTTCGCAAGAAACAAAAGACTTGCAAATTGTTTATTTTATCTTTTTTCAATCATAGAAAAAAAAATGTTATCATCACTATAAATCAAGAATATCATGCATAGACAAGATGCAATTTACCTTGATCAGTTTTGTCCCAAGACAAGTAATAAAAATTGGAGAGATTCGCTTAATAAACTTACTAAGTACAGATGTATTTATTGCGGGAAACCATCTGAATCACTTGATCACCTTCATCCAAAGTCAAAAGGGGGTATGAGCAGTACAAGTAATTGCGTCCCATGTTGTTTGTCTTGTAATGGCAAGAAATCAGATTCAGAAGTTCTTAGTTGGTACAGAAAACAAATTTTTTATGATCCTCGAAGGGCTATGGCGATACGAGCATGGTTTAATAATGATTTAAAACTAGCATCAGTTCTTTTGAATTACTTAAATTAAAAAATGAAATAATAAATTAATTGAGATTACAAAAAATACTTGGCATATATGAATATCCTCCTATTATGAAAAACAAAGAATTTTTATTTAAATAATTCTTTTTATTTCTGAATTTATTTTATTTCTCCTAAAAATTGCAATATTAGAAAAATCATCTTTCCAAATAATTGGAGAATCTATTGCCTTTCTTTCTGGAGACTTAACTGAAAAAATCAATCCAAATACAAAAAGAATTGTAATTAATATTATAGTAATTACTAATTTGTCTGAAATATTATTCATTTAGATTACCTATCTAGAAAAATTTTTTTCAGGAGTAGTTTTTTCATAAATTTCTAGAAAATATGATCTAAAATAATCAACTCCTTCCTTTCCAATCAACCCAAATGACCATCCACAATCATTTACTACATTCAATGAAATTTGATTTGCCAAATCACCTTTCTCAATCCATTTTTTCTGTGGATTGTAAGAAAAAGATATGATGTTTTCAGTTTTTACAATTGCAGATTTCATTGCTTCATCTTTAGAAAAACCATTATTAATAGCCTTGCAATATTTTCTAGAGAAATTATCAGAGATCCTATTTTGTAGCAAACTAACACTAGGGTCTGACGTATCAAAAGCTAAACCCAATGTAGGTTTTAATTGAAAAAATATAAAAAAAATTAAACTAAAAAAGAATTTAAACAATAGCTATTATTCAATATTTATAAGAAGTATAATAGTATCTTTCAATTGAATTTGACAATTTTTGAAAGCAAATTAAATTTCAATTTATTAAAAATTTAAAGTATTGCAATAAGTTCAGCAATAATAGTCTGAGGTTTATTTGACTACTAATATGTACGAATCATTGATGACATTGCTATTTTTTCCTGATTGGACAAATGGACTGCCTTCAGACTTTTTAATCCTTCATTTTTTCGTAGGTGCTATCATTTTTCCATTCAACATGATTCATGCTAAAGCAAGAAAAATTGATAGTCAAAACCCACAGGAAGCAGCTAATGGGTATAAAAATTCAGACAATACTACTTTTTTTGGATACGAAGAAATCAATTAGATTTCCGTTAAATTTCTATAAGGAATTACTAATTGATGATAATTTCCCTGAATACAGCTTTAGATCTCAAAATTTTAAGTCCCAGTCAACCCATAGGAATATTAATTATTTTTTTAGGGTTTATCTTTACTGGTATGATTTTCTATATTATTTATGCTGTAAGTACCAATAAAGAATCATTAGAAGATAAAAAGATAAGAACTAAAAAAGAAACATTGCAACAAGAGAGAATAGGGAAGTTATTTCCTAAGAAAAAATAATCTTAATCGCTTTGTTACTATAAAGGAATTTATTTATATTGTTAATCAATAAATCAGTAGGATCCAAAAACATTAGTTTTAGCTCTTCTAAATCAAACATTAAATTAAAAATACATCTTAACAACAAAATTTTTTTTACGAGAAGTTAATATAGTTACTTATAAAACAAAATTATTTTCATATCAAGAAAAAAATGTTAAAAATGGGAAGATGAATTGAAATCATGGATAATTCACCTAAATATCTAATTCTTGCCAGTGGATTAAATAAAAGTGAAGGGTTTTGGATTGTGGGAATAAAAAATTGCGATGAAAATATCCTTGAGGATAAAAATCTATTAGATTGCCATAGAAAAGAATTAATAGGTAATGCATCAGCAAAAGATATTCTTTTAGCTATTGACTTAAACATAAATAATTTATTAAATGAACTATGGAACAAAAATTATTTTATTGAAAGACCTTCAATGGGAATTTCATTTGATATACCATTAGAAATCATGGAAAAAATATTTGATTTTTGGTTAGATATTTATAAAAATCAAGAGGCCTGGGAAGCTTGTCTAGGCCTTCTTAAAGTTAGAAAAAGGATTCCCCTAACAAATCTTATTGAAAGCGATAGTTTAAAGGGTAACTCTAAAAAATGGGCTATAAAAATTGAGACTTTACATACTTATGAACCTTCTTCGCTGGGGATAGAGAAATTAAATGACCCAATGTGGGAATAATTTTATATTTACATAATCAAAATATTTACTAAGTAGGATATTTAAGTGAAAATAAAATCATCTAATATTTAATAATGAATAAACCATACTCCTTTAGTCTTGATCAAATGAACGGGATTGTCGAGGATACATACGCCAAGATAATAAATGAATGTGAAAATTTAAAAAAAAATACTAATTGTCCAAATGAGCAGGTAGTTGCACTTTTGAGTGTAATTGCATCAAATTACGCAACAACAACAGAAAAAAAAGGAATTTAAGGTGATAAGTTATTTTACATGGAGCGAATTTGATAAAAGCGTGGAACAAATAGCTAATAAATGTAGGGTTAAGAAGTTTTCTGGAGTATATGGAGTTCCTCGTGGTGGATTGTGCCTTGCTGTAGCACTAAGCCATAAATTAAAAATTGAATTGATTTCAGAACCTATAAAAAATTCGTTAATAGTAGATGATGTTTATGAAACTGGTATAACACTAAAGGCATTCAAAGATATTGAAGGAGCAACTTTTTTTGTATTATTTAGTAAAATTAAGCCTATATGGTGGAATACAGTTTTTGTATCTAAAAAAAGTCAATGGATTGTTTTTCCCTGGGAAAATACTTTAGATTCAAAAAGTGATCGCAATGAGTACACCAAAAAAAGAGGTTTAAATTGAGAAAGAAATTATATTTGGCAAATCCATATGGATTTTCAAAACAGACTAAAACTTTACTACATGAATTTATTCAAATCTTCAATGATCTAAATATAGAAGTATTTGAGCCTTTTGAGAGAACAAAGGCATTAACGCAACAAGAAAGTGAATGGGCATATGAAGTTGCAAATAGTAATTTCCAAGATTTAAAAGAATGTGATTGTATTTTTGCGGTTGTTAATGGAAATCCTCCAGATGAAGGTGTAATGATTGAATTGGGAATCGCAATTGCATTAAAAAAGGAAATCTTTTTATTCAGAGATGATTTTAGAAATTGTTCTGATAGCAATCAATACCCGTTAAATTTAATGCTATTTCTTGGTCTACCTAAAAATAATTGGGAAAAATATTATTTTGAATCATTGCAAGATATAAAAAGCAATAAAAAAATATTTCTTGAATGGGCAAATAAATAAGCCAATAATCCATCAACATTTAAGTCGAAGTTTTATAAGTTTAAATATATCTGTTAAGGTGTTAGAATATTGTTTATTTGAAAAATTTTGACACAAGTTACAGTTGGAGAGAACGAGGGGATTGAGTCTGCCCTCAGAAGATTTAAAAGACAAGTATCTAAATCAGGAATCTTTGCAGATTTAAAAAGGCTTAGACATCACGAAACACCTATTGAAAAATACAAAAGAAAGTTACAACAGAGAAGAAAAGCAAGAAGAAGATAATCCGCTAAAGCTTATAAAGTTTTCAAATAATTAAAATTAATTATGATTTAGAAGAGCTAAAATAAAAAACTAATTATTTAAGCTTTTTAAGCTTCTTAACAAGATTTATTCCAACTCCTGAAACAGCAAGAAGATCTTTTTCATCAGCAGCAATAACTGCTTTTTTTGTTTTAAATCCTGCCTCATACAAGGCTTTTGCGCTTTTTGCTCCAACACCAGGAAGTGTGGTTAAAGTTTCAATATTTTTAGTTGAATTAACCGTTTTAGTTTTGGTTTTGGTTTTAGTTTTTGCAGTTTTTGCAGATTTAGTTGCTTTTTTTTCTTTCTTTAAGGGAGTTTCAGGGGGTACTGCACTTTTAAATAGAATTGATTTTAGTTTGCTTAGAAATTTAGAAATCATTGCAATATAAAAGTAATAAAATTAGCTCGTCAATTAAATATTATCAAAAATCCTATGGAAATTAATAACATAACAATAGCTAATTAAATAGAAATAATTTATTTACAATTACATAAAGACACACATTTAATATTTATGCAAGCTTTCGAGCCATTGCAAGGTGTTAGATAGTAGTCTAAAAATTAAAAAAAAAAAAATGTACTATCAAAAATTAAAAACATATATTAACAGTAAAGTTAAAGTCTTAATAAAGAGTAGATCATAAAAATGAAGCTTATATTTATAAGTGGTCCTTCTGGGAGCGGCAAAACAACTTTATCAAATCAAATCATTAAAAAAAATAAAAATGGTTTTCTTTTAAGTACCGACAATTACTATAAAACAGGGTTAATAAGTAAATTACTATCAAAATTTGTAGTAGGTTTTTTTGATAGAGGGATTAGTTTTGATTACAAACTATTCAGAAAAGATTTTGATTTTATTTATAAAAATGGAATTTCAATCCATAATCGATATTATGATTTCGAAAAGAAAACAATTCAAAAAATCTCAAACGTAAGAAACAATATTAGTTTTTTAATTGTTGAAGGTATTTTTGCTAAAGAATTCTCAAACACTATAAATCATCAAAATTATTATTTTTTAGAAATAAAAACTAAAAAAAATGTTTGTATGAAAAGAGTTCTCCAAAGAGATTTAAAAGAAAGGGGTAAGGATAAAAAACAAGCTGAAAATGATTTCTTAAAATCATGGGACATTTATTACGAAAAATTCAAACCAATTAGCATAAAAAATAATAAAAATAAATTCATTATTAAAAAAAGCACCGACATAGATAACATTCTAAAAAAATTATTTAAATAAATCTTTAATTTTTTCTTCTAATATTAAAGCACTTAAAATTGAGCCTTCAATCCTACCGAATCCCTCTCCTTCAAACCAGTCTCCGCAAAATCCAATTCTATAATTTCTACTAAATTGTAAAGATAATGGGACAGAAATACCAGAAGGTTGTGAAGCTCGCCATTTCATAATAGAGATTTTCTCATCAAAAGTTAATTTATTTACTAGATAATTATCTTCAAACAGTTCATTGAAATTTGTAATTATTTTTTGTTTAAAAACTTCTTCATCTTTTGCATTTATGTAAGAATTAATAAAATCTATATTTTTTGAATGTACTACAATTCCTAATTTGTCGTTATTTTGGAGTTGAAAAATAATTCTTTCAAATTTATATTTATTTTGTAAATTATTTTTTAAATAAAAATACCTTTGCTTTTTAGAGTAAAAATCTTTATAACTATAATTTTCATTTGCGTAAATTAAAAAAGTTAACCTAGGAATAAATGACTGTTTATCTAAACAACTTAATAGTAAATCTATTTTTTTATCATTATTTATAGGAATAGCTTTTCTTAATGGAATTTGATTTATGTTTAATATTTTCAATGACCTTTTATGGCATAACAAATTAGAGGTACAAATCAGATATTTAGATTTGAATTTATCACCATTTTTTGATGTTAGTACCCATTCATCATCATTAAACTTCATATCAACTATTAAAGTTTTAAAGTAAAAATCAATTTTCCCCTTTAAATTATTAGACTCAATTATCTTTTGCGATAATTCACTCATAGAATCTAAAGATAGATAATTAATACCGCAAAAAAATTGGTATTTTTTTATGGCTTCTAAATTAGAATTTTCATTCAGAAAAAATATTTCTGAGTCGTCAATTTTAATAAATTTATTTTCCACTAATTCATCAATATAATTTTTTAAAAGAAGATTTTGTTTACTGTTAGATATATTAAAATTTGGAGCACCATGGTTTAGTTTCCATCCTTTAAATCTTTTGCTTATTCTTGTGCTTGATCTGCCTCCGAGTCCACGACCAGCCTCAATTAATGCAACTTTTTTTGAAATATTATTTTTCAGATATTTCGAAGCAAAAACACAAGCAGATATTCCTCCACCTATTATTAATAAGTCATATGTAAAATCACTTTTCATAAGTATCATCTTGAAAGGGATAATTTTTAACTTTCCAAAAAACTATAAACAGAATTAAGTTTCTCTGATGATGAAAAATCAGATTCAATTACAGGAGTGATATTATTTCTTTTATAAAAACTAACTAAATCCCTTGTGAAATCGTAAAATTTTTCTAACGAATATAAAAACTTTTCTGATATATGTACTTCTTTCCAAGGACGAAATTTGAACCGAGCTATAAATTGTTTTGAAGGAATAAATAAACTTCCAAATAGATTTAATTTCTCATCTTTTACTACTTTCTTAAGATAACTCAACTCATCCTGTAAAACTTTAATATCTGTACCATATTGAAACCAAATAGAATTTATTAATCCAGTCTCAATTTTTCTTTCAAACCTTTCTCTTTCTGTAGAAATCTTATAGTATTTTTTCAAGTATGGATTGAAAGCTATACCTAATTTAACCTTTAAATTTTTTTCTTTTTTTAAATGAGCTAATACATCAATTGAATCAAAGTTTTTTTTCTTATTTGATCCTGAGACAAGTAGAATTTCGTAATTTCTATGTGTATTAGAATTTTTAAGAAAATCCAAAAAGTCCTGATATGATTTATTTTTATTTTTTGAGTATTGATGATAAAGACTATAATGATAAGTCACATTAAATTCGTTGAAATATTTAGATATATAATTAATGGTTGAATTAAATAATTCCTTTTTAATAAGTCCTTTACATGGAATATTGATATATTTAATATTATTTGATTTGCAAAAATTAAGTTTATTTTCTAACTGAGAAATATTTTTAAATGACAATTCAAATCTAATGTAATTGCTCATTATTAGTATTAAAATTTCATGCTTAAACATATTAACGAAAACATGCATCTGCTACGATTCTTAATTTTGTAGAAGTCTTTTTATTATTGCCCTTTAGCAAATAACTAGGAGAAATCTCCAATACAGCTTTTAAAGAAATTTTATCTTCTGAAGATTTTGAAATAATATGATTGAAACATCTCCAATTTTCAGGTATTAGTATGCCTGGCCATGATAGATAAAGACCAGAAAAAATACCGAAAAATAGGAACAAAAAAAACCTCATGCCAAATAAAAGTTTAACCTTACTAATTAAAATAAATAAACAACAAAGGTTCAATTTTATAGAGGAATAATTAACAAATTATTTCTTTTATTCATTTTGGCCAATATTCAATAAATGAAAGATTTTCATGAACTCGAAAGGGTAGAATATCAAAAAATGTATTATTTTAGAATATGGCTAACCAAAACTATCTAATTGCAATAGCTTTAATAGAGCAAAACCTCGTTAGAGCAATGCCTCTTGGAGGTAAAGAAATTAAAGATAATTTAGAGGAATTAGAAAATTTTAGGAAACTTGGTGAAGAAGTAATTTTAAATCTTCTAATGAGAGTTTTTCAAAGGAGTGATGAAGGTGCTTTAAAAAGAGCTTCTGAAGAAAAAGGTTTACTTCTGGTTCATATGCATCCAAAAAGAATGCAGAAAGAGCTTCCATTTATTAAATCAGAATGGATAAGAGACGGTGATACACAACAATTTTTAAAATACCTTGGCAATCTTTCCAAAGAAGTATGGACTGCATCATTTGTAAAGTACAAAGGCATCGAATTTACTTCAATCTCTAAAAATGAAGAAATCTAAAATTTATGTATAATTTTCTATAGTATTTCTTTTTTTAAAGTTTTATTTTCCAAGTAGACTTTAAAACACTTTCTATTATTACCAAAATTTATTGCTGAATATTCAATATTATTTTTGATATGCAAAGCACAATTGCCCTCTATACAAATACAAGATTTAATAATTTCCCTATTTATAACATCATTAACATAAGGCTCCCTCTCTTTTTCTTCATCGAAATGCGGGCAGGCAACCCCTTCAACCATTCCTAAACAATCAATTATGACTAATTCGTCAGCATAAGAATCAGTTATACCTTTATCAAACCAACAAATAGCCCCAGCACTTACACCACTCATTACAATTCCTTTTTCATAAGCATTTCTCAAAATTTTGTGTAAATTCCATTCTTTCCAGACGGCTAGCATACTTTTAGTATTTCCTCCGCCAACATAAATGATGTCTTGCGTTAAAACTTTGTCTTCTAAGTTTTCTGTTCTAGAAAAAAAATCAATATGGGTTGTTATACAATCAAGTTTAGAAAATGCTCTATAAAAATTTAATTTGTACAAACTACTATCACCAGATGCAGTTGGAATAAAGCAAATTTTTGGTCTTTTTTTATTAATTATTGAAATTATATATTTTTCAATTTCAAGAGAACCTAAAGAACGTCCAAACCCTCCTCCACCAATTGCGACTATGTTTTTACTATGCATATTTAAAAAGAAGATTTGTTTATGAATTTAAGGCAGATTACCATTAAAGATCAACTGGAATTAAAAAAGGTTTATTTTGATTCAATTCAATCATTAGATGAAAAAATTTATAGTCAAGAGCAAAAAAGAGCCTGGTCGAGTCAAGCTTGGAATAATTCAAATTTTTATAACTCAATAACTAAAGGTAAAGGATGGCTTTTAATTAATGAAGGAATTATTATTGCTTTTGCCACAAGATATCCCAAAGATAGAATTGCTCTATTTTACTGCAAAGGAAAGTTCCAAAGAAGAGGCTATGGCTCTAAGTTACTTCATAAATTAGAAGATGAAGCTAAGAAGGAAGGTTTAGATTCACTTTCAACTGAAGCAAGCTTAATAAGTTATGAATTATTTCTTAAAAATGAATGGAAAATTATTCGTAAAGAAAAAGTAATTATAAATAACATTTTTTTTGAAAGATATAAAATGACTAAAATTATAAAAGTTAATTAATAGTGTCTAGCAAAAGCAAAAAGTTAATTTTAATTCAAAGAGTTCTAATTTGGACGTTATACTTTTTTTCAGGATTTTTACTTTATTTCAAAAAAGGAATTTTACCTTCTGTATTAATTACTTTTTCAAGAATTATTTTTCCATTATCTGTTTTCTGGTTGCAAATAAGAATTAAAAAAAGAACGAATTTTCTGCCTATTGATTCAAAAATGACAACTTCGCAATTATGGTTCAATCTATTACCCGTTATTGCATCTCTATTTACTGTAATTTTTTCGTTAACTAATGGTTTTTTATATATCTTAGGAAAATTAATTAATTCTTAAAATAAATTAATTATTTCCTAATTGCATTAGAAATTACTTTCATAAAAAACATAATGTAAAGAAATTTGTCTTTTAAATATATTTGTTTAGATTTTAAATAGTGATATATACAATCATGAAAAATATTTCATTAAAGGGAAATATTAATTTTGACAAAAAAAAAGATATAAATGATTATGAACTATTCTCTTTAAAAATCACAGATAGTTTATATAAAAAAGATATTGGAAAATTTCTTGAGACACTCTCCTCTCACTTTATTTAAGAAAATATTTTTTTTCTAATCTTCAAATTCAAACAGTACTAAAAATTAATGACAATTTGAGCGATAATAAGTGAAATCTTAAGAATACTCCTATGCAATTATTTCTTGCTGACTGCCAATTCCCAGATATTGAGAATCAAATAAAAGCTTATCAATTATTTGTGGAAGCCTGGGAAAACGGAGAAATTGCCAAATCAGATAAAACAGACAAATTTGAGATGTTATTTAGAGTGCATGCTCCAGGGGAAGGAAGAGTAGTTTGTTTATGTAAGGCTCATAGTGATAAAGAAATTTTTGCACATTTTGCTCCATGGAGAGCCCAATTTGGCATTCATATGGAATTTACTCCTGTAATAAGTTGTCAAAATGTTGTTGATTACCATAAAGATTTATTTAAAACTTTAGGATAATATGCTTATATTTTAAATTTATCGTGATAAAACCTTTTCCCAATCTTCTCTCTAAAAGAAATAGCAACTTAGTATCTTCTAAAAATAGCCTCAATGAAGAAAAAGTTAAATCTAAACCATTAATAATACTTGGTTTTGTTATCTCCTTAACTTCCATATTTTTACTTTTATTCACTATTAATAATAAATTTGGATGATAATTGAGTAATTAGAACTATTACCAAGGAATAAATATGTTCTATTATTAATTTAAATAGCTAATTATATGGCATTTAACGAAGGAGGGATGGCATCGGGCCTTCTTATAATTGCAGTTTCAATAGTTTTTGCTGCCGGTTTTGGATTTATAGTCTTGCATTTTGTCCCTGGAACTCCATTTTAAATTATCTAACATAATTTATTAAACATTAACAGTTTCTAAATCCTGGATTTGATTATCATCAGGATTAGATTTCTTCTTTAATCGATAGGCATAAACTAAAGATCCTAAAGCTATGGTACTAGAGGCAAAAATTCCTGAAATGAGTATCAAGGCAAAAAGACCTCCTATTAGGCCACCTTTTAATCTAAGCAAATTTGATTTAATTAAAAGTATTGATAAAAAAACAATAGTGGCTTTTAGAGAAGAGATTTTCAAAAAAGTAAATGGATAGAAAGGATTTAACAACATTTCTTTAACAATATAAAACTAATCCTAATTCTAAAAATAAATTTTAAAAATCGCATAAAAAAAGACTCAAATGAGTCTTTTAAAATCTATATTAAATTTGATTATTCATGCATCAGGGTCAAAATTCTTGAGGTTTGGACCAGCAACAAGACCAACCAGACCAAAAAGGACTAAAGAACCAATTCCAAAGCCTGCTGCCCAAGGATTGAAACCACCCAAAGCAAAAGAAGCTAATAAATTCATGATTTTAAAACATAATATCTCCGAGATAGCATACAGATTTTTATGAAAAATATACCTATATTGAGACATTTCTTTGTAATTATTAGAATCGTTTAAACTATCCCATTATGAAAAATCCACAATATTTTTATTATTTGTTTTATTATCGAGGCATTAATATTTTGTTGGCGAACTTTATGACCATCAAAACTGTTTTTTTCTAATGACTTCCAACTATACCTTTATTTACGATGGAGAATGCCCATTTTGCAACCATTTTGCTGAGCTCCTTGAGATCAAAAGCAAGATAAATAATATTAAAATTCTTGATGGTCGTAAAAATTTAACTCTAATTAAATCCCTCCTAAAGAAAGGTTATGACCTAGATAAAGGAGCTATTCTCTTGAAAGATGAAGATATTTTTCATGGGGCCGATGCAATTAATACTATTTGCAAACAGATAAATAATCCCTCAAGTAGTTTACTTTTGTTACTTTCTAGAGTGTTTAAATCAAATAAACGAACAAATTTGATATTTCCTTTACTAGTTAGAGCTAGAAGATTCGCATTGATATCAAAAGGTATATCAATTTCCCTAATTTAAAAATAAAAACTTTCTAAATATTAAATGACATATTTATAAGCTTCTGTGTCAATAAATGATAATTAATTATTTCTTAGCTAGAACTAGGTGGAAACAACAAGTATTAAATGATAGAAAACTTCAATCCCTTTATTTCATTGGGCGGTGATAACCAAAAAGTTAATCATATGGCTGAAGCGGCACTTGAAATGAATTTAACTTGTAACGATTTAAAGAAGGATTTAAATTTAACTGATGGTGACGTAGTAGATATGTTGCAACTAGTCATGGATAGGTTTAAAAATAGTAATTAAGTAAATATCGTAATTAATCATTATATATCTATTATTTTTAATGAAAACAGTACAAATTGAGTTTTCGAAATATGAATTAGTTAATTTTTTATGGCCTAAATTAATAGAAGACTACGGATTTGATAAAGCCAGAAAAATAGTTTCTCAAGCTATTGACTTACAAAAAATGAATGGGACTAAAAATAGCACCATGCCAATCATATTTTCAGGGACAGGAGGATTAGCTCTAATACCAATACAAATGCTAGAAAAAGAAAACTTAGAGATTAGTTATAAAGATAATCAAGTTTTAATATTTAATCTAAAAAGAAAGTCATTTCAAATCTTAAATGAAGCAAACTAATCTAAATTAGTAACTTCTCGATAAAGCCAAAAGTACCTTATAGTCTAATTAACAATTTATTGATAATGACTTTTGAAGCGACCTATCTTGGTTCAAATGGTTGGTTTATAAAATTTAAAAAAACCAGTTTAATTATTGATCCTTGGCTCAAAGGAGATTTAATATTTCCTCCAGGTGAGTGGTTTTTTAAAGGATCATTAGAAGAAGAAATTTCAATGAATAAAAATATAGATATTATTTTGTTAACCCAAGGATTACCTGACCACTGTCATGTTCCAACATTGGAAATGTTCAGGAAGGATATTCCTATAATTTGCCCTAAAAGTGCTGTTGAAACATTAAAAAAAATTGGTTTTAGTTCAATTAAAGTGCTTAAGCCAACTGAAAAGACAAATCTTTTTAATTTAAGTTTTGAAGCAACTTCTGGGGCTCCAGTGCCACAAATAGAAAACGGATATATTGTTAAAGACGATCAAGATAATGGATTTTATATAGAACCCCATGGATATCTTGATGAAAATTTAAGGAAGCAAAGTCTTGATGCAGTAATTACTCCTACAAAAAATTTAGAATTACCCCTAGTTGGTTCTTTTGTAAAAGGTGCTGATGTAATCCCTAAATTGATTAACAAATTCAATCCAAAATATATACTTTCAAGCACCACAGGCGGAGATGCAAAATATTCAGGTTTATTAAATAATTTTATTTCAGTTCAGGATTATGAAGAGGAATTAGATTGTAATCTTGTAGATCTAAAGAGTATGCAGTCTATTATGATTTAAATCGATCCAAAAAGATCTTTAATTAAGTCATTAAGATTGAAAGTAAATCTTCTTCAAAAGGAGCTCAAAAAATTCATTCATTTTTTATTACCTCAATACTTTTTTTAGCTTTAAATATTAGCTATGTATGTGAAAATTCAAAGCTTAATCTTGTGATGAGAAATAATATTAATGGTGACTTTTCCATAGTAGAAAAGATATCTGAGTTAGAGCCAGGAGCATTTATAAATATTAATTGGAATAAAAAAAAACTTATGCTTCCGTATTCTCTAAGAAAAGATTATATTTCCTTTACAGATAAAAAATGGGACTGGAGGTACCAATTTAATAAGGATGGATCGCCTGATATTAATAACCCCTCTTTATACGAACTACTACCTTCTGGAGAGATTAAAGCACATTTTTGTGAAACAGACGATAATAAGCCAAACTTATAATTTCAAAATAAGTATTCTAGTTTTTTTTAACTTCTTAACTTTTAAAGATGAACAATCCAATAAACCAAAAGAATATTTCAAGATATGTAAAACTTGAAGATTACAAAGTTTTTGATTATGAAATTCCAGAAATCTTTTTGGACTTCGTAATTAAGAAAAATGCTGTAAATGTTACCACCAAACTAAAATTGGAAAAAAAAAATAAGAATACCAGAAATCTAATTCTTGATGGTACGGATATATTAATAAAGAAAATATTTATAGATGACTCATTACTAGAAGAGGAATACTACAAACAGCAAAAAAACAACTTAAAAATTAAAAATATAAATAAAGATAATTTTTTATTAAAAATAGAAGGAATAATTAAACCAAAGGAAAATATATCCCTTTTAGGAATGTATGAGAGTAATGGAATTATAACTACGCAATGTGAGGCAGAGGGTTTTAGGAGAATAAGTTTTCACTCTGATAGGCCTGATATTCTAAGCAAATACACTGTGAGAATTGAGGCCGACAAGAATGATTATCCCGTTTTACTTTCAAATGGTAATGTCGTAAAAGAGAATGATCTTACAAATAATCGACATGAAATAATTTGGGAAGACCCATATCCGAAACCCTCATATCTATTTGCATTGGTAGCGGGTAAACTTAATTGTGTAAAAGATAATTTCATAACAAAATCGAATAAAAAAGTAAAAATAAATATTTATGTTGAGTATGGTGATGAAAAATATGTCCAACATGCAATAAGTTCCTTACAGAAATCCATGAGATGGGACGAAGATAAATATAACCTTGAATACGATTTGTCATTGTTCAATATAGTCGCAATCAGGCACTTTAATATGGGAGCAATGGAAAATAAAAGTCTCAATATTTTCAATTCAAAACTAATACTCGCTAATTCTGAAACAACAACTGATGATGAATTAGAGAGAATAGAGGGTGTGATCGCCCATGAATACTTCCATAATTGGACAGGTAATAGAGTGACTTGTCGGGATTGGTTTCAATTATCTCTCAAAGAGGGTTTAACAGTCTTCAGAGATCAACAGTTCACAGCAGACCTTCATAATCATGAAATCAAGAGACTTGAGGATGCAAAATTCCTTAGAAGAAATCAATTTAGAGAGGATTCTGGTCCAACATCGCATCCCGTAATGCCAGAAAGATACCAAGAAATAGACAATTTCTATACGACCACCATATACGAAAAAGGATCAGAAATAATTAGAATGCTTAACAAGCTTGTAAAAGATGAAAATTTCTATAAAGGATTTAGTAATTACATCTCAACATATGATGGAAAGGCAGCAACAATAGACCAATTTGTGGATAAAGTTTTAGAGCATAATAATGAAATTGATCCTGAAGAATTCAAAATATGGTACAAGCAAAATGGCACCCCAAAAGTTAAATTCAAGAGAATCTGGGATCAAACAGGCGAAAAACTCACAATTGAAGCCTCTCAGAGCAATCCAATAAAGAAGAACCCATATAATGATTTACCTCTAATAATTCCTATAAATCTGGCTATATTTTTCGGAGACAATAAAAAAATTGAAAAAACAGTTATTTTGAAAACAAAACAACAAGAATTTAATTTTAGGAATCTTAGATCTCACCTGCAGATCCCATTAGTAACTTATTTTCGCGAATTCTCTTCACCAGTTGAGTGGGAATCTGACACTACCTTGGATGAAAAATTTTTAATCTTAAAATATGAAAAAGATTTTTTTACATTATCCAATACCGTAAGAGAATTATTTAAAAAAATAATTTTGTGCAGATTAGATGAAAAGCAAGATTACAAAGTTGAAAATAAACTAATAAGCACTTTAATATCATTTATAAAAAATAAAGACATAAATTTGTCTCTCTTATCAGAATTACTAAGTATTCCGACATTTTCAGAAATTGAATCAGAGATTGAAAATATAGATCCTTTAAAGATATATAAAACTATTGACGAATTAAATCATTTATTCGGTACCAAATTAAAAGAAGAATTATATTTTAAGCTCCAAGAAATAGAGAAAAATCTAGATAAAGTTTGGCCAGAAGGTAAAAATGAAAGAAAACTAATCGAAACTATTTGGAAACTACTTTTGCATGGTGGTGATGAGGAAATTAAATGCAAAATAATTAATTATGTCGATAGTAATTCGATGACGCTAGCAAAAGCTGCATTGAATTCTTTCAGTAGGATTAATTGTCCTGAAAGAAAAATTATTTCAAATTTATTTTTCAATAAATGGAAAAATAATAGTGTAGTTTTGGATAGTTGGTTCTCATTCAATGCATCTATTGAAATTGATGAAAAAACAAACTGCATTGAAAAATTATTTGAAAATAAGTTTTTTGATTCAAAATCACCAAACACTTTAAGAGCTATTTTAAATACATTCGTAACAAGAAATAGTACTTTTCATGCAATGGATGGTTCTGGTTATAAATATATTGCAAAAAAGATAATTGACTTTGATAAATTAAATCCAATCGTAATTTCCCGATTTGTGAAAGTATTTAGTAGATACAATTATTATTCAGACCCTTACAAAAATAATATGTTAGAAACAATAAAACAGATAAAAAAAAATAAACTATCAACAAATACTAAAGAAGTATTAGATGCAATAATTGAGTAATGAACTGATTTTATTTAACTATATATAATAATAACAACTGTAAATATTAGAAATAAAATAAATACAAGATACTTATTAATAAAGATATGATCAATTACATTTTTATTATTATCTTTATCCCACTTATTATTTACGTATTCCTTAGTTATAAATTTATTAGGTCTGCCACAATATAAACATGTTGGTGAAGTTTTTAAGATTAAATTTTTACATTGGGAGCACTTTTTTTTTTCCATAATTTAATCTTACTGAATAAAATTAAAATCAGAAACAATAAATAAAATAAGTAATTTAATTTTATTTATTATATTTTTAATAATTAAATATCATTGCAAAAAAAAATTTGATTCTAACTATTTAAAAAAATTCAATATAATAAAAAATTAGTATTTTGTTTGAAATGTTTGCTATTGCTCTTGGAATGTCCCCTGTCGAAAAAATCACGGTTGCAATATCTGCTTCAATTTTTATTATCGCCTTTACATGGGTTTCTATTAAGGGAGATTTAAGAAAACTTGCTAATGAACTTATTGAAGATAATGAAAATAATCAGGATAATTAAAAAAATCTATTAACCTATTTTGCATGCAAACTAGGATAATCAATAATATGCCTAATTTCTTTTAGAGAAGAACCATAGATTCTTTCACCATTTAAGTGAACACCAATCCATTTTTCCTTTTGATTAAAAAAATTACTTTTAAAAGTATCCCTCTCGAGACAATCTTTATTACCCCAATTTAAAGTTATATCCCAACCTTTATAATTTTCTATCATTTTGAAATAAAGAATATACTTAAATAATACCCAGAGAGACCTAGAACAAAAACAAAGGAAATAAGTATTTTTTTCGTTATTTTTATTTAATATTTATGTAGTACTGACTTTTATTTTACGAGCAGCTTCATCTGCATTTTTTCTAGCCAAATTAATGTCAGAATTTGATGAGAGAACAACACCCATTCTTCTGCCTTTTCTGGATACTGGTTTGCCAAATATGAGCACTTTAGTCTTTTCAAATTCTAATGCTTCATTAAGACCCTCATAAATAGGATTTAGATACTCTTGGTTAGAGAGTATAACTCTGGTTGCAGAGGGTTCTATTAGATCTATACGCGGTATTGGTAAATTTAAAAAAGCCCTTAAATGTAATTCAAATTCATTAATATTTTGACTTACTAATGTAACCATACCAGTGTCGTGTGGTCTTGGAGATAATTCTGAAAATATAACCTCACCTCCTTTTATAAAAAACTCTACACCGTATAATCCAGCTCCATTAAGATTATTTAATATTCTACTTGTCATTCTCTTAGCTTCAATAATTAAGGACTCCTTGATCTCTATAGGTTGCCAACTACATTGATAGTCTCCATTAGATTGAAGATGTCCAATTGGTAAGCAAAAAATATTTTCACCATTTTCCTTTCTTACAGTTAAAAGAGTAAACTCAAAATCAAAATTAATAAATTCTTCAATAATTACACCTTTAACTTTTCCTCTTGAGTTTGCTTGTGCCTGTTTCCAAGCATTTTGTAAATCATTTTTTGTTTCAACCAAACTCTGTCCCTTTCCTGAAGAGCTCATTAAAGGTTTAAGCAAAAGCGGGAATCCAATTTCATCTCCTTTTTTTTCTAAATCATCAAATTCAAAAATATAATCAAACTTTGCAGTTTTTATTTTTAAATCTCTAGAGGCTAAGTCTCTAATTTTATCTCTATTCATTGTAATTTCTACAGTTCTGGCGTTGGGAACAATATTAAATCCTTCATCCTCTAGTTCTTTTAGGGCTTCAATTGAAAGTGCCTCTATTTCTGGGACAACATAGTCAGGCTTAAATTCTTTTATAACATTTTTTAAAATATTTTTATCTCCCATATCAATTACTCTTGAATAATCAGCAACTTGCATTGCAGGTGCTTTTTTATATCGATCAATTGCAATAACTTCTAATCCTAATCTTTTGGATTCTATTACTAATTCTTTTCCAAGCTCGCCGCTACCAAGCAACAAAATCCTCTTTTTAGAAAAAGTTGATCCTTTCATATATAAAACTTATTCGTCATCACCAGAAGGTTGTGAGGAGGTATCATCTGTAATTTTATTGTCTTTAGGATAACTAAATAAAAAATTTCTACCAAACCAATTTTGACTTCGCATACTATTAATTGTTGATCTTGAAATCGCTCCTAAAAAAAAGATTCCAATCATTGCCCAAATAATTCTTTCTAAAGCAATTGCAGGCGAAAAACCTTGACCGGAGTTAATAATTTCAGTAAGTGGGTCTAAAGGGTCCAAATTTAAATTGATTAATAATATTAATTATAAAGGTTTAAATAAATGAAAAATTAAAACTTATAAAAGAAATAACCAAAACCGCCATATAAATTAAACACAATAAAGTCTATACAATGCTATCTTCAAAGGGTGATTTTTTTTAGACATGCAAGTTGACGTACAAAATACTACTGTTATTTCAGCAAACGGATCATCCATAAAACTAGGAGAATATTCTGGGGAAGTAATTTTAGTTGTTAATGTAGCTAGTTATTGTGGAAATACTGCTCAGTATGAGGATCTTCAAAAGCTACACGATTTATATTCAAGCAAAGGCCTAAGAATACTCGCATTCCCTTGTAATGATTTCGGAAAACAAGAACCCGACTCTCTTTCAGAAATAAAAGATTTTTGCACAACAAAATATGGAGTTAAGTTTGAAATCTATGAAAAAGTTCATGCCAAAGGCAACACCACAGAACCATACACAACCCTTAACAAAGTTGAGCCTGAAGGAGATGTTGAATGGAATTTCGAGAAGTTTCTGATAGGGAAAGATAGTAAAGTAATAGCAAGATTCAAGCCAGGTGTTAAACCGTTTGACGAAAACTTAATAGCAGCTATCGAAGTAGCTTTAGATTCATAACAACTTTCTTATATTTCAAATTAAAATATTAATAATAAATATTCTTCATATTGAATTTTAAAAATAAACAAATTATTCTTAAATTATCCTATTTTAGTATTAAAGCCCTTCTAGTAATATTTAATTTAATTTAAAATCTTATTAATTTTCAGAATCAACTTC
>QCRF01000016.1 GCA_003209375.1 Prochlorococcus sp. AG-459-N19 | reverse complement strand
CCAAAAAAGACTAGTTGGCTTTTAGGTTTATTTTCTCAACAAGCAAAAAGTTACTTAGCTTATTGCGCTTATAGATCTGACATTATTATTAGAGAAACTGCAATTGTTGGGGTCATTGGAAGTGTTGGTCTAGGTTGGCAATTGCAAGAATCTCTAAGTTCCTTCGCATGGCAAGAAGTTACAATAGTTTTGATAGCTTATAGCTCTATTGCAATAGTTGGCGAATTAATAAATGGTAAAATCAAAGATAGTTTAACTTGATTTGTAAGAATAATTTGTTGAATCAAGTAATTATTTTTTCCCGGTTATAGTGATTAGTTTACCAAAACAGCTAGTTGTAATTGGAGATAGCTCAGTTTATGGATGGGGAGATAATGAAGGTGGCGGATGGTGTGAGAGGCTTAGAAAAGATTGGTGGAACAACCAAAAAGGGCCAGTAATTTATCAACTTGGCGTAAGGGGAGATGGTATAGAAAAAGTTTCATCTAGATGGAAAAAAGAATGGTCATCTAGAGGAGAAACTAGAAGAAATAAACCTAAAGCAATCCTGCTTAATGTTGGTCTTAACGACACTGCAGCAATTGGTCAGAAAAACGGAAGACATCAATTAGATATAGATGGATTTGAATATGGATTAGAAAGACTTATTAATGAAATGCACTCTCAAACAAATGTCTTTGTTATTGGTTTGACACCTGTTGACGAAAGCAAAATGCCGTTTGCAGGATGTCTATGGTACTCAAATGATTTTTGTAATTCTTATGAAAGGAGAATGGAGGAAGTATGCCTCAATCAAAATGTCCCATTTCTTCCTACTTTTAGAGAAATGTACTCTGATAAAAGGAGAAAAAATACTAGTACCTATTCCTCCAATTCCAAAAAGTCCTAAAATTACTGTACTTCTTATTGAACACTCTAATCGATATAAACCAAAGTTTTTAAATGTATTTATTATTGGATTCCATACTATAGTTAATAAAGTAGAAAATTTAGGTGCATTTATTTGATTTATAGATTCAAATCTTTTGTAGTCAATAGTTTCTAATTGTTCAGCAAAAACTTTTGAATTTACGGCAATATAAGGTATACATATAGCTATTATTCCTATTGAAAAATTTATGCCATATATTTGCATTAATACTAGTCCCCAAACCACTTCATGAATAGATCTAATTATTGTTAAAAAAACCCTTATTGTGCGGTAGAAAAAATTTGGAATATTAAAGATTTTATAAAAAATATTTGAGGATATTATTCCAAAAATTGCTCCAAAAATAATACTTACTAACCAACTAAAAAAACCAATTAAAATAGTTTCATTTAATCGATTAATTACGGTAATAATAATTTCATTTTCGATCCTGGGATTAAATGCAGAGATTAAGAATTCTTGGAATAATTTTATTCCTCCAAAATGAATATTGTTTATTAATTGATACCCTAAAGGTATGCATACCAAAATTGGAAGAAAAGATAATGAGGTATAGTTTAATTTTAATTTATTCAACTAATTAATATATTTTGTCTAAATGAAGCTTCTTTAAGTTATTTCTTCTAATATTGAAAAAAATTTTACCATCCCTTATTCCAATAACTTTATCGAAATCCTTAAGAAAATCTAATCTATGTAATGAAACTAATGCCGTCTTTGGGGATTTTTTTGTATTAGTTTTATCTACATTTTCTAGCAGCAGTTTTTTAATTGTTGTTATTAATTTGGGATCTAAATTATTAAAAGGCTCATCTGCAAGTAATATATTTGATCCTTGAATTAATGATCTAGCTATAGCCACCCTCTGTTTTTGACCCCCAGATAGTTTTCTGATATTTTTGTCGTAAACAGAGTTATGAAGTCTACATAATTGCATATATTTATGCGCCTTCTTAAAAGAACTTATATTTAGCAAATTTTTAATAGCGAAATAAAAATTTTTTTCCGCTAGTTGTCCACAATTAACATTTTGTTCTGCAGTGAGATCTTCTATTAATCTTAAATCTTGCCAAATAGTTGTTATCTTACTTTTCTGCTTTCTATCTAATTCCTCAAAACTTTTATTGAATAATTTAACCTCACCTTGAGTTGGCTTGATAGTGCCATTAAGTACTGATATAAGTGTAGTTTTTCCTGAACCGCTTTTACCTAAAAGTGCAATTTTCTCCCCTGAATTTATTTTTAAATTTACTTTATTTAGAATCAGATTATTTTTATATTTATAAGATATATTTTTTAATTCTAAGAGAGTATTATTCATCTAATTTTATTTAATTTCCTCCCTATTTCCTCTATATTTTTATACTGTTTTGCTTCTGCATGTATAAATCTTTTTGCATTGAACATATCTAAAATCTGTTTATGTGAATTTTGATTTATATCTAAATTTAGAATTACTGATTTAACATCTTTTGTAAACCCTTCCCCGAATCTATTTTCAAGATCACCTTGAGCTACCCAATGATAGTCAACATATTCTGGGGTAATCCAGAATAATTCTAAATTACTTGTTCTTTTGGGATTATTTTTAAGATTGTTTTCCCAAACTTGTTTATTTAAAGCTCCAGCATCAAATGCCCCACTATTAACTAAAGCTATAGTGGCATCATGACTACCACTAAAACCTGCTTTTTTCCCTTTAAAGTGTTTAATTTCAACCCCTGCTCGATTTAAAAAATATTCTGGCATCAATCTTCCAGAAGTTGAGTTTTCAGAGCCAAAAGTAAATCTCAAATTTTTTAGTTTTTTAAGTCCTTTAATGTTTGAAATTGGGTTAAGTTCTAAATTTTTGTTTACTATAAAAACACTTTTAAATTCCTTATCGATATCTCTTTGAGCTATGACAATTGAATTAGGAGTTTGTAGTCTGGCTTGAACTCCTGATAAACCGCCAAACCAAACTAAATCTAAATCTTTAGTTCTAAATCCAGTTACTGCTGCAACATAATTAATAACAGGAATGTATTTAACTTCTACATCAAGTTGTTTGGATAATTCTTTTGAAAATAAATTAAATCTTTTGTCCAAAACATCTTGGTTTTGATCAGGTATTGCTCCAACTTTTAAAACTTTGGGATTTGAAAATACAGGTGATGAAAAAATAGAAAATAATAAAGATGAACTCAGTAGAAAATTTTTTAAATTAAACATATCTTGGAGTTTTTAATAGTATTCAGATATTGCTTTTGCAATCCTTTGTAGTCCATCTTTTATTTTAATCTCTGAAGCGGCACAAGAAATTCTTATACATTCGTCAGCCCCAAAAGCTTTCCCAGGTACAACAACTAATCCATAATCTTGAAGAGCTTTGTTGCAGAAATCAACGGAAGTAATTGAAGAGTTAGGTAATTTTGGAAATGCGTAAAATGCTCCATTAGGTTCTTTAATATAAATACCATTTATACTCTTAA
The DNA here is from genome assembly GCA_003209375.1 of Prochlorococcus sp. AG-459-N19. Taxonomy (GTDB): domain Bacteria; phylum Cyanobacteriota; class Cyanobacteriia; order PCC-6307; family Cyanobiaceae; genus Prochlorococcus_A. The sequence goes on along the minus strand of QCRF01000016.1, from coordinate 19,585 downwards.
GGCCCTCATAGAGGAGACTTCTTCTTTGATCATAATGGCTATTTATCATTGAGAAAAAATCATTATTAATTTTTAAAGCCTCTAAAGCACCTTTCTGAACAAAAGAGCAAACATTACTTGTACTTTGACTTTGTAATGCAGAGGATGCTTTTATTACATCTTTGGGACCTACTAAATAACCTATCCTCCAGCCAGTCATAGCCCATCCTTTCGCAAATCCATTTATTATAAAAATCCTATCTTTTAAGTCATTTGCTAATGAAGATAAACTGTAGTGTTCAAATTCTTTTTTAAGAATTAGTTCGTAAATCTCATCAGATAGAATATTGATATTTGGATTTTCTCTGGCTAAATCGGCAATTTGTAATAATTCTTCCTTTGACATAACTCTTCCAGTAGGGTTATTGGGAGAATTGATAATTATAAATTTAGTTTTTGAAGAGACTTTAGACTTCAAATCTTTAATATTAATTTTGAACCCATCTTCTGCAGTAGAATTTGTAAAAATTGGCTTACCACCCGCCAATCTAACCATCTGGGGATAACTTAACCAATATGGAGAGGGAATAATAACTTCGTCTCCATTATTTAACAAGACTTGGAAAAGATTATATATTGCTTGCTTAGCACCATTAGTGACCATTACATTTTCAAATTCATAATTTAAATCGTTTTGAATTTGAAGTTTATTTGCAATTGCTTTTCGGAGATCTAAATTCCCCGCTGCGGGCCCGTACTTTGTAAATCCATCAAATATAGCTTTACTTGTAGCTTCTATAACTTCTTTTGGGGCATCAAAATCAGGTTCTCCTGCACTTAAATTGCAAATATCTACTCCTTCTGCAGACAATTGATTTGCTTTAGCACTTATCTGCAATGTAAGAGAAGGCTCAATTGAAAGTGCCCGATCAGATAAATTAACTTGACTCATTGACTTATGACTTTTCAAATATGACTTTTAATAATGACAAATGCATAAATTAAGAATAAGTAAAACTATCACACTATGGTTTAATTTAGTTCATTTTCTTAATCTATTTTATTTTCATGTTTGAAGTTCTTAAGATAAAAATATTTAAAGTTTTATTTTCGGTGAAAAGATTAGTAATTGGGAGAGGAAGTGTATTTGCAGATTTGTTAGTAATTGGTGAGGCACCTGGAGCACAGGAAGATTTAGAGGGAAAACCTTATGTAGGTAAATCCGGTAAGTTATTAAACGAATTATTAATACAATCTGGGATTGATTATAAGAAGGATGTTTATTTTTGTAATGTAATTAAATGTCGTCCACCAAATAATAGAAAACCCACTGCTAGAGAAATTAATATTCATAAACCTTGGTTATTACAGCAAATAAAGTTAGTTGATCCAAAATTTATATTACTTACTGGTTCTACTGCTATGAGAGCCATTTTAGAAGTTAAAGATTCTATAAGTAATTTAAGAGGTCAATGGATTAAAAAAGATGGGAGAGAAATTATGGTAATTTTTCATCCATCTTATTTGTTGAGATTTCCTTCAAAAGAAATCAATAAACCTTACCATCTAACTTTGAAAGACCTAGAGAATGTAAGTGGTAAACTATATGCCGTATAATTTAGTGAAATCCTTTTTGAATATCAAGAATTTTAATGTCATTAACTCAATCAAAAGAGGTTAATAGTCTCTCCAAAAGATATTCAACTCATATTGAGAGAAGGATAACTAGAACAGTAATGGTGGGTGATGTAGCTATTGGAAGTGATTATCCAGTAAGAGTTCAATCGATGATAAATGAAGATACTATGGATGTCGAAAATGCTTACTTAGCTATCAAAAGACTTCATGATGTGGGTTGTGAAATAGTAAGGTTAACTGTCCCTTCACTAGCGCATGCCAAAGCAGTAGGAGATATAAAGGCAAAATTACTAGAAAATAATATCAATACTCCCTTGGTGGCTGATGTTCACCATAATGGTATGAAAATTGCAATGGAAGTTGCAAAACATGTTGATAAAGTAAGAATTAATCCTGGATTGTTTGTTTTTGAAAAATCAGACCCTACAAGAACTGAATATACAGATGAGGAATTTGAAACTATTAAGCAAACAATACTTAAAAGATTTACCCCTTTAGTTGAAGTTCTAAAGGCTGAAAACAAAGCTCTAAGGATTGGAGTTAATCATGGGTCTCTATCTGAGAGGATGCTTTTTACTTATGGAGATACGCCATTAGGAATGACAGAATCTGCGATGGAGTTCGTAAAAATTTGTGATGAGCTTGATTTTCATAACATAATTATTTCTATGAAAGCTTCCAGGGCTCCAGTCATGATGGCAGCTTACAGAATGATTGCAGATAGGCTTGACTCAGAAGGATATAACTATCCCTTACATTTAGGAGTGACCGAAGCTGGTGATGGTGATTATGGAAGGATTAAAAGTACTGCTGGAATTGGAACGCTTTTAGCAGAGGGATTAGGAGATACCATCAGGGTTTCCTTAACAGAAGCTCCAGAAAAGGAAATACCAGTGTGCTATTCAATTTTGCAATCTTTAGGATTAAGAAAAACAATGGTTGAATATATCAGTTGCCCTAGTTGTGGTAGAACACTTTTCAATCTGGAAGAAGTTGTAGATAAAGTTAGGAATGCCACTTCACATTTGACGGGTCTAGACATAGCAATAATGGGATGTATTGTAAATGGGCCAGGAGAAATGGCAGACGCTGATTATGGTTATGTTGGTAAAGGCAAAGGAACTATAGCTTTATATAGAAGGAAAGAAGAGATAAAAAGAGTACCTGAAGATGAGGGGGTTAATGCTTTAATCCAACTTATTAAGGATGATGGGAAGTGGATCGATCCTTAAGGATTTGTCAAATTTTTGAAATTATAAATAAAATCTTTTTATAATTAAAAATATCGAATTCTTTGAAGATAAGAAAATTGCTTAAAAAAAAATTTATAATTCTTTTTGCGACAACCTTTTCTGGGCTATTTTTAAATAATTTTGCAGAAGCAACAGTTTTAAATAATAGTTACAAAGAAGTAATTGATCATGTTTGGCAAATTGTATATAGAGATTTTCTTGATTCAAGCGGTAAATTTCAAAAGTCTAATTGGATTAATTTAAGAAAAGAAGTTTTATCAAAAACATATTCAGACAGCAATGAAGCATATGATGCGATTAGAAATATGCTTTCTAACTTAGATGATTCTTATACAAGATTTTTAGAACCTAAGGAATTTAATCAAATGAGAATCGATACCTCTGGCGAATTAACTGGAGTTGGCATTCAAATAGTTAAAGATAAAGAATCTGATGATTTAATAATTATTTCACCCATAGAGGGCACTCCTGCATTTGATGCTGGAATTAAAGCTAGAGATAAAATATTATCCATAGATGATATTTCTACTGAAGGTATGAATATTGAGGAGGCTGTGAAGTTAATAAGAGGAGAAAGAGGTACCAAAGTTAAACTTGAAATTCTTAGAGGTTCTGTATCCTTTTTTAAGATTTTATCAAGAGAAAAAATTGAAATAAAATCTGTATCCAGTAAAATCAATAAAACCAAAAACGGGTTTTTAATTGGCTATGTAAGAATTAAACAATTTAATGCAAATGCATCAAAAGAGACTAGAGATGCTATTAAGGATTTAGAAACAAATAAAGTCGCAGGATATGTTCTTGACTTGAGAAGTAATCCAGGAGGTTTATTAGAATCAAGCATTGATATCTCAAGGCACTTTATTAACAAGGGAGTAATAGTAAGTACAGTAAGTAAAGATGGTTTAAAAGAAACAAAAAGAGGAAACGGTCAAGCTCTAACTAAAAAGCCCCTAGTTGTCCTGGTTAATGAGGGTTCTGCTAGTGCTAGTGAAATAGTTTCTGGTGCAATAAAAGATAATAAAAGAGGAAAATTAGTTGGGAAGAAAACGTTTGGTAAAGGTCTAGTTCAGTCTATGAGAACATTAGTTGATGGTTCAGGATTAACTGTTACAGTCGCTAAGTATTTAACTCCTAACGGCACTGATATAAACAAATCTGGAATTATTCCAGATATAGAGGTAAAAATGAATATCAACCCTATTCTCCAAAGAGAGATTGGAACTAGAAAAGATAAACAATATAGAGCTGGTGAAAAAGAGCTAATAAATATAATTAAAAGAGAGAATCTGATAAGCGAATTTAAGCCTGACACTACAAACCTTAATGCATTCCTAAAAATTAATAAGAAAGATACATTATTTTCATTAAATTAATTACTCATATCTAGCATTCTCTTTATTGGCACATAGGCTCTTTTTATTATTTTTGGGTCAAGTTCGATAGACGGGGAATTGTTTTTTAAACAATCTAGAATTTTTTCTAAAGTATTTAATTTCATATATGGACACTCGTTGCATTTACAACCTTCTACATCTGGAACTTCAATAAAAATTTTATTAGGTTCTTTCTTTTTCATTTGATGAATTATTCCAGGTTCAGTAAGTACCATGTAAGTTTTAGATGGATCTTTACTTACGAAATCAAGCAGCTTACTTGTTGATCCAATAAAGTCTGAGAGAATTAATAAATTTTGACTACATTCAGGATGAGCAATGACTTTTGATCCTGGATTTTGATATCTCAATTTTAGAAGTGCTTCTTCACTAAATGATTCATGAACAATGCAGCTGCCGGGCCATAATTTAAGATCTCTTCCAGAATTTTTCTGTACCCATCTCCCAAGGTTCTGATCTGGTGCAAATATTATCTTTTTATCTTGAGGTATCTTTTTAATTAATGAGACAGCATTACTGCTTGTACATATCAGATCACTTTGAGCTTTTACTTCTGCGGTACAATTTATATAACTTACGACATAGTGATCTGGATTTTCTTCCCTGAACTTTTGAAATTTATCTGAGGGACAATCGTCTGCTAATGAGCATCCTGCGTCAATATCTGGTAATAGGACTGTTTTATTAGGGCTAAGTATTTTTGCAGTTTCGGCCATAAAGTGCACACCGCAAAAAATTATTATATCTGCGTCATTATTGGCAGCTTTCCTCGATAGATCTAATGAATCGCCAATAAAATCTGCAATTTCCTGAATCTCTGGAGCTTGATAATAGTGCGCAAGAATAATTGCATTAGCTTTTTCGCAACGCTCCTTTATTTCAGAAATCAAATCCTCTTCGTTTTGAACTGATTTCTGTTTTGCAGTAGAAGTTATACTGGTCAGGATTTAGAATATCTCTAAATAGATTATATGCCCTTAAACAGAAAAAATTCTGACAAATTTAAAAATTGCTATTGTTGGTGACTGTCATGGTCAATGGTCTGAATTAGACTTGAAGGTTTTATCGATTATCAAACCAAATATAATTTTATTTGTTGGTGATATTTCTGATGGGAGTGTCAAAATAATTAAAAAAATCAATGAGATCAAAATTCCTACTTTTGTGATTTTAGGAAATCATGATAGAGGGAAAGATTCTACTGGCGAAACTCTCTCAAAGCAGATACGTGTTCTAGGTGAAAAATATTGTGCATGGGATTTGAAAATTTTTAATAATCAAATAAATTTATTGTCTGCGAGACCATGTAGTTCTGGCGGAGGCTATTATCTTTCAAAAGAAGTTAAAGGTGTTTATGGACCTATCACCGAACAAGATTCAATAAATAAAATTATCGAATGTTCGGAAAAGACTGTTGAAGATATACCTTTAATAATTATGTCTCATGCTGGCCCTTCGGGTTTAGGTTCAGAACCTAAAAGCATTTGTGGGAAAGATTGGAAATTACCCTCTTTAGATTGGGGAGATAGAGATTTGTCTGTTGCTATCTCTCAAATACAAAAGAGAAGAAAAGTTGATCTTGTAATTTTTGGTCATATGCACAATCGGCTTAAAAGAAATCTTGGTTTAAGAGAGATGTTTAAAATTGATAGCAAAGGAACAATTTATTTCAATACTGCTGTAGTGCCAAGATATAAAACTGATGAAGATGGGAAATTACTAATTAACTTTTCATGGATTGAGTTTGAAAAAAAGGAATTAAGAAATGTCTCTCACCGATGGTATTCAGAGTCTGGTGAAATTTGTGAAGAAAATAAATTTTTTTAGGATTTGATATTTTTGTTTATATTTTAAGTATTTTTGGGCTTTTCATATCTTGAAAATAATGTTTGAGACAAGATATAACCCGCAATTCCTGCGGCTGTAAAAGCTAAACCATTTTTAAATAAAGGTAATAAATCATTTGTTCTGGATATTATCGGTGCCAAACCAAAAATTCCAAATAACATTCCCCATAAGGGAGAAAGAAGAGCTAAAAATCCAATTGATATTACTTGACCTTCTTTCCTTGGAGCAGATGCAAAACCTGCTACTAAGCCTCCAAGAATAGATGTACATAAAGTCCAAATATATTGCTCTTTGGGTAGGCCAGGGACGACTTGGCATCCTCCTCTTTCGAGGCAAATCTTTACTGAATCAATTGCATCTAATACCGCACCATCCTCACCGTGATCTTTAACATAGTATTGGTTGCCAAATCTTGTTTGAAGTTCAACCCAAAATAACCTTGGCATAAAATTAAAATAAGCCTCTCCGACATTAAAGTTCAGCAAATTCCCCCCTCTAGGATCCGCAACTATCAACAAACTTGTCTCATCTAAATCCCAATAGTCCTTTATTGCGCTGCCAGGAGAACTTTCAAACTGAGATAAATATTTAATTTTCCACCCACTTTCAATTTCTAGATTATTGAGCTTTTCCTCTAATGATTTTTTCTGATTAGGGCTTAATGTTTTAGCTAAATCAATTACTGGTGTTTTTTCTTCTGGTAAGAGATTTGGATTATTTATAGCGAAAACGGGTTTATGTGAAATTAAAACTAATATAGATAGAAATATTCCTAATAAATAGTTAATCTTTGAAGGCATAAATAAGTTCTGTCTTTCTATATTTTCACCGATGAATAGCTTACCCGCGAATAATCCAGATTGGTTAGTAAAAAAAATAATAAAAATGGGTGGGACTATAAGTTTTTATGACTTTATGAATTTCGCATTAAATGATCCTATTAATGGTTATTACGGCAGCGGTAAAGCTAAGTTAGGCATTCGAGGAGATTTTGTCACATCACCCTCTTTGTCTGATGATTTTGCTTTTTTGGTGGGTAAACAAATAGAAGATTGGTTGATTCAGCTCAAAAATAGTTTTTTATCTAATCAGAAATTAGCTGTAATTGAATTTGGAGCAGGAGATGGAAGCTTTATGAGTGGAATAATTAAATATTTTTTAGAATATAGTAAGAAATTTTTGGAAGAAGTTTCTTTTGTAATTATTGAACCTAATGAAGGGATGGTAGAAAAACAAAAAAATAAATTGGAAGAATTTTTAAACTTAGGCATTGATATTTTATGGAAAGGTTTTGAAGAACTAGAGGAAAATAATACAAATGGAATAGTTCTTGCAAATGAGGTTTTGGATGCTTTGCCAGTAGAGAGAATAACCTTCTCAAAAGGAAAATTACTTCGACAATCAGTTTCCATAGACAAAAAATCTCATAAATTATATTTTGATGAAATGCCAATTACAAGTGAATTAAGAAAAAGTATTGAACTTGCTAAAAGTGAGTTAGGAATTACTATTCCGCCTGAAGATGCTCTTGAAGGATGGACGACAGAATGGCATATAGATAACTCAAAATGGTTAGAAGCTATTTATGGAAAAATTAATAATGGTATTTTATTGATAATTGATTACGCTAAAGAAGCTAAAAAATACTACACCTCTAAGAATTCTGATGGGACGATAGTTTCTTATGAAAATCAAAAAATGATGAATAATGTCCTAGATTTTCCTGGAAATTGCGATTTAACATCTCATGTGTGTATAGAAACTTTAATTAAAGATGCTGAGACTATTGGATTTAATACTGTTGGAATAACTAAACAAGGAGAGGCTTTGTTGGCACTTGGATTAGCAGAGAGACTTTACGGTATTCAGAAGGAATTTAAGGAGGATTTATCAAATGCCCTTTTAAGAAGAGAGGCATTACTTAGACTCGTTGATCCAGTATGTCTAGGTGATTTTAAGTGGTTTGTTTTTAATAAGTTTAAGGAGAAGAAAATGAATATAAATTCAACTTGTTTGCGTTAAGAAAAAAACTTTAAAAATAATGAATCCTCTACGTCATTATATATATCAACTACACCAATTTCTTTCGGTAATATAAATCTCATTTTGCCATCACGAACTTTTTTATCGCCCATAAGTATTGTTAAAACGTCTTCTTTATTTATTTTGGGAATCTCGGTAGGAAGATCGTAACTCTTTAAGAGAAGTTGCTGTCTCTCTAATTCTTCTTTAGACCATAACCTTTTCTCAACTGCTATTTTCCCCGCAATATTCATACCAATTGATATTGCCTCACCATGTAGAAATTTGCCGTATCCGCATAAATTTTCAATAACGTGACCAAAAGAATGACCATAATTCAATATTGCTCTAACACCATTTTCATGTTCGTCTTGAGAAACAATATGAGATTTTGTTTTTATTGAACTATTAATTATTTTAATTAGATATTCATTCTTGAGATTTAAAAGTTCATTCTTGTTTTTTTCAATCTCTAAGTATTTGAAAAGTTCTTTGTCTCTTATTACTCCATATTTTATTACTTCGGCCATGCCCGCATTAAATTCTCTTTTGGGCAAACTTTTTAAAGTTTCTGGATCAATAAAAACTGCTTTGGGTTGATTGAAAGCTCCAATTAAATTCTTACCTTTTGCATGATTTACTCCTGTTTTTCCTCCCACAGATGAATCAACCATTGATAATAATGTTGTTGGAATCTGAATATATTCGATACCTCTCAGCCAAGTAGCAGCTGCAAATCCACTTACGTCTCCAACAATTCCTCCTCCAAGGGCAATAATTATTGAATTTCTATCTAAGCCAAATTCAAATGCAATATCATAAATTTCACTTAAGGTTTTTAAGTTTTTATATGATTCTCCAGCATTGATAAGGAACATCTTGGCCTGAAATTGATTATCTTTTAAATTATTTAAGAATTTTTCTCCATACAAATTTGATATTTCTTCATTTGAAATCACAAGTATTTTTCTATTCTTTGTTATTCCAATTTTTAAGAGTTCTTCGCTGATATTATTCAGTATCCCTGCTTCTAGAGTTACTTCGTATGACTTATCACCTAATGGGACTAATATTTTTCTCTTATTCACAATTGATTACCTAGTTAAAATTTATAGATATTTGGTATTAAATACTTTATATATTAGCAAAATCTAAGTTCTAGACATTTAAAAATTCAGTTGTTAAGAATTAGAAATGGTAATAAAATCATGCTATGAGTTTAAAAAAAAATATAAAAGATATTAAGAAAAATTATTCTCTAGGAATAATTGGAGGTGGTCAACTCGCCTTGATGTTAACCGAGGCAGCAAAAAAAAGAGATTTAGAAGTATGTGTGCAAACAAAATCTTGTGATGATCCTGCTGGTTTAAAAGCAGATCATGTCATAGAAGCTGATCCTTTAAAGATAAGAGGTAATAAATCATTAATTAATGAGTGCGAAAAAATAATTTTTGAAAATGAATGGATAAAAATTGATAAATTAAATTTAATTGACAATCAGGATATTTTTGTTCCAAGCCTTAATGCAATTAAGCCATTAGTAGATAGGTTTTCTCAAAAAAAATTAGTAGATAGAATGAATATTCCCTGTCCAAAATGGAAAAGTATTGAAGATTTTAAAAATCTCTCGGATAAGGAAATCAATAATTGGACTTTTCCTCTAATGGCAAAATCAAATAAAGGTGGATATGACGGTAAAGGGAACAGAAAAATAAAGACAAAAGAAGATTTAGATTCTTTTTTAACAGAGAATAATTCTGATGAATGGTTAATAGAAGAATGGATAGATTATGAAAAAGAACTAGCTCTTGTTGGTTCGAGAGATAGGACCGGTAAGATAAGATTCTTTCCTATCGTAGAGACATTCCAATCAAACCATGTTTGTGATTGGGTTCTTGCACCTGGAACAAATGAATATGATTTAAATTTATTTGCAATAAATATTTTCTCTTCAATAGTCAATGAACTTGATTACGTTGGAGTTTTAGCTGTTGAATTCTTCTATGGAGATAATGGTCTTTTAATTAATGAAATAGCTCCTAGGACACATAACTCAGCTCATTTCTCTATTGAAGCCTGTACTTCAAGTCAGTTTGATCAATATGTTTGCATTTCTTCTGGGATAATGCCACCTGAAATTAAAATGAACTGTGAAGGGGCAATTATGATAAATCTACTGGGATTAAAAAAGAATTTCCCAACTTCAATGGAAACAAGAGTTAAAATGTTATCTGAAATTGATGGTTCTAATATTCATTGTTATGGCAAATCTCGAGAAATTCTGGGAAGAAAAATGGCTCACATCACATTTTTATTAAATGGTAAAACGCATTCAGAAAGATATGATGAAGCGCAAGTTTTATTAACTATGGTAAGAGACATTTGGCCATCTCCAAATGGATAAAAAAATAAGTTAAAGTTAAGTAACTGGATCTTTGGTTAAGTTCTTCTTTATGTGCTCTGATCTGACTCTCTTTCGACATGAGGAGACTGTCGTGATGCGGTAGTAAACCGATCTAGTAATCGGAAACGAAAGCCCACTTTGAATCCTCTTCTGGCATTTCCAGGTCGATGCAGCAGAGAACTGACGGGGATCCGGTTTTACCTATCAAAATGCTTGCTATAACATGCTTTTGGTAGGTATTTTATTTTTTAGGAATAGCTGCACTGTTTTATATCTATAAGTGTAAATAAATTGTTGGCTAAAACACTTGACGATCCATTCCTAATGTATTTATATTAATAGTACATATGTATTACTAAGTAATGACTTTAGGAGGAGCTAATGTTTGGACTAATTTTTCTTACGGTTATCGTAATGAGTCACCAAGTGGTTGGTTGCTTAGCCCAGACCGCAGCAGATTAATTTTATTTATAAGGAATAAAAAATCTCCAAGAAATAGTATGAGAATTTTTGCTCATACTTATTATGCAAATGATCTTGGTGAGCCAATGGCAATTAAATCATCTACTCAAATGTATTTGGATAATGCTTGGGATAAATGGCATGACCTTCAATTAGAAGGTTGGACTTTTGAAGAACTTGAATTACCTGAATCTGTATGACTAACTTAAACCCAATCAAAAAGAAACTATCCAAAGTAGATAGAAAGATATCTATGCAGGACCCACCAAAATTATTAGCAGAATTCTTTAATGGTGTTGTCATTGAACTTGATGAAGAATATAAATATGACTCATAAAGAATTGATAGATCAAGTTTCCGCTAATTTATTTAAACAAAGTGGAAAGTTAGAAAGCAGAAGATCTTGGTTGGCAATGAGAAATTATCTCGAACAATTAGATAGCGAACAACTTAAATCAATGCTTAAGGACCAGTGATGATTTAAATCTTTATTTTGTCTTTATTTTTTTCTTAATTCTCAGAAAACCGTAAGTTGCAAATCCAACTAAAAACATATCCAAGTAAATATGCCAAGTAGGAAAAATCTGGTGTATTAATTCCATTAACGTTTTATTGCTACTTGCCAATAAGGATAATCTAAATTTGATTTTTCTCTAATCAATTGTAATTTCCTAGAATTTATTTTTACTACTATTCCATCTGTTGGATATTTACTAAAAAGCTTTCCTTCTAGCCATTGTTTTCTAAATACTTCAACTTGGCTCGTAAAGTTGCATGAAATATCATGAGGGATCGTGAAGCCAAGCTTTGAAAGACACTTTTTGGACTCATATTGGTTAAGTGTTGAATTAAGGATTTGAAATGCGCAGAAGCTAAGACTTTCAAAAAATCCTTCTTTGGCTCTTAGAAATCCAGAAGCGATTCTCTGGGAGATATTTGGACTTTTGTTGGGGGCGTATAATTCACCTCTAACTTGAAGAACTCCTCGTAAAGGGAGCTTATTGGGAATGTTTTGGACTTTAATAAGTTTACTAGTAACGTCTGTCCCTTTTCTTGAAATTGCTTTATCCAAGGTTCCATCCCTATATTGCAAAGCAACAGCACAACCATCAATTTTAGGTTCAATTAATAATCTGGTATCTACTAATAATCCTTTCAAAAATTCATCTATTGAATCCTTTTCTAATGAAGGTAGAATTAGTCTATTATTCTTTTTAAAGTAATCACAATTAGGGTTTGTTCTTAATAAATTTTTTTCAAGTCGGTCGAACTGCTTATTAGAGATTAAAGCATTACCATTTCTATAATTATCGTCGTACCATTCAATTCGTTCTTCTAAATAAGTCTTCATTTAATACGATGGCTTAAGTTTTTGGCTAGGTAGCCAATTTGGTTTATCTATAATCCATTTTTCTCTATCTTCATATTTAACAGTCCATAAAAGAAATGAAGAAATTTCTTTTAGAGTTATGCCAACCAAATACCTAGTTTTTGGACTTATTAATATAAATCCAAATAATAATATTAATAAAATAAGTTTAAACATACCTTTAATCATCTAAAAACTCAGCGTAATTTTTGTGAACTTTTTTAATTAGTGCAATTCTTATAACCTTCAATCTTTGCTAATTCATCAATGTTCAAACCTGTTTCCTCTAGTAAAGTTTCTCCTATATTGTCCTTATTAAATTTAGTTAAAGCTCCTTTAGTAGAGTACCTAATACATAGGTTTTTGTATTTTGCTTCTTTGACAACAGGAGATAAATAAAAACCAAACAAGATGATAAAAAATCCATAGGTTACAACTTTTCTATGGTTTTTCCACCATTCATAAAATTTATTGGACACTAAAAATTAAATCACTATGTTTTTATTTTAAATTAAGTGTCAACAAATTACTTTAGTAATTGAGGGATTGGTTAATTTATTGTTTTTTTATTAATAGATTTAACCCAAGAATAATATCTTGATTTTCTAATTCTTTGCTCTTTCGAGACTAATCTATCCGCAGATTCTAGTGGTGATTCTCCTTTCTTAACTTTTGTAGTGATTGATATCCCAAAACCTTTTGCTTCAATTTTCGCAATGCCACCTTCTAAAAAAAATAGAAAAGACCAACCTTTATTCCATCCTAAATAGAAGGGATTTCGATACATTTTATTTTTATGGGTTTACTCTTTTATGATATTTCTCTTTTGAAAGCGTTACTTGTATATCCTATTACCAAATAAGAAGTTTACGGTAGATTATTTCTGGGAAGTAATTTTCGTATTTAAATAATTACCTGGATGAATACTTGACGTCTACAAGTAGTACATTTATATTAATAGTACAACTGTATTATCTTTATGACATCAGGAGTCGCTAATGTTCGGACTTATTTTTATCGTGGCAGCCTTATTGACCCCCCAACTGGCTGGTTGTTTAACAAAAAAAGTGGTTTATTAATTTTTTTTGAGAGTTATAAGAAATCTGTATCTAATAACTTCAAAGTATATACTCATCTTTTCTATGCAAATGAATTAGGTGAACCAGCCCAAATTAAAAATTCAAGACTTCATTCTATTGAGTGTGCTTGTGAAACATGGAATGAATTAATTTCAGGAGGTTGGCAAATTGTTACTAATAAATTCCAGTAATCATGATCAAGGTAAATCCGTCAAAATGGGAATATCTAAAAGAATCTACCCTAAAACGAAAACGAACAAAGATTTGTATTACTTGCAATCACTTTCGCTACAGCACTACAGAAACTTTTGCTACTATCTTGATCTGTCCAAAATACGAAAAACGCATACCACAGGGTGATCATTTACTAAAAGGTTGTGAGTATTGGCAAAAAAATAGGACGATATTTTCCCCTGAAGCATCTTAATTATTCTCTAAATAAACTTATCTAGGTGGAGATATTTAATTATGTAAACAAAGCATTATTTTATACAACTTAAAAAATTCTTTTTAAGTAATTTTGAATCATGATTCAATTCTACTTTTCCATATTTTTATTAGTTGTGCTTACATTTTTTGCACTTTTATTAGATGCACCAGAATTGGCATCTTTAATTCAAACATTTTAGAAAATAATAAATCAGCATTTCTACTGATTTACTTTCTTAATAAGTAAGGCGTAGGTTTAACTTGTTGAATAGGAGGGATCTAATGATTGACAGTCCACCAGAGGTGTTTAATTATAAAATTTAAATCTAGATAAAACTAATGCTAAATCTGGAATGAATCTTCTCTTTGACATTCATTCCTTATTAATTTCTTTCTAAAAAATGTAAATTATAAATATTAAATTTTAAAAGTAAAAAAATAGTTCATATTAAAATGATTTGAGGCCTAAGTCTCTTCTTGGATAGTGGCTAGCTTTACCTGAATCCAAAACCAGTTTTTTGTTCTTCTTTTTCTTCCCATTCATTAATAATTAATTTTAGTAAACTTTTAAGTTCTGAATTTGAAGCATCAGTATCTTTTTGAAGGTTTATACAAATGTTTTTTATTTCCTCAAAAGCATTATCAATTAATATTGTTTTTTGATCTGGATTAGCCATAGAATTTTAATTTACTCCATTACAGTTGAACCCACTGCAGTTAATAACCCTGAAAATATTCATTACAAAGTTGTGGAATCTTTCGTCATAAAAAAATGCCCAGGTTGTAAATATAGCAAAACCAGAGAAAGCAAAAGCAGCATATTGAAGCCAATGTATTCCATAGCTGTCCAATCCATTTTTATCAAAATCAGAATTACTCAATTGCTTTTTTTTTCTTATAATAAAAATTTTTTTTTAAAAAGGAGAGTTTGTTTTGAACGAGAGATTTATTTTTTTCTCTAAGAAATTAATGTATTGATAGTTTAAATAAAACCAGGTATTATCCACCCAAAAAAACCGTAGTTTATTATCAAAGCAAAAAAACCAATCATAGCTAATCTCCCATTTGTTATTTCGGCATTTTTCCAATATTTACCAATGTAGTTTTTATTTTTTTTCGAATTTTTTTCTATCAAATAATTTGGTTCTAAAGGTTCCTGCAACCTTTTGATGGCGTATAAAGAGAATTGAATTGTAATCGCGATGATAACAACTATAAAACTAGTAAGTGCATCCATTTTTAGATTTCATATGTGATCAATTAGTAATCCAAAGAGTAAATGACATTTGTATACATCTACATTTCCTCATTTCTGCTTTATTTACAGAGGACACCTTAACTTGAATTATTAAAGAATGTAACATATTTAAAAAAAATTAGTATGAATCCTTACTTTTTCTTTGGATTTCACATTTTTAAGCACTTTACTGTTACATTTATGTGTCAGCTATGTCTTAAGACTAGTCTTAATTGATTTGCGGAATTAGCTTTAAAGTTTTTACTTTAAATCAGATAAATATTTAAAAACTTCTATAAGGAAAATATTTTCAATTCTATTTATTTAAAATATTTTTAATAACTAGAAATTATTATTTTTGTTTGATTTCCGGAAGGTAGAATTTATTGCCTAATGTGTAACCAATTGACATCAGAACGAACCCAATAAGTTGAGGTAAATGAGAATTTGCTAGAGAGATTTTTTCAATCATTTCCCAATCTATAAATTTATATAATAATAAAAAATTTTAAATTCTGTAAGTCTATTTTCTTTTTGATTCTTTAATCTCCCCAGATTTTTTTAGTGAATTAACAAGTCTTTCATTTTCTGTTTTTAAATTATCTAATGCAGATTTTGTGAATTGTTCTTTAGCCTCAAATTTTGCTGAACTTATAATTTTTTTATTAGGAAGTTTTTTCTTCGGTTCTGACTTCATATTAAACAGCAATTTAGAAAAATTTTAGAAGTTATTTTTTTTGAGTTAGGTATTATTTTTTACAGTTTACTGGTTAATAATATTTGTTTACATAGACAAATTAATCTTTATCTTTTGGGAGCCTTAACCATCCAGTCGTCCATTCTGATTTTAGTTTTGCCCATGAGATTCTTTTAATATCTTTTTTATTTCTGGTAGGAAAAATATCAACCCATCTATCTTCATTTTTCCCACCGTAGGCTTTAACTTGAAAATGCCTATTACCATTAATAGTTTTAGGCGCTGTCCAACACAAAGTAGGAGGCCATTTCATGAGAAATTTTAAAAGTTAAAAAAACTAAAGGTTGCTTTGCCCAGTCAAAACTAAGCCATAGTATGCAATCGTACCAAGGATAAGCACTATACCTAGTATTCTAATAATCATGATTTAATATTTTTAAATTCAGGTTATCTTAAAGAAATTTTATAAATTTGAGTTGAAGATTTAATATTTTCTAATTTTTCTTTTTTTTATTTCTAACTATGGAGTGGCAAGATTCAGGATGCCATTCATTTTGTATCTTGCCAATAAAATCATAAATAAATGAATCGGGACATCCAGTTTTTTTTTGAAGTTCCGAAAGTCCTTCTTTAATTAATTCATATACACTCGTTATTACCCCTAAATTTTCTTCTCGGGAGGGAGCCCATTTTTTATTCTCCATTAATATTTTTTAAATTATTTTCCACAATATCGTAATAGGTTATGTCTCCATAATCAGCATCTGAACAACATAAATCTCCATAAAGTTCCTCTAACAAATCGTACGCATCTGAATAATTATCAAAACTTTGAGCTGTTAATTCGTCATCTTTCCCATCAATTCTTATTATTTTGTAGTTCATATTTTATTTGGATGCAAAAAGTATTTTTTGATTCATAAGATCATCTTTTAAAATAAAAATCTTATTTAGGAGCATTAGTTGGATAAAGCTTCTGAATTTTATTTTTCTGAATTTCTATTTTTCTTCTTTCATATTTTTTTGCCATTATTTTTCTGATAAATAATTGTGGGATAAGCCAAACTAACGCGATAGCTATAGCCATGAAAGCAGGATTTCTCCACGTTAGCCTAATAATCTCTTGTATAAATTCTTGATTGAAAATTTCCATACATTAAATTTTGATGATAAAAATATCTTTGCTTTCTTTTATAAAAATCTTTTTTAATTTCATAATTCATCATAACCTTAAAAAATCTAATAAGGAATTTTATAAATTTTTTCTTTTTCTAGTTTGTTTTTTTTTATATTTGGATTTAGATTAATTTTTATTTTTAAGTTTGGAGATGTCGACTTTTCTAATTACAGGATCAAATAGGGGTATTGGATTAGAACTATGTAGGCAAATTCATAAAAGGGGAGATAATGTAATTGCAACGTGTAGGAAAGCTTCAAAAGAACTTAGAGATTTAGGAGTGAGAGTTGAAGAGAATGTAGAAATTTCTTCTGATGAGTCGATAACAAATTTGTGTAAAAAATTATCTGGAGTTAATTTAGATTGCTTAATTCATAATGCAGGAATTTATGAATTTAATTCTTTCGAAAACTTAGAAAAGAAAAGTATTTTGCGTCAATTTGAAGTCAATGCATTGAGCCCAATATGTATGACTCAATCACTTAAACATCTTTTAAAAAAATCTTCTAAAGTTGCTTTTATCACAAGTAGAATGGGATCTATTGAAGATAATACATCAGGAAGTTCTTATGGTTACAGAATGTCTAAGGTTGCCTTGTCCATGGCAGCAAAATCACTTTCCATTGATTTATCAAGGGAAGATATTTATGTAGCTATTTTGCATCCTGGGTTAGTGAGTACGAGAATGACTGGCTTTACAAGAAATGGAATTAGTCCTGAAGAATCAGCAAATGGCCTTTTAAAACGTATTGATTCTTTAAATAAAAATAACTCGGGTACTTTTTGGCATGCCAACGGAGAAGTTTTGCCTTGGTAATATCAATACATTTATATTGAAGAGATTTATATCTTTAATTTGTTAAAAAATTTTTAAATTTTTAACGAATTTCTTTCCTTGTTTAATTCTTTTGGTTATCCTTAGGAAAACATTAGTAAAGGAGGTGATTCATTGTCGTATCTACCGAAAAATGCGGTTATCAAAGGGGCCGTGAATTCAGTATCTTCATCACATTCATCGGTCTCTTTTTCTTTCATTAAGAAAAAAGGTTTTATAATCAATAGATTTATATAAATCAGTTACTTAATAATTAAAAGCTCTGCATCTCATAAAGTTGCAGAGCTTTTTTTATGAATTTAAATAATCTTTCAAAATTTAGGCTATCTTTTTTGGCCGAAGTAAATTAAAGCAAAAAAAGATAAAGTGCTTACCAAAGCGATTAAGTACCACCCAGTCGAGGAGTTGCTAGTTACTTCGTTCATTTATTTTGATTTATCGGAGGAATTGATTATTTGAGTGAAAATCAAAATGGATATCATTAAAAAAACTAAAAGGATGTAAGTTACGTTCATTTATAGAAAAATGCTAATTATTAAAAAGATTATTCCTAGAACCACAGTAACAATTGCTCCATCTACTAATAAGTCTTTCCATGTATAACTTTTAAGCATCCTTGTTTTATCTTCTTCACTCATAAGGTTTTTTAACCACGCCCAATCTAAAAGCTGGGTCAATGCAACACCAAAAATTAAATGACCAAACAAAATACCAATTAGATCAATTCTAGAAATATCTTTAGTGAGACTCGTAATAATAAAAAAGTCCATTAGCTTTTTTCTTTATTAGATAAGGCTCCACCTTCTTTTTTGTATTTTTCCCAAGCTTCACTTATTTTCGCTTTAGAGAAATTTTGTTTTCCCTCAGAGAATTTATTTTTGAGGTTATTTAAACTATTAGTCAGTTCTTTTTTTGTTGATTCATCAAGAAAGTTTGATGTTAATTTCCACAAATACCAGCTACTAGCTAGAAGAAGAATTAATCCCAGTAATTGCATATTAGTTTTTTTCCCATCCTACAACTTTTCAAATGGTTTCGATAAATTAATTTATTTAGTACCTGTAGAAATTTTTTTGACCTAAATGAAAATTAAAACTTTAACCAGTGGAAAAATATTCTATCAAGCAGCCATATAGTTAGACCCCCTTCCAGGAAAGCCAACCAATACATGCCATAATCAGAAAATCCCATTTGCTCTTTTACTGTTTTAATTAATTTTTTGTGAGCTTGAATGAGATCTTTCATGAAGAATAAAATTTTTAAACCTGCTGATTTTCTTTTATTAAAAACCCCTTACCGTAACAAGATAAACAGGTTTTAGTTTCATCTAATGAAATTCTTAGAAAACCTGCGCCATTACATCTAAAGCAATTTACTTTAGAAGTTGAGTAAAGTTTTGACTTGATTTTAGCAGCACGGTTTAAGTAAGAAACAGTTTCTTTACGACCGTTAGCTTGAGCAGCTTTATTTAAAAGCTTTTTATAACTGAATTTTAGTTCTTGGGTATTCATCTTTTGATAGAAAAAAGGATCTGAATACATGGAAAATGTCTGTTTATATAATTAAAAAAACTAGGAACTTTCCGGTTATATTTCTGATCAGATCTCTTATTGAGATTTAAATAATATAACTAGGATTTGCTTTATTTGTTATGTATCTCGAGTATTCACTTCTATATTTAATAGAAATTTTATATTTGACAAATTAAAAACTTTTGGGTGATCATTCAAGAAATAATTATTTCGACCAAAAAAATATT
>QCRF01000015.1 GCA_003209375.1 Prochlorococcus sp. AG-459-N19 | reverse complement strand
AGTTCAGGTTTCTGGTTTAAAAGCTCTCGAAGGTGATTCAACTTGGGAATCAAAGATTGAAGAATTAATGAAAGCAGTTGATGCTAGTATCCCTGAACCTGAAAGAGAAATTGATAAACCTTTCTTGATGGCAGTAGAAGACGTTTTCTCGATTACTGGTAGAGGAACTGTTGCTACTGGAAGAATTGAGAGAGGTAAAGTTAAGGTTGGAGAAGAAGTCGAAATAGTAGGAATAAGAGACACAAGACTAACAACTGTTACAGGCGTTGAAATGTTCCGCAAACTTCTTGATGAAGGTATGG
Source organism: Prochlorococcus sp. AG-459-N19 (assembly GCA_003209375.1). GTDB lineage: Bacteria > Cyanobacteriota > Cyanobacteriia > PCC-6307 > Cyanobiaceae > Prochlorococcus_A. The sequence continues at coordinate 23,093 of QCRF01000015.1, read as the reverse complement.
CCGGTGATAATGTTGGTTTACTTTTACGTGGTGTTCAGAAAGAAGATATTGAGAGAGGAATGGTACTTGTTAAGAAAGGATCTATTACTCCTCATACTCAGTTTGAAGGAGAAGTTTATGTTCTCAAAAAAGAAGAGGGCGGAAGACATACTCCTTTCTTTGCAGGATACAGACCTCAGTTCTACATCAGAACAACTGATGTAACAGGTCAAATAACTGCATTTACCTCTGATGATGGCTCCAATGTCGAAATGGTTATGCCAGGAGACAGAATTAAAATGACTGGAGAATTAATTTGTCCAGTGGCTATAGAACAAGGTATGAGATTCGCAATCCGTGAAGGTGGACGTACTATCGGTGCTGGAGTTGTTTCTAAAATACTCAAATAATAAATTTGAGTTTTTAAAAATTTAACCTCAATCATTTAGTATAGTTATACGGATAAGGGTCATTTTAATTAATGACCCTTCACTAGAAGTTTTTAAACTATGACTGCTTCAATTGCACAACAAAAAATAAGAATAAGACTTAAAGCATTTGACAGAAGAATGCTGGATTTATCTTGTGACAAAATAATCCAAACTGCTGATACTACTTCTGCCTCAGCAATAGGTCCAATACCCCTACCTACAAAAAGGAAGATTTATTGTGTTCTAAGATCTCCACATGTTGATAAGGATTCTAGAGAGCACTTTGAAACAAGAACACATCGAAGAATAATAGATATCTATAGTCCTTCTGCAAAAACTATTGATGCTTTAATGAAACTAGATCTTCCTAGTGGTGTAGACATAGAAGTTAAACTTTAACAATTCCCGAAACCGCCTTAAATTGATTAATATAAAATCATTGATATGAGGTTTAAATGGGAGAACTCTCAGTCAGGGAATTACCATTATTTCCTTTACCAGAGGTAGTCCTTTTTCCTCAAGAAATATTGCCTCTACATATTTTTGAATCTAGATATAGAATCATGCTCCAATCTGTTCTTGAGACTGATTCTATGTTTGGAGTTATTAAGTGGGATCCAACTACTAAAAGTATGGCTAGTGTCGGATGCTGCACTCAAATTATAAAACATCAAACTGCAGAGGATGGAAGAAGTAATATTATTACGCTGGGACAACAAAGATTTCAAGTCTTAGAAATTATGCGTTCGACTCCATTTTGTTCCGCGATGGTAAGTTGGATTAGTGATGATAATATTGATGACTTTCAAAAATTAGATTCCCTAAAAGCCTCAGTAAAAGAAGCACTCTGTGATGTTATTAATTTAACAAGTAAATTAACTAATACTAAGAAAAATCTACCTGATAAATTACCTGACAACCCTATGGATTTATCATTTTGGATTGGCGCTCATTTGGGTGGTCCTGTTGCAGAGGAACAGCAAAGACTTCTTGAAGAAAGAAATACTTTCTCCCGTTTGCAAAGAGAATATGAAATGCTTGACCATACAAGAAAACAACTTGCAGCAAGAACAGCATTGAAAGAAAGTTTTCCTGATATAAAAGAAAATTAAATGTTTGAATTGTTATTTCCTTTTTTTTTACTAGTTCTATTCTTTCTCATCTTATTTGTCATCTGGAGATTTAATGCTAGAAAATATATTTCTTCAGATACAGTGGCTTCTGCATATGATGCTTGGACCCAGGATAAGTTACTTGAGAGATTATGGGGAGAACATATACATTTAGGTTTTTATCCCTTAGGCAAAAAAAATATTGATTTTAGGAAGGCTAAAGTGCAGTTTGTTCATGAATTAGTTAAGTGGAGTGGTTTAGATAAATTGCCAAAGGGATCCCGAATACTCGATGTAGGTTGTGGCATAGGTGGGAGTTCTAGGATTCTTGCAAAATATTATGGGTTTAATGTCACTGGCATTTCAATTAGCCCTGCTCAAGTTAAAAGAGCAAGAGAACTTACTCCTCATGAGCTAACTTGCAACTTTCAAGTTATGGATGCTTTGGATTTAAAATTCGAAGATGGATCATTTGATGCGATCTGGAGTGTTGAGGCTGGTGCACACATGAATGATAAAACTAGGTTTGCAGATGAAATGCTAAGAACTCTAAGACCTGGAGGATATTTGGCATTGGCTGATTGGAACTCAAGAGATTTAAAGGCACACCCTCCATCATTTTTTGAGGAGATAGTTCTTAAACAATTACTAGAACAATGGGTACATCCTAATTTTATTAGCATTAACGAATTTGGTGACATTCTTAGAACTAACAAAAATAGTTCAGGAAGAGTTATTTATGAAAATTGGAATTGCTATACAAATCCTTCATGGTACGACTCAATTATTGAAGGCATTCGTAGGCCTTTAGCAATTTTGTCACTTGGCCCAATTGCTATAGTGAAATCGATTAGAGAGATTCCAACAATTCTTCTCATGAATTGGTCATTTAGAAAAGGTTTAATGGAGTTTGGAGTTTATAAATGTAGAGGCTAAATTAATCTAGATCTACATTTTCAGAAAAATAATTCCCAAAATCTACAAAATTCTTGCAAAGTGGCCTGAGCTTATTTTTTAATTCAAGAAAATCTTTAATATTATTTTGATTATTTATTTCTAAATCAATATAAATTACATATTCGCCTAATTCTCTTTTTGAAGGTCTAGATTCAATTTTACTCATATTAAATCCAAAATCTGCAATATTTTTTATGGCTTTAAGCAAAGCACCAGGTTTATTTGATATTAATGAGAAAGCGAAACTAGCAATATTAGCTAAATTTGAATTTGATTCTTTGCTCAATAAGACAAATCTAGTGCAATTACCAGGAACATCATTAATAGGAAAGGCTAATTCTTTAAGTCCTTCAATTTGAATTAATGATTTTGAACCGATAGCAGCTCTGAATTTACTCCCTTTAACCATATTGACAGCTTCTGATGTTGAATTTGTTGGTAGAGGAATTGCATTTGGAAGATTTTCAGATAACCATTGTGAACATTGAGCTAATGCTTGAGGATGAGATAATACTTCTGAAATGTTTGAAAGTTCTCCATCACTAATTAATGCATGTTTTATAGGTAAAACAATTGCTTTATTTATAAAGATTTCAGGAAATTTCCAAAGGGCATCTAGAGTTGCCGTAACCCCACCTTGTACGGAATTTTCTATAGGGACTACAGCAGCATCACAATTGTTATACGCTATGGATTTAATGACCGAATGTAACCCATTACATGGTACAAATATAGGTGTCTGAAAATTGGCAAGCTTTGATAATATATGAGCTGCTTTTTCTGCGTATGTTCCTTTAGGACCTAAATATGCAACTTGTTTGCTCATGATTAAAAGTAAAAAAAAAAAGAGATCAAATAAGCATTGGAGGAATATAGAGAATGCTATTGTCTTTTAATGCTAAACAGAAACTAAAGCTTTCCATAGCAAGAAATAAAGAATATCTTTCTAGATATCTTTTGGAAGAAGAAAGAGTTGTTGGAGCAATGCTTGACTCCAAAAAATTAGAACTAGAAGGAGTAGGTAGATATAAGTATACAGTAACAAGTTTTAAGGTTTTCCAATTAGATATTAACCCGGTTGTTTCAATTGCGGTAGAAAATAAAGATGGAATTTTAAAAATGAGTGCGCTTGAAAGTACATTAGATGGTTTGGGTATGATAGATGATTTTAATCTTATTTTGAAAGCTAATTTGGAAGCTACTAATATTGGGTTAGAAGGTGAGGCGCTTCTTGGGGTTTCTGTAAGCCAACCCCCTCTATTGAAGCTGGTGCCAAAGAAAATTTTGGAATCTACTGGTCATTCAGTATTAAATGGGATTCTGTTGGGTATAAAGTCCAGGGTTCAACAGCAATTAGTAAAAGATTTTTTAGATTGGTGTGAATTAAATAAAATTTGATTTTTTAAAAAACTTTTCCTATGTAGTTTAGTTACTCCATTTTTCTTGATTAATGAAAGATGCTCTTTAGTACCATAACCTTTATTTTTAAATATTAAATATCCTGAGTAGTCTTTTTCCAATCTTTCCATTAGATTGTCGCGAGAAACTTTGGCAATAATGCTTGCTGAAGCTATCGAGATAAACTTTAAGTCTCCAGAAATTATATTTTTCTGTATTCCGTTCCATGGTCTTAATAATAAGGGGCCATCAATTATTAACTCAGATGGTTTCTCTTTTAATTTCTTTATAGCTCTTATCATTGAAAGTTCTGTCGCAGCTCTGATACCTACCTTATCTATTTCTCTAGTCGAAGCTTGCCCGATTCCATAATCTGAACACAATAATAAAATTTTTGGCAGAAGTAATTTTCTTTTTTTGGGAGTTAGTTTTTTACTATCAGTTACTCCAACTTGTTTTAGGATAAATTTATTTTTTTCAGTTAAAACTACAACTGCTGAAAAAACTGGACCAAAAATTGCTCCCCTTCCAACTTCATCTATTCCAACTTCTGATACTTTATTCAATGCTTGCTGAAGATCTTCTTCTTTTTTTTCTTGCATTATTGAGCTCATCTGTAAGTTCAATTTCATCCTTTGTATCTATAAATAAAACTTCATTATTTTCATTAGTTTTATTTGTTGATTTATCTTTAGAATTTGTATTTGCTTCAATTTTAGTTTGAATCTTTTCTTCTCCAGATTTTGAGATTTTTTTTATTTGTTTTGCTTTTGTTTTTTGTTTATCTAAGGTCTTTTCCGTTTGCTTATTACTATCTTTTAAACGCACAAAATTATTGCTGGTGAGATATTCTTTACCTAACTTAATAAGGGGATTAATGCCTAATTGACTGAAAACAATTTTTTCTTCATTATTAAGATCAACTGTGATTATGTTTTTTTCTTTTGAGTTTGATTGGTTCAAATTTTCATTATCATTTTCTTTTTTATTAGAAGAATTATCTTTGCTTAGGTCCTTGGATTTAATTAATTCCTTGTCAATTATTTTTTCTTGCTCATCAGTTGATTGGGAAGTATCTATATCGAATGATTTTTGATTGTTTGATTGATTAAATTTATTTTCAACATTTTGAATTGTTAAGTTAGAAATTTCGTAATTTAATATATTTTCTACATTTCCTGTACCATCGCATGTAGAACATTTTTTACCGAATAATTCATATATATTTTGACCTTGTCTTTTTCTAGTTAGCTCCACTAAACCCAATTCAGTAAGCTGAGCAATTTGAGGCCTGGCAGAATCATCTTTTATAGCCGAGGTAAAATGCTCAAGTAATTGAAATTGATCTCTTCTAGATTCCATATCAATAAAATCTACTACTATAACTCCACCAATATTTCTTAATTTCATCTGTCTTGAGATTTCAACTGCTGCTTCGCAGTTCGTCCACAAAACGGTTTGTCTTGAGTTGGCGGATCTTGTAAAAGATCCAGAGTTTACATCAATTACTGTTAAAGCTTCAGTAGGTTCAATAATTATATACCCCCCCGAAGGAAGATCTACTCTAGGTTGGAGAGCTTTTTGAATTGTTTTCTTAATTTCATATTTCTCCAAAATATGATGGGTTAAACTATTATCGTGAAATTCAATCTCAATAGGAGAGTCATAATTTTTTAAAAAATCTTTTGCATTTGCAACTGAAAATTTCCTATCGATAATTATGCTTTTAGTTGATTCTTTAACATGATCTCTTAAAATCTTGAGAGAGAAATCATCATCTCTTTTTACTAAATTTGGCGGATTAGAAGTCTCAGAAACTTTTAGTACATCTTCCCATTGTTGAATTAAATGTTCTAAATCTTCAATTAGAAGTTCTTCTTTTATCTTTTCAGCTTCTGTTCTAAATAACAAGCCTGTACTAGGTGGTTTTATTAAAACCCCAAGAGCTTTCAAACGGTTTCGTTCTGTTTCTGTATTTATTTTTCTTGAAATATTTACTCCTTGGCCATATGGCTGTAATATCAAGTACTTTCCTGGGATTGAAATACTTCCTGTTAGTCTAGGCCCTTTAGATCCTGTGGGTTCCTTTATCACTTGTACAAGAACTTTTTGTTTTGGCTCTAGCAATTCAGTTATTCCAAATCCCCCTTTTTTGAGTCTTAGTGGACCTAAATCTGAAACATGGATAAACCCATTTTTCTCACTTTCACCAATATTTATGAAAGCGGCATCAATGCCAGGGAGAACATTTTCAACTGTTCCTAAAAAAATATCGCCAATTTGATATTGACCTTGTGCGACGATTAATTCATCAACTCGATCATCTGTGAGTAGTGCTGCAATTCGAGCCTGCTCAGCGATGATAATTTGCTGAGACATATAATTGATTCTGAATAATTGGGATTTTGAAAATCGTCTAAATTAATGAAATAAATTTTTATCTTTCAATAAAGCAACATTTGTTAGCTATTATTTTTTACTTTTTAAAATGAATTAAGTTAATAGTGATTGAATTATGCTATTTAATAGCTTTAAACGATTTTCAAACTAATTGAAATTGAATTCATAGCTATGATTATCACTTAAATTAATCATAACTGAGATAATTTTAACATCTAATCAACATTAAAGCACGTTAATACATTATTCTAATATTGATGAAATTTTTTATCTAAAGTGGTTCAAGTAAACGAAAATTATCTAAAACTGAAAGCAGGTTATTTATTCCCTGAAATTGCTAAAAGGGTAAAAATATATTCTCAATCAAATAAAAGTGCTGAAATTATTAAGCTTGGCATAGGAGATGTTACAGAGCCATTACCTAAAGCATGTATAGACGCTATGGGTAAAGCTTTAGATGATATGGGAACAACAGATGGTTTTAGGGGTTACGGACCAGAACAAGGCTATTCTTGGCTCAGAGAAAAAATATCAAAGCATGATTTTATTTCGAGAGGCTGTCAAATTTCACCTGAAGAAATTTTTGTTTCAGATGGTTCTAAATGCGATAGTAGCAATATTTTAGATATTCTTGGCAAAGATAATTCAATCGCTGTAACAGATCCTGTTTACCCTGTTTATGTAGATAGTAACGTTATGACAGGCAGAACTGGTGATGCTCTTGAAAACGGGACTTATCAAGGATTGACATATCTTGCAATAAACGAGGAGAATAACTTTCTGCCAGCACTTCCTGAAAAAAAAGTTGATATTTTATATCTTTGTTTTCCAAATAATCCTACCGGAGCAACTATTAATAAAGAAGAATTGAAAAAGTGGGTTGACTATGCTCTTCAAAACAAATCTCTAATACTTTTTGATGCAGCTTATGAAGCATTCATTAAAGATAATGATATTCCACATTCAATATATGAGATTGAGGGGGCAAAGGATTGTGCTATTGAATTCAGATCTTTTTCAAAGAATGCAGGATTCACTGGAGTTAGATGTGCTTTTACAGTAATACCTAAAAATCTCCAGGGTTTGAGCTCAACAAATGAGGAAATAGACTTATGGGCTCTTTGGAATAGGAGACAGTCTACAAAGTTCAATGGAGTAAGTTATGTGGTTCAGAGAGGTGCAGAGGCTGTTTATTCTCTTGAAGGTAAGAAACAGGTGAGAGGTTTAATTGATTTTTACATGGAAAATGCAAAAATCATGAAAAATCAACTTAAGCATGCAGGATATAAAGTTTTTGGTGGGGATAATGCTCCTTATATCTGGATTAAGGTTCCTGATCAAATGACATCTTGGGACTTTTTTGATTTCCTTCTCCAAAAAGTTAGTGTAGTGGGAACACCTGGGAGCGGATTTGGGTTATCAGGAGAAGGCTATTTTCGTTTGTCAGCATTTAATTCTCGATCAAATGTTAATGAAGCAATGGAAAGAATAATTAATATATAATTGTTAGTACTATTTAGATTCTAGATTCCAATGCTATCTATAAAGTTAGAACAAAGTTTAAGTAATAATTCAGCAGTAATAGAAAAGAACCCTGCTGAATTAAAAAATAAATCTCCAAAATATAAGGTTTTACTTCATAATGACCCGGTCAATTCTATGGAGTATGTAACTATTTCGCTAAGAGAAGTTGTGCCGCAATTAAGCGAACAAGATGCTATAGCTATAATGCTGGAGGCACACAATACGGGGGTAGGTTTGGTAATTATTTGTGATTTAGAGCCAGCCGAATTCTACTCAGAATCATTAAAATCAAAAGGTATTTCTAGTTCCATTGAGAAAGAGGATTAATAAAGGTTTTTTATTTAGAATGAGCTAATTTCCTTTCCGACAAGGGAGGAACTTTTAAGGATTCTTTTAAGGAAGACTTTCCATATTCTCTCTCAAGAATATTGATAACTGTTTTACCAAATTCATCTTCTGTATTATCAAAAGCCTCTAAGCAAACCTGACCAAGTTTTTCCCCTAATGAGCCAGGATTCCAAAGAAGTTTTCTCGCTGTCCAAGGCATCATGCTCATTGGATTATAATTTGGCTTCAAAATTTTATGTTCCAATGCGTACTTCTCTAGAAGAGTGTGAGGTTGCAAACCTATAAAGAATATAGCTGGATCAACTAAGCCTTTACCAAAAATATTTTCTAATTCTCTATGGTAAGCTATCGTTTGTCTTATGGTGCTAGGCGTTTCATCCAAAACATTAAATGAATAATTGACTGAAACATGATTCTTAAAACCTGATTTGACTAGCATTCTGCAATTATTTAATACAGTTTCAAGGTCATACGCTAATCTCATTTTTCTAACAAGTTCTTGAGATCCCGAGGTGATACCTATTTCAAAATAGCTCATACCTGTATCAACCATAAGCTGAGCTAACTCGGCATCAATATTATCTGCTCTGATGTATGCAGCCCAATTAATATCGTCCCAGCCTTGATCCTTAATTGCTTGCAAAAGTGTTTTTGCATCCTCAATATGTTTTTTTGCTGGAATAAACTGTGCATCAGTGAACCAAAATCCCCTAACTCCAAGATCATACAATTGCTTCATTTCTTTTATTACTTCGTTAACTGGATTAACGCGAACCTGCTTTCCCTCCACCACTGTATAAACGCAGAAACAACAATTATGAGGACAACCTCTTTTCGTTTGAACCCCTATATAGTAATCTCCTCCCTCTATATACCAATTGAATTCAGGCCATATTGATTTAATATATATATAATTACAGGCAGTTTTAACAGTGCCTGAAGGTTGTTCATGTATTAATTTATTACGAGGTTTTTGTCCAGCGGTGTAACATCTTTCTTCCTCGATTGAATCTCCTCTAATGATTTTTTCTATGAGATTTTCTCCCTCTCCAACAGAAACAACAGTTCCTTTAGGGAGTAGATTTCCCAATTGTTCATAGAAGACACTAACAGCCCCACCTCCTAAAATTACTTTGATATTTTTATTATATTTTTGTGCCCTTTTAAGTCCCATCTTGACTAAAGAAGTATTTCTATATATTTCTCCGTAATGAGATGCGATTAATTTTAATCCTCCCAAGGAACCTCTAATTTTTTTAAGAATATTTTTTGAGTAGAAAACTTCAAAAGAGTTTTGTAGGGGATTTCCACTTCTGCCATCAACAGGAGCATAAATTTGTATGTCTCTCCATGAAAAAATGATTAAATGTGGTCTAAATTGATCAATTTTTCTAGCTAAATATTTGGAAACTTTATTGGATGGAATTATTGCTAGATCAATGAATTGTTGGTCTATGCCTGGAAAACATTTATGAATATGGTCTGCTAAATAAATAGGTCCAATTGGAAATATTGGGTTACAAGGCAGTCTTACAATTAGGATCTTACCAAAATGCTTTCTTTGGAAACTTTTTTTATTTAATTTTTCGAGCTTCAAATTAAAATTCATGTCATGAAATTTAATGAATCTATTTTCTTTAAGAATCTAACTACTTTATTACTAATTTGGAGAAATTAAAAATCCTAAGAAAATACTAATGAAAATTTTATTTAATTCATAAGTCAGAAATTATATAAATCCAGCATAATTTGAGAAGTTTTAATCCATCTATCCATCTAGATATATTTGGTGCTCCAGATTTTCGAGCGTAATATCTAACAGGATAATTTAGTATTTTAATGTTATTGTTCGCGGCTTCAAATATTATTGTAAAGTCACCAAATGGGTCAGATTTGGAATCCCAACTTCCGTTTTGTTTCATAAGTTTAAAGAATTTTCTTGAAAAAACTTTTGTTCCACAGAGTGAATCTGATACAGGTTTATTTATGATAATTGATAGAAATATTGCGAAGAGTCTATTCCCTATATAATTTGCCCATCTCATAGCATCTTTTTCCATTGGAAAAGTTGTGCGGGCGCAATTAATTAAAATATTTTTATTTTTGGTTGATTCCATTATTGCTGCAATACTGTCATCAATATCTACAGTAAAATCACTATCAATTATGGCGAGGGTCTCCCCTGAAGAAATATTAAATCCCTCTACGACTGCATTTTTCTTTCCTTTTGAGGTTTGTTTTAAAAGATATATCTTGAAGAAATTTGAGAAATTTTCTTTTAACTCTTTTAAAATGTTATATGTATTATCATTGCTATTACCTTCAACAAATATAATTTCTAATTTATTTGGTATATTTTTGAATTTATTTAAAGCATTAATTAAAAGTTCTTTATTACCAGCTTCATTTCTTGCAGGAATTACTATTGATATTAAATGTTCAGAAATATTTTCACTATATTTATAGAAAACTATTTCGAGTTCGTATGCAAGTTGTTTTATAATTGGTATTTTTCGAAAAATATTTTTAATAGATGGTGGAAATATTTTAGTTGGTAGAGGAGTTAGCTTTTTTGCTTTCCATCTAATTGATCTGTAGTTGTAAATTTCTGCTAGAGATTCAATATCGCATAAAGTTATTCTTGCTTTGCTAGTGGTTTCTCTAAAAATTCTTGAATCCAGTCTTAGCCATCTAGTGATTGGTTCCCAAGTATTTCCTCTGACTTTAATAGAAATAAATTCGTTATTGTCTTTGAATAATTGATGAAGTTTATTATTTGTTAAATTCCAACTATTAACAGATATCATTATTAAAGATTACAAAAGACACCTCATTATATATTGATTATTTACTTTTTTAATATTAATTTCCATGGATTTAAAACATCATTTTCGTATATAACTTCATAAGAATAATCATTATTTTTTATTGTTTTAAGATCAGTTGTCCATGCTAATTCTGATTTTTTTAACTGATTGATATTGTCTAATCCCTCACCTAGTTTAGGAGTTAATAAAGAAATTCTGATGATTTTTGATTGCGATTGAGAGTTTTTTATTCCTTTTTTATCAACCATGATCGTTTGATTTTGTACTATATCAAGGGACGAAACATATTCCATTTTCTCTCTTAGTTCTCTAGATCTATCGGTGAATAAACCTGATTGCAGAAGAAATGAAGTGAATAAGTAAGGCCCAATTATGAGAGTTATTAAAATTTCTTTGAACGAATTTCTATGTTTTATTAACGACCAAGATAATCCGAAAAATAATAACCCAAGAATTATGAATGTATTTTCTTTATTATTGAAATTTACTAAATCTTTAAAGAAAAAATAATACGTGAAAGTTAGAGCAAATATAAATAATGGAATTATTTTTGAGGTCATAAATATAAAAAATCGACTATTTCTTTTAGAATTGAATAAATATCTTATTCCTACATAAGTATTTAATGCAAAAATAGATGAGATTTGTAGAGCATAGTATGGTGTTTTTGTAGAGAAAATGCTAAGAGTTGCTATTAAAATTAAGGGGAAAAAAGCTAGTAAATATTTATTCTCTTTACTCTGAGAAAAATTGTATATTGTGCCAATAATTGCGAAAAAACTCCATGGCAGATATGTTAAGGGCACATTCCAGAAATAATAATAGAAAGGATTTGTAAAAGTATTTTTACTTGAAAGAACGTTAAACTTTTCAACTAAATAAAAAATAATGTTTTTGTCTAAATAAGGGTTGATAGAAAACGTCCAGAATAAAAAAGGTATAAATCCAATTAGTAGTCCTAGCCAAAAGAATTTGATGAATAAAAAATTTTTTTTTAAAAAAAAATATGGTACAAGTGATATTAATGGCACAAAAACTAAAAAAGTTTTCATCATAAAAGCTAAGCCAATCCAAATTCCAAAAAGCAGAATATAGAATTTGTTATTTTTACTTTTTATTTTGACTAAAGCTAACACTCCAATAGATACTAAACATGAATAAATAATATCTTGAGTGGCCAGGTGTGAGTAATCAAACCATAGATATGTAGTAGCAAGGATTAGTGGAGATATAATTGCATATTTTTTATTAAATAATTCTTCATGTAATTTATAAGTTGTAAATAGCATCAATATTGAAGCAACAGTTGTTGGTAGATATGCAGAAAAAATATTTCTTCCAAATAAGTCTTGTGACTTTGCTATTAAAAATTGTATTCCTATTGTTCTATCCAAAACATATTCATCCCACCAAAGAGGAATTGTCCAGTTACCTTTATCAAGTATCCATCTAGCTTGCAGCGCATAAAAACCTTCGTCAAAAGCAATATAGCTTCTTTTGCCAAAATAAAATATAAGAGGAATAAAAACAAATAATTTAAAAAGATTTCTAAATTTTAAAATTTTATCGATCATTTTAGTTTTAATTTGCTTTAAAAGTGCCGATAATTGGAATTGAACCAATGACCTACTGTTTACGAAACAGTTGCTCTACCGCTGAGCTATAACGGCAATATTAAATATTGAATTTTTTCATATAGACTTTATTTTATAATTTAAAGAATTTATGTCAAAAATAGATCCTAAATTAAAAAAGAAATTATTAAAGGAATCCCAAGCTCCCTTCAAGGGATTGAGAAGAATATTGTGGATAGCTTTTAGCGGTTCTGCATTTTTGGGACTTCTAATCATGCTTTCCAGATTTGCAAGCGGATCTGAATTACAGCCAAATAACCTTTTTATACAGTTGGGTGCTTGTGTAATATTTCCTAGTTTATTAATCTTTGACAGAAATAAAGATTAACAAGCTAGATATTTAACTATTGTGATAAGGACCTCTTTTTAGTGATAAATTTGAATGCTTCGATTACATCTCCTTCAATCCATGAAGAGAATTTATCGCAGCCAACTCCGCATTCAAATCCAGCATTTACTTCTTTTACATCATCTTTAGCTCTTTTTAAAGAGTCTAAATTGCCCTCAAATATTACTTTATCTGATCTAATAACTCTCAACGAGCAATTCCTTTGTAATTTTCCAGTTTGTATATAACAGCCTGCAATAGCTCCTTTGCCTACTGCGAAAGTTGCTCTAACCTCCGCTTGGCCTAATGATTCTTCGACAAGGTCGGGTTCAAGTAGACCTTCCATGGCCAATTGAACATCTTCTAATAGTTTATAGATTACTTCATACTCTCTTATATCAACCTCATTAGCATCAGCTGCTCTCTTCGCACCAGATGCTAATGAGGTGTTAAACCCAATGATGACTGACCCAGATGCAGCAGCGAGATCTATATCTGTCTCAGTTATTTCTCCAGGAGCAGAAAGAAGAACTCTGACTTGAACTTCATTTTTTGGTAATTGTTCTAATGATCCTAATATTGCTTCAACACTGCCTTGAACATCAGCTTTGAGAATTAAGTTTAACTCTTTAAGTTTTCCATCATTTGCTTGAGTTGATAGGGATGATAAGCTGACTCTTCTAGAGGCCATTTGTTGAGCTAATTTTGTGGCTCTAGCATCTGTTGCCCTTTCTCCAACTATTGTTCGAGCAGTTTTCTCGTCAGGGTAGACTTCGAATTCATCTCCTGCTGTAGGTACTTCACTGAATCCAAGGGCTTCAACTGGGAATGATGGTCCTGCTTCTTTGATTCTATTACCATGCTCATCAACCATAGCTCTAATTTTTCCGAGTACTGAACCCGCAGCTAAAACATCTCCTGATTTTAAGGTCCCATTTTGTACTAACAAAGTAGCCACAGGCCCTTTGGCTTTGTCTAGGTGAGCTTCAATAACAGTACCTTTTGCAAATCTATCAGGATTTGCTTGTAAATCTTCTACTTCGGAAACTAATAAAATCATTTCGAGTAATTTATCAATGTTTTGTTTTTTGATAGCACTTACTGGAACCATCACTGTATCTCCTCCCCAATCTTCCGCGATTAAATCTTTTTCTGATAGTTCCTGCTTTACTCTGTCTGGAGATGCCCCTTCTTTGTCAATTTTATTTATTGCAACAACAATTGGTACTTTTGCAGCTCTTGCATGACTTAAAGCCTCTAGTGTTTGAGGCCTGCAACCATCATCTGCAGCAACTACAAGAACAGCTACATCAGTAACCTTTGTACCCCTTGCTCTCATTGCAGTAAAGGCCTCATGGCCAGGGGTATCAAGAAAAGTTAATTTTTTCTTTTTAGATTCATGTTCAAATTCAACTTGATAAGCTCCTATGTGCTGAGTTATGCCTCCTGCTTCCCCCGAAGCTACTCTTGATTCTCTGATAGAATCTAAAAGACTTGTTTTACCATGATCTACATGACCCATAACTGTAATAACAGGGGGTCTAGTTATTAAATTATCAATATCTTCAGATTCAATCATATCTACAGTTTTCTCGGCAGCTTCTTGTACATCATCTTGCAAAACAGGCACCCCAAATTCTTCTGCTACTGTTTCAATAGTTGCTAAGTCGAGTGATTGAGTAACAGTTGCAGTTATTCCTTTAAAGAAAAGAGATTTGATTATTTCAGAGCTTTCAAGACTTAATTTATTAGCTAATTCTTGAACTGTTAAATTATCTTCCGGTACTATTATCATTTCAGGCCTTATTTGTTTGGCTTCTTTGGCAGCCTTTAACTCCATAGCTCTTCTTTTCTGCCTTTGCCTAGTAGTCTCTTTTTTCTTCTTTTTAAATTGTTTTATATTTTTTTGAGATTTGGATTCATCCGACTTTTCTTTCTTTGGACGCGCCAAACTAGCTGATAAAATTGAAATTTTTTCGCCTGAATATCCACTAGTTTCAGATGTTAATGAATCATCATTCTCACCGATAATATGAACTTTTTGTCTTTGTTTTTGATTATTTTTGCTTCTTAATGCTTCAAGTTTTGCGCTATCATCCCAGTCTTTCTTTCCTGATTTTTTTGAATTATTTGAAAATGTTCTATGGGGTGGTTTTTTTGAATTAGGAGCAGTATGTGGGCGAACATTTGGAGATTTTGGCTTTTCTTTCGTGGTCTCAATATGTTGCTTTTCGTTATTCTTTATTACTTTTTTATCATTTTCAGATTTGTTAGTTTTTTGAAGTTGTAAGAGTTCATTAGGTGATACTGGCTTTCTAATTCTATGTGAATTTTGACCATTGAATTTAGGTTGAGGCCTATTGGGCATGCCAGGTCTGTTGGATGCTCCTTGCCTATTCGTATTAGTTTGTCTATTGAAAGATCCAAGCCTACTTTGATCTGATGGTTTATTTCTTAACCCAGGCCTATTGGGCATGCCAGGTCTGTTGGATGCTCCTTGCCTATTCGTATTAGCTTGTCTATTGAAAGATCCAAGCCTGCTTTGATCTGATGGTTTGTTTCTTAACCCAGGGTTATTGGGCATACCAGGTCTGTTGGGAGTAATAGGTCTATTGGGCGTACCAGGTCTATTAGGGAAGATTTGTTTAAATGTATTTTTTTGCTTATTATTTTGCTGATCGGGTCCGTCTTTTCTTATTGGTGCTCCTACGAGTTCGGGGGGGGAAATTCTGTCATTAATATTCTTTGTTTTAGATTTATTAGAGTTTTGATCAGATCCTTTTGATATTTGTCTTTTCCCCCCTGAACTGAAAATTTTCTGGGAAGATTTAGCATTATTATTATTAATATTTTTAGGCTTAGCAGTTAGTTGAATAGGGGGTTTTGCAGGACTTTTTATAGGCGGAGATATATTATTTTGGAAAGTTGTTTTATTTTGGTTGAGATTTTGTGGAGTTTTACTATTAATTTTTTGACTTGTAAGATTTACTTGTGATTGTGAACTGTTGTTAATTATCGGTTTATTAGGACTTTTCGGTTGATTTGAAATTATTTTTAGGCTCTCAGGTTTATTAAGAGGTTTTATTAACAATGGTTTTTTAGTTGAATTATCTTTGAGAAGTTTCCCTTTCACGGAGGAGATAACAGAAGATGCATCTTCTTTGTTTTGTTTATAGTTATCTTTTTTTATTGAAGGTTTTTTAATGGAAAGTATTTCTTTATCTGAATTTTTTTTATTAATAAGATTTTTTATTTTTTTTGCTTCTTCTACGCTAATAGAACTGCTATGGTTTTTTACTGAAATTGAAAGTTTTTGAGCGGCATCCAATATATCTTTATTGTCCAGATTTAAGTCTCTGGAAAGTTCGTAAATTCTGATTTTATCGCTGATAGTCATTTAATCTGATTTGTAATCTTCTTGAATATTAAAGAGGATTTAATTTAATTATATTCCCTTATTGGGATAGTCATTGTAGTTAGTAATTTCTTTTTCAAAAATATTAAAAAATTCAGGTTCTAAAGATGTTTTTAAAGCTTTTTGAAGCTTTTTTTTTATCTTGGAATCTGTGCAACATTTTTTTGACTTGCAAATGTAGGCTGATCGCCCCATCCCCTCTTGAAAAATAAGACCTTGCTTTTGATCTTTAGTTATCTTTATAAGATGTTTCCTGTCATATGTTTTTCTACATGAAATGCATATACGCATCACAGGAGTTTGTCGTATCACCGTTTTCTCTCCTCTTTTGTAGTTATTTCACCATCTTGAGTATTCTCTAATTGAACATTATCTGAGAAGGTCTCTTCTTCATATGTTTCTTGTCCATATTCTTCATCATCTTCAGGAAGTGGATAAAGCTCTCTTAATCTTGCATCTTCCGCAGCACGCTCAGCTTGTTCTGCTTCTAATCTAAGTTCAGCTTCTCGCTGGAGATTCTCTTCATCTTCCCTTTGAATAATTAATTCAGAAACTGCAGCATCTTCTGCTTCCTGATCGTATTCATGTGAGTTTTTAACATCAATTTTCCAACCAGTTAATCTTGCTGCAAGTCTTACATTTTGTCCTTCTCTACCAATTGCGAGACTCAGTTGATCGGGAGGAACTAGTACGTGTGCATGTTGACCTTCTGGGTCCACTAGTCTCACGAGATCTACTTTCGCAGGACTTAAAGAATTTAAAATATACTGAATTGGGTCAGATGACCATTTTATTACATCAATTTTTTCTCCTCTTAGTTCATTTACAACTTGTTGGATTCTCGCTCCTCTAGCTCCAATACAAGCACCTACAGGATCTACTTCTTCTTCAACGCTATCAACCGCAACTTTTGTTCTTGGCCCAACAGCTCTTGAAGGAGGATTTGCTTCTCTTGAAACAGCAACTATTTTTACGGTACCTTCTTGGATCTCCGGAACTTCATTTTCAAATAAATAGACGACTAATCCAGCATTTGCTCTGCTCACAAAAAGTTGTGGTCCTTTTCTTGCTATTTCGCTAACTTCTTTCAAGAACACTTTGAAAGTTGCATTAGCTCTGTAATTATCATTTGGTAATTGGTCTCTTTTTGGAAGCTCGGCCTCTACTTCAGGTCTACCAATACCTGAGCTAACTCCCATAATTACTGATTGTCTTTCAAATCTTATAACTCTTGCAGTTAAAACAGGATCTTCCAAATCTGCAAATTCTTCTTGGATCATTTTTCTTTGCTGATCTCTTAGTTTTTGGGCTAAAACTTGCTTTGTTGTTGAAGCAGCCATTCGCCCAAAATCCTCTTTTTCAGGAGTGACATCTAGTACAACTGTGTCACCTATTTGAGCATCATCAGCAACTTGTTTAACTTCTACTAAAGAAATTTGATGATCTTCGCTCTCAACTTCTTCAACGATTATTTTACTAGACAATATCCTGTAACCCTCTTCATCTAGATCTAGTCCAACATCAAAATTACTAAAGTATTCTTCATCAAATGGATCTTCATTAATTCCAATGTAAAAAGTTCTTCTATATTTTTCGTATCCCTTTAACAAAGCTTCGCGTAAAGCTACTTCAACGATATTAGGAGGTAACTTCTTTTCCTCACTGATATCTTCAATAAGATTGTTTAAACCTGGGAGAATAACTAATGCCATCTATGATGGGAAAATTGAATAATGGTTGAAAATAATTAATCTTTTAAGGTGCAAAGACTAATTTTTAATACTTCATCGAAAGGGATTCTTTTAATCCTACCTTTAATGTTAATGGCTAAATAATCATTAGACTTTTCATAAAGTAAACCATTCAGGAATTTTATTTTTGAATTCTTTTGGTTTAACTCAACATTAACTGGAAAACCCTTAAAAGTTTTGAAGTCTCTTTCTGAGGTTAATTCATCACTGACACCTTGACTACTAATTTCTAACACATATGAACAATTTAAAAGATTTGATTTTTCTATTTCTTCAGATGCTGGGGCATTAAATAGCGCACAGTCATTTAAGGAAATATCATCTCCATTAGTTTTTTTTATAATTATTTCAATAACAATGGGATTTTGATTGGTTTGTATATTTAAACCGTGGACTTCTAAATCCCTCTCATTAGCTACTTTTTTTAATAGATCTTCTAGTTTACTTTTGTTTTCTTTATTCAATTTTATTTATAAATTTAATTAAAATTTATTTTCACATATAAAGAAGTTTTTTTTATAGAAAAATTTAAAAATTTGTATTTTATGGATGTAAACAAAAAAACAACAATAAAATATTTCTTCAACTAGATTTATCAAATACAAAAAAACTATTAATTAAATGAAATTTCTCAAGATTAAATTTGATAATTTAATCCAAATGTTAATTATTGTTTGTTTTTGTTTAGTTAATCTCTTTTCTAATACTGAAGTTTTAGCAGTTTCTACTTTTGAAAGTCATAATTTCGTATCATCCGCAGTTAAAAATGTTGGCCCTGCAGTTGTAAAAATTGATACTGAGCGATTGGTAGAAAGGCAACAATTTGATCCTACTTTACTTGATCCTTTATTGAGGGATTTACTTGGTGAGCAAGGAATTACTCCTGAAAGAGAGAGAGGTCAAGGCTCTGGAGTGATCATTAATGAGCATGGTTTGGTTCTTACAAACGCTCATGTCGTAGAAAGAGTCGACGATGTTTCAGTTACTTTGGCAGATGGATCTATTTGTGAAGGTCAAGTTTTGGGCACAGATGCAGTAACTGATCTGGCTTTAGTAAAAATTGATGAAGATACTTATTCTGGTTTTGCTCCACTTGGAAATTCTGAAGATCTTGAAGTAGGAGATTGGGCAATAGCTCTTGGGACTCCCTATGGTCTTGAAAAAACAGTTACATTGGGGATTGTTAGCAGCCTACATAGAGATATTAATAGTTTAGGATTTTCAGATAAAAGGCTGGATCTTATTCAGACTGATGCAGCAATAAATCCAGGAAATTCTGGCGGACCACTCATAAATTCTAATGGTGAGGTAATAGGAATTAATACATTAGTAAGAAGCGGCCCTGGCGCTGGTTTGGGTTTTGCGATTCCCATAAATTTAGCTAAAAGTGTGTCCGATCAGCTTCTTAAAAATGGTGAAGTTATTCATCCATACTTAGGGGTACAATTGATCTCTTTAAATCCCAGAATTGCTAAAGAACATAATCGAGACCCTAATTCGCTAGTTCAATTACCTGAAAGAAATGGAGCTCTAATTCAATCAGTAATACCTAATAGCCCTGCTGAAAAAGCTGGTTTAAGGAGGGGGGATTTAGTAATAGCAGCTGAAAATATCTCTATTAAAGAACCTAAAGCTTTATTAGATGAAGTAGAAAAAGCCCAAATAGGGAAAGTTTTTCTTTTAAATATTTTGAGAGATAATAAAGAGATACAGATAAATATCAAACCAGAACCCCTCCCAGGTTTGACATAAATCGCCCATTGAAATTTAATAATCTATAACCAATAGAGAATAAAGATTTTGGATTCACAAACTCAAATGAAAAAAGCAGTTGCTGATGCTGCAATAAGAGAAGTAAAAAGTGACATGATTATCGGATTAGGCTCAGGATCTACAGCTGCATTAATGATAAAAAGCCTCGCCGATGAAATCCGTCTTGGAAAACTTCATAATATAAGAGGTGTTGCAACTTCTTTTCAATCTGAAGTTTTAGCGCTTGAACTGGATATCCCGCTTATCGATTTAGCTTCTGTATCTAAAATTGATTTAGCTATTGATGGAGCAGATGAAGTTGATCCTAGTTTTCAATTAATAAAAGGAGGAGGAGCATGCCATGTGAGAGAAAAGTTAGTGGCATCTAAAGCTGAGAAATTGCTTATTGTAATTGATGAGACTAAACTTGTATCAAATCTAAATCAATCTTTCCCTTTACCTGTGGAAGTACTTCCAACTGCTTGGAAGCAAGTTCAGGAATTGATTTCAGAAATTAATGGCAGTTCTTCTTTAAGAATGGCTACTAAAAAAGCCGGCCCAGTTGTTACTGACCAAGGTAACCTAGTACTTGATGTATTGTTCGATGATGGTATTAAGAATCCAAAAGATATTGAAATGACTATTAATAATATTCCAGGAGTATTAGAAAATGGATTATTCGTTGATCTTACAGACAAAGTATTAGTTGGTAAAATTGAAAACAACACTCCTATTGTTTATTCACCCTCAAGAGCTAGCTAATCTTTAAATCTTATTTGTACTGAGTTAGCGTGACTATGTAAGCCTTCACTTTTAGCAAGATTAATAATATCAAGGCTATTTACTTTTAAACTTTCTTTATTAAATTCTATTATTGATGTGTTTTTCATAAAAGTTTCAACCCCCAAAGAACCGGTAAATCTAGAATTTCCTGATGTAGGTAAAGTATGATTTGGTCCAGCAAGATAATCTCCAACAGCTTCTGGGGTCCATTTTCCTAAAAATATTGCTCCCGCATTCTCTATACCTGCAAGAATTTTTTTTGAATCTATAGTAAGAATTTCTAGATGTTCAGGGGCAAAGTTATTGCTGAGTTCAACACATGATTCATAATTCTCGCAAATGACAATTAACCCCCAATTTTTTATTGATTGCATGCAAATATCTTTTCTTGGATGTTTATCTATTTTTTTATAAAGTTCTTCTAAAACTTCTTTCGCCTGGTTCTTTGATGTAGTTAGAAGTATTGATGAAGCTAAAGGATCATGTTCTGCTTGTGCTAGAAGATCAGAAGCTATATGAGTGCTTTGAGCTGTTTCATCTGAAATGATTAATATCTCACTTGGACCAGCTAAAGAATCAATCCCAGTTGAACCATAAATGAGTTTTTTAGCAGTTGTGACATAGATATTCCCTGGACCTGAAATAACATCAACTTTACTGATTTGATTTGTGCCAAATGCTAAAGCACCAATTGCCTGAGCTCCTCCAATTCTAAATACTTTATTGATCCCAGATAAGTAAGCTGCAGCTAAAACAGTTTTGTTTATTTTCCCTTCTTTATTTCCAGGAGATACCATTATAATTTCTTCTACTCCTGCTACTTTTGCGGGTATTGCATTCATTAATACAGTACTTGGATAAGCAGCTCTACCTCCAGGAATATAAATACCTGCACTTTTAACTGGTCTCCATCTTCTTTGCACTACATCACCATATTCTCCTTCAATAGTGAAAGATTGAGGAATTTCTTTTTCATGGAATTTTTGAATTCTTCTATAAGCTACCTCAAGTGAGCGCTTCAAATTGTTATCAATTTCATCCCATGCATTCTTTATTTGATCCGCACTCACTTGCATCGGGTTAGGGTCAAAACCATCAAATTTTTTTGTATATTTTTCTACTGCTATATCTCCAGAAATTTTTACCTCTTGAAGAATTTCTTCAACAATTGTATTTATCTTATTATTGTTGTCTGAGTTTGTTCGAGTAGAAATCCTTTTTAATTCTTCAATAGCTTCTTTTTTATTATTAATGATCTTCATATGTTTAACTTTTTCAAACTGAGAGGCTCAAAACCTAATTTAATAACTTTCTAAAGTATATATGATTGATTAGTAGCCGAATAATTTGTTATAATAATAATCTTCTATTTATGTACACTTTGTGGCCAATAACAAATCAGCAAAAAAGAGAATACAAATTGCCGAAAGAAATCGTTTAATTAATAAGTCATACAAATCTACAGTAAGAACTTTGACAAAAAAAACTCTAGAAAGTTGCGAGAAATATAAAAAAGACCCTAATGAGGATAATAAAACTTTAGTTAAAACAAGCCTTAACAAAGCTTTTAGTTTAATCGATAAAGCAGTTAAAAAAAATGTTCTTCACAAGAATAATGGTGCTAATAGAAAATCAAAAATTAACAATTTTGTTAAAACTACTCTCTCCACAAAGTAAAAAGGCAGATCTAAATTATGAGCGATATAGAACTCATAGACTCGCATTGTCATTTAATATTTGAAAATTTTGAGGGAGATCTTGAAGAAGTTATTTTAAGATTGCGTTCAAGAGGTGTAAAAAAATTAGTTCATGCTTGTTGCGAATTAACAGAAATTCCAAAGTTGAAAAAAATATCTCATCAATTTAATGAAATCTATTATTCAGTTGGTTTGCATCCCCTAGAAGCAAAAAAATGGGAAGAAAGCTCAAAATCTCTTTTAAGAAAATCAGCTCAAGAAGATAAAAGAGTTGTAGCTATTGGGGAATTAGGCTTAGATTTTTTTAAAAATAAAAATAAAACTCAGCAAATTGAAGCACTTGTTCCGCAAATGGAGTTAGCTTATGAACTTAAATTGCCTGTAATTATTCATTGTAGAGATGCTGCAAATGAAATGATTGAGATATGTAGTGAACTCAATAAAAAAGGCAATTGTCCTACTGGTGTACTTCATTGTTGGACAGGAACCCCAAAAGAAATGAAGCAATTCTTGGATCTTGGATTTTACATCAGTTTTAGTGGAATAGTAACTTTCCCGAAAGCACATGAAATTCACGAGTGTGCCAAAATAATCCCAAATGATAAATACCTAATTGAAACTGACTCGCCATTTTTAGCTCCTGTCCCTCATAGGGGTAAAAGAAATGAACCTGCATTTGTTGTAAATGTTGCCAATTTTATGGCAGATTTAAGATCTACCGAACTAAACACAATTGCTAAAGAATCATCTAAGAAT
>QCRF01000014.1 GCA_003209375.1 Prochlorococcus sp. AG-459-N19 | reverse complement strand
CAATTGAAAATTATAAAAATGAACCTGATG
The DNA here is from genome assembly GCA_003209375.1 of Prochlorococcus sp. AG-459-N19. Taxonomy (GTDB): domain Bacteria; phylum Cyanobacteriota; class Cyanobacteriia; order PCC-6307; family Cyanobiaceae; genus Prochlorococcus_A. The sequence continues at coordinate 31,519 of QCRF01000014.1, read as the reverse complement.
AAGCAAAAGCGATAATAAATAATGCTTTAGGATTCTCTTATGCTGCTCAAAATGAATTTAAGAAAGCAATTAAACACTATAACTCTGCAATAAAATCACTGCCAGACTATCCTATAGCCCTGAATAACCTCGCATCAGCACAACAACGTTTACTTGAGTACGACTTGGCATATGCAACTTATCAAAAGGTTTTGGTGATAGATCCAAAAAACAAAACAGCAATTAAAAAAAGTAAAGAGTTAGAAAAAAGAAATAATTATAAACCTTACAAAGGTATTAAAGATAAGGGATTCTAAATATGGACAATTATTCTTCTTTACTAATTGGTGGAAAACAATTTTCTAGTAGATTAATGGTGGGTACTGGCAAATACAAATCTACTCAAGATATGGTTGAAAGTTTATCAAATTCTGAAACGGAAATTATAACCGTCGCTGTTAGAAGAATTAAAAATAATCAGACAGGAGAAAATTTACTCGAAAAGATAAACTGGAAAAAATACTGGATGCTTCCTAATACAGCTGGTTGTGTTAATTCCGATGAGGCAGTGAGAATAGCAATTTTGGGTAGAGAACTTGCAAAATTATCTGGTCAAGAAGAAAATAATTTTGTGAAGTTAGAAGTTATTCCTGACAAAAAGTATTTGCTACCAGATCCAATAGAAACCATTAAAGCAGCCGAAATTTTAATAAAAAAGGGTTTTGCTGTACTTCCCTATATCAATGCAGATCCTATCCTTGCAAAAAGACTAGAAGAAATAGGTTGTGCAACTGTAATGCCATTGGGATCGCCGATAGGCTCGGGTCAAGGTTTATTAAATTTATCAAATATAAGGATAATTATTGAGAATGCAAAAGTGCCAGTAATAATTGACGCAGGAATCGGGGTGCCTAGTGAAGCTTCTCAAGCTATGGAAATTGGAGCTGATGGTGTCTTAATCAATAGTGCAATAGCACAAGCTGCAAATCCTCCTCTAATGGCTAAAGCAATAAATGATGGTGTGAAAGCTGGCAGGCAAGCTTTTCTGGCAGGAAGAATTAAAAAACAAGACTTTGCAGTAGCAAGTTCACCGGAAAAAAACATATCTATGTAATTCTCTTCATTTAGCAAAGTTTAAAAAGAGAATAAAAACTTATTATTTTATTTATCGTATTAAGAAAGAAGATTTGAAACTATTTTCAATGTTTTTTCGCAAATTGGAAGCACACTGTAGTAATTTAATAAATATATTATGAATCTATTTAATTCTGGAGTTCTGAGTGAAAGTTATTGTTCTTGGTGGAGATGGTTTTTGCGGTTGGCCTTGTGCGGTGAATTTAGCAGAGCAAAATCATGATGTAATTATTGTCGACAATTTAAGTCGTAGAAAAATTGATATTGACCTAGAGGTAGAATCTTTAACTCCAATTGCTTCGATAACAGAACGACTTTCTGCATGGGAAGAGATTGGAGGTAAGCCTATGAGATTTCTTAACATGGATATCTCGAAGCAATATCAAAAATTACTCAATTTGCTCATTGATGAAAAACCAGATTCCGTGATCCATTTTGCAGAACAAAGAGCTGCTCCTTACTCGATGAAATCGAGTTTTACCAAAAGATATACAGTAGATAATAATGTTAATGGCACCCACAATCTTCTTGCTGCAATAGTAGAGAGTAATTTAGATATTCATGTTGTTCATTTAGGAACAATGGGAGTGTACGGATATGGATCACATAGAGGGGCAACAATCCCAGAAGGTTATCTAAAAGTTGAAGTTCCACAACCAGATGGAAGCCGCTTTGAAGAAGAAATATTACACCCTGCAAGCCCAGGTAGTGTCTACCATATGACTAAAACTTTAGATCAATTATTATTTCTTTACTACAACAAAAATGATCTTGTAAGGATTACTGATCTACATCAAGGCATTGTTTGGGGAACAAATACAGACGCAACTTTAAAAGATCCTAGATTAACAAATCGATTTGATTACGATGGAGATTATGGAACTGTTCTAAACAGATTTCTAATGCAAGCTGCAATTGGATATCCATTGAGTGTTCATGGGACAGGAGGGCAAACAAGAGCCTTTATACATATAAAAGACTCTGTAAAATGCGTACAACTTGCTCTTGAAAATCCGCCAAAACCTGGAGAGAGAGTTAAGATCTTTAACCAAATGACTGAAAGTCATCAAGTTGGAGAACTAGCTAAAAAAGTTGCGTCTCTAACAGGTGCTGATATCAATTATTTACCCAATCCAAGGAATGAAGCAGTAGAAAATGATCTAATTGTCGATAATAAATGCTTTATAGAATTGGGTTTAAATCCAACAACTCTTGATAATGGTTTATTAGAAGAAGTTGTTGAAGTTGCTAAAAAATACTCTAATAGATGTGATCTTAAGCGCATACCTTGTGTTTCATCCTGGACTAAAACACAAGCTGAGGCTATAAAGACTAATTAAAAATTCTGAAATAATTACCTTAAGAAAGTGAAAATTGCATTGTTTACAGAAACTTTTTTACCTAAAGTTGACGGCATAGTCACAAGACTGACTAAAACGATTGAATTTTTAATAAAAAATGGAGATGAAGTTATAATTTTTTGTCCAGAAGGGTGTCCAGAATCATATATGGGCGCAACTGTAGTTGGAGTTGCCGCAATGCCATTACCCTTATATCCAGAGTTGAAGCTTGGTTTACCAGGTCCTGCAGTCTCAGATAAGTTAGAAAAATTTAACCCAGATTTGATACATGTTGTTAATCCAGCTGTACTTGGTTTAGGTGGCATATGGTTGGCAAAAACTAATAATATTCCTTTAATTGCAAGTTACCATACTCATCTTCCGAAATATTTAGAACATTACGGTATGGGTATGTTAGAGCCACTTTTGTGGGAATTACTTAAAGCAGCACATAATCAAGCCTTGTTAAATTTATGTACATCCACCGCTATGGTAAATGAGTTAAAAGATAAAGGTATTCAAAGGACTGCTCTATGGCAAAGGGGAGTAGATACTTACAGTTTTCGACCAGATTTGAGAAGTGAAAAAATGAGAAAAAAATTATTTGGAGAATATGAAGACGCTAATTACTTATTGATTTATGTAGGAAGATTATCAGCAGAAAAACAAATTGAGAGAATTAAACCAGTCTTAGAAAGTATCCCTAATGCATGCCTAGCACTTGTAGGTGACGGACCATATAGAAACCAGCTTGAAAAAATCTTCGAAAATACAAAGACTCATTTCATAGGATATTTATCTGGCGATGAACTTGCTAGCGCCTATGCCTCTGGAGATATATTTTTATTTCCATCTAGTACAGAAACACTTGGATTAGTTTTACTAGAAGCAATGGCAGCAGGATGTCCAGTTATCGGGGCCAACAAGGGGGGGATTCCAGATATTATTAGCGACGGGATTAATGGTTGTTTATATGATCCTGATGAAAAAGATAATGGGGAACAGAGTTTGATTGCAGCAACAAAGAAAATTCTAGAGAATGAAGATAAAAGAGAAGTTATGAGGAAAGAGGCACGAAACGAAGCAGAAAAATGGGATTGGAATCAGGCAACTCTACAATTGCAAAATTATTATGCAGATACTTTAAAAGAAATAGATTAAACTTAATCTTAATTATGCTACGTGTGGAGGAGTAGGACTACTATACGAACTTAGAGGAAGTATTAGGGTAGCGATATTTTGATTCTTTTCAGGCCTTTTTTTCTTTGAAAATTTTTTACCAAAGGGTACTCTGATAACATTAGTTCCCTCAATGGAACAAATGTTTGAGTTATCGCCTGGAAAATTATTGACAAAATTTGGTAGGTCGACATTTTTAACTGGCAAGTGCTTAACATTACCAGATTTACAATCTTTGGTCATAGCTTCAAATACCCCAAAAAATTTGATGCTCGTGTATTTTAATAAAAAAATTTAAAAAAATTCTATAAGAAAATATTAAATTTTTATTCCTACTGATAATAACTAAGTAAATATAAGGACGCTAGTCTTTTAAGCACATTTTTTTTCTTCGATAGTCTCTCCTAGATTTACATTGCAAGAACAAATTAAATTGCGATCACCATATGCATTATTGATCCTAGAAACTGAAGACCAAAACTTAATAAATGCTGGAGTTTTATAAGGAAAAGATGCTTTTTCTTTTGAATAAGGATAATGCCAATTATCAGCAATTAACTCTTTCAGGGTATGGGGAGCGTTACTTATTACATTATTATTCTTTAATTCAATATTGTTTTCTATTTCGCTGATTTCTTCTCCAATCAATAGCATAGCCTCGCAAAATCTATCCAATTCAACCAAACTTTCACTTTCAGTAGGCTCTATCATTATGGTCTCTGGAACAGGCCAACTTATAGTTGGGGCATGAAAACTATAATCTATTAATCGTTTAGCTAAATCATTTACACTTAAACCAGTTTTAGATTTTAAATCTCTAAAATCTAAAATACATTCATGTGCGACAAAATTATTTTTTCCTTTATAAAGAATCTTAAATTTATGCTTTAAAGAATGAGCAATATAATTTGCAGATAAAATTGCATGCGCAGTTGCTTTCCTTAAACCACTAAGACCAGCCATTTTTATGTACATCCAACTTATTGGAAGAATACTTGCACTTCCATGCTTGGCAGAAGATACGTAATTGAAACTATTAGATAAATTATTATCCATTAAAGAATGAGTAGGAAGAAATGGGCTTAAAGTTTCTGATGCAGCAACTGGACCTACTCCTGGACCTCCTCCTCCATGTGGAATGCAGAATGTTTTATGTAAATTCAAATGACAAACATCAACACCATAATTCCCTGGTTTACATAATCCAACCTGAGCGTTCAAATTTGCTCCATCTAAATAGACAAATCCTCCAACAGAGTGAATTAAATCACATATCTTTCTAATTTGTAATTCAAAAACTCCATGAGTAGAAGGATAAGTCAACATAAGAGCCCCTATTTGGTTATCAAATTTCTTAACCTTGATCGACAAATCTTGAAAATCAATATTTCCTTCGTCATCACATTCAACAGTTAATACATCAAAACCTGCCATAACTGCACTAGCAGGATTTGTTCCATGTGCGCTTTTAGGAATTAAACATTTTTTTCTTAACAGTTCACCTTTTGATTCAAAATAAGAATTTATTGCCAATAAACCTGCAAACTCTCCTTGAGAGCCTGCATTTGGTTGAAAAGAAACTGATTTTAAACCAACAATATCACTTATCCATTCTTCCAGGTCAGATATAATTTTTGCATAGCCTTTAGTTTGATCTGGTGGGGAAAAAGGATGAATTGAAGATAAATTAGCCCAAGAAACTGGATTTAGCTCTGCTGCAGAATTTAACTTCATGGTACAGCTTCCCAATGGCATCATCCCATCTACCAAAGAAAAATCTTTTTCTGCGAGTCGGAATATATATCTCATTAATTCAGTTTCACTTTGGTAATTTGTGAATATCTCTTGCTGCATCCATGCACTAGATCTCAAAGCTAAACTTTCAAGATGAAACACATTATCAAATTTTATATGCTTTAAATCTTCTTCTTTTTCTAAAAGGTTTGCTATGAAAGTCAAAATATCTTTGATTTCTTTTTCATTACTAAGCTCATCTAAAGAGATCCCAAAGCCAGTTGAATTATCAATAGTTGATCCCAAAGGCAAAATTCTTAAGTTATAGCCATTTTTTAAAGCTTCATTATGGATCCTCTGGGAATGTTCGGAATAAACATCAACACTATCGAATCTAATCCCTTCAGGAATATCAAAACCTAAAGCAGCTAAACTTGATTCTAAATTTATTCTCAACTCCACTAATCTCTTAGCAATTTGGGTTAATCCAGAGGGCCCATGATAAATAGCATAAAAAGAAGAAATTATGGCTAACAAAGATTGAGCAGTACAAATATTACTAGTAGCCTTTTCCCTTCTAATATGTTGCTCTCTTGTTTGCAATGCTAGTCTTAGAGACTTTTCTCCATTTTTAGATAGAGTTTGCCCAACAATTCTTCCAGGTATCAGCCTTTTATATTTTTCGCTACAAGCAAAATATGCGGCATGTGGACCACCAAAACCCATTGGAACTCCAAATCTTTGCATACTGCCCACTGCTACATCAACACCAAATTCAGAAATAGGTTTAATCAAAACTTGTGCCAGTGGATCAATACATGCCGTAACAATAATTTCTGATCTATGTGCTTGGGATATTAGGAAAGTGGGATCATATAAATCCCCATTTTTACCAGGTAATTGCAACAACATTCCAAAAACATCATCATGATTAGGAAGGTTGCTTTGATTGAAGCGTTTTAAGGATATTCCCAAAGGTTTTGCTCTGGTTTGTAGAACATTAAAAGTATGATCAAAAACATTTGATTCCACTAAGTAAACTTTTGAAGATTTATTTTTTCTTGCGGAAAAACTCATGGCCATAGCTTCTGCAGCAGCAGTACCCTCATCTAACAAAGATGCATTTGCGACAGGAAATCCTGTTAGTTCACAAACAATAGTCTGAAAATTAAATAGAGCTTCTAATCTTCCTTGTGCAATTTCTGCTTGATATGGAGTGTAAGAGGTGTACCACCTTGGATTTTCAAGAACATGTCTTTGGATTAATTTAGGCATGTGATTGTCATAATAACCAAGGCCTATAAGTGATCTCATTTTAGTATTTTTATTCGCAATCTTTTCTAATTCATTTAAAGCCTCAATTTCTGAACAACCTTGGGGCAATATTTCTGAAGATTTATCTTTAAGCTGAATATCTTCAGGAATAACTTGATTTATAAATTGATCAATATTATTAAAACCGAGCTTATTCAGCATAATTCTTTCATCATTATCTCCTAACCCAAGATGCCTATCTATAAACAAATCAGACCCAAATTTGGATGTCATATTAAAATATTTTTCTTTAAAATAGCTCTTTTTAAAAAGTTTGCCTTATTTTGGTACAACCTTTGATTGATATTCCTCAGAAGTCATCAAATCAGCAATTAGCACTTCTGCATCTGGTTTCAAAATGACTAACCAACCGTCTCCAATCGGATCATTCTGTAAAAGCTCAGGGTTTTCAATAACACTTTCATTTACAGATACTATTTCCCCTGAAAAAGGCAGGTAGACTTCCTCAACGGCCTTAACTGATTCTATTGTTCCAAAAGTCTCGCCTTTCTCTAAAGTCGCCCCATGATCAGCTAATTCGACAAAAACAATATCTCCTAATTGATCTATAGCGAATTCACTAACTCCAATTTTTAATAATCCATTTTCTTCCAAGACATATTCATGAGTATCAGCATAGTTGAGGTTGTCTGGAAACTTGTAAGACATGATTAAGTAGATAAAGGAAGTAGAGAATCCTTTGAAATTAATTTTTCCTCTAATAATTCAGATAATAATCGAATTAATGCAATTTTGATGTGAGCTATATGAGAACCACCTTGAACAAAAATATTGTAAGGATCTCTTAGAGGGGCATCAGCAGAAAATTCACTTGTACTACCTTCGATAAATGTACCTCCTGCCATTAATAATTTTGAATCATATCCATCCATTGATGATGGAACAACATTCAAAAATGAATCTACTGGTGAAGAATTTTGAAAAGATTGACAAACTTTTTGTACCAAATCAGGATTATTCAATCTAACTGACTGAATAAGATCAGATCTATAAGTTGCTGGCTCTGGTAAAACTTTAAATCCCAAATTTTTAAAGACTGCTGCAACCATATCAGCACCTTTAAGTGATTCGTGAACAATTTGTGGTGCTAAAAACAAACCCTGCAAAATTAATCTTCCTAGTCCAAAATTTATTCCTGCAGAAGAACCAATACCCGGTGAAGTTAATCTAGAACATGCCATCTCGACCAACTCTGCATCTCCTGCAACGTACCCACCAGTTGGAACGATTGTTCCTCCCAAATTTTTAATCAATGATCCAGCAATTATATTTGCCCCTTTAGAAATTGGTTCACTATTTTCAACAAGCTCCCCATAACAGTTATCAACAAAACATATACAGTTAGGATCAAGAGAATGAATAAGACTACAAATTTTTTCTATCTGATGATTCGTAAGAGACTTTCTCCAACTATATCCACAACTTTTTTGTATGAATACTAATTTGCATGAATTTTCTTTAAACGAATGAACAATTTTTTCCTCAAAAGAATCAAAATTTTCGCAGATATTTATTTGCTTATATTCAATCTCAAAATCTTTAAGTGAGCCTTTACCTCCTCCCCTTATTCCTATGACTTCTTCTAACGTGTCATATGGTTGTCCTGTAAGAGATAACATTACATCCCCAGGTCTAAGAATTCCAAATAAGACAGAACTTATTGCATGCGTTCCACTCACAAATTGCATCCTCACAGCTGCCTTTTCAGCAAGAAATAATCTTGCAAAAACCGCATCAATTTTATCTCTAGATATATCATCATGACCACTACCAGAAGATTGATTGAAATGACAAGTAGAAACTTTTTCTTCCTTAAAAATTGTCAATATATTTTCTAATTTCTGGAAAACCTGATTGGACCTTTCTTGGAAAACTTTATTTAAACTCTCTTCGACAGAAAGAACAGCGTTTTCAGCCAGTTTTAAATTATTGTTTAGCGTCATTTATTATGAAAATGCATGTTATTATTCAGAAGCTAAATTTCTTAATTCTGCTAGGAAAGCATTAGGTCCCCTACCCTGAAAATAAGAAAGTTTTTTTGAAGCCTCATATAAATCAAGAAGTTCTCCATCTAATTCTTCTGCCGTATAATCTCTAATTCCTGCTATTACCTCAGCAAAACGCTCTCTACGAGCAGATTTATTGACAGTATAGGCTTCCATTACCTGAATTTTACATGATCTCCAAGCCTTATTCTGACAAAAATGTACTGAAAGAGCATCACTTAAAGCAGAAGCTTCTTCATCCTCTATGTACCAGTCAAAAGATGAAGGTAAAGATTTTAATCCTGAAAATATCTCAAATAATTCTCCGGCTGACAATGGATTACCAGAATCATTTTTTATGGGTAATGCAGACTCTTCCAAAGATTTCCATAACTCGGGGTAATCAATTTCAAAACGATCCCTGATTTTTTCAATCCCTTGATCAAGAATCGTATTAACTTGAGCTAAAGCAAGAAAAACTTCAGGACCTGGCGAAGATAACTTGCCATTCCTAAGATTAGAAATTTGCGAATTATGAACTTTACCTAAATCAAGAACTTCTGAAAGTAATGGCAAAACTCGGTGAGACCATCCGTTTCTTTCATGCCAGAGGTGTATCAAATGAGCCATAGCCCTTCGACCACTAGATAATTTATCGCGATATCCGAGACTCACAGATAATTAAACTTATCAATAGTATAGTATGATAATATTACATATCGGTAATTTTGAAAATAGTATTTCAATATCATGAATTCAGTAATTTTCCAAGAAACAGCAAAATTAAAAAAACCTGTTCCAGCTGAAAAAGTTATAGAACTCTCAGAAAAATTATTGGAACCTTCCAGTCATTCAAAAAGATATCCTCCAAGACTACATAAAACGTGGGGGACAATAGTCTTTATGGTTGCAATTCATATTCTTTCTCTCATAGCTATACAACCAAAATATTGGAGTCTCCCTGCAGTCACTTCATTATTATTTTTTTACTGGGTTACTGCTTGTTTAGGAGTCACTCTTGGATATCACAGATTGTTATCACACAGATCGTTCATTGTTCCAAGATGGTTAGAAAGATTTTTTGCTACCTGTGGAGCTATAAGTTGCCAGCATGGACCAATAGATTGGGTAGGTTTACATAGGCATCACCACTCTTTTTCAGATACTGAAGTAGATCATCACAATAGTAAAAAGGGGTTTTGGTGGAGTCATATGGGTTGGATGTTTAAAGACGTTGAAGCACTAAAAGCTGTTCCAAAACTAAGTGCAGATTTAATAAAGGATCCATACTATAGATTTCTAAATAAATATTTTTTATTTTTACAAATTCCTATTGGACTATCTTTATACGCAATAGGTCAAAAATTAGGAGTTGGAGGTTGGGCTCTAGTTCTTTGGGGAATTCCATTGAGGCTTGTGGTTGTTTATCACATAACTTGGCTAGTCAACTCAGCGACGCATTGTTGGGGCAAAGCACCATTTGAAAGTGGTGATTCATCTAAAAACAATGCATGGGTTGCTGCATTAACATTTGGAGAAGGTTGGCATAATAACCATCATGCATTTCCCAATTCGGCAAAACAAGGATTATTTAGAGGTCAGATAGATTTAACATGGGAACATATTAAGATTCTTGCGAAATTTGGTCTTGCAAAAAAAGTAAAGTTACCCTCTAGGTCTTATTATTAAATATATTGTTCAATATTTTCATGGCTAAAAGAGTACAAGTCGCATTAACTGAATCAATCGCATCACTAGGTAAAGAAGGAGATTTAGTTGAAGTAGCACCTGGATACGCAAGAAATTTTCTATTACCTTATGGCAAGGCAATGAATGTAACACCAGCAGTCCTTAAACAAATTGAAAGGAAGAAAGAAAAAGAAAAAATCGCTGCTGATAAATTAAAGCAAGAAGCTTTAGATTTCCAAACTGCATTATCTACAATAGGTAGGTTCACTATTAAAAAACAGGTTGGAGAAGATGGTGTCCTTTTTGGAACCGTTACCAATGGGGATGTTGCCGAAGCAATAGAAGCAGCAACTAAAAAAGAAATTGATAGAAGAAACATTACTGTTCCTGATATTCATAATTTAGGTTCATTTACTGCAAAAATAAAATTACATCCAGAAGTAAATGCAGAAGTAAATATTGAAGTAACAAGTTAATCAATTTGTTGCATTATTTTGAAAAGTAGCCAGAGTATATATCTAAGCAACTAAAGATATGGTTTCCGTACCTTTTCCAAATAATGGGCAAAATAAAAATTTTAAGAAAGATTTTAATAGTGAAAATGCTGGATTAGTTCCTCCTCAAAACGTTCAAGCAGAAGAAGCTGTTCTTGGTGGGATACTTCTTGATCCAGACGCTATCGGAAGAATTGCAGATTTAATTAAACCTGAAGCTTTTTATATAAATGCTCATCAAGAGATTTATAGAACAGCATTAATGCTGCATACCCAGGGTAAACCAACTGATTTAACATCGATGAGTGCTTGGTTAGCAGATAATGGATCACTAGAAAAAATTGGAGGGAACAGCAAACTGGTAGAACTAGTTGAAAATGTTTCCTCTACAGCTTCCATAGAACAAGTTGCTAATTTAATTAACGACAAATTCATGAGAAGGCAACTTATCAGATCTGGAAATGAAGTGGTTCAACTAGGTTTTGATCAAACTCAAGATACTAATGAAGTTCTAGATAAAGCAGAGCAAAAAATATTTGAAATCAGTCAAGAAAAACCTTCAAAAGGTCTGACTCAAGCAGCTGAAATCCTTACAAGTACTTTCAATGAAATTGAGTCAAGGTCATTAGGTACTTCAGTAGCTGGAATTCCTGTTAATTTCTACGATCTTGATGCGATGACTCAAGGTTTTCAAAGAAGTGATTTAATAATTGTTGCTGGAAGACCTTCAATGGGGAAAACTTCAATAGTTCTTAATCTGGCTAAAAATGTTGCACAATCTCAAGATTTACCTGTGTGTGTATTTAGCCTTGAAATGAGTAAAGAACAGTTGACGTATAGACTACTCTCTATGGAAGTGGGAATCGAAAGTGGCAGGCTAAGAACAGGAAGATTACAGCAAGATGAATGGCCATTACTCGGAGAAGGTATCAATTCACTAGGTCAATTACCAATATTTATAGATGATAAGCCTAACTTAAGTGTTCTAGAGATGAGATCTCTGTGCAGAAGATTAATAGCTGAACAAAAAAAAGAACTTGGATTAATTGTGATTGATTATCTGCAGTTGATGGAAGGATCAACCCCTGATAATAGAGTGCAAGAACTTTCACGAATAACAAGAGGTCTCAAAAGCATGGCCAGAGAATTAAAAGTACCAGTAGTAGCTTTATCTCAGCTTAGTAGAGGGGTTGAGTCTAGAACAAATAAAAGACCAATGTTAAGCGATCTAAGAGAATCAGGATCTATTGAACAAGACGCAGATTTAGTATTAATGATTTATAGAGATGAATACTATAATCCGGAGACTGAAGATAGAGGAATTACAGAAATCATTGTCACTAAACATAGAAATGGACCCGTAGGAACTGTTAAATTATTATTTGAACCTCAATTTACGAGATTTAGGAATTTAGCTAATTAAATCACTCCTAAAATGCAAGATCATCACTCAACAAATGAATCATTTGACGTCATCGTTATTGGTGGAGGACATGCAGGATGCGAAGCCGCTATAACAACAGCAAAATTAGGTTTTTCTACTGCCTTATTTACAATCAATCTAGATAGAATTGCTTGGCAACCGTGTAACCCTGCAGTTGGGGGACCAGCAAAAAGTCAGTTGGTTCATGAAGTTGATGCATTAGGTGGAATTATTGGTAAATTAGCCGATGAGACAGCTATTCAAAAAAGAATATTAAATGCAAGTAGAGGCCCAGCTGTATGGGCGTTAAGAGCTCAAACAGATAAAAGAGAATACTCAAAAAGAATGATCGAAATACTACAAAATACAGATAATTTATCTTTAAAAGAAGCAATGATTACTGAACTGGATATTGCAAAAACTGAACAAATTGGATTGAACTCAAAAAAAGTCTTAAGAAAAAGAATAAAGGGTGTAAAAACATTCTTTGGTAGTTATTATTCAGCAAAATCAGTTATCATCACAGCTGGTACGTTCTTAGAAGGAAGAATATGGATAGGAAATAAATCAATGTCAGCTGGTAGATCGGGCGAACAAGCAGCACAAGGTCTTACTCAGAATTTGCACGAAATTGGTATCAAAACAGAACGTTTAAAAACAGGTACTCCAGCAAGAGTTGATAAAAGAAGTATCATTTTTGATGAATTAGATATTCAACCAAGTACTGCAGCAGATAAATATTTTTCGTTTGACCCAGATATAAAAAATAATATGCCCCAAGTTAGTTGTCACATCACAAGAACAACTACCAAAACACATCAACTAATTAGAGACAATTTACATTTAACTCCCATTTACGGAGGTTTTATTGATAGTAAGGGGCCAAGATATTGTCCATCAATTGAAGATAAAATCGTCAAATTTGCTGATAAAGAATCACATCAAATTTTCTTAGAACCAGAAGGAATTAATACCCCTGAAATATATGTACAAGGATTTTCTACAGGTTTACCCGAAAATATTCAATTAGAACTTTTAAGGACCTTACCTGGATTAGGTGAATGTAAAATGTTGCGACCAGCATATGCTGTGGATTACGACTATATACCTGCAACACAGCTCCAAACATCACTCGAAACGAAAGAAATTGAATATTTATTTAGCGCCGGACAAATTAATGGCACTACTGGTTATGAAGAAGCAGCAGCACAAGGATTAGTTGCAGGAGTCAATGCGACAAGAAAACTAAACAACAAAGACCCAATAATCTTCACTAGAGAAAGCAGTTATATAGGAACAATGATCAATGATTTAATTACAAAAGATCTCAAAGAACCATATAGAGTTCTCACTAGTAGGAGTGAATATAGGTTAACTCTCAGAGGAGATAATGCAGATAGAAGATTAACACCATTAGGTTATCAAATAGGTCTAATTAATGAGAAAAGATGGTCGGCCTATCAAGAAAAAATGCACCTCCTCGAAGAAGAGAAATTTAGATTAAATAACACTCGTTTAAAAAATACCGATGAAATATCAAAAAAAATAGAATTAGAAACGGGATCAAAAATCAAAGGCTCAACAACGTTGAAAGAACTCTTAAAAAGACCAAACTTTCATTATTCAGATCTAATTAAATATAATTTGGATGAAAGAAATCTAGGTCCTTCAATACAGGAAGGTGTTGAAATAGATATTAAATACGAGGGTTATCTTAAAAGACAAAAAAACAACATTGAACAAATAAATCGTCAAAGCTGTAAATCTCTGCCTCAAGAAATAAATTATGAAAAGATAGATACATTATCTTTAGAAGCTAGAGAAAATTTGAATAAGATAAAGCCAAAAAATTTTGGTGATGCTTCAAAAATTCCCGGTGTAAGCAAAGCTGATTTAACTGCTTTACTTGTTTGGCTAAAAATAAGAGAGATAAAAAAAGATAAGGTAAATATTTTTGCTGAAAAAAAGTTATCATCTTAAAAGCACTCCGTCAGAGCACTGAATAATAAACTTTTTAACTCACCAAAAATTTTATGGGAAGAAAAAGCCTCTACTTTTTTAGTGAAAAATTCATTACCAAAAATATCTGGTCCATGGAAATTAATGCTGCTTGGGGATGGAAGTCCTACAAGACATTTACAGCTTTTAACTAATCAAGAGACGAAAATTAAATTAATTTCAATGCAAATAGATCCTCTATTCATTGCAGAAGGTCCTAAAGAATTAAATCAATTAAATGGACCTTTAATTAGAAGACAAGTATGGATTAAAAACAATAATAAAAACCTAGCGTGGGCTGAAAGTTGGTGGAATGCAGAACAAGTGAATGAAAATTTAAAAGCCAAAGAAGAACCAATTTGGAAGAATTTGACACAAGACAGATCAGAATTGTTTAGAGAAGTTGATCGAATTTCACTTGTTAATTCAAATTGGTTAGAGGATCAATTTTGTTTTAAAGGTCCCTTCTGGTCAAGGAATTACAGATTTTTTCGAGACAAAAAGCCCCTAACAATTATTAGAGAAGTATTCAATCCACATTTAGAAAGTTTATTAGGCTATTCAGGAATTAAAGAATTTACGAAACTATACTCTTCTTCTCCTTGATCTGGGAAGATTTCTTGATTTTGATTGAACTTGTTGGTTTGATTGATCTCTCGAAGTATTAATCTCTTTTTCTGAAGCTCTTTGCCATCTTTCAACTTTGAAATCCATTTGATCTGGCCAATCTTCGTCCTTACTCTCTTTCACGTAGGGTAATTTCTTTTGCTCAGTTGGCTGTAAATTTTTTGGTTGCCTTAAAGATATTGCTTCTAAAGGTCTTTTTGAGTGCTGTTTAACAGATTCATAAGAATTTGATTCTCTGGAAAATGTCTTAATATCCCTATTATCGTCGTAAAAATTTTCATCATTCCAATCATCATTATCTTCATCAAAAAATAAATCCACTTTTTCAGATACCCATCTTCCTACTTTTTTAACACTCTTACTTGTTATTCCTTGAAAATCTGAGTTCCTTCTTTTTCCTGGCCGGGCACCAGATACTCCATCAACAAATTGTCTTCCAGTTTCGAAAATTTTATCAACCTGTTTATCAACAATATTTTTATCAAAGCTATTTCTAAGATTTTTAATTCTCCTTGAATCCATAAATTATTTTGCTTTTTAAAATATAAATTACATTAAAAAAATAAATAATTCCAAATATAGAAACAAAAACACATCTTATATTTTTAATCAAACAAAATTAAACAGTTTTTATTCCATGATCCATTAAAGAAATTTACACAACATTTTTTACAGGCAATATTCTTTATCCTTTTCCTGTAGAAAAATTTCTCACCACAATTTTGACAAATTCCTATGTATTTTAATTCTCTCCTTTCAATAGGAAATGAGTGCCTTACAGAAATTTGAAAACTCTTCTCTTTCTCGTTAATTGCATTCATCTTTTCTAAGAAATTTGGACCATGTATTTCATTTTTTTTTAATATCCTATCTACCCATGCATGAATCATTTCATGACATAAAGTACTGTTTATTTCACTATTAGATAATTTACTCAAAATAGGTTTCGATAAGATAATTTCAGAATCTACAAGACCATTAATTCGTTTTCTTTTATAAAAACCAGCAGTAGTTTTTAATCTATTATCACTCCATCTAACCTTTACTAATGGTTGATTATTAACCGCTAGAGAATTTTCAAAATATTGGCTATTAAATTTATGAAATAAAGGTAAAAGAGGAATTACAGGCATTATGGATTAAAATTAGTATTATTTTGACAAAAAAAGCCATCAAAAACGATTTCTTTTCTTAAAGTAATAAAAAACTTAAATCAACATGGATGCAACACTAGTTAAAGATATCGGAATTAAAGCATTATTAGTTGGCGGAGCTGTACTAGTTTCTTTTTGGACTTTTAATGCAGTCAAATTAGTTATAAGCGCCAGAGGAATTAATCCATTAGTAAGAAAGTTTTTTGATCAAATAGCTTCTGGCAGAATTGATGCAGCGTATGGTTTAACTACAAAAACTTATAAAACTCATGTGAAGCGCCAAGACTTTCTTAAATTTTTAGCTAGTTTAAACCTCAATAAATATAGAAATTTAAAATCAGGAAGACCTAGAGTCCAAGAAGATCAAATCATAATAACTTTGAATTTAAAATCAGAAGATAAACAAGATGAGCTCCCATTAGATTTTACTTTCGCAAAAACTGACAATGATTGGAAAATAGACAGAATAGCGAAAGTGAATTAATAATTTCATGTGAGGCAAAAAGAATTGTTTAAAGAAGAAATAATACATCAACTAGAATTACACCCAAGTAGATTAGATAAAGAAAAAATCCTCTCAGAAGCAATGGAACGAGGTCTAGATGATTTTTTTGAGGGCATCCGTATGGCACTTGATCCGTTGGTAACTTTTGGTGTAAAAATGGTTCCTGAAAAAGATAACGAAAAAAGTCAAAATTTTTTATGGAAAGATTTTAGGGCATTAGCAAATAAGCTTATTCAAAGAGAACTTACTGGTCACGCTGCGCGCGATGCGATAATTACGGCTATGAAATCTGCTACGAAAGAAGAGTGGAATGGTTTTTATAGACGAGTTTTAATTAAAGATCTTAGATGTGGTGTATCTGAAAAAACAATCAACAAGATAGCCAAGAAATTTCCCAAATATGCGATTCCTATTTTTTCTTGTCCATTAGCTCATGACAGTGCAAATCATGAAAAAAAAATGATAGGGAAAAAGCAAATTGAAATCAAATTAGATGGAGTGCGCGTCTTAACTATTATTAGAAAAAATAAAGTAGAAATGTTTTCTCGTAATGGGAAACAATTCCATAATTTTGGTCATATTATCTCAGAAATAGAAAACGTCTTAAAAGAAGATCCTGCACCTCATGACTTAGTCCTAGATGGTGAAGTAATGAGCGCTAACTTTCAGGATTTAATGAAACAGGTCCATAGAAAAGATGGCAAACAAACAAAAGACGCAGTTCTACATCTATTTGATTTATGCCCCCTTGAAGACTTCCAAAAAGGGCGATGGAACACTAGTCAAACAGCAAGAAGTTTATTAGTAAAAGAATGGGTAGCAAAACATTCTTTACTTCTTAGACATATAAAAACACTTGACTGGGAAAATGTAGACCTCGACACCAATGAGGGACAGAAAAGATTTGTAGAGCTGAATAAATCTGCTGTAGAGGGTGGATATGAAGGAGTAATGATTAAAGATCCTTATGCAATGTATGAATGTAAAAGAACACACAGTTGGTTAAAAGCAAAACCTTTCATTGAAGTCACCTTAAAGGTTGTATCTGTTGAGGAAGGCACAGGGCGCAATAAAGGGAGACTAGGAGCTGTACTAGTAGAAGGTGAAGATGATGGGCATGAATACAGTCTTAGTTGTGGAAGCGGATTTAGTGATATCCAACGTGAAGAATATTGGTCAAAACGGAATCAACTTATTGGTCAACTTGTAGAAATCAGAGCTGATGCTAAAACTAAATCCAAGGATGCGGTGGCTTTTAGTCTGAGGTTTCCTCGATTCAAATGCTTTAGAGGATTTAAAGCTGGAGAAAAAGTTTAAATTTTAAAAAATAATATTCCACAAAGAAGTCTATGAAAAATGTGGTTTTTAAGTAAAAAAATAAAAATCTTGGCTATAAAATGTAAGAATAATTATCAGGACTTTTAGAGAGACTTATGACGAAGAAAACAGTTTTCAATTTCATAAAAACACCTTGTGGACAAGCAAAATATATCGAATTAGAAGCCAACAAAACTCTACTAGGTAAATTTAGGCTTTTGTGGTTTATCTTAATTGCATCTATTAGAGATTGGAATATTAAAGAGTGAATTCTTAGGATTTTTCAAAATATTCCCTGGAATATTTAGCTGAGAAATATACAACTAAAAAAGTTGAAATAATTCCAACGATAGTCATATATAAATTATTTGGTGATTGGACATTTTTTAGCTCCTGGATATTTTTTGCCAAACTACCTATTGAGCAATAAAGAAAAGTTCCTGGAATTATTCCAAGAAGACCAATAGCGAAATCTCGAAATTTAACATTATTCAAACCATAAAAATAATTAAGAATACTGAAGGGAAATATCGGAGATAATCTTGCTAAAAAAATTAATTTAAATCCGCCTTTTTCTACTACTGTTTCCATAACACTTAATATTGGATAACGACTAAAAAGATTTTTTAACTTTTTTGAAATAAAACTTTTTGATACAAAAAAAGCAACTGATGCTCCTAAGGAAGCGGAGAAAAAAACGATAATTGATCCTAAATATGAGCCATATAAAAAACCTGATAATAAAGATAACCAAGAAGCTGGGAGTATTAATAAAACAATTAAAATATAAATGCAAACAAACGAAAATATCCCAATGCCAGTATTAAAAAAAAAAGATAAATTATAAATATTTTCAAGAAATATATCCATTCTTAATTCAAAAGTTCGAGTTTTTTAGTAATTCTCTCCATTTGTACGGAACCCTCATTTAATTTAAATCTACATTCATCAACAATATCTTTTGGAGCCTTATCCACGAAATTTTTATTAGATAATCTGTTATTTAAATTATCTAACTCAATAGTAACCTTTTTTAAATCCTTGTTTAACCTTTTCTTTAATGCATCTATATTTACAAAATCATGAAAAGGTAAGTAAACCTCCAAATCACTAATTATCCCAGAAAAAGATTTAGCAAACTCTTTTTTATCAACAGCATTAGGTTTAAAAATAAATACTTCAGAAGATTTAGTTAAGGTTTGAATATCATCAACTAAAATTTTTAGAAAATCAATCAATTCATCATTATCTGAAATCAAGTAAACAGGAACTTTTTCTGATGGCTTGAGTCCTAATTCAGCTCTCAAATTCCTAATCAATCTAATAATTTCAAAGAGTTGTTGAAAGGAATTATCAAGCTTATTATCAACAAATTTATTTTCTTGGGTTGGCCATTTTTGAAGAGATAATAATTCTTTATCTGATTTAAGTTGAAGTACATGCCAAAGTTCTTCAGTAATGTGCGGCATAAAAGGATGAATCATCACCAAAATATCATTGAGAACTTTTATTAAAACCTTTTCAGATATTTGTCTATTATTAGTCTCTTTATTATTAAATCTTTGTTTAGCAAATTCTACATACCAGTCACAAAAATCATTCCACGTAAATTCATATAGAAGTTTCGCAGATTCTCCCAATTTATATTCTTTCAACAAAGCAGCGACTTTTATATTTACCTGATTCAATTTCGATAAAATCCACTTATCACATAACTCTAAAGAAGTTTCATCACTCTCATTAAGCGAATAATTATTATTAGAAGTTTTATTAATTAACACAAATTTAGTTGCATTCCATAATTTATTCGCAAAATTTCTTGAAGCTTCAACAGTTGAAGACGTATCTTTTTTCCTATCAAAATCAAGCCGGATATCTTGTCCAGCGCCTGCAACTTCTCGAATTAAAGCAAATCGTAGAGCATCAGAACCATATTTATCAATTAATAGTATTGGATCAATACCATTACCTGAACTTTTACTCATTTTTTTATTATTTTCATCTCGAACTAGACCATGAATATAAACATCCTTAAAAGGAATATTATTTGTAAAAGTATTCCCCATCATTGTCATTCTTGCCACCCAGAAGAAAATAATATCGAAACCAGTAACAAGAACACTATTTGGATACCATTTTTTGAAATCCGAATCATTTGTATTTGGCCAACCAAGGGTTGAGAAAGGCCATAAACCACTTGAAAACCATGTATCCAAAACATCCTTATCACGAACCAATTTAATATTTAATCCAAATTTTTTATTAGCTTCGATTAAGGCATCTTGTTCATTTCTTGCAACGATATATGGAGTATTTTGTTCTATTGAGTCTTGATATTCATCTAAAACATACCATGCTGGTATTTGGTGTCCCCACCACAATTGACGACTGATACACCAATCATTAATATTCTCCAACCAATCCTTATAAACTTTCTCCCAGCGTGGAGGAATAAACGATGGTTTTTTAGAACCAATTTTATTAAGACATCCTTGTGATATATCATCCATTTTCAAAAACCATTGTGTTGACAATAAAGGTTCAATTGGAACCTTACCTCTATCAGAAAAAGGAACAGTATGTTTATAATCCTCAATCTTTGTCAAAAGGCCTAAATTATCCAATTCTTTGATAATTTTCTTTCTAGCCTCATATCTATCTAAATTTTGAAAAATACCTGCATTAATATTTAAAGTTCCATCTTTGTGCATTACATTAATCTGTTTTAAATTATGCCTTTTTCCTATTGCAAAATCATTTGGGTCATGGGCTGGAGTAACCTTTACACAACCCGTACCAAAATCTTTATCAACATGTAAATCAGCGATAATAGGTATTTCTCTATCAACGAAAGGGACTTTTACTTTGGCACCAATAAATTCTTTATATCTATCATCATCGGGATTAACTGCCACAGCAGTGTCACCCAATAGAGTTTCTGGTCTTGTTGTTGCAACTTCTAAGTACTTATCTAACTGTTCACCACTTTCAGAAATTAAAGGGTATTTAAAATGCCATAAATGACCATTTACTTCTTGCATTTCAACTTCAAGATCACTTACGGCAGATTGAGATTCAGGACACCAATTAACCAAATATTCGCCTCTATAAATTAAATTCTTTTTATAGAGAATATTAAAAGCCTCAATAACTGCTTCATTTAATTTTTGATCTAGAGTAAATCTTTCTCTAGTCCAGTCAACTGAATATCCTATCCTTTTTAATTGAGAAACTATTCTTCCACCACTTTGTTCTTTCCACTTCCATGCTCTTTTAAGAAATTCATCTCTTCCAATATCCTCGCTTGTTTTGCCTTCACTTTTTAGTTGTTTTTCAAGAATAGTCTGAACAGCTATTGAAGCATGATCAGTTCCTGGTAAACACAAAACATTCTTACCTAAAAGTCTTTGAAAACGTACTACAACATCTATCAAAGCCGTATTAAATGCATGCCCCATATGCAAAGATCCAGTTACATTTGGTGGCGGAATAACAACACAAAAAGGCTCCCCATCATCCTCAGGGTTAGGACTAAACGCCTTTAGACTTTCCCATTTTTCTTGCCACTTTTTCTCTACATCAAAAGGTGAATAATTCTCTAAAGATAATTGATCATTCATCTCTGTCATGTCCAAATTTTATTTCAATAAACTTTTTTTTATTTTATCTTGAGAGTAGCCAATTAATGAAAATAATATTAGTTTGCAAAAAAAGACACATACATTCTACAAAAGTTTGAAGCCAGAACCGCAGGAACAACGTTTTGCATTTTTTGGTGTTGAAATAAGAAATCCACCACCGCTCAAATCACCGTAATAATCTAATTTTAAATCTTTAAGTAAATTAAACTTTTTTACATCCGCGTATAAAGTTACTCCTTCAGTTCTTGAAATAGGGCGTCCATTACATGTACCCGGCCTTAATTTAATATGCATCCATCCTTCGGAACAATTTTTATCCTCTACCAAATCAATAGACATTTCTCCAGGAGAACCTCCAAAAGAAGCTTGCCTAGATAGTTCTGAAGCAGCGCTTTGACTGATTGAAAGATTAACGATCTCAGTCATTAGAAAAATAATAAATGGGCGATCCAGGGTTCGAACCAGGGACATCCTGCTTGTAAGGCAGGCGCTCTACCGCTGAGCTAATCGCCCTTATAATAAATCATTCTAATAGATGAAGTTGAAATATTTATACTAAGTATTTAAATATTTCATGATTGAGGCAAAATTAAATTAATAAAATATATCCTATGTCCTCAAACGATAGATATAACTTACAAAAAAATTCCGATTTAGAGACTTTAGAAAACTTTAAAATTTTAATATCTAATATCAAATCATTAAAAGATAAAACTTGGGGATGCCCTTGGCAAAAAATACAGTCTCATAAATCGTTGATCCCATTTTTACATGAAGAAAGTAATGAATTTATAGAAGCGATATTTGAAAAAAAGGCGGATAACATATGTGAAGAGTTAGGAGATCTTTTATTGCAAGTAATGCTTCATGCTGAAATCGGTTACGAAAAAAAAGAATTTGAACTAAATGATGTTATAAAAAATCTAAACAAGAAAATTATTAATAGACATCCATATATTTTTAAAAAAAAAGAAAAAGTATCTCTAGAAAAATCGCAACAGATTTGGGAAAACATTAAGAATTCAGAGAAAGAAACACCTCATATGGAATCATCAATTAGTAAAAATTTAAATATGAAAATCAAAAATTTACCACCAATGGTTGGAACAGATAAAATCACAAATGTTGTTAAAGAATATGGTTTTAAATGGGATAGTACCGATCAGATTTTTGAAAAGTTAGAAGAAGAGATTAATGAATTAAAGGAAGCAATTAAAAGCAATAATGATTCGGAAATAAAAAATGAATTTGGGGATATTTACTTTACCCTTCTAAATCTCTCAAACTTTTTAAAAATAAATCCTGAATCAGCTCTACAAAAAACTAATAAAAAATTTTTAGACAGATTTTCAATCATTGAACATCATGCAGGCGATAATATTAAAAAACAAACTCCTAAAGACTTTCAACGGCTTTGGCAAATAGCCAAGCGAAAACTTAAAAGAAAAAATTCTTAAAAAGCAAATGACTAATATTTCAACATGGATAGATGAATATCATAAAGGCTCAAGATTCGGTCTAAATGGAGATGTTTTAATTAAACAAAAATCACAATATCAAGAAATTATTGTTATGGAAAATGAATACTATGGGAGAGCTTTAATGCTTGATGGTTGTTGGATGACATCACTAAAAGACGAGAAATATTATCATGAGTGTCTTGTGCATCCAGCATTAAGTAGCATTGACGAAAAATCTAATGTACTAATTATTGGTGGAGGAGACGGCGGTACAGCAAGAGAATGCGTTAAATATTCTCAAATATTGAAAATTGATCTAGTAGAAATTGATGAGGAGGTAATCAAAATATCTAAAAAATTTTTAAAAGAAATTGGAGGCGAAGCATGGAATGACAAAAGATTAGAAATACATGTTGATGATGGTGTTAAATGGGTAAAAAAAACAAGAGATAATTTTTACGACGTTATTTTTATAGATTGTTCAGATCCCTCAGAATTTTCAAATTTATTATTTTCAGATTCTTTCTATAAAGAATGTAAAAGAATACTTACACCAAAGGGTGTATTAGCAACGCAAAGCGAATCTCCTGAATCCTTCAAAGATATACATATAAATATTTTGAAAAGCCTAAAAAATATATTTAAAGTTTCTGAAACTATGTATTCCTTTGTGCCTATATATCCAAGCGGGATTTGGAGTTGGACATTCGCTTCTTCAGAAGATCTAAATTTATCAAAGCAAAATTATGATGAAGCCCTAAGAATAGAAAAAGGATGTGAAATTTGGAATTTAAATTTTCAAAACGCAGCATTCAAAATGATGCCAAATAAAATTGTAAAAGAACTATATTCATAAGATGACAAAAAATTTATTTGATAACGAAAATGCAATTTATATGGGAGCAAAAAGAAGTCCTGAGAATTGCTCAATTGGTATATTTGGAGTTAATTATGACGGGACATGTTCGTTTAAACCAGGAGCAAGATTTGGTCCAGAAGCAATAAGACAAGTAAGTTCTTGTTTAGAAACATATTGTCCAAAAATAAAAAAAGACTTAGGGGATATTATGTATGTTGATTTTGGATCAATAGTGATTGATAAAAATGACTCAAAGTCCGTTATTGAATCAATTAAATCAGCAACAAATTATTTAATTAGTAAACGCCTTAGTCCTATTATGCTTGGAGGCGAACACTCTATTACAAGAGGTGCAGTTGAAGCATTAGTAAAAAAATATCCAGATTTGATATTGGTTCAACTTGATGCTCACGCAGATTTAAGAGAATCATATATAGGAAATGAACATAGTCATGCTTGTACTATGAAAAGATGCTTAGAAGTACTACCTAAAAAGAAAATTTTACAAGTAGGAATTAGAAGTGGAACTAAGGAAGAATTTGAAATTATGCATAACAACAACCAATTAGTTAACTTTTGGCCAGCCGGAAATGCACATGAGTTAAAACAAGCTCTTTTACCATACGCTAAGTGTCCTATCTATTTAACAATAGATTTAGATTGGTTTGATCCCAGTTTATTAGCAGGGACGGGCACTCCAGAACCGGGAGGATTTTTTTGGAATGATTTTGAAGAAATCCTGAAAACTTTAAAAGACTTTAGAATTGTAGCCTCAGATATTGTGGAATTATCTCCAGAAATTGATAAAAGCGGAGTAAGTAGCATAGTTGCAGCCAAAGTACTTAGAAGCTTAATTTTGTCATTAGAAAATATGCAATAAAAAATTTCTAAACTACAGTATAAAAATACTAAATATAAACTAAATATTTCATGGATTTGCTAAAAAGTCCTCTTTATTCAAAATATGTTGAATCTAGTGCAAAATTAGTAGATTTTGCAGGTTGGGAAATGCCCATATCATTTTCAGGATTAATCAAAGAGCATGAATCAGTTAGATCTTCAGCAGGATTATTTGATATTTCTCACATGGGTGTGATATCTGTTAAGGGGATCAATCCAAAGGATTATATTCAAAAACTTTTTCCTACTAATTTATACTCTTTTTCTGAAGGTCAGGGGCTTTACACAGTAATGCTCAATGAAAAAGGAGGAATAATAGATGACTTAATAATTTATGACCTTGGTATAGAAGAAAATGACATATCAGAATTATTGTTAATTGTTAATGCAAGCAGATATAAAGAAGATTTTCAGTGGATAAAAAATAATTTAAATAAACATGAAATTTCGATAACAAACTTCAAAAAAGATAAAGTACTTTTAGCACTTCAGGGAAAAAACTCATTCGATTTATTTGAAGAATGGATTGAATCTTCGATCTCACATATCCCTAACTTTGGATGCGAATATAAAATTTTTGAACATATTTCACCTAAAGAAAAAATTTTCTTTTCAAAGACAGGATATACAGGGGAAAATGGTCTAGAAATACTTTTATCTAAAAAAGCAGCAATAAATTTATGGGATTTCTCAATTTCCAAAAATGTTGCACCTTGTGGTTTAGGAGCTAGAGATACACTTAGACTTGAAGCAGGCATGCATCTTTATGGTCAAGACATAAATGAAGAAACTTCTCCATATGAAGCAGGGTTAGGATGGCTAGTACATCTAGAAAATAATCACGAATTCTTTGGAAGACGATTTCTTGAAGAGCAGTCAAGATTAGGTATTCAAAAAAAGTTAGTTGGTCTCTCTATAGAAGGTAAAGCAATAGGAAGAAAAGGTTGCACAGTTTTTCAAGGTGAAGAAAATATTGGAAGTATCACAAGCGGCAGTTGGTCACCAACTAAACAACAAGCTATAGCTTTTGCATACATCAATACTTCGCATGCCTCACTAAATAATGAAGTTCAAATATTAATAAGAGGCAAAAAATTCAAAGGGGTTATAACAAAAAGAGCGTTTTATAAAAAAAATTATTAACTAAATCTACCCTTAAAGAATTATTATAAGTTATTGATAAATAAATCATACATAGATGAGAAACAAAATTTGCAAAGAACTCAATAATACAGATATTGGTAAATTAGTTAATTTATGCGGATGGGTAGATAGAAGGAGAGATCATGGTGGTGTAATTTTTATTGATTTAAGAGACCATAGTGGATTCTTACAAATAACAATTAACCCCGATGATGGTGCAGATCTATTTAAACAAGCAGAGACTCTAAGAAATGAGACAGTAATAATGGTTAGCGGAATTATTAATGAAAGGCCCAAAGATTCCATAAATATAAATTTAAGTACTGGAGAGCTAGAGCTTAAGGTTAAAGATTTGCAAATTCTCAACCAAATTAAAAAAAACTTACCCTTTCCAGTTTCTATACATGATTATGAAAATACAAAAGAGGAACTCAGATTAAAATATAGATACCTTGATTTAAGAAGGGGAAAATTACTAGAAAATTTAAAAACAAGACATAAGATTATTAAAGTTGCTAGAGAATTTCTTGATAATTTTGGATTTACAGAAGTAGAGACCCCATTACTTACAAAGTCAACTCCAGAAGGCGCTCGCGATTTTCTTGTTCCTGCACGTCTTTCAAATGGAGAATTTTTTGCTTTACCTCAATCCCCACAACTATTTAAACAACTTTTAATGGTTGGAGGCCTGGACAAGTATTATCAAATCGCAAAATGTTTCCGTGATGAAGACTTAAGGGCAGATAGACAGCCAGAGTTTACTCAATTAGATATTGAGATGAGCTTTATTAGTGAAGAAGAAATAATTTCTTTTAATGAAAGTCTCATAAAAAAAATATGGAAAGAAGTATTAAATATTAATTTTAATAATGCTTTTCCAAGAATGTCATGGCAATCAGCAATGGATAATTACGGCACTGATAGACCAGATACTAGATATCAAATGTTATTAAAAGACTTAGGAGGAGTATTAGGTGATATTGGATTTAATATTTTCACCAAGGCAATTAAGTCAGGAGGTTATATAAAATCCATAACAGTCAAAGGAGGTAATTCAAGTATTAGCAACGTAAGAATTAAACCAGGAGGTGACATTTTCCAAGTAGCTCAAGATGCAGGAGCTGGTGGTTTAGCCTTTATAAGGGTCAAAGGAGATGAGCTTGAGACTATTGGGGCAATTAAAAATAATTTAAGTGAAGAGCATATAGCTGATATTTTAAAAATCACAGAAGCAAAAGATGGAGACTTAATCCTCTTAGGAGCTGGAGATAAACAAATTGTCAATCAGTCATTAGACAGAGTTAGACAATACATCGCAAAAGACTTAAATCTCATTGATAAAAGTAAATGGAATTTCTTATGGGTAACTGACTTCCCGATGTTTGAGAGAAATGAAGAGGAAAATAGATATGAGGCTTTACATCATCCTTTTTGTTCTCCAAAAAATATAAAATCTAAAGATTCTGAAAACTTAAAAAAAGAAATTGAGAGCTCTACAGCAAATGCTTATGACTTAGTTCTTAATGGATTGGAGTTGGGAGGTGGCTCTTTACGTATTCATGAAGCGAACTTACAAAGAGAGGTTCTGAAAACGGTAGGACTTACTGATAAAGAGATTGATGAAAAATTTGGATTTTTAATAGAAGCCTTAGAAATGGGTGCTCCTCCTCATGGTGGAATAGCGTTTGGATTGGATCGTATTACCATGCTGATCATTGGTGCAGATTCAATCAGAGAAACCATTGCTTTTCCAAAAAATCAACAAGCAAAATGTCTTCTCACAAATGCACCTTCAAATGTCTCTGAATCACAATTAAAAGAATTAGATATTGAAATAACAATTGATGAATAAGAATATATATGGATGTTCTAAAAGTTTTTTGTTTAAATAAAATATAAGGAGGATGTGCTTAATTAAAAATATTTAATGTCAAAATTTGTATTTGTCACTGGAGGAGTAGTTTCTAGCATTGGTAAAGGAATAGTAGCTGCAAGCTTAGGAAGATTATTAAAGTCCAGAGGGTATAGTGTTTCAATATTAAAACTAGATCCATATCTAAATGTTGATCCAGGAACAATGAGCCCTTTCCAACATGGAGAAGTATTTGTAACCGAAGATGGGGCTGAAACCGATCTAGATTTAGGTCACTATGAAAGATTTACTGATACTGCAATGACTAGGTTAAATAGTGTGACTACGGGATCTATCTATCAAGCAGTTATCAATAAAGAAAGAAGAGGTAATTATGACGGTGGAACTGTGCAAGTAATACCTCACATAACGGGAGAAATAAGAGAAAGAATTCATAGAGTAGCCGCCAACAGTAATGCAGATATTATTATTACTGAAATTGGTGGAACAGTTGGTGATATTGAATCTCTACCTTTTTTAGAGGCAATAAGAGAATTCAAAAATGATGTCAATAGGAACGATGTTGCATACATACACGTAACATTACTTCCTTACATCAAAACCTCTGGCGAAATAAAAACTAAACCAACGCAACATTCAGTAAAAGAATTAAGATCAATTGGAATTCAGCCTGATTTACTGGTATGCCGAAGTGATAAATCTATCAATGAAGCTCTTAAAAAGAAACTTAGTGGTTTTTGCGGTGTCAGTATGAACTCTGTAATTGAAGCTTTAGACGCAGACAGTATTTATTCTGTACCTCTTTCTTTAAAAAAAGAAGGTTTATGCAAAGAAACCCTGAAGTATTTAGACCTTGAAGATAAAAAATGTGATTTGAAAAATTGGGAACAACTAATACACAACCTAAGAAATCCTGGAGATCCAATTAAAGTTGCTTTAGTAGGTAAATACATTGAACTTGGAGATGCATATTTATCCGTTGTTGAAGCTTTAAGACATGCATGCATTGAACAAAAGGCTTTATTAGATTTACATTGGGTAAGTGCTGAAATGATAGAAAAAAATTCAGCAGAAACTTACTTAAATGAAGTTGATGCAATTGTCGTACCCGGGGGATTTGGCAATAGAGGAGTCAATGGAAAAATTTCAGCTATAAAATTCGCAAGAGAAAATAAAATTCCCTTTTTAGGTTTGTGCCTTGGTATGCAATGTGCAGTTATAGAATGGGCAAGGAATGTAGCTAATCTTCCAGATGCATCTAGTTCAGAACTAAACCCAAACACTCCCAATCCAGTGATACATTTATTACCAGAACAGGAAGATGTAGTTGATTTAGGTGGGACAATGAGACTTGGAGTTTATCCATGTAGATTGACAAAAAATACAACTGGAAAAAAATTATATGATGAGGATGTTATTTATGAGAGACATCGGCATAGATACGAATTTAATAATTACTACAAACAAAGTTTTTTAGATTCTGGATATAAAATTAGTGGTACATCACCAGATGGCAGATTAGTTGAGTTAATTGAGTTAGAAAATCATCCATACTTCTTAGCATGTCAATATCATCCTGAGTTTTTATCACGACCTGGCAAACCTCATCCTTTATTTAAAGGTTTAATAAAAGCTTCTCAAGATAAGTTAACTCAATCAAATTAATATTCTTTATTTTTTTGAATGAAAATGACAAATTTTTTACCCTTAGTCGAACAATTTCATTCATTACAAGGTGAAGGTTATCACGCTGGAAAAAGTGCTTTTTTTGTAAGATTAGCCGGATGTAAAGTTGGATGTTCATGGTGCGATACCAAGAATTCATGGGACGAGAAAAAACACCCCTCTATATCAATTGAAAAAATAATAGATCGCATAAAAATTGCCAGAGAAAAAGGAGCATCTTTTTGCGTTATTACAGGAGGAGAACCTTTACAACATAACTTGGATAATTTTTGCAAAGCCATAAAAAAAATGACATTGGGAGAAGAACAAAAGCCAATGAAGATTCATATTGAGACTAGTGGAGTTAATTCGATATCAGGAAGCTATGACTGGATTACTTTATCTCCTAAAAGACACTCACCTCCAAAAAATTATTTTTTAAAAAACTGTAATGAAATCAAAATAATCATAAATGAAATAGAAGATATTGAATTTGCTATTCAAATAAAAAAAGAAACTTTAAAACAATATCAACTCTCTAAAAGCGAAGATGCCTTAAAAAAAGAAGATAAAATTTTTTATTTACAGCCAGCTTGGAACAATGCGAATGGTTTTTCTCTTGCTATTGATTTCGTAAAAAATAACCCCGATTGGAAATTGAGCCTTCAAACTCACAAATACTTAAAAATTGATTGAAATCATATGACTCTTAAAAATAAATCGATAGTAGTTTTATTATCTGGAGGTTTAGATTCTTCTACAGTTACTGGTATCGCAAAAAAATCCGAAGCTAAAATTTTTGGCCTTTCATTTGACTACGGTCAACGCCATAAAAAAGAATTAAATTCTGCATCAATAATTGCAAAACACTTTGATATCGAAGAATTTAAAATCATTAAGCTTGACTTATCTTTATGGGGAGGCTCGTCATTAACTGATACTCAAAAAAATATCCCGATAGAAGGAGTACAAACTAATAAAATTCCTAATACTTATGTTCCTGGGAGAAATACTATATTTATTTCCGTTGCACTAAGTTATGCCGAAGCAATAGATGCTGATTTTATAGGATTAGGAGTTAATGCACTAGATTATTCTGGTTATCCAGATTGCAGACCTGACTACATTAAAAAATTTCAAGAATTAGCAGATTTAGCCAATAAAAGAGGAAGAGAAAATAATCCAATAAAACTTTGGACACCACTATTAGATTTAAATAAAGAGGAAATTATTAAATTAGCTTTTGCTAATCATGTCCCTTTAGATAAAACATGGAGTTGTTATTCGGGTAATTCAAAACCATGCGGCAAGTGTGATAGCTGCAGAATTAGAAATGCCGCTTATGAAAAATGGCTTAATAAAAATAATAAATAATGAAAATAAAAAAAATAATTCTAGAAAAATGGATAGATCCAGCACTGATTACGCATCAACTAACAAACAAATTCGGAAATAAAGGATTAGCCTGGTTAGACAGTGATGGCAAAGAAAATGGGGAATGGTCAATAATAGGAATTAAACCAAAAAAAATAATCCAATCAAGAGATATCAATAACTTAGACAAAACTAATAATCCATTTAATAATTTAAAAAATATTGATAAAGGATTTTGGATCGGATGGTTAAGTTATGAAGCTGGAGTTTACATAGAACCCAAAAACCCTTGGCGAAAATCTAATATGGCCACTTTATGGATTGCATCATATGATCCAATCATTAAATGTAATCTAATGAAAAAAGAAATAATTATCGAAGGCACAAACTCATCTGAACTGATGAATTATAAAAATATAATCAACAATATAAAAATTATTGAAGAGGAAAATATTATTAAAACAAATTTGAATTTTGATTTTTCAAAAATAAATTTGGACGAAATGGCTGAAAAATTTCAGAAAAATATTCTAAATTTGAAAAAGTTAATTTCTCTAGGGGATATATTTCAAGCAAACCTAACAACTAAATGCGAAATTGAATCTTCCAAAAACTATAATCCTTTAGATATTTATTTAAAAATAAGAAGGAAATTAAGAGCTCCCTTTGGAGGAATAATAATAAATAACGATATTTATACAGAGGCTGTTT
>QCRF01000013.1 GCA_003209375.1 Prochlorococcus sp. AG-459-N19 | reverse complement strand
AGCAATGCAACTGATTCATAACAACCATATTATTAATCTAATTCAGCCATAGGTTTAAATTACTAAAAAAACATACCTCTTTCCGTACCTAAATGTTCTTCAAACCGCACACATTAGATACGTAGTGTTTTAGTCAAATCAATTAGAACAAAGATGTAGCTAAACAAATATACAAGAAGAATTTATGAGTGGAGATTTCGAGACACTTGAAATTAATCAACCAAAAATTATATATCTAAAACCGGAAGAAAATACAGGGTGGTTAGACAAATTAATCAAGTATATTGAAGATATGAAAAACAAGATATCTAGAGATTCTTAATCATTAAATAAAAAAAGGGGCTGAAAATTACCAACCCCAAAAAGTTTTAATGAGCTCTTCCTTAGAAAATACCTGGAACAATTTGACCAGTAAAATAGTATGCCCCTATAAGAGCGAGCATTCCAAGCATTGCTGCTTTACCGTTAAGCTTTTCAGCTTTTTCGGTCATGAATTTTTTAGCGAATTCCATAATTATTCGAAATAGATTTATATCTACAAACTAATTAGTTCTGAATGGTAATTGATGTAGTGTTTCCTACCTAAATTATCTTTTTTCTAAAAATTTTATTTTTAATTTATTTTTCATATTTAATATTAGAAATTTAAGAAAGAAACTATTTTTTAGATCTTTAGTTTGAGTGTTAAGAAATTCAAAAAAGAAAATAAATTTTGTATTTAAGGTAACCGCTTTTTTGTGAGCATTATTCAAAATAAGAGTCCGACTATTTTTTTATGCAAAAAAATTTAGATGAAAATTCTTATAAAAAAAGAATTGAAAATATAGAAAAAGGAAAATCTTATTTAAAAAGTAATGAATTTTTTAAATCAAAATCTAACCTATTCGAAGACATTCAAAAATTTATTTATAAAAGGTAACTTAACTAATTAAATTTTTAAAATTAATGCAAAGATTTATAATTTCACCTTTATTTGCTCTATCAAGATTTTTTATAAATACTTACGGAATATTTTTAAAGTTTTTTCTCCAATTAAATGGTGGTTATTGGTCAAGAATTGGTTTAACCGAAAATATTACAGAGGAAAGAATAAAAAAAAGAAGATTATATATCTTACCTTTTTATATTCTTCTGGCTTTATTGTTTGGATTACTATCTACTCTTTATTGGTATTTGGTGATTCTATATATACCACTTTTGATAGAAAGATATTTAAGTCCATTCAATAACAGTATTGCTTTAATAATTGCTTTTGCTACTTTCTTTGGCTGGCTTTATATTCTTTGTAAAACAAAATAAACAAAGTATTATCTATCTGCAAAAGGCAAAAGGTACTTTATTTAAAATCTTCTTTTGTTTGATTATCATTTTCCCTTCCCCAACAGTCCTCATTTATAAGATTTCTTTTTTGATAATCTAATGCGTTCATATTCTTGTCGAGTATGGTAAATGGAGAATTAGTAAATTTCATAGCATAGTACCTCTAAAAAAATGGATTATTAAATATCTAATAGATATGGGATTTATTTATCTCAAGTAACTAGATCCTCTATAAGTAAGCTTTATTGTTTTCTCTTCTTGGCTCTTGCAATATACGAAAGATTTGCCGTTGAAATACATGTTTACCATGATGCAGCTCCTTGTCTTGCTCAAGTCCCCGTCCTATGGCTTGAGTCGTACTGCGGTCTATCTAATGGTAGATCGGACGATTTGGTAGCATTAACTACACTTTATTTATAGAGTATTTATACTCAGCTGTCAACCCTTAAGGTTGAAATTCTCAGTCGCAATAGACTAAACAATGCTGATTAGTTGGATGTTCTCTGCATTCCCTCTTCCAATAGTCTTCAAATAAATGGTTATCTCTATCAAGATTTCTTGTCGTTTCTTCCATTCGGTTTCCAGCATAATTAAATGCTTTTAGGTATCTTGGAAGGATAGTGAATTGATTGAATAGTTTCATTTAGACCTCCTAGATCTATACCTATATTGTCCTCCTAACTTCATGAAATTTATAGGGCGGTTAGATGAACTATTAGGTACGGGAAGAGGTATATATTTTCAATCAATAAATACTAAGACAGCATTCCTAGGATAAATATATGGTTGTCATAAGACAGTTGCGTGGAGATAACTGAAGCCCATAATAAGTTATTAGAAATAAAATTAAGTTATAAGACACACTCATTACGAATGGAAAATAGAAAAAGCTTGCCCATATTATTAAAAGCAAGCTCATGATGATTTTATATAAGTAAATTAAGCTTGCAATCTACAGTCAAGCTCTATTATCCCTTCATCCATAAGGCGACCAATTTTTAAAAGTAGTGCCATATCTAATCTTGAAAATTCTGATTGATGATCTGCAATCCAATCCAATTCGGATAAAGTGATTGATCCAGTTGCATTAACTAGGAGAAAAAGAATACCTAAATTCATTTTTTTAATTAGTTGCTTTTTTTCCTTTAGCTATCATTACCACTGGTACTAATAGATATGTAAAGAAGGAGATTAAGAAAATGTCTATATTCATTTTAAAAAATACCTGGAATGATCCAGCCAAAAAGACCGTAGTTTACTACCAATGCGAATAAGCCCATCATTGCCATTCTTCCATTAGTTCTTTCAGCATTTTGCCAATAAGTTGGTTTTGAGTTTTCCATTTTTTATTTGTTCTTTTAAAAAAAGTGAATAAATTTTTACAGTTCGAGGGGCTGATTTAATTAAAGATCAGATGAAATTCATTTTGATATATATCCTCTAAGCTCCTTGAGGAACGTAGTTATACACTGGGGAGATTAATCCACCACCATCATCATCGTCATCATCATCATTCCATGGTAAATCACTCAACATTAATGCACTAACAATAAATACTGTTATGACTGGCATAAAAGGAAAAAGTATAGTATTAATCCAAGTGTTAATCCCTGCCTCAAGCATTACACAAAGCCAGGAATAATTTGTCCTGTTGTTAGATAAGCTCCAACAAGAGCAATAAAGCCCATCATTGCAAATCTTCCGTTAAGCTTCTCAGCTATAACCTTTTCCTTCTCAACAGTTTTTGTGTTTGTCATTAGAACCAACCAGGAATAATTTGACCTGTTGTTACGTATGCGCCAACAGCTGCAACGAAACCGAGCATTGCTGCCCAGCCGTTAAATCTTTCTGCTTCAGGGGTCATTCTTATAAAAGTAATTTATGTTAACTAATGTAACATTAATATTAATTAATGTAAAGAAATTAGTCCTGTATAATTATATTTATGTTGTATCAATACATTTCTGTCACATATATGTATAAAAAAGGATTTAAGAATAAGAAGTAATTATTTGCCATTTCTCATTTGTTCAAACATGTATAGATAGTACTGAGGATATGTATTAGTCAAACTTTCAAGTCTCTCTTCGGTCATTTCCATCCCATCAGGTAACTTAACTAAATTAGGTATTGCTTTTTTAGTAGCTTCACGACAAGAATTAATTCTGCTAATTACTTCAGATCTAATATCATTTTTAATTGATCCATCATTTTCAAACATATTATTTATATCTAAACTGTTTCCATCTAAAAGTGCAATTAAAACTTCATCTGATTTTTTTAAGGCGTCTTCATTTTCCTTCCCTTTGTTAATTTCAAAACTATAAATACAACCTCCCATAGCTACTGCTCTTGCAAGACATTGATCATTTCCAATTGCACTACATGGAAGTTTGAATGACTTTTCTATTTTATTTAAATCGTAACCCTTCTCACCTTCAGGAAAGCCTGCGTAAGCATATGCAGGTAATATTAGAATTAATATAAATGCAAAAATCTTTTTCAAAATATCTAAACCTTCTTTTTAAAATAAAAATATACCTAGTTAATATAAATCATCAAAAAGTAAACCCATTAATTTTTAGAAATTAAATATATTAAAACACTCTCATCACAAGTAAAATTAATTTGCTACATCTTCTTTAGCCCATGTTTTATGTTTTTGATCTAGATCAGAAACTAAGTTTTTTTGATATGTCAACTTCAAGTGATTATGAACTAGCTGATCTTTAGTTAGAGTCATATCATTTGAGTAGAAATTCAATGGTTCAAGTTTTATCACTTTTTTAATTTCCATACATCTTCTCCAAATATTTAATTTCGATTTAATTTATAAAATGCTTTTACATCAAACCCCAGAAATTTAACTTTTTATTTGTCTTTGCTTAATTTATTAAAGTAAATTCTTACATTACTCTCAATTAAATCTTAAGTTCTTTCAATTGGAGCCATAGTTAAACCTTTACTAACTAGTTGCTCGTGATAAAATTCAGCTTGTTCAAAATTACCCCTCCATACTTCTGCGGAACCTGACTTGTCTACTTTAATGGCTAGATCCCATGATCTCTTTTCACTCATTCCTGGAATTATTGCCAAAAGGGAGTTTGCTACATGTTGAAACGTATTAAAATTATCATCAAGAACAATCACTCTTGCTTCTGGATATTTTTGTTTTGCTTTCTTTGGTTCTAATACTGTAGTAGGTGAAGTGGTAGATAATTCCATGGTTACTGTTGTTGCTGTTGATGCTGATCTACTAATGACTGCTTAAATTTTAGTTTTCTAGCAAGTCTATGGAGACCAGACCATGTTGCGGTTTTCCGTTGGGCTAATAAAATCACTTTCTGCTTATTCTTAGGGGTCAAATTATATTTCTTTAAAAGTTTTCCTAGGGCTATGGAATTAATAGAGTTGCAAGTATTCATTACTCCTCATAATCTATTTCATAATCCTTTACGTCTTCATAAAGGGTACTAAAAGACTTTTCTATTAAATCCTTTCCTTTCCTAGTTAGTTTCAAAAGTGTTCTCCTTTTATCTTTTGGATCTGATTCTTTTGAAATTAAACCTAAGCCAGCTTTGCCTAGTCTGTGATATCTACTTAAATAGTCTGTGAGTCTTGATGCACTAGCTTTACTCATATTAAAGTGTTCCTCAATATTCTTTTTACTGCAATTTTTATAGGTTGCTACAAACCAAAATACTGCCATTGCTTGTAGTGGAACATCCTGAGATTTATCCAACTTCATGAACATATGGAGTACTCGTAAAAGGTTATATGATTCGGTGTCTATCTTCAGTAATTCTTCAAGTTTTGACTGTGTCATCTCTAGTCCATTCCTCCATCTAGGACAATCATTTTAACGTATTATGTGTCGATTTGTAAATATAGATCCATAAGTGGATAGTTATTGCTCTTTTACTAATGCTTCTTCTATGTATGTGGTTGCCGCTAGCTCTTCGATTCTTATTAATTTTGTAAAACTAGAGTTAAACTTAGTAAAATATATCCTTAAAAATTTAGAAATTAGTTATTCGTAGCTTATATCCAAAATTTATCAATTGTTTATAGGTAGATTTTATTTGTAAAGCTTTAAGAGAGAGACGTTTCTCTCCATTCTTTTGTAAATAAAAAAAACCTTTGTTATCAATATTTTTCATAATAGACACATATTCTTTTCCTTTCTCTAAAATCCAAGGCTCTAATTGGAAATTATCATCTCCTATTTGATAATCCCATGGATAAATATCGTTAGTTTGATTATGTGATGACATATTGAATACTTTATTTTTAGTAAAAGTATCCTATTGCTCTGCAATGAATTTTTTATGTAACTAAATAGACTCTTTTATGTTGTTGTTAGAAACCTTCACGTAAATTTTGAGATAGCCAAAAAAAAAGACCCTTTCGAGCCTGGATGATGGGGATTTCTATCATGACAAATTAAATAGAAACAAACAACACCATCACTAGGTAATTTTTAATACTTAAAAACACCATATGTAGTGCTAGAATGTAAAAAAGTCTGGGTGATGGGGATCATCAAGGTTTTTTTTGGGGCGAAGCTAACGCCCTTTTTTTGTATATGAAATTCACTTATTACACCTTTAGCTTGATACTAAAGTTGGCTTTTTGTATTTTGATATTCGTTATCTAGTTAATGATGATGTTGATATTCTCGCCTTTTCATTATTTTGTATTCTTCATGCAGAGAACCTAAGTGCCAAGAATCTCTGAATCCTTTTGCACCTTGCATCAGAAGTCTTACATCTGAAGGAGAATGTGACTTCATATCCAAGAACTCTTTCTGCCAGGCATCGTCATCCCATTTAGTAATCATGTTTTTCCTTCATTCTTGTCTCTATCCTCCCAAAGTTCATCTGTTTTGTCCATATAAGAGAAAGTTTAATTTTTTTTCAACTATCCTTTTTTTTATTAGGTAAAAAAATTTAGTGAGAATTATCGTCACAATACTAACTATATAATGTTATTGTTTTATATACGTTCATCCTAGTTATATCTGGACGCATGACATGGAAATAGGGAACGGGATTTCCATTAACTGCTTAGGTCATGAATAACCTCGTACTCATTAGAGACAAAATCAAAAGAGCCAATAGGCTTCATCAAGCCCAGCTTTTGGCTACTAAAAATGGAGAAGTAACTCCATATAGAAGAACTGTCTTTGAAGAAAGAATTAGGCACGCTCAAAAAGAAATGGAATTAGTAGATTCCTAAACTTTTGCTTAATTATGGTCTAAAAAGGGAGGGGTTAAACCCTCTTTTTTAATGCAAAAAAATTATGATTTTTTAGCTATGGAACTAATTAAAAACAATTACTATAACTTGCTTTTGATTGTTGCTATACCCACTAAAATATGTTATAATATTCGTATCCGAAATGAAGTCTAAGGAGACCGTGCCAAGGCACAAAATGAGACGCAACCCCGATGAAATATTACAAGAATAATCCATAATTTTAGACCATATTTTCACTCTCACACTCATCTCGCACGCCCTAAGAAGGTACTAAAAACGTTTGAGTTTTCCGTTTAATTAACTCACTCAGAAACACTTAATTTTTAATCCACTTTATGACAACAGTTGTAATTCAAAAAAATAGTCCATGGTACACAACATAGGAAATAACTAATTACTTAAAACTATGTAGAAGAACACTAAGTAAGCATATGAAATACCTTAACTATGGTCATCATTACATCCGTAAGTTTGCTAGAAATTCTAGAAGCACAATCCTATGGCATGTAGATCACTTAGAGAAATATCTCTGCTAACCTGTTGGATCTGCTTATAAAAAATAAATCAGCATAACTACGTATATACATAAGAAAATAATTATTGTAATTTCATCTTGATCTATACAGATCTAAGCAAAAACCATGAGGGTGATTTCCATACAAGGCAGTCAGTCTCTTTTTTAATGTCTATAAATGAATCAATAACTGGCAAAAAAGTATCTATCAAAATAATAATATTTGAGTACTAAAGCCAGAATAAAACCTTTAAAGAATACAAACCATAGCAATCAATAGTCGGTAAGTTTAAACGTCTTTTGCGTCTTAATTATTAACTCGTTATGCTTAACTACTAACCACTCTAGAGTTGTCATAGCTTAGCTTTTAATGAAATGTCTCAGGGCAGACTTGAACTGCCGACCTCCGGGCTATGAATCCGGCGCTACTAACCAACTGAGCTACTGAGACGTGTCTGTAACTTTACTATTTTACAGGTTTAATAAGCAATATATTTATTTAATTTCTACTGAATCCATAAATATTTTCTTCTTAGATTCTGTTGAAATCCATCTTTGATAGTTCTTTGTATGTACATCAATATCGTGACCCATAGCTGCGGCAGCTTTCTCGTTGCTTATATGATTCCATTCTTTATCTGTAGCTATTCGTATAGCCCATGTATGACGCAAATCATACGCAGTTATACGTTTTTGTGGTGCATCCTTTGTATTCTCTCCATTAATCTCAGGTACAGATGCAAACCAATCTGGAAGCTGTCTTCTATTTCTTTGATTTAACCAAGCGCCAAGGGTTGTGTTATTTACACATACTCCTAAATCATTGTTCTTATTATCTGGGTTCCATTGAATGGTTTTATCTATGGATGACATTATCTTTGGCTTAGATTTCTCATGTAATAATTTCTGACATTGTTTAAATCTATCTAGTAAAATGAATCTCAAAAAATATAAAAAACTACTGTCGAGCTGCTATAAATCCGCCGCTCTAACCAGCTGAGCTACCGAGACATGGAAATATTGTAAGGTATTGATTGTACTTAATTACCATTTTTGAAAATTTATTTGTTTGTGGGCCTCATATATAGCAATTCCGCATGCTACAGAAAGGTTTAAGCTCCTAACACCTTTTTGATCATTGTTTCCAACCTGTAAATTAGGCATAAATATTGATATTAAAAAGTCGCTTTTATCAATAATGGAATCTGGCAATCCTGAATCTTCTCTCCCAAATAGCAAAATATCATCTTTATTAAATTTAAAATCACTCAAATATAATCCATTTTTTTTACTGAAAGAAATTATTCTTTTTTTTGCTTTTGACGCTAAAAAATTATCAAAATTTTCATATTTATTAATAGTAACTAAAGGCCAATAGTCTAATCCTGCTCTTTTTAAATATTTATCTTCTAGTTTAAAACCCAAGGGCTCTATAAGATTTAACGGTATATTAAATGCTGCACATGATCTGGCAATATTGCCAGTATTTTGTTATTCTAGGTTCAAAAAGAGCGACTTCCAAATTAAGTTGGTATTTCAATACTTATTTCATCTATTTTGATTGCTCTGCCGTTTATTGCCAGCCAATTATCCTTTGATATTTTAGTTATTCTCTTTTGAAGCTCGCCGATTCTTTCAATATAAGTATTACCAATTTTATATTCTGAGACCAGACTCCAACCTACTTGTTCTCCAACAATAAATGTTATGCTTTTTCTTTTCATTAAGAGACTTATAAGTACATTCATTTTTGTTGACCATTCATTTTGTTCCTTTCCAATAATTTCCATAACAAATCCGCCAATCGAATCTATTAATAAGGGACCTTCTTCTTTTCTTAGTGTATTTAATAGATCTGTCGTTTCTATTAATTTCCACTCTTTTGGTCTTCTGTTCCGATGTAAATTTATTTTATCTTGCCATTCTTTATCATCCAAATTGTTTTCAGATAAGGCAACATATGATAATTTTTTTATCTCTTTTGCTAGATGCTCCGCAAATTCACTTTTTCCACTCTTTGTCCCCCCTGTAATAAAAACTATATGAGATGAATAATCACTAATACTTAAATCTTTGGCACTCATAAATTCTCTATTATTTAGAGAAATACCACCATGTTGCTAAAGGAATAATCGTAGCAGCAACTAACAATCCAATAACTATATAAGTAGCAGTTGAACTCTCAGTATCTTTTGATCTCATAGTGTTAAAATTTGGATCAACTACAGGGTTATCAATTGATGAAGGCTGACTTTTTTCATAACTTATAACAGTCTTCTGTTGAGTAATACCAAAATGTTTATAAATGCTACTAATTTCGTTTGCGTACGTAGTGGAGGGGATAATAAAAATTAAGCCAGTAAAGAGAAGGGAAAATATATATTTATTGATGTTTAGTTTCATTTTTGAATGTTTTGATTAATTATATATTAAAAACCATATGTTTGAGTAATTTTACATCTACTAAACAATATAATATTTGCATAATTTAATTAGAAATAACATATTTAAAATATGGGATTCAATGGGAAATCATTAATAATAGTCGGTGCAATACTCTTTATTTTTCAAATAGCAAATTTCACTTCAATAGAAACAATCACTCCTGAACTTGAAAGAGCACAAGTGTTAGCTGCAATAGCTTCACTAATTATTATTTTGATAGGTTTTTTATTTAAACAATTCGAACCATTAGCTGGTGAGAAAGCTGCTTTAAAAGGAGAAAATAAGTTTCTCTTCGATAGAAATATGCCGGATGAAGTTATTGATGAACTTGCATGGGGTTCTGAAGCGATATTAACTTCTACAGCAGCAGCAGCAATATTAATCCACAATGATGGCGTTAATATATTGAGGAGGGGAATAACTTCAAGTAATGATTTTAAGCCTGGGGAAACTTGTCTGAGATCTATTAAAGATATGAAATTAATATCATTAGCAAATACTAAATTTTATCCTGGAAGAGATGAATTTTTTAATTTTTGTGCAGAAATTCCATCTATCTTAGTTGTACCTATTAATAATAAGGCTTTTATATTGATAGGAGGCTGGAGTGCTAAGTGTTTTACGAAGTCTGATGAAAAATGGATTAATAATTGGTCCAAAAAAATTAATAATATTTTCACAAAAAATAAAATTTAAAAATAAATTATTGATTTAACTCTTTTATCTTTTGCCTTAAAACTTACTGATTCGGTATTTAAATTATAGTAAGCATTTTCTGAATTTATTTCAAATTTATTTTCGTTATTTTGGTCTTTTATTATATATTTTACTGGATTAAAAAATTCAATTATGTCATCTGAATCCAATATAGCTTTTCCTGAAGTTAAGATGATATTTTGATTTTCAAATCTTACATTACCCTCTAATAGATAGTTAGTATTATTTATATTCCAAATAAAATTATCTGCATATAAAATATCCTCATCTTTTTTAAAAATTTTTAATCTAACATTCCCTTTTAATTTCAGGAGTTTATTGTTGTCAGATAATGTTGATTCTTCTGAACTAATAATATATTTAGTTTCTTCCCCATTAAGAATATTAATGATAGGTTTTTTTAATTCGAATTTTAATTCAATATTGTCGTAACTTGAATAAGGACTGGTAATTGAATATATTTTATTTCCACTTTTAGAGAAAATAGTCATATCTAAACTGTCTATTTTTTGTATAACTTTATTTTCATCAATTAAATTTGGGGCGCAACCAAGCATAAATAACGGAAAAAAAATTATTAATTTATAAATGTTGCTCATACTCCAGTTTATTTATGATTGGAGTGGGTTTAGGAAGACTCGAGTTACCTACTAATAATCCCCAACTTAATTGTTGTTTCCAAGGAATTTCTTCTCTGTATATAGATCCAAGTTGTTCATTGATTTTTGTAGATAATTCGGGCAATAAAGGAAGTAATAACAATCCTATTATTCGAGTACTCTCTAAAACGTTATAAATAATTTGTTTAACTTGAGGTAGATTATCTTTCTCTTTTATTAACAGCCATGGCTGATTATCATTCAAATACAAATTTGTATTAATTGCTAGGCTAAGTACCTCATTAGCGGCTAGATCTAATTTGTAATTATCAAAGTTATAAATATAGTTTTCAACTGCAATTTTGGCAGAATTCTCTAATTTATTTTCACTTAAAATTTTTTCATTATTTGGCACTTTATTATCAAACCATTTTCTAGACATAGACGATGTTCGATTTAATAAATTTCCAATTGTATTAGCTAAGTCATTATTGATAATGTCAACAAATCTTTTATCTTGAAAATCTCCATCATTTCCTAATGATATGTCTTTAATGAGGTACCACCTTACAGGATCATTTCCATATTTTGTAAGCAATAAA
The DNA here is from genome assembly GCA_003209375.1 of Prochlorococcus sp. AG-459-N19. Classification (GTDB taxonomy): domain Bacteria; phylum Cyanobacteriota; class Cyanobacteriia; order PCC-6307; family Cyanobiaceae; genus Prochlorococcus_A. The sequence goes on along the minus strand of QCRF01000013.1, from coordinate 20,649 downwards.
TCAGGGTCGAGTACATTTCCCAAGCTTTTACCCATTTTTTGTCCCTCTCTTGTAAGAAACCCATGCCCAAAAACCTTTTTAGGAACTTTCATATTGGCAGAGATGAGCATTGCAGGCCAATATACAGCATGGAATCTCAGTATATCCTTACCAATAAAATGAACATCAGCTGGCCATCCTCCTTTAATTGATTTTTCCAATAAATGTTCTGTCGCATCAGAGCTAATAGCGCTTACATATCCAAGTAATGCATCAAACCATACATAAAAGGTATGGTTATCGTAACCAGGGACAGGAATTCCCCATGTGACATTTGTTCTTGAAATTGAAAAATCCTTTAAACCTCTAGATACAAAATTTATAATTTCATTTTTTCTTTCAGTTGGCTCTATAAAAGATGGTTGGTTGATTATTTTCTCAATTTCTTTTTGATATTTTGAAAGCCTAAAAAAGAGATTCTCTTCATTTTTCCATTCTAGATTTTTTTGATGTATGGGACACTTGTATGTTGATGAGTTTTCTGGATTATCCTTAAATTCTTCACAACCGACACAATACCAACCTTTTTGAACTCCCATATAGATATCATCTGATGCTTTTACTCTTTCATAAAATTCATTAACAGCAAATTCATGATTTTTTGAGCTTGTTCTTATAAATTTATCAAAGGATATATTCCAATTTTTCCAATTATTATTAAAGACTTCTGATATTTCATCACAATGTGATTTTGGTTCAATACCCTTTTTATTTGCTGTTCTTTGTATTTTCAAACCATGTTCATCAACACCAGTGATAAAAATAACATCTTCACCTGCAAGCCTTTTATATCTAGCTATTGAGTCACAAATTATGGTTGTATATACACTTCCTAAATGAGGTTTATCATTAACATAGTATAAAGGGGTAGTAATGACAAAAGTCATAAAGCTTTTTTTATTAATACTAACAGATATTTTTTAAACTAATAACAACCTATATTATTTATTATCTTATTAATAAATAAACTCTAAAAGATTACTATCATTTATAATATATTTAACTTTATACATTTTATTACTATATATTTCTATTGATACAAAAAGATTAATAAGTATTTCTAGTGAATAATCTGGAAAATAAACCAAAGCAATATTTTTTTTATGATTAATCCACTTAACAAATTTTATTTTATAAAAAGGTTTTTTTTCATTATTAAAAAATAATGTTAAATACTTATATTTATTATTTTTAAAAATATTATTATTTTCTGATTGTCTATTCTTTGAATAATCAATAATCTTAGAGACAGAATCCTTACTAAGTAGTTTGTAATTGTTAATTTTATTATATACTTGCCTTTGTATAATTAAATCAAGATATCTTCTTAATGGTGAAGTACATTGTACATACATTCTAAGACCTAATGATTCATGGAATCCTGGTTTAGTTGTTATGTAACTTTTTCCCATATATTGTTTTAATATTATATATTTGATATCACTATCATTATATCTATTAAGTATTTCAGATGGATTACAATTTATTTTCTGAATTCTAAAAGCAGCCGCTAAATTATATTTTTCTATAAATAAACTTGTTACATAACCCATTAATATCATTGATTCTGCAACTATTATTTGTGATAATGATTTCTCTAATTTATTTAGTACAATCTTATCATTATCTAATTTAATTTTGTTATTAGGACTTTCAAAAATAATTGCACCTTGTTTCTTTCTGAATGAAATACTTTTCTCTAATATATTTTTAATTTCAATTAATTCTGTTTCTTCTTTAGGTTCTAATTCTAATATTTCATTTGCATCTTCATATGTTAATTGATATTTTGGTTTTATTATTGCTTCAGTTATTTCATAATTATTTATTGATCCATCGTCATTGAATTCTATTACTGCACTAATAGTTTCTGAAACTTTATTTTGAGCTAGATTTGCCTTTTCAAGAATATCTATAGGTAGCATTGGGACATATTGATCAATTAAATATAAACTGCTATTTCTCTTTCTTGCATCTAAATCGACATTAGAGTCATGCAAAAAGAGTTTGCATGGGTTACTAATATGTATCCATAAATTTTTTTTATTTTCTTCATTTATTTCTAATGAAATAGCATCATCGACCTCATGTGGATCATCAGAGTCAATAATATATGTTTTTAAATTAGTTAAATCTTTCAAATATTTGAGATATTAATTATAGTGCCAACTATATTCAATATGAAACTATCCTTCAGGATTTACGAAGGGTAAAAGAGCAACAATCCTAGCTCGTTTTACTGCTAACGTAAGATCTCTTTGTTGCTTAGAGGTTAAACCTGTCATCCTTCTTGGTAGGATTTTACCTCTCTCAGTTATGAATTTTTTTAGTAGTTCTACATCCTTATAGTCAATAGGGTCTCCAGGTTTGATAGGTGATAATTGTTTTTTAAAAATTGAATTAGGCATGATTTAATTTGATTACTTAATTTCTTTGTGTATGGTCATTCTGTTTAAATGAGGGTTAAATTTTTTCAATTCTAATCGTTCAGTTGTATTTCTACGATTTTTTTCAGTAGTATATCTTGAGACACCATTTGATCTCTTAGGATCTGAGCTTGTCCTTGCTTCAGTACATTCCAGGGTCACTACAACTCTTGTCCCTTTTTTGGCCATTTTAATTAATACTCTATTGTATAATTTTCTATTGTACATCTTCAACAAACTTTTTTGAAGATAAACTCATTTCTTTTATCATCATTGATTAAAAAATATATATGAAAGTTTCTCAAAATTGGTTGAAAAATTTAGTAGAAATCACTTCTACACCTGAAGATCTCTCTGAGAAATTGTCTATTGGCGGATTTGAGGTTGAATCATTAAAAGATTGTTCAGAAAATGTAAATGGTGTTGTTTTAGGAAAGGTATTATCTGTTTCAAAACACGATGGATCTGACAAACTTTCAATATGCCATGTAGATATTGGTACTTCAAAGAAGTTACAAATTATCTGTGGTGCGCGCAATATTAAACCAAATATTTATGTTTATGTTGCTACTCTCGGTGCGAAATTAAATGCAGTTGATTTAACTATTAAAAAAAGTGAAATTAGAGGTGTCATGAGTGAAGGGATGATATGCTCTCTGCAGGAGCTTGGATTAGAAGAGTCTAGCGAAGGGATAGAAATCGTTGATGAAGATTTAGCCTTACAACATGAATTAGGCACTCCAGTGTCTGACTTGCTTCAATTAAATGATTTTATATATGACTTAGCCATTACAGCTAATAGACCTGATGGAATGTCTGTTATAGGTATAGCTCGCGAAATTTCTGCTCTTTTAGAATCCAAATTAAATTTTCCAGAATTAAACCATAAATATAATATTCATTTACTTAAGGGAATTAAACTTTGTCCAGAGGCTATAGAATCTAATTGTATATATACAATAAGTTGCATTGATGGAGTAAATGGAGATAAATTATCTCCAAAGTGGCTTAAAGACCGTATAGAAAAATCAGGTATAAAGTCGATTAATCTTCTCGTTGATCTGACAAACTATATTCTTTTAGAACAAGGGCAACCCTTGCATGCGTTTGACAAAGAAAAACTATCTATTTTAATTGGAAAGGAAGTTTCTCCAAAAGATTTTTCTGTACGAAAAGCCAAGGATAATGAAAGCCTTGTTTGTTTGGACGGTAAAAAATATGAATTAAATGAAAATATTACAGTAGTCACTTGTTGCGATAAACCTGTTGCGATTGCTGGGGTGATAGGTGGCTTAGAGACTTCTGTAAGCAATACTACTTCTTCTATTTACCTTGAGGGCGCTGTTTTTAATCCAGTTACTATAAGAAAATCCTCAAAGGCGGTAGGCATAAGAACAGAATCTAGCAGTAGGTATGAAAAAGGGATTTCATCAAAAAATACAATAAGTGCAGTAACAAGGGCTATTAATCTTTTAGAAGAATATTTTTCTATTAATTCCCCAATTATCAATACTTCGAATTTGAAAAAAAATGAGGATATATTTATTAAACTTCGGAGAAATCGAATACATAAAATTCTTGGTCCATTAATAATTAACGATCAATTTGAAAAAAGAAATTTATCTGATAATGAAATTTTTGATAAATTAACACTCATAGGTTGTACTTTAAAGAATAAAGAATATGGCTGGGATGTAGCAGTAATTCCCAATAGATCACATGATTTAATAAGAGAAATAGATTTAATTGAAGAAATTGCCAGATTAATAGGGTATGACAGATTTGACTTAAACCTTCCTAATCCAATTAAGCCTGGAAAATTATCATCAGAACAGTTGGCATTGAGAAAAGTAAAAAATAGTTTTACAGAAAATGGTTTTAACGAGGTACTAAGCTACTCTCTTGTTCCAGAAGATAATGAAAAACTTATAAAGATTTCTAATCCATTGTTATTAGAAACTAGTTGCCTAAGAGATAATATCTGGAAAGAACATTTGGAGATAGTAAACCGTAATATTAAAGCTGGACAAACAAGTTGTTTTATATTTGAAATTGGAAATATTTTTCAAAAGAAAACTGAGCTCATTCAAGAGGAAGTTTTGAATGGTGCGATTTATGGAAATAGAAAATTTGGAAAATGGATAAATTCGGATAAGGATAACGATCTTAATTATTACAAGGCAAGAGGAAAGTTAAAGGAGGCTTTGTCATCTTTGAATATAAATATTGAGGATAAACCTTCTGATTCAATTGATTTTCTTCACCCTGGAAGAACAGCAAAATTACTTATTGAAGGGAAAGATGCAGGTTATTTTGGTGAAATACATCCCAAACTAATATTAGAAAAGAAGTCATTAAAAAAAGTTTATTTATTTTGTATAAATGTTTCTAACCTTTTACGAGCAAGTACAAGAAAAAATAAATGGATTCCAATATATAAGCAATATCCAATTGTTCCAAAAATGGAAAGAGATATAAATTTTGTTTTCAGTAAGAAATTTTTAATTAGCGAAATAACATCACAGATAAGAAAAACAGGAAAAAATCTCTTAGAGGATGTAAGTTTAATTGATGTTTTTGAAGATGCTAAATTTGGAGATGATCTAATAAGTTATACATTTAGATTATCTTATAGAGATAAAGATAAAACATTACTAGACTCGGACATTTCATCAATACATTCAAATATCATTTCTAGCGTTGAAAAAATTTTTAATACTAAATTGAGGAATTAAGTATCTTTCTAATCTTATATAAGACTATAAATAAGTCTATTAGTAATTCTAATATAAGACATGTAATAATCCTATAAAACTAATTAATGTTGTATTATAGAGAGCATGATCAACTTACTAACTCTAATTTTATCTTCAGTGCTGTGGGTACAAGTCCCTCAGTGGTCAGATGATTGGTCAAAATGTGCTGTAGATGTTCCTGACGCTTCTTGTCATTGGTATATAGCTGCACCTGATAACACTTTTGGTGAAGGATTTGATTGGGCAAGTGCTCCTTGGTTTGATGCAAACGGTTTAAGCGATGTTCCGAGAATTGATAAAAAAACTGCTATTGAAAAGCTTCAAGTCAGGTAGTACTGTCTTTAAGGCAGTACATCAAGATATAAAAACCAATGATATCAATACTTTTTAAGCGTTATTAATTTCTTGGACATTGAAAGGACATAATTCGTTGATTTATTATTCAATTTTTCCCAGGCAATAAAAAGTTTGGGCATAAATCATCCAAATTGATAAATTAATTTATCTTACGTATCTATTTTGAGACTATATAGTAGACTTATAATGAGTCTTGTTTTAGAATTGCTATACAAGAGATTTTTAAAAATATTTTCTATTTTTATTTTACTTATCCATAATTATTGTTTTCATATATTTGAATAAAAATAATTGACAAAAATTAAGAATTTTCAGATTAGCGGTTGTCTTATATGAGACTATTAATTAGACTTATGATTAGTCTTGTTTGAGAATTAATATACTATTTTCTATATAGATTTTTTAGCAATTGATACGCTTCATTTAATTTTCTCATTTGATCTGTTGATCCTCCAGCATCTGGATGCGTCTCTAAGGCTATTGATTTATAGGCCTCCCTAATTTTACGGAACGTATGAGCGGATCCTGCGGATGTTGATAAATTCAATAATTTAAGAGCTCCATGTACTGTCATTGTTGAGTCCAAAGTTTCAAATGAATTTGATCTATTATTTCGCTTAAATCTACTTATAAACCTTCTCATAAGTGTTGGTATTCTATTTATCAGGTCTGATGTAGCAAAAGGGTCTTCTAAAACGCCAATCATTAATAAAACAATTTCAAGTGATGGATTTTTCTTTTTCCAAAATGGGCATAATTCTGACATTAATTTATTGGCTGCACTCCACGTAAAGGGTAGATTTTCAGTTCCATCAAGATTTGGCCATATATCCCTTGCAAACCAATCCATCGAAGCTTCTACTACATGATCATTAGGAACTGATCCATATAAGGTTTTCCAATGACTAATTAACTCAATTCGACATTTTAATAATTCAGTTTCTTTAATTGTGTTAATTTGAATATCATTAATATTCTCCTTTAATTTTTCACTATTAATACTTCTTCTTAGATTCCTTACTTTTTTTTCAACAAAATTGGGAAGGCTTATGTTTAAGTTGGCTTTTTCTTTAGATTGATTGTTATTTGTAAATCTTTTATTCAAAGATATCTCATTAACTTCTTTTTTTACGTCTGATTTAATTAATACCAATGCAGTATCTTCATCAATGTTTAAATTTTCTTTTTTATTATTCTCGTTAAAGTCTATTTCTTGCTGTTGGTTCTTAGGTAGTAAATCATCTTCTTGAAGAAGTTCTTTAAGTATCTTTTCTATTACGGGTCCTCTTGCTCTAAATCCCCACTCTTTTCGTAATTGATCAAACCTGGAAATTAGTTCCTCAGGTAAATCAATTGAAATTCTTTTTGTATTTGAATTTTCAGGAATATTCAATAATAATTTCTTGAATAATATGGAATTTATTTAATTTTATTAAAAAAAAAATTGAAAGTCCATACGAAATATTGTTTTTAAATTAAAACCAATTTATTTTTATGTCACAAGTCAATTAAGTGTCTTTTTATAATAAAAATAAAAAATGTTTAATTGTTATTTCAAGTCATCTAAAGAAAAAAAGAGTTTTTATCAACATAAGAAATTAGAAATGCTCAATTATATTAAGGATTCGCTTGAACGTAAAATTGCCTCAGTAACAGCATCTATAGAAGTTCTAGAAAGCCAAATAAGCAGGGATAAGGAAGTTGAAGTAACTAACTAATATTCAAACAAAATTTTCTAGAAGTTTTTCAGGGCCAAATTTCTTTAAATAATTAATATTTGAATTTTCAGTAACTAATAAGTATCCTGCAAATCCTAAGCCGTTAATACTAAAACCATGAATATGATCATTTTTTCTTTTTATAATAGCGATCCATTTATTGGCTATTAAAATATTGTATGGATATATCGGTTTCCTATCACTAATAGGGTTCCCAAGTCCCAATTTCTTGCATAATTCCAAGTAAAATTCAAAAAGACATGATGGATTTTCTAAAAAATTAAATTTGGATACAACAATATTTTTTTTAAGCTTATTATCTATATCTTGACATGAGTTCATCTCTAAAAACCACTTTTCTCTAGGGCATGATATCTCACCTTTAGATCTACGCAGAAGTTGAAAATGCCTGTGAGGTTGACTCGCTCCCGCAATTGGAGAACTATTGAAAAACCATAATCCACTAGTATCTTTATTAACTTGTTGGATCGCTCTCCAATCTTTAATATCCAACCATCCATTTTGAGGTTTCCATTCATTTGTAATAAGTAAAATATGACCTTTTTGTACAGGGTACTTATTTAATATTAGTTGATGATTATCACCAATTTTATCAATTTCTAGTATCTTTTCCCAAGGACAAAATGGATTTTGCTTAGGACCATAAATTTTTTTTTTATTAAATTTTGAAGTATCGAGTTTCCTAATTATGAAGTCGTCTTTTTCATATAAATCTCTTGTAATAATTTCAGTTTTGAGAGGATATAATGATTCATCATCAATTGATAATTGAGTTTGTTCTAGTGCTTTTTTCCAATATATTTCTTGACTCATTTAAAAAAATTTATAATTATCATTTTAAAAAAAAAAATAAACTTGTAATTACTTTTTATTAAATTGATATTCTTTCAATTTTTCAAGAGGTACTGATTCTAAGACTACAATATTCGTTGATTCTAATATGACTTTTGGTGCAAGACCGTCTAATAATGCTTGCTTCCACCTATCAAGACAAATACACCAATGATCACCATCCTTTAGTCCTGGGAAAGAATAAATAGGCATGGGAGTTATTAAATCATTACCTTGTGATTTACTATATTTCAGAAAATTATCATCCATTACACAACATATGGAATGATTTCCTCCATCATTTTTGTCAAAGTTGCAAAATCCATCCCTGTACCACCCTGTCATAGGTACGCAACTACAAATCTCAATTTTTTCTCCTAGGACATTCAACTGATCTTGATTATTTATGGTCATAGTTTTTTTAATAATAATAAAACACCAACATTTCTTTAAAAAAGGTTGACGAGTATGGGGGGTAAGGAGGTAATAATTCTAATAAGGTTTTTTTCATTATGGACTGGGACTTTACTGAAAACATTGCATTTAAAGCTCTTTATGAAGCTTTTAAAGATAGTGATGAAACTTCCGCATTAGAATTTTTATCTAGTGATGGTGCTTCATATTATCTTGAGTTAACACAGGATGCCGCGGGTGAGGGACTTGATCTGGGTGATAATGAAACGATGGAAGAACTACAGGAAGAAATTATTGTATATTTAGAAAATAACTAAAAATTTAGCTTAAGCGCTGAAATATTTAGCTTTTGAGTGTAGTGAAATGATAGCTGTAGTACTTTGTTCTGGATGAAGTTGTTCAGATTCATCCATGGTCAAGTTTATTCTTTTGGCATCCAACAATGATAATTGTATGTTTGAATCAGATACTTTTGGACATGCAGGATAACCAAAAGAATATCTAGCTCCTCTATATTTTTGAGCTAGTATTTCTCTATTTTTGTATGGTTCTTCTGTCCTAAAACCACATTCAATACGAATTAATGCATGGACATACTCAGCTAGAGCTTCTGCTAATTGCACCGTAAGTCCATGGAATAATAAATAATCGCTATATTTATCCTCTTTGAATAATTTTTGAGAATATTCGCTAGCAATATCGCCCATGGTTACTGCCTGCATAGGAAATATATCTATCGGTTTATCATTTTTCAAATCACAATAAAAATCAGCTATGCATAAATTATTCCCAGATTTTTGTCGTGGAAAATTAAATTGGGAAATTTTATTTAATGATTTATCATCAAATAAGAAAATACTATTATCTTTTCTCCCGCATCTGAAATATCCATAAACTGCTTTGGGTGAAATAAGTTTTTTTTCTATTATTGTCTCTAACCATCTATCTAACAATGGTTTAGCGTATGAATCTAAATAGTTATTATATTCATCTACGTTTTGGTTTTTTCCTTTTTTTATTTGCCATTGTCCGCTGAATAGAGCTTTTGTATCTAAATAAAAAATTAACTTATTTAAATCAATATCAACGTCGTTCAAGACTTTCGTTCCCAAGAAAGGGGCTTGAACTGGATCTTCTTCATTTATAAATTTAGATCTTATAAAATTTTCTTTTAAATTTAATTTGGAAGTTTCGGTATTTATGGATATTGATTTTTTAACAGCTTGAGAGTTGGATTTTGAAGAGGCTAAATTAATATTTATACCTTCATTGTTGATGAAACCCTCTGTATTTGACCAATTACCCTTTTTCTTATTATCCATATATTCATTCATAAATTTAAGATCAGTGAACGCATCTTTTCCGTACAATATTTTCCCTTTATATATTTTGCTGCAGTCATCATTTACAAATTTTGGGGTTAAGGCTGCGCCTCCTAATATTACTGGAACACTAATATTTTCATTGTTAAAAGCCTCTAAATTATCTTTCATAAAAGCAGTTGATTTAACAAGTAATCCGCTCATAGCGATGCAATCTGCATTGTATTTTTTTTGTGCATCTATAATTGCTGAAACATCTTGCTTTATTCCTAGATTTATAACGTCATAACCATTATTTGTAAGTATTATATCTACCAAATTTTTTCCAATATCATGTACATCGCCTTTGACAGTTGCAATTAAGAGTTTTCCATTTGATATGTTTTCATCTACAGTTTCCATGTATGGTTCTAAAATTGAAACAGCAAATTTCATTGTTTCAGCGGATTGGAGTACAAATGGCAATTGCATTTGACCTGAGCCAAATAAATCTCCTACAACTTTCATCCCATCTAGTAAAAAGGTATTAATTATTTCAAGAGGTTTATATTTTTTTAACGCTTTATTTAATTGATCCTCTAATCCTATTTTTTCTCCATCTATAATATGATTTTTCAGACTTTCTTCAAGAGTTAGGTTTTTATTTTCTGAAGATGCTTTTTTGAAATCTTGAATAGATAGATCTTGAAAAGCCTTAGTTAATTCTACTAATGGATCATAAATACAAATATCATCTTCAAATTTTCTTTTATCATAAATCAAATCTAAGCAAAGCTTTTTAGTTTCTTCAGAAATTTTTGATAATGGCAAAATTTTATTTGGTGCGATGATAGCAGAATCTAATCCAGCTTTAATGCATTCATCTAAAAATATTGAATTTAGATTAATTCTTGATAATGGTGAAAGACCAAAACTAATGTTTGATATCCCAAGTATGATATGAATATCTGGGAAATTTTTGCGAATTTTTAATATAGCACTAATAGTTTCTTTAGCGTTTAATCTATCTTCTTCTATCCCTGTAGATATTGGCAGAGCTAATGGATCAAAAAATAGCTCATAATCTGACAAACCGGATTCTCTTGTTCTATTAATTGCTCGTTTGACAATCTTATATTTTTTTTCTGAATTCCTTGCCATTCCATCTTCATCAATTGTTCCGACAACAAGACCTGAACCATACCCTAAGGCTAAATTTAGAACTTGATCAAACCTTTCATTGCCATCTTCGTAATTAGTTGAATTTATAATACATTTACCACCAGCTGACTTTAATCCACTTTCCATTTTGTCAGCATCTGTAGAGTCAATCATTAATGGTAAATTTATATTGGTAACTAGTCTTGAAGTTATTTCTTTCATATCTTTCACTCCGTCTCTGCCTACATAATCAACATTTACATCAAGAACGTGAGCATTTTCTTTTTGTTGTTGCTTGGCAATTGAAACTAAGCCATCCCAATCGTCGTCATTTAATAACTCCCTTACCTTTTTCGATCCACTTGCATTTAATCTTTCTCCTACTATCAAAATTGAATTGTCTTGTTTATATGGCACAGAGTTATATATTGATGAGGCAGATGGAATAAAACCACTTGAATTTTTCTTACCATTGTTGTAGGTCCTTTCATTATCAATAATTTCATCGATTATTGAAGACAAGTATTTTATATGTTCAGGTGTTGTCCCACAACATCCACCTATTAATTGAACATTAAAGTCATATATAAAATTCATTAACTGCATCTTTAATTCTATTGGCTTTAATCTATAATGAGCTACACCACCAATATTTTCAGGAAGACCTGCATTGGGAATACAGCTTATAGCGAAGGGAGAATTTTCAGACAAATATTTAATATGTTCCTTCATTTGCTCGGGACCAGTTGCACAATTAAGTCCAAGGATATCTATATTAAATGGCTCTAATATTGTTAATGCAGAAGCAATATCAGATCCAACAAGCATAGTACCTGTTGTTTCCATTGTTATAGATACCATTAAAGGTATATCAATATTTTTACTTTCTAGAATTTCTTTTGATGCTAATAAGGCAGATTTAATTTGTAAAACATCCTGACAAGTTTCAATCAAAAGAAGATCAACTCCTCCATCTATAAGACCATAAATTTGTTCTTTATATGAATGCTTTAATTCATCAAAATCTATATGTCCTAAGGTGGGCAATTTAGTTGTTGGCCCAATTGAACCTGCTACAAACCTTGGTTTATCAACTGATGAATATTTGGCAGCAGCTTTTTTGGCTATAAATGCTGCATTTTTATTTATCTCATAAGCCTTATCTGCAATATCATATTCATCAAGAACTATTGATGAGGCACCAAATGTATTAGTTTCTATAACATGACAACCTGCTTCTAAAAATGAATTATGAACCTTCTCAACTACCTCTGGCGATGATAGAACAAGGTTTTCATTACAACCCTCTAATTCTTTTCCTCCAAAGTCATCTGCAGTAAGATTTAAGTTCTGAAAAGATGTTCCAGTACCTCCGTCAAAAATAATTAATGGTTTTTCATTTCTATTTAAATAGGTTCTGAAAGATTCCATTTTTAGGTAAAAAATAATTTATTTTAGTGAAATTCTTGTTACCCAATTATCATAGTCTTGAGAACGACCTTCTGTTATTTCAATAAGCTTACTTTTTAATTTATTCATTATTGGTCTTTCAACATTTAATTCAGTTGATTCAATTTTTTTAACTGGTGTAATTTTTGCTGCTGTACCAGTAAGAAAAACTTCATCTGCTATTAATAATTCTGTTTTATCAACAGGCCTCTCAATTACATTTATTTCAAATGATTTTGCTAATTCAATTACACTAGCTCTAGTAATACCTTCAAGGATATCTTGATCAACACCAGGAGTGATTAAGTCTCCATTCCTTACAATAAATAAATTCATACCACTTGCTTCGCTTACCTTACCACTTGAATTTAATAGCAGGGCTTCATCAAAACCCGATAAACTAGCTTCTGTTTTGGCTAATGAACTAGTAATATATGCTCCACTTATTTTTCCTCTTAAGGGGAGAGATCTATCTTCTTGTCTTGTCCAACTACTCATTCTACAAGAAACACCATCTGGGGATAGATAATCTCCTAGTTCAATACAATAAATAAAGAAATTTGTTTCAATATTGTGTAACCTTGGCGCTATACCTAAATCGCTTGTATATACAAATGGTCTTATATAAATAGGTTTTTCTGGCTTGTTTCTTTTTATAACTTCTTCTAAGGCTTTATAAATATATTCTTCAGAAATTTCAGTTAAGAGTAATTTTGCACTTTGAGATAATCTTTTTATATGTTTATCAGTTCTAAACAAAAGGAATTCTTCTTTGTTTGTTGGGTTAGGTATCGCTCGCATTCCTCCAAATGCAGCAGTACCGTAATGTAGTGCATGAGTAGCTATTGATATTTTTGCATCTTTAAATGGAATACATTTACCATCGAACCAGGCGTATGGAAGAAATTCATGCATTTTTAATTTATTTAATTAAGGTAAACTTGTTTTATCCTACTTACGTATTCTAAACCTTATTTATATATAAAAATGCACAGGATATTAAATATAGCAGGAAATGAAAAGAATAAGGATGATTTAATTGAGCATCCAGCTGCAGATTTTATTTTTATAACAAGTGTCAAGGCTGATTTAAATCTAATATCAAATTTATTGTTAGAAAAAGAATTTGCTTCATTAAAAGATAATATAAGAGCTTTAGAAATTTCTAATTTAAATTCCTCTGCACAAATAGATAATTATTTATTAAAAACAATAAATTATGCAAAAGTAGTCGTACTTAGAATATTTGGAGATAAAGGCACATGGAACTATGGAATTGAACAACTTTTAAATTGGCAAGCAGTTAATAAAAAAAGGAAGTTAGTAATCCTATCAGGTACCACTGACCAGGAAATTTCCTTATGTGAAATAAGTAGTATAGATAAAAATATTGCTTTAAATATTTCTAGATTACTAAGATCTGGAGGACTGGATAATTATAGAAAGTTTCTTAATAGTTTAAATTATTTAGTTGTAGATGATAAATTAATTCCTGATGATTTTTTGAATATTACCTTTTATGCAGATCCCTATTTATATGATTGGAAAAATGAAAGTGGCGAAAAGATAGGAATAATATCCTATAAATCACTTTTTTTGGCTAATGAAATTGAAGTAAACGAAAAACTTAACTTGCAATTAAGAAAATGCGGTTTATCTCCTAAAACATTTTTTATTTCAACACTAAAAGATCATATTATTCAGAAGAAATTAATAGAAATTTTTAAAAAAGAAGATATTAAACTAATAATTACCACAACTTCATTTTCTTCATCTCAAATCAAAAATAATGAATTAATTGAAAATTCAACAAATATTTTTACTTCTCTTAAAATTCCAATTTTACAGCTACTTTCTTCTAATAGATCAAGAAAAAATTGGTTAAATTCATCTATTGGAATGAATTCATCTGATTTATTAATGCAAATAATTATTCCTGAATTTGATGGAAGAATTACTACCTGTCCTTCAGCATTTAAAGAAATAATTTCTAAGAAAAATACACTATATAGTGAAATAACTAGTTACAAAGCTGATCAAGTAGGTATTCAATGGATTTCAAAATTTGCAACAAATTATGTGAGACTTCAGAAACTTAATAATTTTGATAAAAGAATTTGTTTAGTAATAAGTAATTATCCAGTAAAGAACGGAAGAATCGGTAATGGCGTTGGTCTAAATACACCATCTTCAATAATAAATATTCTTAATTGGTTAAAAGAAGAAGGTTATGACCTCGGATCATGTAATTATCCTCAAGATTCTTCGGAATTAATGTCAATGCTTATAAAAACTAGAACTAATGATATTGAATCTCAAAATAATAAACCATTAGATTACTTACCACTTAGTGAATATTTAAAATATTGGAATTATTTAGAAATTGATCCAAAAAATATTATTGTTAGTCGTTGGGGTAAACCATCTGATGCGATCGATCTAGATAATAAAGGCTTCTCAATAAATGGTATTAGATTTGGAAAAATAACATTATTGATTCAACCTCAACGAGGTTATGACGCTTTCACTGATAGAGATATTCATTCTCCCGATCTTCCTCCTCCCCATAGATATTTAGCACAATATTTTTGGATTGAAAAAGTTTTTAATGCAAATGCTATGTGTCATATTGGTAAACATGGGACTGTTGAATGGTTACCTGGAAAATCTATAGGTCTCAGCAATAAATGTTTTCCAAATATTATTTGTCCAGCAATACCAAACATATATCCCTTTATCGTAAATGATCCTGGAGAAGGATCCCAAGCTAAAAGAAGAACTGCTGCAACAATTATTGATCATTTAACCCCTCCTTTGGATAGGTCAGAATTATATGGAAAATATTCAATATTAGAAAATTATTTAGACGAATATTTTGAAGCAAAATTATTAAATTCTAATCGGATTGAAATAATAGAAAATTCCATTTTTGAATTAATAAAAAAAGATTTTAGCGAAATTACTTTAAATAATGAAAATAATCAAATAGAAGAAATTGATTCCTTTCTCTGCAAAATTAAAGAATCCCAAATTAGGACAGGTTTGCATATTTTTGGAAGTAGGCAGAATGACATTAATGAAATAAATTTATTTTTGTGTATTGCTAGAGTACCAAATACGAACCGAATTGGTGTTATTCAATATATAGCAAAACATTTAAAACTAGATTTAAATCCATGGACAAATCAATATGATCAAATTTTAAGTGTAAAGGATAAAAAAATATTATTGACTTTTTCAAACAAAAATATTTTAAACTTTAGAATGGCTATTGATTTTTTGGAACAACAAGCAAAGTATTTAATATATTTGTTTTTTTACAAAAAGAATACCAATATAAAAAATCTAGAAAAATATAAAAATCAGAAAATAATAGACTATTTCTTTAATGAAAAAAAACATAATAAGTATTTTTTATTATTAAAAAAAGAAATTCTAATTCCAATCATTAATTCTTCATATAATGAGAAATTATCATTTATTAATTCATTAAAAGGACAATATGTAAAAAGTGGTCCATCTGGAGCTCCTACGAGAGGTAAAACTGAAACTTTACCCACTGGTAAAAATTTTTTTTCAGTTGATTCGAGAGGACTGCCAACTGAATCAGCATGGAGTGTTGGTTGTCAGTCTGCTTCACAAATACTTGATTTATACAAACAAGATAATGGAGAAGATTTAAAAAATTTAGCAATATCTGTATGGGCAACATCCACAATGAGAAATGGTGGTGAAGACATTTGTCAAATACTATATTTATTAGGAGTACAGCCTATTTGGGATGGGCCTTCAAGAAGAGTAGTTGATCTAGAAATCATTCCTTTATCTGTTCTCGAAAGACCAAGGGTTGATGTTACTTTAAGGATTTCGGGAATGTTTAGAGATGCATTTCCACAGTTAGTTAAATTAACTTCTAAAGCAATAAATCTTGTTTCTAATCTTAATGAGGATGATAAATTTAACCCTCTTGCTAAGGCATCAAGGAATGGTGATTCAATTAATCGTATATTTGGGTCAGCGCCAGGTTCATATGGAGCTGGTCTGCAAGAACTAATTTCAAATTCTAATTGGGAAAATATTGATGATTTTGGAGAATCTTTTCTTAATTGGAGTAAGTGGATTTACAGTGATAATCTTGAACCTATAGAGAATAAAAAATCATTAGAAAATGCTCTTAAAAATGTGCAGTTAGTCGTTCATAACCAAGATAATAAGGAACATGATATTTTAGATTCTGATGATTATTATCAGTTTCATGGTGGATTATCTTCAGCAGTAAAAAAATTGAGTGGTAAATTTCCTGAAATGTATCATGGTGATTTATCAAAATTTGGATTATCCAAAATTTCAAAATTACAAGATGAAATTAATAAAGTTGTTATATCAAGAATACTTAACCCTAAATGGATAAACGGAATGAAGGATAATGGTTATAAAGGAGCGTTTGAATTTTCAGCTACACTAGATTACTTATATGCTTTTGATGCTTCTACTGAAGTAGTCTCAGATTGGTGTTATGAGGAAGTTTATAAATCATGGTTATGTGATCTGGATCTTAGGAATTTCTTTCTAGAGAATAATCCATGGGCTTTAAGAGATATTGCGCAAAGATTTCTTGAAATTGTCAATAGAAAAATGTGGAATAATTGTTCATCAGATGTCATTGAAAATTTAAAGAACATAATTATTAATACTGATTCAATAATTGAAAAAAACGAATTCTAAATTATCTACCTAATAGCGAAAGTCCATGACTATCTGTTCCGCATGTTTTTAGCATTGAATATTTATCTGCTAATTTATCTATTTCTGAACAAACAAATAAACTAGGATTCCATACTTCATTAAGTTCATAATCGTACCAAACCTCTATTCCATCAATACCTTGTATTTTGGCCTCTGGAATTAATTTATAAAAGGGAATCCTGTATCTCGCTGGATGTGCAAGAAATGATAAACCACCAGCTAAATTTATTGCTTTTATAACTGATTTAATATTTAAATCATTGCCTATTGGAGACTCTCCAAGGATGTAGGGATTTAGGTATTTACTTTTTATATCTATTCCCAATCCAATTACATGTACTAAACATCCTAAAATCAAACAATTAATTTCTATTCCCGATACTAATGTAAATGAATCTTTAGGATAATTTTTGAGTATATTATTTTTTTTTATATATTCATGAGCTTTAATTGTATGATGATCGGTTATTGATAAAAATTTCAAGTTATTTTTATAAGCTTGTTCTAGAAGTTCATATGGTTCTAAACTTCCATCACTAAATTTTGTATGGCAGTGAAAATTAATATTTTTAGGACAACTATTTTTATTAATATTGGAAGTTAATTTTACTAAGTCTTCCCTATTCATTACTTAATGAATTCTCATTTTTCTTTCTAATCTTTGCATATAATTGTATTGAAGCCAACATGAAAATAATTAGTCCAACTACGCTCCATGTAGCAACACTAGTTGGAAAATTATTTTTAAAAATAACTAAAAGTACAATTATAAATAATAATAAAGTAGGCAATTCATTTAATAATCTAAGGTTTTTTGCTGAAATGGTTGAATTACCATTTTGTAATGAATACATTATTTTATAACAATAAGAATGATAAATTACTAATCCCAAAACAAAAGAAATTTTAATTTGCAACCACCTCTCACTTAACCAACTTGGTTGCATAATAACCATGCAAATAGCCATACTTAAAGCTAATATCATCCCAGGTGTTGTGATTATATTCGCAAGCCTTTTTTCCATCAACGTGTATTGTTTATTAAAGGCAATTTTTAATTCATTATCCATATTTTTAGATTCTTCATGATATATAAAAAGTCTTACTAAATAAAAAAGTCCCGCAAACCAAACGATTACACCAATAATGTGAAGTGATTTAAACCAGAGATATGCTTCAGCTGCCAAATTACTAGATTAATTTAAAAATATATATATTTTTAATATAGTTATATTTTACAATATCAAGAAATCTATTTTTCAAAAATTAATTAATATTTATAACTCGTTAAAATATTCATATATATCATTTACTGAATTTTTTCCAAGTCCTTTAACTTTTGATAAATCCTCTTTACTAGCTATTCTTATCGCGTCTATTGATTTAAAATGCTCAAGCAATTCTCTTATTCTTGATGGTCCTAATCCACTGATTTGGGACAATTGAGATCTATTCATTCTTTTAGATCTTTTGTCTCTATGAAAAGATAATGCAAATCTATGGGCTTCATCTCTTACCCTTCTTAATAGAAGAACTCCTTTTTGATTTTCATCAGTATCAAGAGACTTAGAAAATCCTGGAATAAATATTTCTTCATTTTTTTTTGCCAATGAACATATAGTTACTTCTTCCTCAAGATTTAATTCTTTTAATGCTTTAATAGCTGCGTTTAACTGTCCTTTTCCTCCATCAATCATAATTAAATCAGGCCAATCTGATAGAAGTTCATTGTCTAATTTACTATTCGATTTATCATTTAATATTGAAAAATCCCCTCCGCTTTTTTTAAATCTTGACCATTTTTTAAACCTTCTATGTATTACTTCATATATCGAAGCAAAATCATCACTATGTCCTACAAAAACGTTTGGATCTTTAATTTTATATTTCCTATAATGTTGCTTAGAAGGAATTCCATCAATAAAAACGACTTGTGATGCTACAGGGTCACTACCTTGAATATGGCTTATATCATAACCTTCAATTCTTTTGGGTTGTTCGCTTAATTCAAGTATTTGAGCAAGATCCTCAATTGATGATTCATTATCTTGTATCCCATTTAATATTCTATCTAATTCCAATTTCGCATTTTTTAAAACCATTTCTACAGTTTCATGTTTTTTATTTCTTTTTGGGATTAAGATTTTTACCTTCTTTTTTCTCAGCTCCGTTAACCAATCCTCTATTGTTGCTTGTTTTGGAAGGTTATATTGAATAAGAATTTCTGATGGTATTTCTACAGGTTCAACATTCATATAATGCTCTTCTAATATCTTTTGTAAAATAAGATTTTCATCTTCATTATTTAATTTCTGACTATAGCCAATTCTCCCAATGAGCTTACCAGATCTCATTTGGAAAATTTGTATACTAGCTACATTTTTTTCTGAAACTATTCCAAAGATATCTCTATTAATTGAAGAATCTGGTATTGATATTTTTTGTGATTCAGTTAATAATTTTAAACCTGAAATTTGATCTCTTATTTTTGCTGCATTCTCATAATCTAAATCATTTGAAAATTCAAGCATTTTTTTTTCTAAAAATATTTCTAAGTCATCATTTCTTCCCTGAAATATCATAGATACTTGTTTCATTATTTTTTTATAATCGTCAGATGATATAACTTCTTGGCAAACACCTGGACATCTTCCTATTGAATAATTCAAACAAGTTCTATCTTTATAGACTGGCCTTGGCCTTTGTCTAAGTGGAAATATTTTTTTTATCGTAAATAATGTTCTCCTTAATAATCCGACATCAACATAAGGTCCATAATATCTATCTAAATTATTTCTATTTCTTCTTCTCCTTGTAATAAAAATTCGAGGATATTTTTCACTCCAAGTTATACAAAGATATGGATATTTCTTATCATCCTTTAAAAGAATATTAAAGTATGGTTTGTTTGTTTTAATTAAATTTGACTCTAAATTTAATGCTTCATATTCGCTATCTGTGACTATTATTTCTATTTCAGTTATTTGACGAACCATCAAACTTAATCGAGGAGTTAAATCTGAATAATTATTGAAATAACTACTTACTCTACTGCGTAGTTTTTTAGATTTACCGATATAAAGTAAGTTATTATCAATATCTTTAAAAAGATAACAACCAGATGACTTTGGAATTTCGGATAATCTTGATTTTAATAACTCCTTATTATTAATTAATTTATATTCAATTTTAAAATTATATTTGTTATTTATTTTTTCGATAGAGGAATTACTCATTTATAATGATTAACCTCCATAATTCCAGCCAGTTGAAGATAAATTTAGTGAGTCAACATCATTATTAAGATAAGCAGATTGAACCTCTCCTACAAAAACGGTATGGTCTCCATGCATAACACTTCCAACAACATTACATTCAACACCACCAACACTATCTACTAAAATAGGCAATCCAAGCTCACCTAAATTAA
>QCRF01000012.1 GCA_003209375.1 Prochlorococcus sp. AG-459-N19 | reverse complement strand
CAGTGAGAGGTATCAATTCTCCTTCAGTAGAATTAGACTATATTATTGAGCACTCTAATTCAGTAGGTCTAATAGTTCAATCTAAGGAGATTTGGCTAAAGTTAAAAAACAAAGAAGAATTAAAAAAAAGACTGAAATTTATAATCAATTTAGAAGATGAACAATTTGAAAGTTTAATAAGTTGGAGTAAATTTATAAGCTCAGTAGAAAAAGAAAATTCACAAAATAATAATCTTGAAAAATTTAATCCAGAAATAGATGACGTCGCTACTATTCTTTACACTTCTGGGACAACAGGAAAACCTAAAGGTGTGCCTTTAACTCATGCAAATTTTTTACATCAGATAATCAATTTAGCCTATATCGCTGATCCAGAACCAGGGACCTCTGTATTAAGCGTTTTGCCTATCTGGCATTCTTATGAGAGGAGTGCTGAATACTTCTTTTTTTCATGCGGTTGTTCTCAATACTATACAATTCCAAAATTTCTTAAAGATGATATTACACAAGTAAAACCTGTTGTCATGGCTACTGTACCTAGACTATGGGAAGCAATACATGATGGTTTTTTTCAGGCGTTGAAAAAAATGCCTTCCAAAAAACAAAAACTTATTAAGTTTTTAATAAGTAATAGTTCGGTTTTTAAAAGAAGTCTTAGAAAGATAAGAAATATAGATATAAATCAAATAACTTTTAAATCAAAAATCCCCTTACTGGGTTCTGTTATTAGCCGATATCCTTTACATGAATTGTCTACTATTTTTTTATGGCCGAATATTCTTAGACAACTATGCGGAGAAAAACTGAAATTTCCGATTAACGGTGGAGGTGCATTGCCAGAACATGTAGATCTTTTTTTTGAATCTTTAGGTGTAGATGTTTTGGTAGGATATGGACTCACAGAAACTAGTCCAGTATTAACTTGTAGGAGAAGAGAATTAAATGTTAGAGGATCATCTGGGCAGCCTCTTTCATTTACTGAAATCAAAATAGTGAATGATGATAAAAAAAAGATTCTGAAGTTCAGAGAAGTCGGGAAAATTCTTGTTAGGGGGCCGCAAGTAATGAAAGGTTATCTTAATAATGAAATAGCTACAAATGATGTTTTATCCAAGGATGGTTGGTTTGATACTGGTGATTTAGGTTTTCTAATACCAAATGGTTCTCTCTTTATAACAGGAAGAGCAAAGGATACAATAGTGCTATCAAGTGGTGAAAATATAGAACCGAATCCGCTAGAGACTGAAATTCTTAGTTCTGAATTTATTAATCAAATTCAACTAGTAGGACAAGATAAGAAATGTTTAACAGCCCTAGTAGTTCCAAATGTCGAATTGGTTAAAAGCAAGTTTTTGGAAGAAGACCTTTCAAAATTAAACCTTAATAAGAATATTGGTAAATTTTTCAAATCACAAATTAATAATTTGCTTAAAAGTCGATTAGGAGCAAGATCAGAAGAACAAATATTAGATTGTTATTTTGTTGATGCCTTTACTCTAGAAAATGGGTTGTTAACTCAAACTCTTAAACAAAAAAGAAAAGAAATAGAAAAAAAGTATTCATTACAAATAGAAAATATGTATGAAAACAAATTTAGTAAGAAAATTTGATTTGTTCTATCTATATTGAAAAGGTAATTTAATTTTTTATGGAAACAAAAAACTCAATATCTATAAAGCGCTCAATAGCTATTAAAGCTGTAGTTACACCAACTTGGAAGGAAGATGCTGAAAAAGAATTAAGTAAAGCAATTTCAAACATTGACCAGCAATTATCCCAACTTGAGCAGGAGGGGCAGCAAATAGTAAATAATATTAGATCCCAATCGGTTAATCCTCTAGATCCAAGAGTTCAAGAACAGGTTAGTCAGGTGCAACAACAAGTCGCAGCCAAAAGAAATGAAATTGAAGAACAAAAAAGAAATCTTCTTCAACAACAGAGTCAAGTTCGCGAATTAAAAATGGAAGAAATTGTTGATCAAGGGCAAGTGGATAGTTTCTGTGATGTCACTGTGGGAGACAATCTTATTGAAAAAATGCAAGTCTCGATTACGGTTAAAGATGGAGTTATTCAATCTATAGATAATAATTAAATAGAAGATATAGTATTTTTGATAAAAATAAGTAAATTTGAATTGGCGAAAAGTTTTAAATTCTAATCGATCTAAATTATTACTTTCTTAAGTTTTAAGAGTTTCCACTAAGAACATGATTTCGTATAATAATAACAAGTGTTTAAAAGGCGTCTAACCTCATAAATAGTAGACACTTTGGTAGACACTCCTTGAAAACTATTGCTATAACTAACTTCCTATGTCGCACGAAATATTCATGCCTGCCTTGAGTTCTACTATGACGGAGGGCAAGATTGTGGAATGGTTGAAAAATCCGGGAGATAAGGTTGAAAGAGGAGAATCTGTCTTGGTTGTTGAATCTGATAAGGCAGATATGGATGTTGAATCTTTTCAAGATGGATATCTTGCAGCAGTTTTAATGCCTGCTGGCAGTACTGCACCTGTTGGAGAAACTATCGGTCTAATTGTAGAAAATGAGGATGAGATAGCTTCTGTCCAAGAACAAAATAAAGGAAATCAACCCGAAGTCTCTAGTTCAGACCAACTTGAATTGGTAAGCAATAAAACTGAAGAAAAACCAGTAGTCCAGACTGAAAATATCAAGAAAGAAGCTGAAGAAGTCGTCTTAAAGAGTGAAAAGCCTGTCACATCTTTTAATGTCGATCAAATTAATGCCGCAACAAGTAATGCTTCTTCGAGGATAGTTGCATCTCCAAGAGCTAAAAAACTAGCCTCTCAAATGGGTGTTGATTTAGCAAAGGTTCATGGATCTGGCCCTCACGGAAGGATTCAAGCCGATGATATTTTAAAAGCTAATGGCCAACCTGTTTCTATACCATGGATAGGAGAAGGCGGTTCTCCCGCAAGTATCCCTGGTGCAAATTTGGGAGTTGAAAGTAAACCAGAAACTTCAGGAAATAGTTTTGGTAATCCTGGAGAAACAGTTCAATTTAATACTCTTCAAAAAGCGGTAAATAAAAATATGGAATCTAGTTTAGATGTTCCATGTTTTAGGGTAGGTTACTCTATCAATACAAATAAATTGGATAATTTCTACAAAAAGGTAAAACAGAACGGAGTTACTATGACTGCTTTACTTGTAAAGGCGGTTGCAAAAACACTAAAGAAACATCCTCAAGTTAACTCAAGATTTTCAGAAAATGGAATTTCTTATCCAGAAAATGTAAATATTGCCGTTGCTGTTGCAATGGAAGATGGGGGACTAATAACTCCAGTATTAAAAGAACCATGCAATACTGATTTATTTGAATTATCTAGGGAATGGAAAGATCTCGTAAAAAGATCGAGATCAAAACAATTAGAACCAGATGAATACTCAACGGGAACGTTTACCTTATCTAACCTTGGTATGTTTGGTGTTGATAGATTTGACGCAATACTACCCCCAGGGACCGGTGCGATCTTAGCGATAGCATCATCGAAACCAACTGTTGTAGCTAATAGTGATGGTTCAATATCTGTTAAAAAAATAATGCAGGTAAATCTTTCAGCTGATCACAGAGTGATCTATGGAGCTGATGGTGCTTCATTCTTGAAAGACTTGGCTAACCTGATTGAAAATGAGCCAGAGACACTTGTATCATAAATTTAATTGATTTCTCAAATTAATATAGAAGAAAGAGATTATAGGCTTGAATCTTATGATTATTTACTTGATCCTTCATTAATTGCTAGTAAACCTTCTGCAATTAGGCATGAATCAAGATTGATGATAGTTAGAAATAGTGTTTTAGAAGAAGACTGCTTAACTAATAAATTTACCAAGAATCTTTTAGATGAATTCAGAGAGGGCGATCTTGTAGTAGTTAACAATACAAAGGTAATGAAAGCTAGGTTAAAGGTTGAACTAGAAAATGGGACGTTAGTCGAATTATTAGTCTTAGAAAGATTCCACGAATGTGTTTGGTTATGTTTGGCAAAGCCAGCGAAAAAGTTAAAAATAAATAGAAAAATAATATTAAAATCTCCTTCTGCAGAAGATATTAATTTGATGGTTCATGGGGTTGATGAAGAAACTGGAGGGAGATTTATAAAATTTCCTGAAAATATAACTGATCTCAATTCAATGAATGAGCTTCTTGATAAATATGGGGAAATCCCTCTCCCGCCTTATATAAAAAATACCGAAGAAGAATCTTTTCATGAGAATAGTTATCAAACTGAGTATGCAACTAATCCAGGGGCGGTTGCTGCACCAACTGCTGGTTTACACTTAAGCAAAAGTCTTATTTTCAATCTAAAAAAAAAGGGAGTAATAATTTTACCGATAACTTTGCACGTGGGCTATGGAACATTTAAACCAATTGATCAAGTAGATCTAAGTAACTTAAAACTTCATAAAGAATGGGTAAGTGTTAATAAGGAAGTAGTGGAGGAAATAAAAAGAATAAAGAAAACAGATAGAAGAATAATTGCTATTGGTACAACTAGCGTAAGAGCTCTTGAAAGTTGTTATTCTCACGAAATTAATGATTTTATTCCCATAGCTAAATACGTAGATTTAGTAATTAAGCCAGGTTATAAATTTAAGGTAGTTGATGGATTATTAACTAATTTTCATCTTCCTAAAAGTTCATTATTACTTTTAGTAAGTGCAATGATTGGTAGAGAAAGATTATTAGATTTGTATAAGAAAGCCATAAAAGAAAAATTTAGATTTTTCTCTTATGGCGATGCTATGTATATTTCACCAGATTCACTACTGGATAAAAAATAGATTTAGGCTTTGACTGGTTCTTGAATGATTCCGCTTGGAACTTCAGTAAACATAATTGAAGATAAATACCTCTCTGCTAAATCAGGTAGAACAACTACAATTGTCTTCCCAGCATATTCATCTTGTTCAGCTAATCTAACAGCAGCAGCAGCAGCAGCTCCACAAGATATTCCTACTAATAAGCCTTCCTCTTTAGCTAGTCTAAGAGCCATCTCTATAGATTCGTCATTTGTTACTTGTTCAACCTTGTCAACAATTGATAAGTCAAGGTTCTTAGGGATGAATCCTGCTCCAATTCCTTGGATTTTATGTGGTCCGGATTTAACCTCTTCTCCATTCATTGTCTGCGTAATAACAGGACTATGTGATGGTTCTACAGCTACAGAAGTAATATTCTTGCCCTTCTCTTGCTTAATGTATCTTGAAACTCCTGTTATTGTGCCACCTGTTCCAACCCCTGCAACTAGGACATCAATTTCACCATCGCAATCATCCCAGATTTCTGGTCCAGTAGTTTTGAAATGAATTTCAGGGTTTGCTGGATTATCAAATTGACCTGGCATGAAATATTGAGAAGGATTACTTTCTGCAATTTCTTTTGCCTTAGCTATTGCTCCAGGCATACCTTTAGAGGCCTCTGTTAAAACAATTTCAGCACCCAACACTGCCATAACCCTTCTTCTTTCAATTGACATGGATTCTGGCATTGTAAGGATCAGTTTATAACCTCTTGCTGAAGCAGTAAAAGCTAGAGCAATTCCTGTATTTCCAGAAGTTGGCTCAACAATAGTTTTGTCTTTTGTAAGTTTCCCACTTTTCTCGGCATCCCAGATCATGTTTGCGCCGATCCTACATTTGACACTATAAGCGGGGTTTCTACCTTCAATTTTTGCAAGTACTGTAGCTTTCGCGTTTTTAGTAACAGATTTTAATTTTACTAATGGAGTGTTTCCAATAGCAAAACTGTTGTCCTCATAAATTTTTGCCATTTATATATTGAGAAAATATATATTAATACTAACTATTATTTAGAAAAAGAGTATATAAGTTTCTATACGGTAAATACTAGGAATTTAGAAATTATTTAGTGCTTCAGAAAAGGTTTTCCATAATTGATCTTGGTCTTCTAATCCAACTGATACTCTAATAAGGTGCGAGGGTATACCAAAACTTTCAGCCCAATCCAATTCGTCATAATGAGCTAGTAAAACATAAGGACAAACTAGAGTAAATTTTGTACCTAAACTAGGTCCTTTAGATAATTTTAGAGAATCATAAAATTTTTTAGCTTTGTTCAATCCTCCATTTAATTCAAACGATAATAAGCAGCCGTATCCTCCATCAGAATTAAGTAAAGAATTAAAATTTGGACAATTTTCAGGATGGAAAATATTTTTAATCTCGCTATGAGTCTCTAATCTTTTTTTTAACTCTAAACATGCTTTATTTTGTTCAAAAACTCTTTGATTTACATCTCTGCTAACTTTCTCTAGATAAACTATATCTCCATCGGAAAGTATTGGAATATTTATCTCGTTTAATGCATTTCTAAACTGATCAATCCATTTGCTTTTTGGATTTAGTATTAATGATCCGGCAAGAATATCACCACTACCTGAAAAAATTTTTGTAAGTGAAGTAAAAACTATATCTGCATGTTCTATGGAATTTATATTTAAATTCGAACCAATTGTATCGTCAACAATTAACGGAACATTTAGCTTTTTTGCAATTTTTGAAATTTTTTTAATGTTTACACATTTGAGCATTGGATTACTTGGAAGTTCAATAATTAATGCTGATGGATTTATTCTTTTGATTTCTAATTCAATATCCGCGCAATTTTCTTCTGTAATTAACTTTGCTCCGTGAAAGATTTTCATTGGTAATTTGAGTACATCTACATATGGAAAACCAACTTGGAGTGTTGGTTTAGCTGGAAATAATTTATATATGATTTCTAATGATGTGTGCAATGCAGACATTCCAGATGAAGTTAAGTGAATATTATTAGAGTTAATTTCTGCAGATTTAGAAATTCTATTTTTTATTCTTTGAGAACATTCATATACGTAAGATTTTGGAGGGCAATCTTCAAGACCAAGTTCTATAGCGGCAGCTCTTGAAGATAGACCAAGACCAGTATGTTGCCAAAAATATTTTGCATAAATACTTCCTTCTTTTTCAGTTATTAAATAAGCTAAATTATCTCTTTTTTCTATTAACGAGAATTGTTTAGAAGTATTTCTATCAACGTATTTTTTAGCTTTAAAAGCTATGCTTTCATTCGGATATGGCCAGATACTTTTATTATTGTAGTAATTTTGCTTTTTTACTTTTTCGCATAATCTTTTCAATATGGGGTTTAGCCCGAATCGTGGGTAAATGGACTTCAATAAATTCATGCATTCTTGATCTTTTTCCTCGTAATTTATTACATCATTCCAAGTTGGTAATGCTACAGAAACGGCATGAATACTATCAGGAATTGCATATCCCAACTCCAAATTTTTCCATATAGGTTTTTTAAGTAAATCTCTCAATTTTCAGAATTTATTTAAAGCAAATAAAATGTCCGAGATTAAATCGTTTGTATCTTCACATCCAATTGATAATCTGACAAGAGCATCATCTATACCTAGCAGATTTTTTGTTTTGTCATCAACAGAAGCATGAGTCATCGTTGCAGGATGACAAATTAAACTTTCAACTCCTCCAAGGCTTTCTGCTAGAGAGAAATATTTGAGAGATTTGCAAAATTTAAAAGTATCCTCTTCATTTAAATTTAATTTTAGGGTGATCATTGAACCTCCAGATCTCATTTGTGATTTTGCTAAATTAAATTGCGGATGTTCTTGATTAAAAGGGTAAATTACTTTACTTATTATTTTATGTTTACCTAATTCTTCAGAAATAAATTCTGCACTTTTAGTTTGTTGTTCGATTCTTAAAGGAAGAGTTTTTACTCCTCTCGTAATGAGCCAACTATCAAATGGAGAGGGTTGAAGCCCGAGAGCTTTTTGAGAGAAAAGCATCTTACTATTCCATTCCTCATTATTTGTCAGTACTGCTCCGCCAAGTGCGTCACTATGTCCATTAATGAATTTTGTGGTACTTACAACCGATAGTGTTGCACCAAGGTCCAATGGTTTTTGAATAAGCGCTGTAGAAAATGTGTTGTCTACGACTACTGGTACTTCGAGTTTATTTGCTTCATCACAAATCGCCTTAATATCAAGTACCCTCAAAAGTGGATTAGTTGGACTT
The DNA here is from genome assembly GCA_003209375.1 of Prochlorococcus sp. AG-459-N19. GTDB lineage: Bacteria > Cyanobacteriota > Cyanobacteriia > PCC-6307 > Cyanobiaceae > Prochlorococcus_A. Next base: position 27,467 of record QCRF01000012.1, on the reverse strand, counting down.
TCTAGCCATATCAAGGTTGGCTCGAAGTTTGAAATCTTTTTGATATTATTTTCGTTTGTAAAATCTGTGTATAAAACTTCTAGTCCAAATTTCTTGAAAATTTTTTCGAACATCCTCACTGTACAACCATAGAGATTTGACTCGCAGAGTATCTTGTCACCTGATTTTAGTGTTGATGAAATTGCAGTTACCGCGCTAATTCCAGATCCAAAAACTGTACAGTATTTAGAATCTTCTATTGATTTAAGGATGTTTTCTAGAATTCTAAAGTTTGGATTGCCTGATCTGGTGTAGTCGAAATTATCTTTATTTCCATGTTTGAAAGTAGATGTAGAAAATATAGGAGGCATAACGCATCCAGTTTCTTCTGCAAATGTTTCCCCATGGTGAATAGATAAGGTCTTAAAACCTGGCTTTTCTATATTATTTTCCTTATTTCCCATTATTTTTAAAAATAAGAATTAAATTAAATCTCTCTTTTAAAAAATGAGAGATTTAATAATCCAAAGAAAAGAAGTATTAAACTTTTCTTGAATAATATTCAACAACTAGTAGTTCGTTTATTTCAAGAGCCACCCACTCTCTATCGCATTTCCCATTTATTTTTCCCGTTAATTTAGGCTTGTCTAAATCAAGATGAGGTGGGACATTTGCTAAGCCAGGGAATTCTATATTACCTTCTACAAGTTTTTTGCTTGCTTTGTTTTCTTTAATTCCGATTACATCGCCTGATTTGCATTGATAACCAGCAATATCAAGAACCTTTCCATTAACGGTTACATGTCCATGATTTACTAATTGTCTTGAGCCTGGAATGGTACCTCCAAAACCTAATCTAAAACAAACATTATCAAGTCTGTTTTCTAAAAGTCTTAGTAGGTTAGTACCTGTAGATCCTTCTTGAGCTCTAGCTTTTTTCACATAACGTACTAGTTGTTTTTCAGAGACTCCATAATTAAATCTAAGTTTCTGCTTTTCTTCTAGACGAATTGCATATTCTGATCGCTTGCGACGGGCTTGGCCGTGCTGACCTGGAGGATTAGACTTCTTTGAAGCTTTCCTGGTGAGACCTGGTAGTTCTCCCAAGCGACGCGTAACCCTTAATCTGGGGCCGCGGTATCTTGACATAATTTTAAATTAAATAGAAAATTGCAATAAATTGGATAATTGATTAAATTCAATTAAACTAATTACTACTGGAAATATTATTTTACATCATTAAAGTGTTCAAAACTATCAATAAATCAATTACTTCTATACTTCTTTTAATGATTTCGTTTTATCAAAAGTGGTTTTCTCCTTTTTTTGGACCAAGATGCAGATTTATTCCAAGTTGCAGCTCTTATGGATATGAGGCAATTACTAGACATGGTCCTTGGAAGGGAGGGTGGTTAACTTTAAAAAGATTAAGCAGATGTCATCCTTTGACTCCCTGTGGATGTGACCCTGTGCCTGACTAAATGAATGAAAATATTTATTTTTGTTAGGCAGGGATGTTGCCTTTGTGATTCATTAAAAAACAAACTTGCAAAAATAAATCTTAATGAGTTATTCCCAAATCTAGAGGAGCTTAAAGAAATTGATATTGATAGGGTCGATTTATATAAAGATAAATATAAAAAATATGATTATGAAGTACCTGTTATTGCTATTGAAAAAATTAGGTCCGACGAGATCATAGAATTGCCTCGCATTTCTCCAAGATTAAAAGATGATCAATTAAAGAATTGGTTTCAAAAAAATATTAGTACCATTCTGGAGAAATAATTTTTTATATGAGATCTATAAAATTATTTAAACTTTTACATTCGGTAGGAATTATTCCTTCATTAGAGTTAATAGATCATGAAATCAATAATATTTCTTTTAACTCTAAAGAAGTACAAAAAGGAACTTTATTTTTAGGAATGCCTGGTTTAAATGTTGATGGAGGAAAATTTTGCATTGAGGCAATTGAAAATGGCGCGGAGGCTGCCATTATTGGGTCTGCTGTAAAAGAGAAAATTGGATCTATTGATCGAGAAAGAATTTTGGTTATTGAGGATAATTTAGATTATATTTTTGGTCAAATTGTTGCTGAGTTTTGGAATAGGCCTTCAAGAAAACTTAAACTTATTGGTGTTACTGGTACAAATGGAAAAACGACAATTACTTTCTTATTGGAATATCTTTTAAAAAAATTAGGTAAAAAGACTGCATTATTTGGGACCTTGTTTAATAGATGGCCTGGCTTCTCAGAAGTGGCTTCTCATACAACTGATTTCGCCGATAAACTTCAAAAGAAATTAAATGCTGCTGTTGAGGCAGAATCTGAATTTGCGATATTAGAGGTAAGTTCTCACTCTATTGCTCAAAAGAGAATATCAGGATGCGAATTTGAGGCCGCTATTTTTACTAATTTAACTCAAGATCATCTTGATTATCACTCAGATATGGAATCTTATTTTCAAACAAAAAGAAAATTGTTTTTTCCACCTTATTTAATAGAAAAGGATGGAATTTCTGTATTAAATCACGATGATCCTTGGATATCTAAATTATCGTCTGATCTTGAAAAAAGATCTTCATTAGTGTCTACAAAGATTACTGAAAGTGAATTTGAAAATGATGATTTTTTTTTCGTAACAGATAAAAAATTTACTGAAAATGGCTCAACCTGCATTTTTCATACACCCAAGGAAAAAATTCAACTTTTTGTTCCACTTGTTGGTGAATTTAATTTAATGAATGCGCTTCAAGCAATAACAATTTTGTATAAACTTAATTTTTCTTTAAAAGATCTATCAAAGTTAATACGATCTTTCCCTGGCGCTCCTGGACGAATGGAGAAAATAGAAATTGATAATGATGACGTTTCAAGATCACTTCCAACAGTATTTGTTGATTATGCCCACACTCCTGATGGATTAAAAAAAGTTTTGCAATCAATTAAAAAACTTTGCAAGGGGAAACTCATTACTGTTTTTGGCTGTGGAGGAGATCGAGATCTTGGTAAAAGGCCTTTAATGGGATCAATAGCTGAAGAGTTTTCTGATCAACTTTTTATAACCTCAGATAATCCAAGATCAGAAGAACCCCAAAAGATAGTAAATGATATTTTGATGGGTATAAAAAAAAGAGAAAAAATAATAATTGAAATTGATAGATTTAAAGCAATAAATGAATCTATTAAATTTGCCAATACAAAAGATATTGTTTTAATTGCAGGAAAAGGACATGAAGACTACCAAATTATCAATGATAAAGTTATTAATTTTGATGATAGAAAAATAGCTTATAAATTATTAAAAGAAAAAAATAAATCTCAATAAAATTTCCTAATCAAATAAGAAGGATCTTCACGCAAAACACAAGAAAAGTTTCTTAAAATCAATTGAGTTATTAAAAAAAAAATGAAAGGCTTAGCCTTAGTTGTAGGAGCAGGTGGAATTGGAACACAACTAGCTAAAGATCTGAATGAAAGTGAAAAAGATTTAGATGTTGTTTTGTGTGGCAGAAAAAGTGAATTTAATCCTTTTTGGGAATTAGACATAGAGGATTCTCAATCCCTTTTGCAGTTGAAAAATAAAATATCAAATCATCCTTCAAAATTAAGGCTAGTTGTTAATGCTACAGGTAGACTTCATAGTGATTCTCTCCAACCAGAAAAAAGATTACAGCATCTTGATAAAAAAAATATGATGGAAAGTTTTTCAATAAATGCCTTTTCTCCTATTTTATTAGCTAAAGCAATTGAAGAACTCATACCAAAAGATTTTGATTTTAATTTTGCAAGTATAAGTGCAAGAGTTGGTAGCATTGGAGATAATCAAACTGGAGGTTGGTATTCATATAGAGCTGCAAAATCTGCGCAAAATCAGTTTTTTAAATCTTTAAGTATTGAATGGGCTAGACGTTTCCCAAAGGCTACTATCACATTGCTTCATCCAGGAACTGTAGATACTGCTTTATCTAGACCTTTTCATAAATTTGTTCCAGAACATAAATTATTTAGTAAAGAAAAATCGTCCCAATTCTTGATCAATATTATTAAAAATCAATCACCAGAATCTACAGGAAAATTTATTGCATGGGACAACTCGGAGATACCTTGGTAAACTAAAATTTTTTTTATATTAAAAGATCTTTAAGTCAATATTTTTTTTATTTCTCTAGCAAGTAAGTCAATCTCAGCTTCTGTAGTCATTTGATGTACGCATGCTCTAAACCATTTTGGATCTTCTAAAACTCTAATCCAAATTTTCTTTTCTCCAAGTTTCTTTACAAATTTATCCTTATCTTTAATATTTTCGATATTAAAACTAACAATCCCATTTAAATATTTTTTTTCTAAAACTAATTCAACACCCTTTGATTGATTTAATTCATCCCAAAGTTTTCCACTTAATTTTTTGATATCTTTGTTTTTTTCTTTTTCATGGCAGTCTTTATCCAAAAGATCTAAAGAATTCCGGAGTCCAGCAAGTAAAGGAATACAAGAGGTAGCTATTTCAAATTTCCTTGCATCATCATGAAAAAGATTATCTGAGGGCTCATAAATGCCTTGTTCTTTTTTTAATGATTTCCAACCAATTATTGTTGGATCTGTTTCATGAATAAATCTATCTGAGACATAAATTGCTCCAAGACCTTCTGGACCACATGCCCACTTATGAGAAGTTATTGAATATAAATCAGAATAAAAAACTTCTTTTTCAATATTTATGTGCCCAAAGGTTTGAGCTCCATCAACAAGTAAATAAGAATCTTCTCGATTATTTTTTAATTCGATAGAAATTTTTTTTATAGGAATTTTATATCCAAAGTTCCATAAGATATGAGAAATAATTAGGATCTTAGTCTTACTATTTATATTTTTCAAAATCTCTAAAATTATATTTTCGTCGTTTAGATTTTTAATTTTTTGGATAGGCAAAACTTTGAATATTAATTTATTTCTTCTGCAAAATTCTCGACTTGCAGCCACTACTCCAGGATGTTCACAGTCACTTATTAACAACTCTTCTCCCTCTTCTACTTTTATTCCCCAAAAGGGCAAAATCATACCGGAAGAGATATTTTCGGTAAAAGCTACATTCTTTGAATTGACACCTAATTTTTGCGCAATGACTCTTTTTGTGGTCAATATTTCTTTGTAAATAAAAGGCCACATATCATTGGTAAATGGTCCTAAATCTTGGATAATTTCCCAAGTTTTAACTATTGCTTCTAGAGAAGATTTTGGTAATGGTCCTTGACCGCCATAGTTGAAATAATACTTATTTTTTAATGCGGGTATTTGATCTCTTAGATTATCTCTCATGGAAATTTATATTATATTTTCAACTCTTAAATTTTTTTAAATGTTGCCCACTAAAGTTACTGTTCTAAATTCAATATGCTCAATTACTTTCCAAGGTTCAGCACTCCTTTCTGCAAATTTTAAATTTTTAAATCCTAGTTCTTTAAAATCACTTATAAACTCTGGCTCATACCATGCTCCACTAATACATCCTGTCCATAAATCATGATCATTTTGCAATCTTAAAGGAACTTTTTTGTTAGAGACGATATCGCTAATTGCAATTCTTCCATTATCTTTTAAAACTCTTCTTATGTTATTTAGAAGGTTATTTCTAGATTCTGGACTTACTAAGTTTAAAACGCAATTACTTAAAATAATATCAACTGATTTATCTGCGATTAATGGATTTAAATTTTTATCTAATTTATCAAGTTTTTCAATTGAACCTTCTAGAAATTCTGTATTGTTGAAACCTATATTTTTTGTGACTTCTTTAGAGGCTGATCTTGATAAAGAAAGCATGTCAGGATTCTGATCAACTCCAATAACTTTCCCTTCTTTCCCAACAATTTGGGAACAAATGAAAGCATTTTTGCCGCTACCACTTCCAAGATCTAAGACTATGTCGTTTTTTTGAACATATTTTGTTGGGTCACCACACCCATAGTCTCTTTCTATAACCTCTTGAGGAATTGCTTCAAGTAAAACGGGATTAAACCCAACTGGTGTACAAAGACAACTTTCTTTTTCTTGTGCGGCTGAGCCATATCTTTTTTGAATCGCATCTTTATGATCGAATTGATCAGGTGCTTTATTCGATGTGTTTGTATTACAGCAACTTTTAGACATATTTTTTAAAGGCCTCTTAATAAATATAGCTAAAAAAAAACCCCTGAAAAAGGGGCTTTTTTTTTGTTTAATTAAATTATTTAGTGTAATTAACACCTCTGTAATTTAATTCTGCTTTTTCATTACTTGAAGAAGCGTCATCCATTCTATTGGTGTATACGTTTCTTCTGTAGGTAAGTTCAACAAGTTGCTTTTTAGCAGCTTCTTTGTTTTGAACGTAGTTTTTACCTCTGTAAGTTAAAGTAGTCATGTTTCGATTTGACAACACGGCCATCCCCCGTTCCATGGTATGACTCGAACTGCGCCCTCAAATGAGGGTGAACGAAAAAGTAGCGATTGCTACAAAACAATTATAAGCGTATTTTTAACCTCATGTCTAGCTTTTACAAATAGAAACGAAGATTTAATGTTTTTTTAATTATTATCTTAGGTAAATTTTTTTATAAATAGTCTCTAAAAAGGTTTATGTTTATATTTGGTTTAATCTTCATGTAACTATTTATTTATGACAGGTTTTTTATATTTCTTGGGAAATACTTTAAGGTGGCCAGTGTTAAAGCCAAAAGAATTTTTTTCACTACATGCTTATTTTTCAATTATTTATTTGATAACTTTTACTTTGAGTAAATATGATGTAAGCCAATCAAATTTAGTTTTTACTTTAGGAATTCTTGCACCTCTTTTAATCGCTATTGGTCAAGGACTTCCAATTGATTGCCTTGATATGGAATCATCTTTGTTGAAGGAATTAAAAACCAAATAATATATATTTCATTTAAAAATTTTTATAAAACCTGGACAACTTCGCTTATTTCAGGAATCATTTCTTTTAACTTTCTTTCAATACCCATTTTGAGAGTCATAGTGCTACTTGGGCAACTACCACATGCTCCTTGAAGTCTGACTTTGACAATTGGACCATCTATTTCTGCAATCTCTACATTACCTCCATCAGAAATTAAAAAAGGTCTTAGCTCGTCAAGGACTTTTTCTACATTTTCGTTTGTCAGCGAGAGTGTGTCAGTACTCATAATTTTGGATTAACTTTATAATAAGCCTAGAAAGAAATCTGATTAATTGCAAAAAAGATAATTTTCTGTTGTGACTTCATCTAAAAATCCCACTAATGACAATAACTACTTTGATGCAGTCTTAGTAGGAGCAGGGATAATGAGTAGTACTTTAGCCCTCCTAATTTCTGAAGTTTTACCAGATATAAAATTTCTTATTATTGAAAAATTAAATGCTCCTGGAAATGAAAGTACTGGCGCTTTTAATAATGCAGGCACAGGACATGCGGCTAATTGCGAATTAAACTATACCCCTTTAGATGAAAAAGGAAATCTAAAAATAGATAAAGCGCTCTCAATAAATCGTTCTTTTGAAACATCCATGTCTTTATGGGCCTCATTGTATGAAGCAGGGAAAATTGATATTAAGAAGTTTCTAAAATTTATTCCTCATATTAGCTTTGTTTCTGGTCAGGATAATATTTCTTTTTTAAAAAAAAGATTTCAGAAAATGACCGAAAATCCTGAATTTATCGATATGGAATTTTCTACATCTTTTGATGAAATTTCATCATGGGCTCCTCTAATAACAAAAGATAGAAATACATCTACTCAAATTGCTGCTACCAGAATAGGTAGAGGAACTGATATTAATTTTGAGGCTTTAACTAAAGAGTATTTGGCATTAGTTTCCTTAAACAAAAATGTTGAAATTAGATACAAAACAGAATTAGTAGATTTAAAGAAAATTGATAAAAAACAATGGGAACTAGAAATCAGTTCTGAAGGTAGAAAAACTTCAATTAGAACTGGCTACGTTTTTCTTGGTGCTGGTGGAAAAACAATTAATTATTTACAAAAATCAAAAATTCCAGAAGCAAAAAGTTATGGCGGATTTCCTGTTAGTGGGAAATGGCTTATTTGCGAGAAAAAAGATCTAACAGAAAAACATAACTCAAAAGTTTATGGTAAAGCTGATATTGGATCGCCACCAATGTCTGTGCCTCATTTAGACACCAGATGGATTGATAATAAACAACTTCTTTTATATGGACCTTTTGCTGGATTTACAACGAAATTTCTAAAACAAAGTTCATACTTTGACTTATTTAGTTCAATTAAAAAGAATAATATTTTTTCTATGTTAGACGTTGGTTTCAAGAACAACGATTTAATTAATTACCTAATATCACAATCATTAAAGAACCATAACTCAAGAGTTGAGAATTTAAAGAATATGATGCCATCAGCTAATCCTTCTGATTGGTATTTAAAGAATGCGGGTCAAAGAGTCCAAATAATAAAAAAAACTGAAGGTGGTGGTTCTTTGAAATTTGGAACTGAGATTGTAAATTCATCTGATGGATCATTATCAGCCTTGTTGGGAGCCTCTCCTGGAGCAAGTACTGCGGTTTCAATTATGGTTAAGGTTCTAGAAAAATCTGTTTTATTTTTAAACGATAAGAATAATCTTCAGAAGAAAATAAATGACTTAATTTATCCAGAACTATCAGTCTCTGAAAATTACAGTACCTTCATAAAAGAAATTAAAAAAAGAAATAATTCCATTTTTGGTTTCCATCCATAATTCTAATTAGCTAATATTAATCAAGATGTAATAAGAGGAGAATTTTTCTTTCTATATGACTGATATATCGGTTTCAAAAATTAGAAATTTCTGCATAATCGCTCATATTGACCATGGTAAATCTACCCTTGCAGATAGGTTACTTCAAGATACTGGTACTGTGCAGCAAAGGGATATGCAAGAACAATTTTTGGACAGTATGGATCTTGAAAGAGAGAGAGGAATTACTATAAAGTTACAGGCCGCTAGGATGAAATATAAAGCTGACGATTCCCAAGAATATGTTTTGAACTTAATAGATACTCCAGGGCATGTTGATTTCTCATATGAGGTTAGTAGATCACTTCAAGCTTGTGAAGGCGCATTACTTGTTGTTGATGCAAGTCAAGGAGTAGAAGCTCAAACCTTAGCTAATGTTTATCTTGCCTTAGAAAATAATCTTGAAATAATTCCTGTTTTAAATAAAGTTGATTTACCAGGGGCTGATGCCGAAAAAATAAAACAAGAAATAGAGGAAATTATTGGACTTGATACATCTAATGCAATAAATTGTTCAGCAAAAACTGGAGTTGGTATTAAAGATATTTTGGAAGCAATTGTAAGAAGAGTACCTCCTCCTCAAGATGAAATTAAACTACCTACAAAGGCACTGATTTTTGATTCTTATTATGATCCGTACAGGGGAGTTATTGTTTATTTCAGGGTGATATCTGGGTCTCTAAATAAGAGAGAAAAAATATTATTAATGGCAAGTAAGAAAAATTATGAACTAGATGAGATAGGAATAATGGCGCCCGATCAGCAGCAGGTTGATGAATTACATGCAGGAGAAGTGGGTTATTTAGCTGCCTCTATAAAATCAGTTGCTGATGCGAGAGTGGGAGATACGATTACTCTTTTAAATTCACCTGCCAATGATCCTTTGCCTGGATATAAGACAGCAAATCCTATGGTTTTTTGTGGCTTATTCCCGACTGATGCTGATCAATTCCCAGATTTAAGAGTATCACTAGAAAAATTACAATTATCTGATGCAGCTTTAAAATATGAGCCCGAAACCAGTAGCGCAATGGGCTTCGGATTTAGGTGCGGATTCCTAGGACTTCTTCATATGGAGATTGTTCAAGAAAGATTAGAAAGAGAATATGACTTAGATCTAATCGTAACGGCTCCATCAGTTATTTATAAAGTTAATTTAAATCAGCAGGAACATATCTTTATTGACAATCCTTCTACAATTCCTGATCCACAACTTAGAGAATCAATAGAAGAGCCTTATGTGAAAATGGAAATTTATGCTCCTAATGAATTTAATGGAACATTAATGGGTTTATGCCAGGAAAGAAGGGGAGTATTTATTGATATGAAATACATAACAACAGATCGAGTCACCTTGATTTATGAAATTCCATTAGCAGAAGTTGTTACAGATTTCTTTGATCAAATGAAAAGTAGAACCCAAGGTTATGCATCAATGGAATATCATTTGATTGGCTATAGAAAAAATGACCTTGTTAGATTAGATGTTCTAATAAATTCAGAAAGAGCAGATCCATTAACTTCTATTGTTCATAAAGATAAGGCTTATGGAATTGGCAGAAGTTTAGTTGAGAAATTAAAAGAACTTATTCCAAAGCAACAATTTAAAATACCTATTCAAGCATCAATCGGTAGCAGGATTATTGCAAGTGAAAGTATAAGTGCTTTGCGAAAAGATGTTTTATCTAAATGTTATGGAGGGGATATTTCCAGGAAAAAGAAACTTTTAAAGAAACAAGCCAAAGGTAAAAAGAGGATGAAGGCAATGGGTAAAGTTGAAGTCCCGCAAGAAGCTTTTATGGCAGTCTTGAAATTAAACCAGTAATTTCTTTTAATTTAAAATTTACAGCTATTTATTTTTAAAAGAATTGGGTATATTTCATTTATATCTTTAAAAAAAGATTTTGTATATTAACTCATTTAATCGTGTCGGCGCAAATATCAGAAAAGCTGGATTTTTAATTGTACTTTTTTATCTTCTTGTTGTTTTAATAATGAAATTTTTAGAGGTCAATAATTTTTTTGGCTATTCATTTTCAATGTTAAGCAATGATATCTTTGCCCCTCCTTCTCTTAATCATTTTTGTGGCACAGATAGATTAGGAAGAGATGTTTGCTTAAGAACTTTGCAAGGATCATCATTAGCGATAGAAGTTGTATTATTAGCTATTCTTTTTTCATTAAGTTTGGGTTTGCCATTGGGATTATTAAGTGGATATTTTGGTGGTATTTTTGATAAATGCTTATCACTAATAATGGATACTATATTTTCAATACCTGTAATTTTGCTTTCAGTTGTTGTTGCTTTTGTATTGGGTAAGGGTATCCTTAACGCGGCGTTGGCATTGTGCATTGTTTACTCTCCTCAATATTTTAGATTAATCAGAAATCAGACAATATTGGTTAAATCCGAAACTTATGTGGAGGCAGCTCAAGTTGCAGGAGCTGATGTTAAAAAAATTATTTTTAAATATATTCTCCCAAATGTAATTACTCCATTGCCTATTCTGCTTACCCTAAATGCTGCAGATGCTGTTTTGGTATTAGGAAGTTTAGGATTTTTAGGCCTTGGCGTTCCTGCAGATGTCCCAGAGTGGGGAAGTGATTTGAATCTGGCTCTTGCCGCTTTACCTACAGGCATCTGGTGGACGGCTTTGTTCCCAGGTTTGGCAATGTTTTTTTTAGTTTTAGGTCTTTCTTTTATAGGAGAGGACCTTGAAGAAATTTTTGATAATCAAAATTCTGAATAAATTTAGTTATCTGTAATAGGATCAAGTTCTCCTTGATCATTCAACTTTGGATATTCTTTAGCTGATTTTTTATACACCGCAGCTAATTCTGGGTAACACCATTCAAAAAGTGTTTTTTTATATTCATCCATATTTAATCCTTCTCCATTAGCGGGCAATATACCTCTATTTTTTCTTTGGCGAACAGCTTCAAATAATAATATAGAAGCAGCAACTGAAACATTTAGAGATTGAACCATACCTGTCATAGGTATAAAAATTGATTGATCAACCATTGATATAAGTTCATTACTTAGTCCCCATTTTTCTGCTCCTAATACAAAACATGTATTTTGAGAATAATCAAAATTTCTATAGTCTACTGATTCTCTATTAAGAGTCGTTCCATATAATTTAAAACCCTTATTCTTTAAATCAGATATTGCCGTGATAGTGTTTTCATGATTATTCAGTTTTACCCATTTTTGACTTCCTTGAGCAGTACTATTAAAAGTCTTAACGGCATTCGTTTTGCTAATAAAATTTGCTTCGAAAACTCCTGCTGCATCACATGTTCTTAATATCGCAGATAAATTATGTGGTTTATTCACATCCTCTACTAAAACAGTCAAGTTTTTCATTCTGCAATCTAAAACACTTTTGATTCGTTCAAATCTTCTTGGCAAAATTGACATTTATAATTTTTTCACACTTTTAAATTATATTCAAAAAATATTGATTACCTATTAAATCTCTTGGTTTATAATATTTTGGTAGTTTAAGTTAACTCAATGGCATACATAGAATGGGACTATACAGTAATAACAAGTATGGTAGAAAAACAAGGGTGGGATTTACCTGATCGTGAATCGGAAGAATGGAATAAATTTAACGATGAATTAGGAGAAAAAATGAGAGGTGTTGGACTTATTTTTGAAAAATATTGTAAATTTACTCCTGACATTGGAGAAGGAGTTCATCTTCTAGATGACTGATCATAAATAGTTTTAAACCATTGATGTATCCCTTAATCAATGGCTTATTAATTAATAAGATAATATAATTTCACTAAATTAGAACTGGCAATTATTAAGGCTTTATAAAGCTTGTACTAAAAAAAAAAATTTTTTTTCACAAAAAAGTTATTTAATTTCTATATTTAAATAAAAATATGAAAAATAAATTAATTTTTTTATTCGACGGTGGTTGTCCACTTTGTTTAAGAGAAACAAATTTCCTTAAAAAAAAAGATACCTTAAACCAAATTGCATTTATAGATATTAATAGTAAGGATTATGATCGAAGTCTATTTAATAACATCTCATATTCAGAAGCTATGTCAAACCTCCATGGGATTATTGAAAATGGTGAAATTATTAGGGGACTAGATGTACTTGCATATTCTTATGAATTAGTTGGTTTAGGTTGGGTTTATTATCCCTTGAAGATTAAGCTCTTATCTACATTATTGAGATTGGTTTACAGATATTGGGCAAAATATAGACTGCAAATTACAGGTAGATCCGATATTGAAAAACTTTGTACTTCACAATGTGAACAATAAATATGGAAAGTATCGACATAGACAGAATAATAGAAATGTGTTGGGAAGATAGGACACCCTTTGAAGCTATCGAGTATCAATTTGGTTTAAAAGAAGAAGATGCGATAAAAATTATGCGTCAGAATCTTAAACCCAAATCTTTCAAAGTCTGGAGAAAGAGAGTTTCGGGAAGAAATACAAAACATATGGCCCTTAAAGATTCAACTAGATTTAAATCAACTCATAAAAGAAAATTATAAATTTTGAAAAATCTTTCTACTAAAACTTGTCCTGTTTGCAATAGGCCGTTTGAGTGGCGTAAAAAATGGAAAAACTGTTGGGATGATGTTATCTACTGTTCAAAAAGATGCAGTAACAGGAAGTCGCAGAGATGAAACAAGTATCAATTATTTTCCCGAATCAACTTTTTAGAGAAAGCCCAATCTTAAAAATAAATTGCGAAGTTTTGATTTTGGAAGACTCATTATTTTTTGGAAATGATAAATTTCATAAATTAATTAACCATAAAAATAAGTTAGTTTTTCATAGAGCATCTATGCTCGCTTATAAAAATTATTTAGAAATATCTGGCTTTAAAGTTTTATATATCGAAAACAAGAATAATGTTTCTACAAATGATTACTTATCGGAATTTATTAAAAATAAATATCAGAAAATAAACATCATTGACCCTCATGATTTTTTAATAATGAAGAGGATTAATAATTTTGTTGAAAGTAATAATTTAGCTTTAAATATTTTGCCTTCTCCTATGTTTATGAGCAGTGAAGATTTAAAAGATTTATTTGCATCAAATACAAAAAAACCTCTTATGGGGCGATTTTATGAGAATCAAAGAAAGAGCCAAAAGATATTAGTTAATCCTGATGATACACCTGTAGGTGGTAAATGGAGTTTCGATGAAATGAACAGAAAAAAATTACCAAAAAAAATAAGTATACCCGATACACCTAAATTGCAAAAAAATAAATTTGTAGTTAATGCAGAAAGGTCATTAGCCAATTTTGATATTGAGTTTATTGGAGAAAGTAATAACTTTTTATATCCAACTAATTTTGAAGAGGCAGATGAATGGTTAAATGATTTTTTCAAACATAGATTTTTCTTATTTGGAGATTATGAGGATGCTATTTCTAAAGAAAATTCTTTTTTATGGCACAGTTTACTTTCTCCTCTTTTAAATAGCGGCTTATTAACCCCAGATTTAGTAGTAAATAAAGCATTACTTTTTGCAAAAAATAATAATGTTCCTATTAACTCTTTAGAGGGTTTTATTCGTCAAATTATTGGATGGAGAGAATTTATTTGCCTTGTCTATAAAAAGTACGGAACAAAGATGCGAAATAGTAATTTTTGGAATTTTGAAGATAAGCCAATTCCAAATTCTTTTTATCAAGGAAATACAGGAATTGAACCAGTAGACGTTGTTATAAAAAATATTATTAAATTTGGTTATTGTCATCATATTGAACGGCTAATGATTGTTGGCAACTTTATGCTTCTATGTAGAGTTCACCCCAACCAAGTTTATAAATGGTTTATGGAAATGTTTATTGATTCCTATGATTGGGTTATGGTCCCAAATGTTTACGGAATGAGTCAGTTTAGTGATGGTGGTATCTTTTCAACAAAGCCATATATATCAAGCTCTAATTATGTAAAAAAAATGTCTAATTTTAAAAGTGGCCCATGGTGTGAAATATGGGATGGCTTATTTTGGAAATTTATTAAAGATAATGAAAGCTTTTTTAGAAAGCAATATCGTCTGGCAATGTTAACGAGGAATCTCGATAAAATGTCAGAGGAAAAATTAAATAATCACTTAAAAATGGCCGATAAATTTTTAAGAGATATTCAATAAATTAAGAGTAATAACCTACAGTTGTCTTTTAAAAATTTAAATAATATTATTATAAAGAAATATCAAGTACGGATATTAACTTAGAAAATATAAGATTTATCTAATGGAAATTGAAACACTTTTTTAAAAAAGTAATTTGACGGGAATTATCACTTTTTCTGAATTAGATTGGATAACTACACATCAATCTAATATCACTAGGTTGAAGGAATCCATAACAATTAAATTAGGCAGAATGCTTGATGCAGGATCTATCAATATTGGTTGCCGTTTGAAATCCTGAATACGTTTTTATTTTAATAATGAAGTATCAAAAAGAGAAAAAAATATTTTTTCGAGAAAGACTCCATTCTTTAAATATCTTTCTTTTTTAGGATTTAATCTTTCACTTATTTCTATCTTAGGTTTTATTTGGTTTAATTCTGCAATTGGAAAAAGTAGTTTCAATTTTTGAATTTTTTGTATATTAAAGTTATCTTTAAACAATTAATTATATTTTGAGCATAGGATATTTACAAAGAAAGGCAGCTTGGGAAATTTTATTAAAAGTTAGTTCTGGTGATTTTTCTGATCATGCTCTTGAAAAGGTTTTAAAAAATTATCAATTTAATCCTCTTGATGTAGCTTTTATTACGGAATTATCTTTTGGATGCATAAGGTATAGAAAATTTCTTGATCTTTGGACGGATCATACATCAAAAATTACTCATAAAAAGCAGCCTCCAAAGTTAAGATGGCTTCTACATATAGGTTTGTATCAACTATTGAAAATGGACAAAATCCCATTTCCTGCTGCTATTTCTACCACTGTAGAAGTAGCTAAAAAAACAGATTTAAATGGTTTAGCGGGAACTGTAAATGCGATATTGAGAAATGCATCAAGAAAATTAGAACAAAAAATCTTTCCGGAATTATCTTCTGATAGAAAAGAAAGAATTTCATATCTTGAATCATTTCCATTATGGCTTGTGAAGGATCTTTATAAATGGGTCGGTAATAGAGAGGGTGAAAATATCATTAAGGCTTTTAATAAAAAACCATCAATTGATTTGAGAATTAACCAATTAAAAACTAATTTAGATAACTTTTTGAAAGTACTTCATGAAAATAAAATTGATGCTGAAATTATCAAAGATTTGCATAATGGAATTACCTTAAAATCTAATCCAAGATCTATAAAAAATTTACCAGGATATAGTGATGGACTTTGGACAATTCAAGATAGATCTTCTCAGTGGATAGCACCCCTCTTAAATCCAAAAGAAGGTGAAAAGATTTTAGATGCTTGTGCAGCTCCAGGAAGTAAGTCTACCCACCTTGCAGAATTAACAAATGATAGTGCTGAAATCATTGCCGTAGATAGATCAGCAAAAAGATTGAAAATACTTCAATCAAATTTAGAAAGGTTAAATTTGAAATCTGTCAATACCCTTAAGGCTGATGCTACGAGTTTGATTGAATTAAATCCTAATTTTATATCTTATTTTGATAAGATTTTATTAGACGCTCCATGTTCAGGCATTGGAACTCTTTCCAGGAATCCAGATTCTAGATGGTCTTTAAGTAAAGAAAAAATAAAATCTTTAACTTTATTACAGGAAAAACTTTTGGAGAGTATTTTCCCACTATTGAAAAAAGATGGTACTTTAGTTTATTCAACTTGTACTATTTGTCCTGATGAAAATAATCTATTAATTGAACGATTTATTGAAAAAAACAAAACTTTAAAATTAGTTGGCCAAAAGCAAATTCTACCTAGCTTGGATTATCCTGGTGATGGATTTTATTCTGCAATAATTTCCTATAAATCTTAAAAATATAATTTATTTTTTAATTGGAATTTTATAAATTTCAGATATGAACTTCTTCCATAAATAAGCTGCATTCCCACTAGATAATTCAGATTCCTTGTTATCGTCGTAACCTATCCAGATCCCTGTTGTAAGGTTATCAATGGAACCAATAAACCAGAGATCTTTATTCCCATCAGATGTTCCTGTTTTCCCATAAATTTGCTTTCCTTTTATAAAGGCTGCTTTTGAAGTTCCTTCTTTTACAGATTTTTCAAGAAGTTTATTTATTTTCTTGTTTATTTTTAAATCTAATATTTTCTTGGAAATAGATTTATTTCTCCAAATAGGTTGTTTTTTAAATGATTCTATTTTTTCTATGATTTCAGGGCTTTGAATCTTCCCATTATTGTTTATTGCAGAATATGCATTTGTGATGTTTAAAAGATTATCTCCGTAGGCGCCAATAGCTAATGATGGGAATTCCTCAAACTCTTGCTCGTAACCTAGTCCAAATGAATTCGCTAAATTAATAATATTTTTTAGGCCAATTTTTTTTGTTATTGATATTGGAACGATATTTGATGAACTTTTAAATGATTCAATCAAAGATATTGAACCTCTATAGTCTTCTGAAAAATTTTTTGGGCAATAACTTTCCCAACATATTGGTAAGTCTTCAAATTTATCGCTTAATTTGATTCCTTCTATTAATGCAGCAGCATAAGGGATTATTTTAAAAGTAGAACCTAAAGGTCTTACAGATGAAATTACTCTATTGTATTCATTAATTGATGGATTTTTGCTGGTTATCATTGTCCTGATTAGTCCTGAGTTTGATTCGATAGATAACAGACCAAATTCAATTTCTTTAGGCCCTGCGTATCTTGATATTTTTTGACCTTTTTCTTGCCAATCTTTGTTGATAGAAGATTTAATTCTTAAAAACTTATAATCATTTTTACTTCCAATTTTTTTATCTGTTTCCTGAAGAATAAAGTTTATTAGTAATTTATCATCTAAAAAATTATCAGCTGTTTGATAATTTAACTTTATTTTTTCTTTAATAGCCTTATTCTTATTTGCAAGAGAAATATATCCATCAACATACATTGATTCAAGAACTTTATTTCTATTTTTAATAGCTAGTTCTAAATTTTGATAAGGTGAATAAATTGATGGGGCTGGAGCTAATCCTGCAATTAATGCGATCTCTGATAATGTCAATTCATCTATAAATTTTCCAAAATAAACTTGGGCAGCCTCGTCTACCCCGTATGCTCCTGATCCTAGATAAATATTATTTAAATATAATTTTAAAATTTGATTTTTGTTATATCTAAATTCAAGTATGAGTGATATAAATATTTCTTTGATTTTTCTTTGAAAACTTAAATCATTATTTAGAAAAATTAATCTAGCAACTTGTTGTGTAATCGTACTTCCTCCCTCTTTAACATAACCACTTCTAATATTTTGAATAAGGGCACGAGAAATACTTTTTAAATCTATTCCATTATGTTTATAAAATCTTTTATCCTCAGAAGATATAAAAGAATGTTTAAGAAAAAATGGAATTTCATGATAACCATTATCTATTTCAAATTTGCGGCTTAATTTGCTTAGTATCTTATTATCGGAAGATGATATTACGTAAGAATATTTGGTCTCCCGAGACTTTTTATTTTTAGAAACATCAAATTTTAAGGTACTAAATATTAGATTAAAAAAATAAAAAGATATTCCAGAAAAAATTAATATTGGAATTATTAAAACAAAAGATTTGAATTTAATCTTTTGCACCTTAAGCAACTAAAAAACTATGTCCTATCGCTAAAGCTGTAACTAACATTCCAGTTATAAGGAACGGTTGGGCACTTGCTTGATATTTAACATCAAACTTTAAAGGATCTCTTAGTAACCACATATCTTGAAATGTAATTTGTGGAATTACCAATAAAACCAAAATTACAGAGGCTAAATGTTGACCAATAATGACTAATACTACAACCATTGCTAATTGAAAAATGTCAATTAGTCCTGCACTTATTCTACTTGCATTTTTAATTCCAAATACTACTGGTAGAGAATTTAAGCCTAGCTTTGAGTCTCCTTCAACACTTTTGAAATCATTAATAACAGCAATTCCAAGTCCTGAGAGGCTATAAGCAAGTGTTAGTATCGCCGTCACGATAGTTAATTTTCCAAACAAGGCTTGTCCTGCCCACCAAGGTAAAGCTATATAAGATGCTCCTAATGCATAATTTCCAAGCCAACCATTCTGTTTTAATTTGAGTGGTGGAGCAGAATATATATAACTAACAAAGGAACCTCCTAATGCCAAAAGTAAGACTGAGGGAAAGCTGTGCTTAGCATATAAATCTAATAGAAAAGCAACTATTAAACCAGCTATAAGTAATACCCAGATTTGTATTTTTACATCTTTAATTGAAATTTTGCCAGAAGGAATTGGTCTATTTGGTTCATTAATTGCATCAATTTCTTTATCAAAAAAATCATTTATGGTTTGGGTATAACCAGCCAAAAGTGGTCCACTCATCAACATACATGCCAATGAAGCTAGAACATTACTAAATGTCCATTCAAAATTCCCACTTGCAGCTGCTCCACAAATAACCCCCCATATCAAAGGGATCCACGTTATGGGTTTCATTAACTGTATACGGAGTTTCCATATGCTTGATGTTTCAGAGGCACCCTTAATTCCTAATAATTGTTTTGGATCATTCACTTTACTCTTTAACCTTTCTCAATTTCTTCTGGGAAAAACCAATTTTGCTCACCATTTTGAAATTTTGCGGTGATCCCAATACTTCTGCCGTCGGTCATTTTGTAGCCTGTTATTACGGCTTTCGGATTAGAGGATATTTGATCAATTAATTTAGCTGGTAGTCTATCTTTTACTTTGTTAATGTTAATTTTTATTTTACTACCGATTTTGGGTAATAATTTTGTTTCAGCCATAAGAGGTAAAATGGAAGCTATTATGCAAGATTAACAGCATTTGGACAATTTTTACTAAAATGGTAGCTCTTCGTTTAATTCCTTGTTTAGATGTCGCCAATGGCAGAGTCGTTAAAGGTGTAAATTTTGTTAACTTGAGAGATTCAGGTGATCCTGTTGAATTGGCTTGTAGGTACTCTGATGAAGGCGCAGATGAATTGGTATTTTTAGATATTAGAGCAAGCGTGGAAAATAGGAATACATTAGTTGACCTTGTTTCTAGGACAGCAAAATCAGTAAAAATTCCTTTTACAGTAGGTGGAGGCATAGATTCTGTTTCATCTATTAATGATCTTTTAAGAGCAGGAGCAGATAAAGTGAGTTTGAATTCCTCAGCCGTAAGAAATCCCTATTTAATTTCTGAAAGTTCTAGAGAATTTGGTAATCAATGCATCGTTATAGCAATTGATGCTCGAAGAAAAGTTGATAAGGTTGGAGAGTGGGAGGTATATGTGAAAGGAGGGAGAGAAAATACTGGTATAGATGTATTAAGTTGGGCAAAGAAAGTTGAGGAGTTAGGCGCAGGGGAAATATTGCTTACTTCAATGGATGGTGATGGAACACAGAATGGATATGATTTAAATTTGACAGAATCTGTTGCAAATATTGTTGATATCCCAGTAATTGCTTCCGGAGGGGCAGGTTGTTTAGAAGATATCTATGATGTTTTCAATGAAGGCAGGGCATCTGCCGCACTTTTAGCATCATTACTTCATGATAAGAAACTTACTCTACAAGAAATAAAAACTTTCCTTCTCGAAAAAAATCTTCCAATTAGACCATATGAATAAAAATTTAATTTAATACCAAAAAATTAAGTTAAAAATTTAAAAATGAAATTCACAAAAACTATCGAAGTCAAAAATATATTTAATAAAATTTCTTATAAATATGACTTTTTAAATAATCTATTAAGTTTTGGGCTGCACAGATTATGGAAAAGGAAATTAGTTAATTTATTGGAACCAATAAATGGCGAAGATTGGGCTGATTTATGCTGTGGGACTGGAGATTTAGCATTCTTAGTTTCTGAGAGAGTTAGTCCGAGGGGTTCAATTACAGGGATTGACAGTGCAGAGGATATCTTAAATATTGCAAAAAAAAAATCAGAGCTTAAAAAAAATAAATTTATTAAGTGGGAAATTAAAGATGTATTAGAAATTAATGATTATTCAAAAAATTTTGATGGGATTTGCATGTCATATGGACTTAGGAATTTAAATAATGTTGAAGAAGGAATAAAAAAAGTTTTTGATCTTTTGAAGGATAAGGGAAGGGCAGGATTTTTGGATTTTAATCACTCAAGAAGAAATTCTTTATCCAATATTTTTCAGAAAATTTATTTGAGATTAATTGTAGTAACCATTTCGCGGCTTTTTAATTTAGGTCCAGAGTACGCATATATTGAAAAAAGTATTAGTAATTTTCCAAAGAAAAATGAGCTTATAAATATTGCAAAGGAAGTTGGATTTAAAAAAGCTGAATATAGGACTATTTTGGGTGGGCAAATGGGAATACTAATTTTAGTTAAATAAAGAATTTAGTTTTTTATTTTTCTCCAACAAAAAGAACACTTTCCCCATCTTTTGATTTCGCCCTCAGGAGTAGGGGAATTACAAAGAGTACAAATGCACATACTATTTTGATTGATTCTGCTTGGATGCTTTGCCCAAACTATCTTTGCATTAGTAGCATTGATATCTTTATTTTTAATTTCATAATTTTGTATTATTTTTATTTCAATCAAAGTTATTCCAATTTTCTCGATTCTCTCTTTTAATTTATGCTTGTTATAGATTAAAGCTTGGCGCCACTGTGGATGATTTACTGCAATAGTAAGTATTTTTTTTTCAATATTTAATGGTTTACATTCTTGAAATAGTTCTAATCCAATTAAATTCTTCCAGTTTTCATTGATTTTAGAGAGTTTATCTAAGTCTCCGCATGATTTTTTGAAATTATCAAGACAAATTTTTAATGGATGTGGATTCCTTCTATTCACTATTGGCAAATACTTTTTATCCAATTTGTAAAATTTACTTATTAAGACTAAAGTTAATCTATTCTTTAAAAAGATGCTCGTTGTTTTAATAAAAAATTTGTGAAAGTTATTGGACCTGCAGCTAAGACAGTTTTTTATTTAAAAAAATTTCAGGGTCAATATCCAGCCTGGACACTTTATTACAAAATAAAATGTAAAAGTACCGAAAATGAGCTAACAAACTTTTTTGAATATTCTGAAATAAAGAAAAATCAGCCTGTAGCCATAATCGCAAGAGAACAGTTCTCAGGGGTTGGCCAAAACTCAAAAACTTGGATTTCACCAAAAGGCGGGATTTGGTTAAGTGCAGCTTACCCAATATTTTCAAAAGAATTTGAATGTCAAATATTTAATTTGTCTTTAGGTATTAAGTTATGTGAAATGCTTAGACAAGAGAATATAAATGTTTGTTTGAAATGGCCAAATGATATTTTTCTTGGTTCAAAAAAGTTGATTGGATTTTTGCCAAGAGTTATTACAAGAGGAAAAGAAATTATCTACGTAAGAGTAGGACTTGGCATGAATGTTTTAAATTACACTCCATCAGAAGGTATTTCATTATCAAAAGTACTTCAAACTAAGAATATTAATCAACATTATTGGACAGCAAAAGTTCTTAAAGCTTTTAATGATTCAATTGAATGCAATAAGAGGAAAGAATATGTGATTAAATCTGCAAATAAGTTTGTAACTAAAAGTTTTTTACCTAGTGGTTATTGTCCTCATACATGGAAAATTAAAGATATTGATTCAAATGGGAATTTAAGAATTGAGAATGAAACTCAAGTGAAGGTAATTAGAAGGTTTTGAATTTAATTAACTTTTAATTCAACTATTCTTCCATCCTTAAATTTAGCTATTTTTTTTGCCCGATTTGCAACTTCATCTTCATGCGTAACTAAAACTATAGTTATTCCAGATTCATGCAGTTTGTCAAAAAGATCTAATACATCTTCAGTAGTTTTTGAATCTAGTGCTCCAGTAGGTTCGTCGGCTAACAAAATTGCAGGGTTATTGATAATAGCCCTCGCAATAGCAACTCGTTGTTGTTGACCCCCAGATAATTGGTTTGGGCGATTATTCATCCTTTCTGAAAGACCAACTTTCTTTAAGGCATTCTTACCTCGCTCCAATCTTTGCACAGGCTCAATACCAGCATAAATCATGGGCAAAGTTACGTTTTCAAGTGCAGTTGCGTCTGAAAGAAGATGAAATTGTTGAAAAACGAAGCCTAATTTTTGGTTACGTATTTCCGCGAGTTCATCATCAGATAAATTCTCAACAGGAATACCATTTAATTTATAAATACCTTCAGATGGTCTATCTAGACATCCAATAATATTCATAGCTGTACTTTTACCTGAGCCACTAGCTCCCATTACAGCTAAATAATCACCTTTATAAATTTCTAAGTTTATGCAATCTAAGGCTTTAACAGTTAGATCCTCTTTCCCATATGTTTTAGATATATTTTCTAAACTCGCTACTTTCTTAGACATTTATTGAAAAGTTCTTCTAGGAAATATTGTTTGCTGTAGCAATAATATCCTGTAAGAAAGGAGTTTCTGAAACTGCTGTGTTAGCTAATTTAAAAAGAGGATTAGATAGGATTCCTCCAAGAGCAGTTACCGCTACGCAAGTATAAAGTGCAATTCTCAAAGGAGGTAATCCTACAATTTCCCAATTAATTTCAGGATATGATTTGACTATTTCAGAAGCTTCTTGTGGTTCTTTAACTACCATCATTTTTATCACTGAAATGTAGTAATAAATAGATATTACTGAAGTTACTAATCCAACAATTACTAGTAGATATTGATGATTTGCCCAACCTGCAAAGAACAAGTATATCTTTCCAAAAAATCCCAACATTGGAGGTAACCCTCCAAGAGATAGAAGACAAAGGCTTAAGCCTAATGTAATGAGAGGATCTTTTTGGTAAAGTCCTGAGTAATCAAGAATTCTGTCAGAACCAGTTCTTAGTGAGAAAAGTATTACACAAGAAAATGCACCCAAATTCATAAATAAATATGCAGCCAAATATAAAACAGCAGCTGATAAACCATCTTGTGTGCCAGATACTATTCCAATCATGACAAATCCTGCTTGTCCAATAGAACTGTAAGCTAGCATCCTTTTCATTGAGGTTTGAGCTAGAGCTACAACATTTCCTAAAGCCATGCTTAATATGGCCAAAATGGTAAATAAAAGTTTCCATTCTTCGTCAAAAGAAGAGAAAGTTGTGCTCAATATTCTTATTGCAAATGCAAAGCCTGCTGTTTTTGAACCAACAGATAAAAAAGCTACTACAGGCGTAGGTGAACCCTCATATACATCAGGAGTCCATTGATGAAAGGGAACAGCAGCAATTTTAAATGCAACTGTTGATAAGACAAATACAAGAGCTAGTGAAGTAATGAAGGATGGCTTATTGATAATCTCTAAGCCTATTGTCGCTAAGTTTGTTGAACCACTTAATCCATACAGAAAAGAGGATCCATACAAATAAACAGCAGCAGCAGCTGATCCAACAAGAAGGTATTTTAAGGCCGCTTCTGAACTTCTTGGATCTCTCTTGAGGTAACCAGAAAGTAAGTAGCTTGCTACAGATAAAGTTTCCAGAGATATAAATACACTAATAAGGTCAGTAGATCCACACAAAAGCATTGCCCCAAGAGTTGCTGAAAGAACTATTGCAGCAAACTCGCCAATAGGGCTACCACTTTGTTCTGTATATCGCCAACTTATAAGTAAAGATACTAAGGTTGATAAAGATATTATTGCTCTAAATGCAATTGCTAAATTATCTGAATTAAAGGACCCAAGGAATGCGCTTTCTACCGGATTACTCCATTGCAATGCCAAGCTAACAAGAGAGCTTCCAATTGATAAATAGCAAATTATTGGTGCCCATTTTGATGCAGTTTTTTCTCCAGCTAAATCTACAAGAAGTGTTCCAACAATTCCTAGTAAAATAAAAGCCTCTGGAATAATGGCTTGAGCATTTAAATTAATTGTAGAGATTTCGTTGGGCACTTTATTAAATTGGATTAAATTAGATGTTTGATTGTAAGGGTCTAGGAGTTAATCTTAACTTGATTATAATTTGTGGGTATGATTTTTGAAATTTTCAGAAGAAATTACTTGAAAAAGCTTCAAATAATCATAATATGCCTTAACTGAACAAAAACACCAATTTTTGAAATAAACCTTGGATCACACACTTGTTATTGTTGAAAGTCCCACCAAAGCAAAAACCATAAGAAAGTTTTTGCCCTCTAATTATGAAGTTCTCGCTTCAATGGGACACGTAAGAGATCTTCCAAAAGGAGCTGCTGAAATACCTGCTGCGGTTAAAAAGGAAAAATGGTCAAGGATAGGAGTTAATACAACAGAGGATTTTGAACCACTCTATATAGTTCCAAAAGATAAGAAAAAGGTTGTCAAAGAGTTGAAAGATGCATTGAAAGGCGCTACCCAGCTATTACTGGCAACTGATGAAGATAGAGAGGGAGAGAGTATTAGCTGGCATCTCCTGCAAATACTTAAGCCTAAAATACCAACTAAGAGAATGGTTTTTCATGAAATTACGAAGAAGGCAATTAATAAAGCTTTAGACCAAACAAGAGAAATTGATATGGAACTTGTTCAGGCTCAAGAAACAAGAAGAATCTTGGACAGGCTTTTTGGATATGAATTATCTCCTTTACTTTGGAAGAAGGTAGCCCCCCGATTATCTGCTGGTCGTGTTCAATCAGTTTCTGTAAGACTTCTTGTTAGGAGAGAGAGAGAAAGAAGATCCTTTAAAAAAGCTAGTTACTGGGGGATTAAAGCTTCCCTAGTAAAAGATAATATTACTTTCGAAACTAAATTATTCAGTTTAAACGGTAAAAGAATTTCTAATGGTTCCGATTTCGATGAACAGACCGGCAAATTAAAAGAAGGAAATAAATCTTTAATAATTGGAGAAGAAAAAGTAAATGATTTATTGAAGACTTTTTCCTCAGAGGATTGGTTAGTCTCAAAAATCGAAAAAAAGCCATCCACTCGTAAGCCAGTTCCTCCATTTACAACTAGCACATTACAACAAGAAGCAAATAGGAAGCTTCGTTTGTCTGCGAGAGAAACTATGAGATGTGCACAAGGGCTATATGAGAGAGGTTTTATAACATATATGAGAACTGATTCAGTTCATCTCTCCGAACAAGCTACAAGAGCTGCTAGAGAATGTGTCAGTTCTATGTATGGGAAAGAATATTTATCTAACTCACCAAGACAATTTAATTCAACTGCAAGAAATGCTCAAGAAGCACACGAAGCTATTAGGCCGGCAGGTGAGGTATTTAAAACACCAAAGGAAACTAATCTAACTGGTAGAGACTTATCACTATACGATTTAATTTGGAAAAGAACTGTAGCTAGTCAAATGGCGGAAGCTAGGTTAACAATGATTAATGCTGAAATTAGCGTAGGGGATGGATTATTTAAATCAAGCGGGAAAAGTATTGATTTCGCCGGATTTTTCAGAGCTTATGTCGAGGGAAGTGATGACCCAAGTTCGTCCCTTGAACAACAAGAAATTATTCTCCCAAACTTAACAACTGGAACATGTCTTGAAGTTACTAATAAGGAATCTACTTTTCATGAAACTAAACCTCCTGCAAGATATACAGAGGCCGCATTAGTTAAAGTTCTTGAAAAAGAAGGGATTGGAAGACCTTCTACCTATGCCAGCATTATTGGGACCATAGTTGATAGAGGTTATGCGAATATATCTTTCAATACTTTGGCTCCAACTTTTACAGCTTTTGCTGTTACTGCTCTATTAGAAGAACATTTCCCTGATCTTGTTGATACTACTTTTACTGCAAAAATGGAATCTTCATTGGATGAAATATCTTCAGGCAATCTTGAGTGGCTACCATACCTCGAAACTTTCTATAAAGGTAAAAATGGTTTGGAGGTAAAGGTTCAGAAAACAGAGGGTGATATTGATGGTAAAGCTTATAGACAAGTTGATTTCGAAGACCTTCCTTGCGTAGTCAGAATAGGCTCTAACGGACCTTGGCTAGAGGGGACAAAAATTGATGAATCTGGTAATGAAATTCAGGCTAAAGGTAATCTTCCAATGGATATTACTCCTGGAGATTTAGACATAAAACAAGTTGATCAAATCTTAAGTGGCCCATCGGATCTTGGAACTGATCCAAAAACTGGGGAAAAAGTCTTTTTAAGATTTGGCCCTTATGGACCTTACGTTCAATTGGGAAATAATGATCAAGATAAAGCTAAACCAAGAAGAGCTTCATTACCCAAAGAGTTGAAAACTGATGATCTAACTCTAGATGACGCTCTTGTACTTTTAAGTTTGCCTAGATTGTTAGGAGTTCATCCTGAAGGAGGAGTTGTTGAGGCTGATAGAGGAAGATTTGGCCCGTATATCAAATGGATTAAAAATGAAAATGAATCTGAAAACAGATCCTTAAAGAAAGAGGATGATGTTTTTACTGTTGATATAGAACGAGCATTAGAAATTCTTGCGATGCCAAAAATGGGTAGAGGTGGTCAAGAGGTACTTAAAGACTTTGGAAAACCGAAAGAATTTAAAGAAAAAATTCAAATATTAAATGGAAGATATGGAGTCTATTTAAAATGTGGCAAAACTAATGTTTCGATTGCCAAAGATAC
>QCRF01000011.1 GCA_003209375.1 Prochlorococcus sp. AG-459-N19 | reverse complement strand
ATACTAGCTATTAATAGCGGAAATTCTGTTGTTTTAACGGCACCAACAGGTTCGGGTAAAACATTGATAGGCGAATTTGCTATTTATAGAGGCTTATCTCATGAGAGCAGAGTTTTTTATACAACACCTTTAAAAGCCTTATCAAATCAAAAGTTTAGAGATTTTACTAATCAATATGGTGAGAATAAAGTTGGTCTTTTAACTGGAGATATAAGCATAAATAGAGAAGCACCAATCTTAGTTATGACGACTGAGATTTTTAGGAACATGCTTTATGGCGAATTTGATGAAATTGATGATCCCTTAGAAAATTTAGAATCTGTGATTCTTGATGAATGTCATTATATGAATGACCCCCAAAGAGGCACAGTTTGGGAAGAAACTATAATCCATTGCCCTACAAGAACTCAAATAATAGCTTTATCCGCAACAATAGCAAATGCAGATCAATTACAAAATTGGATAGAAAAAGTTCATGGGCCCACAGTTCTAATTAATAGTGATAAGAGACCAGTCCCACTTGATTTTATTTTTTGTAGTGTTAAAGGCCTCCATCCACTTTTAAATAATAAGGGTAATGGAATACATCCCAACTGTAAGATTTGGAGAGCTCCTAAAGGGCAGAAAATAAGAGGAAAAGTGGGCAGGATAATGCAACCAAAGTCTCCCTCAATTGGCTTTGTGATCTCTAAACTAGCTGAACGAAATATGTTGCCAGCTATTTATTTTATTTTTAGTAGAAGAGGGTGCGACAAGGCTATTGAGAATATAAAAGATTTAACTTTAGTCAGTTATTCAGAAGCAAGTAAAATATCCCAAAAATTAGATGCTTATCTTAAAAATAATCATGAAGCAATTAAAGATAAATCTCAATGCGATGCATTAAAACGCGGTATTGCATCTCATCATGCTGGATTATTGCCTGCATGGAAAGAATTGGTTGAGGAATTATTTCAGCAAGGTTTAATAAAAGTTGTTTTTGCAACTGAAACTCTTGCTGCAGGAATAAATATGCCCGCAAGAACAACTGTTATTTCTTCTTTATCAAAAAGGACAGAAGATGGGCATAGATTATTATTTAGCAGTGAATTTTTACAAATGTCAGGAAGAGCTGGAAGAAGAGGAAAAGATACTCAGGGATATGTTGTAACATTACAAACAAGATTCGAAGGCGCCAAAGAAGCAAGTACACTGGCTATTAGCAAACCAAATTCTTTAGAAAGTCAATTCACTCCTAGCTATGGAATGGTACTTAATCTTTTACAAAGTTATACTTTAGAAAAGTCTAAAGAATTAATTAAAAGAAGTTTTGGTAGTTTTTTATATTTAGGTGAATCATCAGGTGAGAATATAATTCTTGAAAATTTAGATAAGGATTTAATTGAATTAAAAAAAATTACATCTTCCGTTTCATGGAAAGATTTTGATGCATACGAAAAGTTAAAAAATCGTCTTAAAGAAGAGAGAAGACTCCTGAAAATTTTAGAAAAACAATCAGCAGAAAAATTATCAGAAGAGATAACTAATGCACTCCCATATATTAAGGATGGAAGCTTAATTTCAATCAAAGCTCCTCAAATTAAAAGAAAAATTGTTCCAGGACTAATTTGTGAAAAAATATATGAATCCCAAAAAATTAAAAGTTTATTGTGTTTGACAATTGATAATTTATTTATTCTTATAAAACCCTCATACATAGTAAGTATTTTTAATGATTTGGATGCAATTGATGTCTTAGGACTTGAAGTGCCAAAGATGTATTTTTCTGGAGAGGTATTTAGGGGAGATGATATGTCACAGCTTTATGCAGATCAAATTTTAGATGTTTCTAAAAAAAATGATTTACAAACTCCACAATATGATTTGACAACGGAAGTTTTGGCACAACAGCAACAAATTAATAGTTTAGAAGCAACAGTTAATGATCATCCTGCACATAGATTTGGAGACTCCAAGAAATTAAAGAAATATAGAAAGAGAATTATTGATGTTGAACAAGAAATAAATACTAGAAAAAAACTTCTTGAGGATAAAGAAAATCATAACTGGAGAACTTTTACCGATTTGATAAAAATTTTGAATCATTTTGGTTGTTTAAATGATTTAGAATTGACAGAAATTGGTCAAACAGTTGGTGCAATAAGAAGTGAAAATGAATTATGGATTGGTCTTGTTTTAGTTAGTGGTTATTTAGACGATTTAGATCCTCCTGAGTTAGCTGCAATTATTCAAGCTATATGTGTTGATGTAAGAAGGCCTAATCTTTGGTGTAATTTCAAGCCTTCTTTAAAGGTAATAGATGTTTTTAATGAATTAGATGGTTTAAGAAAATTAGTTTCTTTTCAACAAAATAAATTTCATATTGAAATTCCTATCTATTTAGAAATAGAGTTGACTGGAATTATTTCTGAATGGGCAAGAGGAAAAAAATGGAAAGATTTGGTTTTTAATACTTCATTAGACGAAGGAGATGTAGTGAGGATTATTAGAAGATCAATTGATGTCCTTTCTCAAGTGCAATACTGTATTGGTGTTAGTAATAAATTAAAAAGCAAAGCTAAGCTAGCATTAAAAGCTATTAATCGTTTTCCTGTTTCTGAATCTAATGATCTTATAAAAGTCTATGAAGATATTAATCCTGCAACAAAAAGAATTGACAATAATACTTAAAATTTTTTAATCAAATCATTAAATTGATATTCATTGCTTCATTAAATTCATCTTCGTTTAAATAACCTAATTTAAGTGTTGCTTCTTTTAAATTTAATGATTCTTTGAAGGCAAGGTTTGCAATTTCAGCTGCTTTTTCATAACCAACTTTTGGCACTATGGCTGTAACCAACATAAGTGAATTTTCTAAATTTAAATTCATTTTCTTTTGATTAGGTTCCATCCCATCAACTAATTTTATTCTGAAGTTTTCTATTACATTTTTAAGTAATTTTAAACTTGTAAGAATATTAAATCCAATAAGAGGCTTATATTCATTCATTTGTAAAGTGCCGCTAGAATTTGCCATTGAAACTGCATATTCAAGACCCATTATCTGCGTGCAAACCATTGATAATGCTTCGCATTGCGTTGGATTCACTTTGCCCGGCATGATAGAACTTCCAGGTTCATTTTGAGGAATAATTAGTTCATATATTCCTGATCTTGGACCAGAAGATAGAATTTTTATGTCATTTGAAATTTTAAATAATGCACCTGCTAATATTTTTATCTGACTCATTACTTGAGCAAGACGATCATGCGAGGCCATGATAGAAAAATTATTTTTTGATTTATAGAACATTAGATTAGTATCATCGGAAATTGATTTTATAGACTCTTCACAAAATCCTTTTGGGCAATTAATCCCTGTACCAACTGCAGTTCCTCCCAGAGGTAAGAAATATAATTCATTCAGACTCATAATAATTGCATTTTCAGCATCTTTAAGTTGCTCTGACCATCCTGATATTTCTTGCCCAAAAGTAAGGGGAACTGCATCTTGAAAATGGGTTCTTCCTATCTTTATGATGTCTTTCCATTCTTCACTTTTTTGATCAAGGATGTTAGTAAGTTCTCTTATACTTGGGACTAAATTTTTGATTATTTCATTAACAACAGATATTTGAATAGCAGCAGGAAAAGTATCATTAGTTGACTGAGATTTATTTACATCATCATTTGGATGAATTGGTTGATGACTTCCAAGATCTGAATTAGTTTTTAATGCTGCAATATTTGAAATTACCTCATTAACATTCATATTTGTTTGCGTGCCACTTCCTGTTTGCCAAACTTTTAAGGGAAACTGTGAATCATGAAGCCCATCAAGTATTTCTGTACATGCTTCTACAATCAAATCTTTTTTTCTTTTATCTATTAAACCTAAATTGAAATTCGCAATAGAAGCAGCTTTTTTTATGAGGGTGAGTGCATAAATCAACTCAATTGGAATTAATTCTTCTCCAATAGAAAAATTTATTATCGATCTTTGTGTTTGAGCTCCCCACAAAGCTTCTACGGGAACCTCTATTGTTCCCATACTATCTTTTTCAATCCTAAACTTTTTTGTCATTATTCCTCTGAAAACACTGGTTTAACTGAGATGAGGTTTTCAGTAATCCTTAGATACCTAACTTCTCCCATATTACACTTAAATTATTGAGATGAATTGAAGGATTAAAACATTCTTCTAAGTCACTTTGATCGATGAAATCCATTATTTCATTATCTCTTTCTATATTATGTTTGAAATTTCCATTATGAGTATTCCAGGCCTGATGCGCATTTTTTTGTACTAAGCTATAAGCTTTTTCTCTAGACAAGCCTTTCTCTACAAGCAAAAGTAAAACTTTCTGACTAAAGATTACACCACCATATATATTTAAATTTTTGAGCATATTTTTTGGATAAACTTCCAAATTGCTTACTATATCTTTCATTTCACTGAGCATAAAATGCAAACAGATTGATACGTCAGGTAACATGATACGTTCATTTGAACTATGGCTTATATCTCTTTCGTGCCAAAGTGGAACATTTTCCAATGCTGTTAAGACGTAACTCCTCAAAATTCTTGCTAAACCACTTACTCTTTCACTTCGAATAGGATTTCTTTTATGAGGCATGGCTGAACTCCCTTTTTGTCCTTTTGTAAAGCCCTCTTCAACTTCTAAAACATCAGTTCTTTGTAAATTTCTTATTTCAGTTGCAAATCTATCTAAAGAAGCGCCAACTAGTGCAATGGTTTGCACATATTCTGCATGTCTGTCTCTCGATATAACCTGCGTGCTTGCTGTATCTGGTTTTAAGCCTAGTAAATCACAAGTTATTTGTTCTACTTTTGGATTCGTATTAGCGTACGTTCCCATTGCACCACTTATTTGTCCAATCGCTACAGATTCTTTAAGTGTTAACAATCTTTTTTTGTTCCTTATTATTTCTGCTAACCATCCAGCAAGTTTAAAACCGAAGGAAATTGGCTCCCCATGAATTGCATGCGATCTGCCAATCATTAGTGTATTTTTATGCTTCCTAGCTAATAATCTGACTTCATTTTCTAATTTCTCAATTTCTTCTAATAACAAATCGCAAGAGTCTTTTAACTGAAGAGATAAGCCAGTATCAAGTACATCACTACTGGTCATGCCAACATGTATGTATCTTCCAGAATCCCCTACAAATTCATTAACGCTTGTAAGAAATGCAATGACATCATGTTTAACTTCTTTCTCAATTTCTGTAATTCTAGATTCATCAAACTTTGCATTTGAACGTATATCTTTTATGGCATTCTCAGGTATTTTCCCGAGGGAAAAATTTGCTTCACATGCAGCTATTTCAACCTTCAGCCAACTCTGGAATTTTGCGCTTTCAGTCCAGATTTTCCCCATTTCGGGTAATGTGTAACGCTCAATCACAATTTTTATTTATTATCAATTTAAACTTTATAACAAAATCGAATTATTGCCCTATACCTTAAAGATGTACTTGCCATTGCACATATTTGCCTGATTTTATTTTCTTATGTAACATTTTTCTGGCTAATAAGCAAAGCTTAAATATAAAAATGGTTGCATTTATTTCTTTTGTTAATAATGGGTAATTTTTTAGTTCTAATTTAAAATTGAAAGGTATTAAAGAATTTGGATCTTAATCTTGTAGAAGTTCATTATTCAATCTTTTTATTGATTAATAAATGATTAAAAAAAGTAGACTAGACCTTTATCTTCTAAATAAAGGTTTATGTGAAACTCGTCAAAAAGCCCAAGGTTTAATTCTTGCGGGCAAGGTTAGAGATATAAATGGGAAAGTATTGGATAAGCCTGGACAACAAGTATTAATAGGATCTGAATTTTTTATAGATTCCGCACCTATGTTTGTTTCAAGGGGCGGCGAAAAATTATTGGAGGCATTTAAAAAACTTGAAATTAAAGTAAAGGACAAAATATGTATTGACGCAGGAATCTCTACTGGGGGATTTACTGATTGCTTATTGCAACAAGGGGCAAAACTAGTTTATGGGATAGATGTTGGTTACGGACAAACTGCATGGAAGATTAGAAATAACCCAAAAGTCATACTTTTTGAACGAACAAATATTCGAAATTTAAAACCTAATGATCTTTTATCAAGAAGTAATGAATTACCAAATTTTGTGGTTGCTGATTTATCTTTTATTTCATTAAAGTTAGTTTTTGAATCTATTGGTAATTTATTAAAAGGTGATTGTATTGAGGGAGTATTTTTAATTAAACCCCAATTTGAGGTGGGTAAAGATAAAGTCAGCAAAGGCGGTGTTGTTCGCAATCCTAAATTCCATACTGAGGCTATAGAGTCTGTAATTTATGCTGCTAAGAATTTTCAATGGAATATAAAGAATTTGATAGCTTCTCCGTTGGTAGGTCCTGCTGGAAATCATGAATATCTAGCTTGGATGAGCCTAGGAAGTCGATCAAATAAAAGGATCAATAGCGAATATATACAAAATTTAGTAAAAGAAACTCTTTGAATTAAAGAGCTTCTTCATCTTTGTCGCCAGTTCTAATTCTTACAACAGAATCAATAGATGTTATGAATATTTTCCCGTCACCGATCTCTCCAGTTTTTGCTGCTTCGGCAATCGCATCTATGACTGAATTAACCTTTTCATCTTCTACGACAACTTCTACTTTGAGCTTTTGAAGGAATTCAACAGTAAATTCGGAACCTCTATATCTTTCAACTTGTCCTTTTTGCCTTCCAAAACCTCTGACTTCACTAACTGTCATTCCAACAATACCAGAGTTTACTAGTGCAATTTTTACATCCTCCAGCTTAAATGGACGTATGATTGCTTCAATTTTCTTCATGATTAAAGATTGAATATTTCTATTTTAATTGTTTTTTGGGAAAACATCCAACATTGAAATATCAGAAAAACATTTAATATCAAGGCCTGCATTGGTGGCGTCTTCAATTAATAATTGGGAATTTTCTTCAGAAATTATTACTGTACTATTTGATAAAGCTTCCCACTGACCATTCTCAAAGTGTGTTTGAAGCCATAACATTCCAATTGCGCTTTTTGGTTGAAGTGATTTATTTAGACTGTTATCGATAGTTACCAAACAAATGTCCATTAATTTTTTAATTGAACTAAACACATATAACCCTTTCAACCGACATTATGAATGTTACGATTTATACAAAAATAAGATTTAACAGCTTTTGACTTATTCAACTGTAATATTCAAGCTTCTTTAGATTTTGGCAGATTTTGATCTTTTTATATAGGTTTAGTAAATAAGTTCTACTAAAAATGAGTACAGCTAAATTAGATGATTCGACGCAAAGTCCACTTTACGGTGAGAGAATTATTGAAGAATCAAAAATAATTTGTTTCGAGAATCCAAATAAGAAAAGATTTTATGAAATTTCTATCCAGTTACCTGAATTTACATGTAAGTGCCCGTTTTCTGGTTATCCAGATTTTGCAAAGCTAAATATTATTTATCAACCTAATTTGAGAGTCTATGAGTTGAAGTCTTTAAAGCTTTATATTAATAACTTTAGAGATATAAAGATCTCACATGAGGAAGTTGTTAATAGAATTATGGATGATTTAGTCAATGAGGGCTCCCCTCACTGGATACATTTAAATGCTGCATTTAACCCCAGAGGGAATGTTTCTATGCAGTTAGATATTTTTAGCGGACAGAAAAAAAATTAAAAATTTTTTATTTCTTCTAATAATTTAAAAAATTCTTTTTTAAAACCAACTAGGTTTTTATTGCTAAGACCTCCAATGAAAAGCTTTTGTGATTCATTATTTACAAGAATCCATAATTGGTTTGTTGGTATAAGACTTATTATTGTTCCAAAAATTATTAAAATAAAAGAAAAGTAAATAAAGGGTATAGATGGATCATTTTTAATTATTAATCCACTGCTGGGGATTATTTTTTTCAGAGATACTTTGGAAGAGTTAATTTCTAAAGGATTATCATTTATATAGAGATTATTCCCGGAAAAATTTTCTGTATTGGAAATTTTAAGTGGACCATTCTCATTATCGATTGTTAAAAGGAAATTTTTTTTAGTCTCTGATCCTAATTCAACTAAAACTCCCCAAACTTGATTGCCGATTTCGGGAACCTCCTTTAATTTTAATTGATAAAGGATATTATCTATTTCTAAAACAACATTTGATATTGCCCAATCAGCTTGATAAATAGTTAATCCTTTAAACCTTATTGGGTGATTCACCTTGGCGGTTTTTATTTCATTTAAATTGAGGTCTTCAGAAGAAAAATTTAACTTTGAAATAAATTGTTTGGGTACACCATCAATTTCTCTTTCTATAGAAAAATTGATTAATTTTACATTGGCTTTTGAGTTTGTGCTCTCATTAACAAGATCCAAACTTTCTCCAGGCAGTAAATATTGTTCTTTTGATTGACTTGTAAAACTCCCATATGCTGAACCTATTAGTAAAAATATTAATCCGATATGTACAACTAAAGGACCTATTTTCCCAATTAAACCTCTTCTTGCAGAAATATGACTTTTAAATTTGTATGTTTTCCATCCTCTTTTTTTAAGTAGTAAATCTACTATTGATATAAGGTCTCCATTTTGATTAATTGGGTGACTTGACGTTAATTGCAGTTTGCTAAATTTTTTTTCGCTCTTGTATTCAACCCATTTTAATGAAGCTTTTAGTGAAGGGATTTGCCTCCTGAAACTACAAGCTGCTAGAGAAATGCAAAGAAGAATTAATGTAAATAAAAACCAAAAGCTTGTATATATGTGATCCAATTGAAGTTTTAAGACTTTTTCTCCATCTAAAAATCCAAAAATGGGGACACTATCGAAATTATCAATATAGAACTGTTTATTACTACCTTGAGGTATAAAAGTACCTATGCCACTAGCAATAGCTATGAAGATTATCAGCGATATGGCGAATCTTAAACTTGATATTTTTAAAATTAGATTCTTAAAAATAATCATCTAAATCCAATTTGAAAATAAATTTAATAATCCCAGTGCTACTAAAAATATCCCACTTAAGGTGGGAATAATTTGACTAAATTTTCTAAGCTCTAAAAATTTTTTTAAGTTTTCTGCCGTGGCTCCCGCAACAATTAATGGTGTGACTTGGCCTATTCCAAAGAAAAATAAAAAAATAATTGAGATTATCGGGTTTTTAGCTTGCGATACCCAAGCTAGAAGAGTTGCTAAAACTGGAGTGATGCAAGGTGAAGATGCTAATCCAAAAGTAGTTCCTATTGTAAAAGGTGCTATTAGGGATGGTATCTTGTCCTCTATTATTTTTAGATCAGGTCCATTTGGAAACTGAAACTTCAGAATTCCTAATAAATTTAAACCCATTATTATTGCTATTAAGGCAACAAATGAAGTGTAAAAAGATGGAATTTGCCCATATATTTTGCCTAATAATCCACTCGCAGCCCCCAGTGAAACAAGCGAAAAAACTACTCCTCCTGAAAAACTAATAAGTTTAAATTTATTTTTCTCTGTTCCTCCTATGTAGGCAATTGTTACTGGAAGCAAGGATAATGAGCATGGACCAAGACTTGTTAAAAGTCCTGCGCTGAAAACCAAAAATATAGTAAATGGACCAGGACTACTAAGACCATTCTCCATAAGCAGATTACCCTTCTGAGATAATTCTGAAATAACTAAATTAAATGATTCGATAGCTCAAATTAGATCCTTTGAATTCTAACTAATTAAGAGTCTTTCGTGTACTAACCATACCAATGAATCCTGTTGACTCTAATGAACATCTCACTAACATCCCTGAAATAAAAAAAGAAGCCATTAATGAATTGCCACCATAACTAATGAAAGGAAGTGGTAAGCCTGTAGTAGGCATTGAACCTGTTACTACAGCAATATGCATTATTGATTGACCTGTCAACAATACACCACATCCGATAGCAACTAATTTTGTATAGTTGTTCCTGCACTTAAGACTAATTCTTAGGCTTATATAAGAGAATACTCCTAAAAATCCTAAGAATAAAGTACACCCTAACAAACCAAATTCTTCCGCAAAAATGGCAAAAATAAAATCTGTATACATGAACGGTAGATACTGTAATTTTTGTATAGACAGTCCAAAACCCTCGCCAAATAGACCACCTGAACCTATAGCTAATAAACTCTGAACCAATTGAAACCCATTTTCCTGTTGATCTTTCCAAGGATTTATAAATGAAGTAACTCTAAGTTGCTGATATTCGTTTTTTAGGATGCTAATACATCCAGTAATGAATCCTATTGAAGCAAATGAGCAAAGAGAGCTGAGTTTTACACCCCCGCATAGACCCATGACCCAAAGAAGAATTCCAGTTAATGATGCAGTACTTAAATTAGGCTGTTTTAGTATTAATAAAATTAATAAACCAAAGGATATTATTGAAATTAATTTTTTATCATTCTTTACTACATTCCAATGTGCAAAAAGGTTAGAAGCTTCTAAAATTAAAAAAGGTTTAATTAATTCAGATGGCTGCAGACGTAAATTGCCAAGCACTAGCCATCTTGAAGATCCATTAACTGTAATTCCAGTAAAATTGGTAAGGAAAATCAAAAAGAATAAAATATAAAAAATAATTCTTGAAAACTTTAAAAGATTTCTAATGTTTGTATTAAGAACGAAATAAAATAGCCCAATTCCTGGAATTGTCCATATAATCTGTTTTTTTAAAAAGTAAGCCCAATTTCCCATTTCCCTGCTGGCCACCCACCAACTTGATGATCCTAATATGCATATTCCTAATATTGACCAAATTCCAATAAGGACAACAAGGATTTTTGCCTCATAAGGCCATATCGTCCAAGGTAAAGGAAATATAGCCTCGGTTAAATTGCTTAGATTTTTTTTGTAATTAGAGCTAAATGTTTTTTTTCTTTTAGAAATTCTTTTATATTTTATTTTTTCTTGACTTATCTCCAATTTCTTAGATGTATATGTACCATTGAGACGTTTAATTGAGATTTTGCCAAGTCTTTTATTAACGTTTTAAAGTGTTTTTGCAATTAAAAAGATGATTTTTCATAAATTTTATTTTTGAAAAATAAAATAAGAAATGGTCTATAGATTCATCATAATTCTTAAGAATTAATTTTTTATAAAAAAAAACTAGCTAAAAGGCACCTCTCCGTGATAGATTCCGTGAGTTTATATACTTACTTCAAACCATTCAGAGAGGGTTCCTAAACTATGTTCACATCTGTGGACTCAAATAGAAAAAAACTTGAGCATCCTCCAAATGAGAATGTTCAATTTCCTCAATCCCTTGATAATTCGCTCATCACCGAAAGTAAATCTGGTATTCCCGACCAAATTAATAATTTGCTTTCTCAAAATGATGAATACACAAAATTGCAATTAACAATTTTTGGAATTACTTTTATTGTTTCTATATTAATAGCATCAATAACTGGAATTTTTCTTGGATTTACTTTTGGTTTTAGTATTTTTATAGGTGCAATTGCCGGTATTTTTTATCTACGTTTGCTTGCTAAAAGCATTGGAAAACTTGGTAAAGAATCATCAGGTGTATCAAAATTGCAACTATTAGTTCCAGTTTGCCTCTTTATTTTTGCGAGCAAGCTAGGATCTTTGGATATTTTCCCTGCAATGATAGGTTTTTTCATTTATAAACCTTCACTCATTCTTTATTTTTCACGTTCTTAAGTAAGTTTTTAATTTAAAAGTTTACTAATCTTTTTTAAAATCAAATGTTCTTTAATTCCTTGCTAACAAATTTTGCAGCATTAGAAGTTGGTCAACATCTTTATTGGCAAATTGGAAATATCAGACTTCATGGGCAGGTATTTTTAACATCTTGGATTTTATTAGGAGCGTTATTAGTTTTTATTTCTTTAGGAACTAAAAAAATGGAAAATGATCCAAAAGGCCTTCAAAACCTGCTTGAGTTCCTCTGGGATTACATAAGAGATCTTGCAAGGACGCAAATAGGTGAAAAAGTTTATAGAGATTGGATGCCATTTATAGGGACTTTATTTTTATTCGTCTTTGTTAGTAATTGGGGAGGGGCTTTAATTCCTTGGAGATTGATTAAGTTACCAAGTGGAGAATTAGGAGCACCTACTGCAGATATCAATACAACTATAGCCTTAGCTTTATTGGTTTCACTTTCTTATTTCTATGCTGGTTTAAGCAATAAGGGTTGGAGATACTTCGAATACTATGTTCATCCAACTCCGATTATGCTTCCTTTCAAAATTCTAGAGGACTTTACAAAACCTTTATCACTCTCTTTCAGACTATTTGGAAATATTTTGGCTGATGAACTTGTTGTTGGTGTTCTAGTCTTTTTAGTTCCGCTAATTCTCCCAATACCTGTTATGTTCCTAGGATTATTTACTAGTGCAATTCAGGCATTGATTTTTGCAACTTTAGCGGCCTACTACATTGGAGAAGCTGTTGAAGAACATCATTAGCTGTTTTCTGATACATTCAGACGCTTTTACAAAGGGTCTGTAATCTGGCAAAATATCTAATTGCGTAGGTCTGAAAATATCAGACCCATTCTTAAAATAAAGGATGCCCAAGCGTGTATGACAACAAAGATTATCACAAGTATTAAGCTCTTTATTTCAAAATTATGGATTCGATTACTTCCGCTGCATCAGTTGTAGCTGCTGGTTTAGCAGTTGGTCTAGGTGCTATTGGCCCAGGTCTTGGACAAGGTAACGCAGCTCAAGGTGCTGTTGAGGGTATTGCCCGTCAGCCAGAAGCTGAAGGTAAAATCAGAGGAACTCTTCTTTTGTCTTTCGCTTTCATGGAGTCATTAACAATTTACGGATTAGTTGTGGCTTTGGTACTACTTTTTGCGAATCCTTTTTCCTAAAAGTTAATATTGCTTCTAATTCTTATTAGCAATATTTAAATTTAATTTTTTAACTTCAACTGAATCATATGTTGGCCTTTAATTTTTTTGGTGCTACAGAAGGTGGATTATTTGATATAAATGCCACTTTGCCACTAATGGCAATACAAGTAGTTGCGCTTACTTACATTTTAAATTCTCTCTTTTTTAAGCCTGTTGGCAATGTTGTAGAAAAAAGAGAAAAGTTTGTAAGTAATAATATTATTGAGGCCCAAAATAAACTTTCTGAGGTTAAAAAATTAGAAGCTGATTTGTTAACTCAGCTTCAAAGTGCTCGTACAGAAGCCCAAAGAATTGTGAGCGAAGCTGAGAATGAGTCTGACAAGCTTTATAAGGAAGCACTAGAACTTGCTAATAATGAAGCAAATGCTTCAAAAGAAAAGGCAAGACTAGAAATTGAAAGTCAGACGTCCGCTGCTCGTGATCAACTTTCTAAACAGGCTGATGATCTAAGCGAACTTATTGTTAATAGATTGATTCTAGAAAAATGAATTTAACTCTTTTAGCTACAGAGGGTTTTGGATTGAACTTCAATTTATTCGAAACTAATATCCTTAACTGGGCTGTAGTAGTTTTCGGTCTTTATAAATTTTTGCCTGGTTTCTTAGGTAAAATGCTTCAAAAAAGGAGAGAAGGAATCCTTCTTGAATTAAAAGATGCTGAAGATCGACTCCTAAATGCGACTCAAGCTTTAGAAAAGGCAAAGAAAGATTTATCTTCAGCAGAAGAAAAAGCTTCTCAAATAAAAGCAGATTCTCTTAAAAGATCTGAATCAATCAGAATGGAAAGTGAGAAAAAAGCGATAGAGGAGATGGCACGCATTAAACAGAGTGCAATCTCTGATGAGAGCTCTGAAGCATCTAGAGCAATTTCTCAACTCCGAAAAGAAGCTGTTGAACTGGCAATTAAGAAAGCTTTAGAATCTCTCCCAAATCGACTTGATAAAACCACACAAGAAAATTTGGTAACTCAATCAATTAACAATATTGAGGTGAACTAATGCCACTTTTAAATTCAGTTACTACACCATACGCAGAGGCATTACTCCAAGTTGTGAATGAAAATTCGCAAACTGAAGAGATGGTTTCTGAGGTTAAACAACTTTTGGAATTAATAAATGATTCCCCTGAATTGGAGAAGGCATTATCCTCTCCCATTTTAGAGACAGATGCTAAGAAGAAAATCATTATTGAAATTTTTTCAAATAAGGTTAATTCTTCTTTACTGAATTTCTTAAAATTATTGGCCGATAGGCAAAGAATTGGAATCCTCACTTCAATTCTTGATAGGTTTTTAGAGATTTACCGAGAAAATAGTAATATTGCTTTGGCAACTGTTACTTCTGCAGTCGAGCTTACTGATGAACAGAAAGGTTTAATTACCAAAAAGATCATCAATATTGCTGGAACAGAAAAATTAGAACTTGTAACTAAAATCGACCCATCTCTTATTGGTGGTTTCGTCGCCAGTGTAGGATCAAAAGTAATTGATGCTTCCCTTGCTTCACAAATTAGAAAACTTGGCTTATCTCTTTCCAAGTAACTTTTAAATCAACCTTAAATTCTTAAATCCATGGTATCTATACGCCCTGATGAAATCAGTTCAATCTTAAAACAACAAATAACTGATTATGACCAATCTGTAAGTGTTAGCAATGTAGGAACTGTTCTGCAAATCGGTGATGGCATTGCAAGAATATATGGCTTAGATCAGGTCATGGCAGGTGAGTTATTGGAATTTGAAGATGGTACCGAAGGTATAGCTTTAAATCT
Source organism: Prochlorococcus sp. AG-459-N19 (assembly GCA_003209375.1). Taxonomy (GTDB): domain Bacteria; phylum Cyanobacteriota; class Cyanobacteriia; order PCC-6307; family Cyanobiaceae; genus Prochlorococcus_A. The sequence goes on along the minus strand of QCRF01000011.1, from coordinate 20,860 downwards.
TGAAGATGATAATGTTGGAGCCGTTTTGATGGGAGAGGCACTTGGTGTCCAAGAAGGAAGTAACGTTAAGTCCACAGGTAAAATCGCATCTGTTCCAGTTGGTGAAGCAATGCAGGGGAGAGTTGTTAATCCTCTAGGACAACCAATAGATGGGAAAGGGGAAATTCCTACAAGTGATACTAGATTGATTGAAGAAATGGCTCCTGGAATAATCAAGAGAAGATCAGTGCATGAACCAATGCAAACAGGTATTACATCTATTGATGCAATGATTCCTGTTGGAAGAGGTCAAAGAGAATTAATTATTGGTGATAGACAAACTGGAAAATCTGCTATTGCTATCGATACGATAATCAACCAAAAAGGCCAAGACGTAGTTTGTGTTTACGTAGCTATTGGTCAGAAGTCAGCATCAGTAGCAAACATCGTAGAGGTATTAAGAGAGAGAGGAGCACTCGATTATACAGTTGTAGTTAGTGCAGGGGCTTCTGAACCTGCTGCTTTACAGTACTTAGCACCTTATACCGGTGCAGCAATTGCTGAACATTTTATGTATCAGGGTAAAGCAACGCTTGTTATTTATGATGATCTAACAAAACAAGCTCAGGCTTATAGACAAATGTCTCTTCTTTTAAAAAGACCACCAGGAAGAGAAGCTTATCCTGGAGACGTGTTCTATTTACACAGTAGATTACTAGAAAGAGCAGCAAAACTCTCTGATGCTATGGGAGGAGGCTCTATGACAGCTCTTCCAATTATTGAAACTCAGGCAGGGGACGTTTCGGCTTACATCCCAACTAATGTTATTTCAATTACAGATGGACAAATATTCTTGAGTGCAGATTTATTTAACTCAGGATTAAGACCCGCTATTAATGTAGGTATTTCTGTTAGCCGAGTTGGAGGTGCCGCTCAGACAAAAGCAATTAAAAAAATTGCAGGAACTTTAAAATTAGAACTCGCACAGTTTGATGAATTAGCTGCTTTTTCTCAATTTGCATCTGATCTTGATGAAGCAACTCAGCAACAACTTGAAAGAGGTAAAAGACTAAGAGAGTTATTAAAACAACCTCAGTTTTCCCCGCTTAACCTTGCAGAACAAGTTGCAGTAGTTTACGCAGGAGTTAAAGGTCTTATTGATGAGGTGCCTGTTGAAGATGTTACTAAATTTGCAAGTGAACTTAGAGAATACCTAAAGTTAAATAAATCAGAATTTATAGAAGAAATTCTTAAAGAAAAGAAATTAAATGATGGATTAGAAGCAACACTAAAAGAGGTGATAAATGAAGTTAAATCATCAATGCTTGCCACAGTATAAATTTATTTAAGGAGATACCATGGCAAATCTTAAAGAGATTAGAGATCGAATCGTTTCCGTTAAAAATACAAGAAAAATAACGGAGGCCATGAGACTTGTTGCAGCTGCAAAAGTTAGGAGAGCTCAAGATCAAGTTCTTAAGAGTAGACCTTTTGCAGATAAACTTGCACGGGTCTTAGAAAATATCCAATCTAGAGTTCAATTTGAGGCTGTCGACTCTCCTCTATTATCCAAGAGAGAAGTAAAGAGCATCACTTTGGTTTGCATAACTGCGGATAGAGGTTTATGCGGTGGTTACAATACAAATATAATAAAAAAGGTAGAAATAAGATATGCAGAATTAGTCAAACAAGGGTATGAGCCAAATTTAATTTTGGTAGGGAAGAAAGCTATTGGATATTTTCAAAATAGAAAGGATAGATATGTAATTAAAAGTACTTTCAAAGAACTAGAACAGGTACCCACAGTCAAGGACTCTGAAGGAGTAACAAATGAAATTTTAGCTGAATTTCTCTCAGAAAATTCTGATAGGGTGGAAATTATTTACACGAAATTCATCACTCTAGTAAGCTGCGCTCCTGTCGTTCAAACACTATTGCCACTTGACCCTCAAGGAATTGCTGAGGAAAACGATGAAATTTTTAGGTTGACTACAAAAGAAAGTAAGTTACTTGTTGAAAAATCAAATATGGAAAAAAGTGATTCAGAGAAGTTGCCATCAGATATTGTTTTTGAACAAAGTCCTGATCAACTATTAGATTCGTTATTACCATTATATTTGCAGAATCAGGTACTAAGAGCTCTTCAAGAGTCAGCAGCTTCAGAACTCGCTTGCAGAATGACTGCTATGAATAATGCGAGTGATAATGCTAAAGAATTAGCAAGTACTTTGAATCTAACCTATAACAAGGCCAGGCAAGCAGCTATTACTCAAGAAATATTAGAGGTTGTAGGAGGTTCTGCAGTTTAGCAATAAGATTTAGGATATGCCTGAATACAATATCAAAGTTCAATTTGAGCAAAAGACTTTTAGTTTTTTATGTTCTGAAGATCAAGATATTATTTCAGCGGCAAAAATGAATGGAATAGATTTACCAAGTAGTTGTTGTTCAGGAGTCTGTACAGATTGTGCATCCATGCTATTGGAAGGATCTGTAGATCAAGAAGATGCTATGGGATTAAATGATGATTTGAGGGAAAAGGGCTTTGCACTTTTATGTGTGGCATATCCCAAGTCTGATTTGAATATTGTTATTGGTAAAGAAGTCGAAGATGATTTGTATAATGATCAATTTGGTAAATATCAAAAATGAAATTAAGTTCAGTTGATTACTATTTAGATTGGCCAGCTTCAATAAAAGTAAAAAATTTAAGGGAATTCATCATTGCAAATTTAGAAAAAAAAGGTGATTTCATTCGATGGTCAATTGTTGATATTCAAAATTCTATTGACTCTTTTGGAACAAAAAAACTTAAAATTAAAGCTGTCTTAGCTAATTAAGAAATATAAATTGAAATATTTTTAATAATGGAAAATTCACCAACAATATTCATAGTTCCAACTGGTATTGGTTGTGAAGTAGGAGGTTTTGCTGGAGATGCACTTCCAACCGCTAAATTATTAGCATCGGCAAGTGGATGTTTAATTACTCATCCAAATGTTATGAATGGTGGTAATCTTTCTGAAAAAGATAAAAATATTTTTTATGTTGAGGGTTATAGTTTAGACCGACTTGCTAAAGGAGAAATCGCTTTAAAAAGGGTAAAGCAACAGAAAATTGGGATAATTTTTGATTCAGCCATTGAAAAAGAAATATTAGTGAGACATTTACAAGTTGCTGATGCATGTGTTTCTACTTTAGGAATTAATGTTCATTCTTACGTGATTACAAGAAAGCCATTAAACATAGTTATTGATTCTGATTCTTCAAAAATCAGTGGTGGCACAATTGAAAATCCTGATGCTCTAATTGATGCTGGAAAATGTTTAATAGAAAAAGGAGTTACGGCAATAGCAATTGTGGCAAAATTTCCAGATGATCCAGATTCTTTAGAAACAAATATCTATCGAGAGGGGAAAGGGGTTGATCCTATTGCTGGAGTCGAAGCAGTTATAAGTCATTTAATAAGCAAATTTTTAAAAGTTCCCTGTGCTCACGCACCTGCTTTAAATCCAATTGAATTGAATGAAAATTTAGATCCTCGTGCAGCTGCAGAAGAAATAGGATACACTTTTTTACCATCTGTACTGATTGGGTTAAGCAATGCACCTGATATTGTTGAATTGCCTGCTAAAAATGAATCAATCTCACTACACCCTGATCAGATTGAATCGATTGTTGTTCCTAATGGTGCATTAGGAGGTGAAGCAGTACTAGCAGGGATTGAAAAAGGTTTAAATATTATCTCTGTAAACAATCAAAATACATTAAAAGTGACAAATGAGTTTTATAATTATCCCAATCTTTTTGAAGTTGATAATTATTTAGAAGCTGCAGGCATAATTCTTGCTATCAAAAAAGGTATCAACCTTAATTCAGTTAAACGGCCTTTAAAAACAATCCAAGAGTGTTCTTATAGTGATTAATAAGATATTGCTATTGGAACTCTCCAATCACTACCTAATGATTGACTGCTTAGTTTTAGGATTGGAGGAGCCTGCTTTCTTTTAAATTCCGCTTTTTTAATGAGTGAGATAATTTTTAAAATTAAATCTTTTTCATAACCATCTTCTTCAAGTTGTTTTAAATCTTTTTTCTCTTCAATAATTCCTTTAAGAATTTTATCTAAAATAGAGTAAGGTGGGAGAGAATCAGTATCTAATTGATTAGGCCCTAATTCAGCACTTGGAGCTTTTTTACGTATATTTTCTCCAATTATATCTAAACTAGTATCTAACATATATAACTTTCTACTATTAATTGATTCTTGACTATCAAGCCAATTACATAATTTAAAAACATTAGTTTTATATAAATCCCCAATCACAGATAATCCCCCATTCATATCACCATAAAGTGTGCAATATCCTACGGCTAATTCTGATTTATTGCCTGTTGAGAGTAACAAATGCTTTTCTTGATTTGCTAAAGCCATAAGAAGTGTGCCTCTTATCCTTGACTGAATATTTTGATTTGTTATTTCAGCCATCTCGAAAGATATAGTTTTTATAAATGATTCTTCAAAAGAGGTCATCAAGTTTTCAATTGGAATGCTCTTGAAACTTATCTTTAATCTTCTTGCTAAATCTTTTGCATCACTCTTTGAATGAGATGAGCTCCACTTAGAGGGCATTGAAACGCAATAAACATTTTCACTTCCTAGAGCCGCTGTAGCAATTGCTGAGACAAGTGCTGAATCAATACCACCACTTAATCCAACTAAAGCTGTTTTAAATCCACATTTTTTTGCATAATCTTTAACACCAAGGACTAATGCATCAAAAATTGATGACATTTCGGAGTTTTTAAATTCATTTTTTTCAGGTTTTGTTTGCTCAATTTCCCAGCTGGAGAGATCTTCCGAAAAAGATTTTAATTGCTTAATTTTAGATCCATTCTTATTAAGAATAAAACTATTGCCATCAAAAATTAAATTATCATTTGCTCCAATCTGGTTGACATAAATCAGCGGTACTTGAAGATATTGTGCAGCAAAAATGGAAACCTTGGATCTTAGCTCTAACTTTTTCAGAGTATATGGAGAGGCTGATAAATTTACTAAAATATCAACTTTTTTTTTCTTTAAATCAATAATGGGATTTTTTTTATGGATTCCTCTACCTTCTATATCTTTGTTGACCCATAAATCCTCACATATAGTAAAGCCAATTCGCCAAGTTTTATTTTTAATTTGTTTAATCAATACGGAAACTTTTTCTTCTGATCTAAAGTATCTTTTCTCATCAAATACTTCATAAGTGGGGAGAATAATTTTCCGAGCAATTATTTTCCATTCACCGCGCTCAACCAACGCAATAGAATTATAAAGATTAGGAAAAAAAGAATCGTTTACCTCCTCAGCTATTCCGATTGAGATGCTTAAGTTGCCATATTTTTTATTAATATCTAAAGCTAATTGATCAAGAATTTGGTATTGATTTTTGATTAAATTTTTTTTAAAAAGTAAGTCATTTGCAGGATATCCCCATAATGATAATTCTGGAGTAAGAACAAAATCAGCAGAAATTGAGCTAGCTTTCGAAGCAATTTTAAGTATTTTTTTTGCATTGCCCTCTAAATCTCCAACAACTGGATTTATTTGGGCAAGTAAAAATTTCATTCAACTAATTTGATGGATTCATATAAATTATTCCTCTTAACTATATCTATTAACGACGATGGTAAATTAGAACAATTGAAATTCAATCTAAACTTAGAACTTGAAATGTTTGGGGTTTTGATGGTTGAAATCTTAAATTTCACTTTATAAGTTTCTAACATTTTAAGAGTATTTGATTCAACAGGATATCCCTCTCTTAAAATTATAATAAAACTTACCTCCAAAATAATTTTGTCGAAATTTTTCCAGTAAAAAATATCTTTAATTAAATCACTCCCAATTACAAAATCTAAATTATTAAATTTATAAATTTCTTTACATTTTTTGATTGACTCTACTGCCCATTGGCTACTTATTTTTTGATTAAATAAAATTTTCGGATTATCTAAATCATCAATAAGAGTTTTTAATAAATGGCTACGAATTGAGATATCCTCTATGTGCTTTTTTTGGGGGTTGTTGCTCACATAGCAAATGGTAAAAGCATAAATTTTGGATAATTCTTCAAGAATTTTTTTGTGACCAATCGTAGGTGGATCAGCACTCGTACCAAATAAAGCAATGCTTTTTTCCATTTTAAGTTTTAAGGAAGAAAATTAACAAAATTATTATTTAAATTTCTACTTGAAAAATAAATATTTATATAGTTAAAAATCTCTGGGTCATTAAAATTCATATTTTGGATCAAAAAAGCAGGTTCTATAAAAGAAGCTTTGCTTCTTAAAAATATCTCTTTTGCTGCTAATTTCCCTAGAATTTTTGTAGAATGTACTGCGATTGCAGCTTGAATAATTGCTACAGGTCCATAGGGTAATAATGAAAGCCCGTTAGTAAAAGGTGCTGTTAAAAGAATTAGTTTCTTAATAAGGTTGAAAGAGGTATTAACGCCGACTTGAGTGATTCCCAAACATAAATTATTAATGGATATATTTTTAAATATTTTTCTTGTAGATTCACCTTTCAACTTTAAGCCGTAAATCTTACTTAATTCGTTAATCAATGCAGCATCTAGTGCAAAACTACCAGCAACATCAAATAAAATAAAAGGATTAAGAACTACTGCGGATGCCTTCATAGTCGAAAATTTACCAATAGTTGATTGAGCTAATTTCTGTCTCCTTTTCAATCTTTGCTCTTTTATTTTCAGAAACAATTTGTCAGCTGATTGAATAGAATTTAGTGTTAATAGTATCTCACCATATTGATTGATTAATTTTGCTATGTAATTTTTAAGATTGTTTTCATTATTAATGATTATTTGAATATTTAGATCTTTTGGAAGCTTAAACTTTATATTTTCAATTATTTCTTTTAATTCATTTTTTTTAAAAAGATCGATTTTGTTTAAAATTAAAATAATTTTTTTTCCATCTTTTATAAAAGAGCTGATTTCGTTTAACTCATTTCTATTTAAATCTCCCGAAATTATAAATAAAATAAGATCTGATTGATTTATAAAGGAGTAAAGTTTATCTGGGAATTTAATATCGCAGAAATCAAATCCTGGAGAATCTAGTAACTCTATACTGTTGAGTGATTGATCTTTGAATTTCCATTCTTCAGCCTGAATTTCTCTTGTGGTCCCATTTATAACATCTGTTTTAAATATATCTTTTTCTAATAAAGAATTTAAAACAGAAGATTTCCCTACGCCTGATTTACCATATGCGCCAATTCTTATTTTTTTTTCTTTGAGCCTAAAAAGTTTTTGATTAAAAGAAATTATGTCCCTATTACAATAACTTTTTTCATAGTTGGTAAGATCAATAGTCTCCCACCAATTTTTTAATAGTAAATAATTTTTATTAATTTTAAATTGTTTCATGATTTATTTTTTCCACCAGCCAGCTAAAACAGATAACACAGCTTCTGCACCAATAATGCCCACGAATCCTCCAAATTCATCTACTACTACTTTCACTCCTTTATGATTCTTGTCAAATCTTGTTAATAATTGATCTGCCTTGATCATTTCGGGAATGTAGTCCACAGGTTCGCAAATTTCTGACAACAATTTTTTATTTTCTCCATTGATTAATTTTGCTAGCATTCTCTCACGGGGAACTACCCCCTGTATTTTGTCGACTTTATCTCCCAAAACGACCCACCATGGAGATTTATCGCCCATTATAAGTTTTGAAATTTCTTCGAGATTCGAAGACCCATCAAGACAAGGTGCTGATACTCTAGGAACCATTAAATCTTTAGCTTTTAAATCATTTAATTGAAAAACCTTAAATATCATTGCTGCTTCATCAGCTTCTATCAAACCTTTTTGGCTTCCAATTTTCGCCATTTGTCTAATTTCCTCTTCATCTGTTGAAATTTCATTTTCTGCCGTAATAACTGGAAATATTTGTTCTATTAATACTAAAAATGGCCTCATTAAAGTATGCAATATTCTCAAGATTGGAACTGATAATAATGCTATTTGAACCGAGAATCTTGTACCAAGAGCCTTAGGTAGTACTTCTCCTACTAGTACGACTAGTATGTAAAAAGAAATTGAAAAAAGGGTTAGGCCATAACTACTACTAATAACCAATGCTCCATATACACCTAAAATAAGACTTCCAATTATGTTAAATCCATTATTAGTAATAGTAATTACAGTTAATGTCCTTCCAAGATGTTTTCTAAGTTTAAGGAGTTGATTTGCAGAACTCTTTGGTTTTTGTTTAGAGGCTATCTCTAGAATTCGAATCGAATTTACAGCTAAAAAAGCAGCTTCTACTCCCGAACAACATGCTGATCCAATTAAGATAATTATTATAAGAACAACTAAACCGTAAACACTTGGTTCCATTAAAATAGATTAGTTACTAAATCTGTATTAATTCATTCTTCCATTTTTTTTTTAAACACGCCAATACACAATCTATGTTTAAACCTGAAAATAAAGTTTTTGAAGAGAGAAGAGAAATCTTCCTAAATAAATTAAATGGAAAAGCAGCTATTATCCCTGGGGCTAGTCTTGTAAAGCATCATGCTGATTGTGAATATCCTTTTAGACAAGATAGTAATTTTTGGTATTTAACAGGTTTCGATGAGCCAGATGCAATCGCTCTTTTCTTATCGCATAAGCCAAAGGGAGAGAGATTTATTATGTTTGTTGCTCCTAAAGATGTTATAAGCGAAGTCTGGCATGGCTTTAGATGGGGTTTAGAAGGCGCTGAAAACGAGTTTAATGCTGATAAGGCTCACTCAATAAACGAATTAAAAGATTTACTCCCATCCTATATAAATGGTTCTGACGAACTTGTTTTTTCTATTGGTAAGCATCCATCAGTTGAGAAAATAATACTGGAAATTTTTTCACAACAACTTGAAAATCGATCAAGATTAGGCATTGGTGGAAATTCTATAAAATCTCCAGAAGTTTATTTAAATGAGATGAGATTAATTAAAAGTGAATTTGAAATAAAGAGAATGAGAGAGGCTATTCAAATCTCAGCAGAAGCTCATGAATTAGTTAGAGAATCAATCTCATCAAAGAAAAATGAAAGACAAATTCAGGGTCTTCTAGAGGGATTTTTTCTGGAAAAAGGGGCGAGAGGACCAGCTTATAACTCAATTGTTGCATCTGGAGATAACGCCTGTATTTTGCATTACACTTCAAATAACTCACCCTTGAAGAAGGAAGATTTATTGTTAGTGGATGCTGGTTGCTCACTAATTGATTATTACAATGGAGACATAACAAGAACTATTCCAATTGGTGGTAAATTTTCTAATGAGCAAAAAGTTATCTATGAAATCGTATTGAGTGCTCAGAAAAATGCAATTAAAAGTGCTGTAAAGGGATCGAATTCTAGTCATGTTCATAATGTTGCTTTAACAATTCTTGTAGAAGGATTAAAAGAAATTGGTTTATTGTCAGGCAGTACTGAGGAGATAATTGAGAATCAATCTTATAAACATCTTTACATGCATAGAACTGGACATTGGCTCGGTTTAGATGTTCATGATGTTGGAGCATACAGAATGGGGGACTATGAAGTGCCATTACAGAATGGAATGATTCTTACAGTAGAACCAGGGATCTACATAAGTGATAGGATCCCAGTACCTAAGGGACAACCTCCTATAGATGAGAAATGGAAAGGCATAGGGATAAGAATTGAAGACGATGTCCTGGTCACAGATACAAACCCAGAAGTTTTAAGTATTGCTGCACTAAAAGAAATTTCTGATTTAGAGTTTTGAAATTTGACTTATCAAGTTAATAGATTTATTTTTTATTAAGTTTAAAGCTCAAAAATGAATAAGTCCGATTCATATGATTCGAAACTCTTACAAGCAAGAGGCTTGGCTAGTCAGCTTGGAATGTTCGCAGAAGAAAACGATATCCCTAAAGATCTTTGGGATTCATTGGAAGCGACCATTTATGACTTTTATGAAGTATCTCATGATAGATAAAAATCCTCTTTAGAACTAAAATCAAAAAATTTTGAAGAAATTAATCAAAATGTGACCATAAACTGATAAATTAATTAATAAATATAAATAAGTGAATGACCTCATCAGATAAGTTAAATCAAAATTCAACAGAAAAAAAGGAAAAAAAAAGTGATGCCCCAAAGTCTAAAAATTCTTCTCCTAATTCTGGAATGATGGGTGCGACAGCTGTATTAGCTGCTGCCACAATTGATGAAGATGGAGTGCCTACTGGTTATACGCCTAAACCTGATGAAGGTAGGTTCATAATTAAAGTATTATGGTTGCCTGATAATGTTGCTTTAGCAGTGGATCAAATAGTAGGGGGAGGCGCAAGCCCTCTTACTGCTTATTATTTTTGGCCAAGAGATGATGCTTGGGAAAAATTAAAAAGTGAACTAGAGAATAAAGGTTGGATTACAGATAACGAAAGAATAGAAATACTGAATAAAGCTACTGAGGTAATAAATTATTGGCAAGAAGAGGGTAAAACAAAAAAATTAGAAGAAGCCAGATTAAAGTTTCCCGAAGTAACTTTTTGTGGAACTGCTTAAATATTAGTTCTTTGCAGCTTGAATCCTAGCCTCAGCCTTCGAAACCTCATTAAGGGCTTTAATTTTTTCTGGGGTTTTTTCATTTTCAGAAAATTTGCTAATTGTTAATTTTGCTTCTTTAAGATCTTTTTCAGCATTTTGAACATTAATCTCAGAACCAATTTCAGCATTATTTACTAAAACTATGACCTCGTCTGATTCAATTTCAGCGAAGCCTCCCATTAGAGCTATTGATTTCCACTGGGAATTCATTCTTAGCCTTAAAACGCCAATATCTATAGCAGTAACTAAAGAAATATGTCCTGGTAATATACCCAATTGACCAGTAGTACTTGGAAGGATCACTTCTTCAGCTTCGCCTTGATATACATTTTTATTAGGAGCTAAAACTTTTAGAGAAATTGCCATTAATTTAAAATTATTGAAGGTTTATTATAAATATTCAAATATTTATTTTTCTGATTTTATTTTTTCAGCCTTTGCTTTCACTTCATCAATATTACCAACTAAGTAAAATGCCTGTTCTGGTAAATCGTCTAATTCACCTGACAAAATCATATTGAAACCAGCAATGGTATCCTCTAATTTTACATATTTACCAGACATACCTGTAAATATTTCGGCTACAAAGAAAGGTTGTGAAAGGAATTTTTCAATTTTTCTAGCCCTGTCGACTGTTAATCTATCTTCTTCAGAAAGCTCATCTAAACCAAGAATTGCAATAATATCTTGAAGTTCTTTGTATCTTTGTAAAGTTGATTGAACAGCCCTTGCTGTTTTGTAATGCTCATCGCCAACAACTGATGGTTGTAGCATAGTGCTTGTTGAATCTAATGGATCAACTGCTGGATAAATTCCCTTTGCTGCAAGAGCTCTAGCAAGCACAGTAGTAGCATCTAAATGGGCGAAGGTTGTAGCTGGAGCAGGATCTGTTAAGTCATCAGCAGGTACGTAAACAGCTTGAATAGATGTTATTGAACCCTCTAATGTAGATGTAATTCTTTCTTGTAATTCACCAACATCAGTTCCCAGAGTTGGTTGATATCCAACAGCTGATGGCATTCTTCCAAGTAATGCAGATACTTCAGAGCCAGCTTGAACGAATCTAAAAATGTTATCAACAAAAAGTAGAACGTCTTGTTTATTTACATCTCTAAAATGTTCGGCCATTGTAAGTGCTGATAAGCCTACTCTCATTCTTGCACCAGGTGGTTCATTCATCTGTCCAAAACATAAGGCGACTTTTGATTGTGTTAAATCATCTGCATTGATAACGCCTGATTCTTTAAATTCTTCGTATAAATCGTTCCCTTCTCTGGTTCTTTCCCCTACGCCACCAAATACAGAAACTCCGCCATGTTCCTTTGCGATATTATTAATTAATTCTTGAATAAGAACAGTTTTCCCAACACCAGCTCCTCCGAATAATCCAACTTTTCCTCCTTGTCTGTAAGGAGCTAAAAGGTCGATAACTTTAATTCCAGTTTCAAAGACTTTTGGTTTAGTTTCTAGGTCAGTTAACTTTGGAGCAGCTCTGTGAATTGGAGCAGTATCTTTAGTATTAACTGGACCTTGTTCGTCTACTGGCTCTCCTAAAACATTAAATATTCTTCCTAAAGTTGCTTCTCCTACAGGTACAGATATTGGTGCCCCTGTGTCGATTGCCTCCATGCCTCTTACAAGACCGTCTGTGCCACTCATTGCTACTGCTCTTACCCTGTGATCCCCAAGTAGCTGTTGGACCTCCGCAGTAAGGGCTATATCTTGTCCAGCAGGATTTTTAGCTTCAATTCTTAAAGCATTTAATATTTTAGGCAATTTTCCAGCTGGAAATTCTACATCAAGAACTGGGCCAATTACCTGACGAACTACGCCTTTTGTTTGTGAAGAAGTTGATGGGGTTGCTACCATTTTTATTGATTGGTGATGAATAGCTGATTTTTAACAGCTCATAATGCGAAAATACTACCACCTCATGGGTATATTCGTTAAATGGGTTCGGCCACCCGCACAGTTTAAGTATGGTTTAATTGCCGCTTTGCAGATTATGTTGTTGAAGATACGGAAAGATAAACTCTCTTTCCAATTTTATGACGCAAAGCGTCTCAATTATGATCCTCCATTAATTTATGGCAGCTGTTTCACTTACAGTCTCTACAGTTAAACCACTGGGAGATAGAATATTTATTAAAGTTTCCGCATCTGAGGAAAAAACTGCTGGGGGCATTCTTTTGCCTGATTCAGCTAAAGAAAAACCACAGGTTGGAGAAGTTGCTCAGGTAGGCCCTGGCAAACTTAATGACGACGGTACTCGACAAACTCCAGAAGTGAGTATTGGCGATAAAGTTTTGTACAGCAAATATGCTGGCACAGACATTAAATTGGGAGGAGATGAATATGTCTTGCTCTCTGAAAAGGATATTTTGGCTGTAGTAAGCTAAAATATTTGTTTCAAAAATTATTAAAACTTATTACTAAATTACTGCCTAAACATGGCTAAAAGAATTATTTACAATGAGCAAGCTCGTAGAGCTCTCGAAAGAGGAATTGATATCCTTGCTGAGTCTGTAGCTGTAACGCTTGGACCAAAAGGGAGAAATGTTGTACTAGAGAAAAAATTTGGTGCTCCTCAAATTATCAATGATGGTGTCACGATCGCTAAAGAGATTGAACTAGAGGATCACATTGAAAATACAGGTGTCGCTTTAATCAGACAAGCTGCGTCAAAAACTAATGATGCCGCTGGAGACGGTACTACAACTGCCACTGTTTTAGCTCATGCGATGGTTAAAGCGGGGTTGAGAAACGTTGCTGCAGGAGCCAATGCAATTACTTTGAAAAAAGGAATTGATAAAGCGACTGAATTTCTAGTTGGTAAAATTCAAGAAAATTCCAAGCCAATTAGTGATAGCAATGCAATAGCTCAATGCGGAACTATTGCTGCTGGAAACGACGAAGAAGTTGGTCAAATGATTGCCAATGCTATGGATAAAGTTGGTAAAGAAGGTGTTATCTCCCTAGAAGAAGGAAAATCAATGACTACTGAATTAGAAGTTACTGAAGGGATGCGCTTTGATAAAGGCTATATTTCACCTTATTTCGCAACAGACACAGAGAGAATGGAGGCTGTTTTAGATGAACCCTATATCCTTCTGACTGATAAAAAAAATTGCCTTAGTGCAGGATTTAGTTCCTGTTTTGGAACAAATTGCTAAAACTGGTAAACCACTAGTAATTATTGCAGAAGATATCGAAAAAGAGGCTCTTGCAACTCTTGTTGTCAATAGATTAAGAGGTGTGTTAAACGTTGCTGCAGTAAAAGCACCTGGATTCGGTGATAGAAGAAAAGCTATGCTCGAAGATATGGCCGTTTTAACTAATGGGCAACTTATTACTGAAGATGCTGGCTTGAAATTAGAAAACGCTACCATAGATATGCTTGGAACTGGTAGAAGAATAACTATCAATAAAGAGACTACAACTATTGTAGCTGAAGGTAATGAGCAAGCAGTTAAAGCTAGATGTGATCAAATTAAGAAGCAAATGGATGAAACAGATTCCTCTTACGATAAAGAAAAGCTTCAAGAGCGCCTAGCTAAATTAGCTGGAGGCGTAGCAGTGATTAAGGTTGGGGCTGCTACCGAAACTGAGATGAAGGATAAAAAGCTTCGTCTTGAGGATGCAATTAATGCAACAAAAGCAGCTGTTGAAGAAGGAATTGTACCTGGAGGAGGAACAACTCTCGCTCATTTATCTCCTATTTTAAAAGAATGGGCTGATAAAAATTTAGAAGGAGAGGAATTAATTGGAGCTAACATTGTTGAAGCTTCACTTACAGCTCCTCTAATGAGAATTGCTGAGAATGCAGGCTCAAATGGAGCTGTAATTGCTGAAAATGTAAAAAACTAAACCATTTAATGATGGATTCAACGCTGCTACAGGAGAATATGTAGATATGTCATCTGCTGGTATAGTTGATCCTGCAAAAGTTACACGTTCAGGATTACAAAATGCAGCTTCAATAGCAGGAATGGTTCTAACCACCGAATGTATAGTTGCAGATTTGCCTGAGAAAAAAGATTCAGCTGCTCCAGCAGGCGCTCCGGGAATGGGCGGTGACTTCGATTATTAACTAAACGATAGTTATCTAAATATTTAAAAAGGGGTCATTCAGAATGGCCCCTTTTTTATTCAACTTTTATGAAATCCAACCAGCGCTGAGAATAATTGCAAGAGACAAAAATATCACTAAAAAAAGTCCAAGTTATTTTGTTTAGAGAGGCCTCTGCACTACTTGCGCTATTAAACATTGAGCTTCCACTTGCAGCTATTCCTCCCATTCCATCACCTTTAGGACTATGAAGTAAAACTAAAAGAATGAGAAGAACACCAGAAAATACCCATATCCAACTAATAATTTGAATCATTGCTTAAAAGACTTTTATTAAATTTATACATGTTGAACGACCTTATTATAACCTTTTAATTCAATTTCTTGAATAAGTGATTTGCCTGTCATTTCTCTTGGTATTGGGAGATTTAATAATTGCAACAAAGTGGGAGCAATATCTGCTAAGCCAGCATTATCTCTTAAATTAATTTCATTCCCCATATTTGGGATTTTTCTTTTTTCACCTTCAATTAAAATTAATGGGACTTTATTTATTGTGTGAGCGGTCCATGGTTCTCCTTCAGGTCCTTTCATTACCTCTGCGTTACCATGATCGGCAGTAATAAGAATGCTTCCACCCATTTCTCCAGTGGCATTAACTATTTGACCTATACATTCATCTACTTTTTCTATAGCTTTAATTGTTGCATCCATGTTACCTGTATGACCAACCATATCAGGATTGGCAAAATTGATCACAATAAAAGCATAATTCCCACTTTTAATTGCTTTAGAACAACTAATAGTTAATTCCTCAGCTGACATTTCGGGTTCCATATCATAAGTTGCGACTCTTGGAGATGGAATCAAATGCCTCTCTTCTCCAGGTAAAGGAATTTCAACTCCTCCATTGAAAAAGTATGTTACATGAGGATATTTTTCTGTTTCCGCTGTTCTGTATTGCTTAAGTCCGTTTTCTGAAACTATTTGGCCAATAAAATTATTGAGCGATTCAGGAGGAAATGCAACTTTAACAGGAAAATTCTCATCATATTGAGTAAAAGTTAGAAGGTCTAAATTTGGATAATTTTTTCTTTCAAAATTTGAGAATTCTTTACTTACAAGGGATTTTACTATCTGTCTTGCTCTATCTGGACGAAAGTTAAAGCAAATCAAACTATCCCCATCTTTAAGATAGTTTTCAGAAATTCGTATGGGCTCTATAAATTCATCGGTTATGTTTTTCTCATAACTTTGTTCTAAGTAATTTTGAGGAGAAATATTTGTTATTTGGATATCTGGGTCAGTCAAATTATCATATGCTTTTTTTGTTCTATCCCATAAAAGATTTCTATCCATCATCCAGTATCTTCCACATATAGAAGCTATTTCGCCTACATTTAGTTCTTTTATGCATGATTCTATTTGACTTAAATATTTAGAGCCACTTTTTGCGGGAGTGTCTCTACCATCGGTAATAATATGGATTGCAACTTTTTTAATTTCATTATCAGACGCCCATTTTATTAAAGCAAGCAAATGATCAACATGACTATGTACTCCTCCATCTGAACATAATCCCGTGATGTGCAAAGTAGAATTATTTTTCTTTAATGAATCAGCCATCTCTTTTAACTCATTAATTAAGCCTATTTGATTATTTTTTACAATATTTGAAATTCTTACAAGTTCTTGTTGTATTATTCTTCCCGAGCCAATTGTAAGGTGCCCTACCTCTGAATTGCCCATTTGACCATCTGGGAGACCAACATCAGATCCACTAGCATTTATAAGGGTGTGGGGATAAGCATGCCACAATGAATCCATGATAGGTGTACTGGCACTTTTTATTGCATTATCTGAGTTTTCTTTTCGATATCCCCATCCATCTAGTATTGCCAGAACAACAGGGCTCTGAGGAACACTTAATTTTTTTATCTTTTTGCTGCTAATCTTTGACATATCTATATCAAATTTATTTTTAACTGATCCAACCTTAAATTTAGCTTCAAATGTTACTCTTTAACAATTTATATTTAATATAGTTAGCTTTTGCTAATTTATGAAAATATTAGACGACTTTTATTTTGTGATAAATTATGTCCAAGAAAACAAGCAAGAAAGTAATACTGACTGAATTAGAGCTTAAAAATACCATTTCGCGTTTAACTTCCGAAATTATTGAAAAAGTAAACAAACTAGATAATCTTGTATTAGTTGGCATCCCCACTAGAGGAATTGAGTTGACCAAAGTCCTAGAAAAGGAATTATTCTCTAAGACAGGTTTAAAAGTTAGAAAAGGAACAATAGATCCAACTTTTTATAGAGATGATCAAAATAGAGTTGGAACACGGCTAATAAAAGCTACAGATATTCCAACTCCTATTGAGAAACAAGAAATTCTTTTAATAGATGATGTCATTTATACAGGAAGAACAATTAGAGCTGCGATAGATGCTTTGTATTCTTGGGGAAGACCTCAAAGAGTTATGTTATTAGTAATGGTAGATAGAGGTCATAGAGAATTACCTATTCAACCAGATTTTTGTGGTAAAATAGTGTCTACTAGTAAAATTGAAAGTATTAGTTTACGTCTAAATAATGTTGATAATGAAGAAGGAGTTTTTCTTGAATAGCTTGCTTTCAGAAGATATTTCCTAAATTATATTCTCCTAAAAATTCATCTTTAATATTAAAACACTTAACTAACAAATTTGCATTTTCCGTGATTTTGAAAAAAAGTTTTAAGTTGTCTTCTCCAATATTAGATGCAGTTTTTAGTACTATTTTGTGTGGCTTTTTTTTCCATTTTATAATTTCTTCTTCATTTTGAACCTCTGATAACTTTGGTAATCCATTTTCAAAAACAACATCATATTCTCTTTCTTTTTTTGTTTCTCCAATTATAATTTCAAATATTTTTTGATTATTTTTACTGGCTTGAAGGATGAGTTTAAATGGGTTTTCAGTTGGCCATGTTTGACCTTTGCAAAAAATAGGATGCCAAAAATGTTTTTGTTCTCTTTTGTTAAATAATCTTATAGATAATCCTTTGTTTAATATGTCTTTAATTTTTACCCCAGGGGTCATTGCTAAAGCCCCCAAAGCTATTGATTCGATAGGAGGTGGAGACTTTATTTGAATTTCTGAAATTTTTTTTGTTATCCATTCTTTAATTAATGGTATTTGAGTTCCTCCACCAACCAAAACAATTGCATTTAGGTCGTCAACAGTGCAAAATTTACCCCTTGCTTGATTTAATAAATCTTTGAGCAAAGAGTTAAGGTGATTAAGAAGATTATTTTCAATTAGTATTCTCTCAAATATTTCTTTACTTAGGTGAAATTCTTTTTCTTTAGATTTTTCAGTAAATAATTTTATGGGATATTTATTTTCATATTCGATTGCAGATGAACTGAGTTTACATTTTATCGCTTCTGCATTTAAAAGATTAGTAGCATAATTATTACCTGGAATGAAATAATCAACTATCCATTGATCAATATCTTTCCCACCAATTTTTGAGCCTGTTTTGCCAATTATTTCAGCACACCTTATTTTTTGTTTTGAAATAGAGCTTACATCATTACCTTTAAATTTTAATAGTTCAGCTATTGGGCCGGATTTCCCCTCACCTCCCTCTATTTTGACTATATTCATATCGACAGTACTTCCTCCAATATCTAATGTCATAATTTTTGAGCCAAATGGTATATTTACACCTAAACTTGCAGCAGTAGGCTCATCAACTAGAGCTATTTCTTCTACTGATATTTCCTCGCAAAGGTTAACTAACCATTCTCTATAACCCTTATATGTATCTATTGGAGCGGTTAAAACAAGTCTTTTAATCTCATATTTGTGAGGAATGCTTGCCCACAAAATTTGAAAAAATTTTTCGCCACATTCATTTGGGTTTAAGATATTTTCTGGGTTAAGTTTTTCAATAGAATTTCCAATTAATCTTTTAAAATTCGAATGAAAAAACAAATCAGAATTTGATTTATCCCTCATATCTAGAGCACTAATGCCAATTTTAGGAATCTTTGAAGGTTCTTCAAACCAAACTACTGTAGGAATAACTCCTGGAGATGATGTAATATTCGGTATTTCAATTAAAATAGGGTTTAAACCTTTTTGATCTTGAAAAGCTAATACAGTATTAGTGTTCCCTAAATCAATAGCAAGTGTTCCACTTAAACTTTCTTCCATATGAAATTATTAGGATCAATTAAGTTCTTTTTGTAATTTATGTTTTGAAAAGGTCAAATAAACTGTAAAATACATTTTATAGTAAAAAATTTTTTTTAATGAACATATCAAATAATGCAGGAATAGATTCTAATGATCTTGCAAAGAGAGGCGAGAGCTTGATAAGAAAATCAACTAATAGATACTTAACTACAGTAAAAATTGCTTTCAGAGCTAAACAAAGACGTTTTGATGATTTTGATGGATTATTAGAAGAATCAACTATTAAACCTGTTCAAAGGTCAATTATTGAACTAAGTGATGAGCAAGATCAACCAGATTTACTTCCAGGCTAATTTTGGTAAAAGACCAAAAAACATGGAGATTACTTAAAGATTTTAAAAAAGGCAAATTTTGCTTTTTAATTGGTGTAGACAATTGGTCAATCGAGTTGCAAAAAAGTGAATTCAATTCACTTTACCTACTACTTTCAAGAATTAATGAACAACTATTAGTTATCAAAGATCAGCTAATGGACGAAGAATCTATTACTTTAGAATTAGAGCAAATACCTTGGTATATTCAGTTAGAGGGGAAAAAAAATGAATGGAGTCTAAGGTTTGTTTTTGAAAGTCAAGATCAAACTAGATCCTTCGAAATGTATTGGCCGATACCAATAGCACAAAATTTATTTTATGAAATAAAAAACATGTGGGAATCAATGGATTAAAAGATAAATAAAATTGGAAATTTTAGAAAAAATTTCCCCTTCACAAAAAAATTTTTTCACAACTTTTCCACAGTATTTTTTAAAAAAATATCTAATGATCTAAAGCATGTGGAAAACTTCTGCTTTTATATAAATCTTTATATTTAAGTAAGATTAAAATTTGCAAAATTGATTTCCATGACTCCCCAATTTATGACTAGATTCTCATTATTCTATAACTTGAGACTGTCTCTTTATAATGCTTGTTGACGATTCAGTAATTTTGAAGAAAACTACATCTTGTAGATTTAAATTCCAATAAAGTTTTCAACATGCAAGAGTTAAATTACGACGAAAATTCAAAAGTATTAAATCATAATGATGAAGTTATAAGTTTCAAATGTGAACTTCAAGAAAATCTTCAAAAGGCAATGAAAGAATTCGTTGAGGATCATCCTAACTGGGATCAGTACAGAATACTACAAGCCGCCATAGCAGGATTTTTGATGCAAAAAGGATTTCAAAATAGGGATTTAACGAGACTTTATGTTGGCAATATGTTTTCAATGAATTTTAAGGATTAAAAATTTTTTATATTTTTTCTAATAGTATTTTTGCAATATCATTTCGGACAGGTAATATAGACAGCCTATTTCCTTTTTTTACGACTAATAACTCATCCTCATTAAATAAAATCTTTAATTCAGGTAAACTTAAAATCTTATCTGATTTAAATTTATATTCTACTTTTACACAATCCCACCTCGGATTATCAGGTTCCGATTTTGGATCATAATATTTTGAATCTTGATCAAATTGAGTAGGGTCTACAATATTTAGATCTATAACCTCCATAAGTCCCACAATACCTGGGGGTTTACAATTCGAATGATAGAAAAAAACTTTATCTCCTTTATTCATTTTTCTCATAAAATTTCGAGCCTGATAATTTCTTATTCCATCCCATAAAGTCACACCGTCATTTTTTAAAGTATCTATGCTGTAAGCCTCAGGCTCACTTTTCATTAGCCAGTAGTTTATTTCAGTCATACTAATAATTTAGAAGAAAATTACAATGTGTGAACGGTGTGTGAACAGAATATTAAAAACGTTCAAATCTAGGTTAATTATCCATCAAATTATCTATTTAGGAAAGTGATGGTTGGTATGGAGTAATTAATTCTCTAAATATTATTGTTTTATCACTTAAATCACAAAATAAATATTTAAAATCGAAAACAAAAATGATTTTCATTTTC
>QCRF01000010.1 GCA_003209375.1 Prochlorococcus sp. AG-459-N19 | reverse complement strand
ATATTTTATTTAATAGTATCTTGATTTATCTGGTCTACTAATGAGTCGATATCTAATTGATTATATGGTGTTGTTAGTTTTGTTTCTCGATAATCGTTATTGATATTATTTAACCATTTCTGCTCAATTTTTATAAGATTTTTTGCAATATTAAACATGCCGCCTTTTTTATATAAGTCTTTAATTTTGAGAATAATCTCGGATGTTCTGCTCGATTTTATATTTAATTCATTTGCTAAGTCTTTTTGGGTAAATCCATGAGCTTTTAACCAATCTTTAATGAAGGAGACGAGTTCTTTTTCTTCCTGTATAGATAATTTACTCATTCAATAAAAAGGAAATAACTTATTAAGCTTTTTATCTGCTCTTGCTCTTATTGAAGGGGTCATGTATTTGCTCCATATACTTAGTACTGCTGTGAGGGCTACAAAATCATCACTAAAACCAACTAAAGGCATAAAGTCAGGGAAAAGATCAAATGGCATAATTAAATAGGCTAACGCAGCCATTAATGAAACTCTTACTTGTGTTGGAGTATAAGGATCTAAAGCCATCTCCAAAACTTCTAAGGCAGGCTTGGCAATTGTTCTTCCTGCTTTAATAAGAATCTTTATAATGATATTTTCATCAAATGTTGAACTCTCTAAAACTTCAGCATCATAGATTTTTTCTTGAGTTTTGTAATTCTCTTTCATCCTTATAAATGAAATTAAAATATTTTTATTGGAATTTTTAGCTAATACTATCAACTAATCCATTCTGTATTCCTGCTTTTCTAAGTTTTCTTAAAGCACGTTGCACAACTTGTCGGCAATATTCCCTGCTACAACTCATATGTCTTGCAACTTCAGCTAACGTTCTCCATTCATTTGAGCCGTCTAAACCAAATCTAAGGCTTACTATCTTTCTTTCTTTCTCAGTTAAATTTGCTTTATCTAATAACTTCCAAGCTGAGGCTGTCCTTTCGGCTAATTCGGCTAATTCCATTGGGGGAGTCTGATCACTAGGAAGAATATCAACTAACTCGGAAGGATCTGATTTTGATTTAACTGTACCTTGGAGACTAACAGTGATGCTTCTCAACTCACAAGAAAGGAGTTCGTCAATTTCCTCTTTGGTTATTTTCATTTCTTCAGCTAGCTCATCACTGCTTGGTGGAATACCCTTAAGTTGCATAAGCTTTGATTTTGCTGATCTTAGTTTTGTAAGCTTTTCATTAATATTAACAGGGATCCTTATCGTTCTACTTTGAGTTGACAATGCTCTATTTAAACCTTGCCTAATCCACCAATAAGCATAGGTAGAAAATCTATGTCCTCTAGACGGATCATATTTTTCTACGGCCCTTGTAAGTCCTAATGTCCCCTCCTGAATTAAGTCAAGTAATTCTAATCCTTTACCTTGATATCTCTTGGCAAGGTTGACAACTAGTCTTAGGTTGGCGGTTATCATCTCGTTTTTAGCTTTTTCACCAATTTTGATCTTTTTTCTTTCATCTTCGGAATATTCACAAGCAGGGCCTTTACCGCCTGCCTCTTGACATCTATTAACAAGAACAACCATATCTTGGACTTTCCTGCCCATTGTGAGTTCTCTTTCGGGAGTCAAAAGTTGATGACGACCTATTTCACCAAGAAAATCGCTTAATGAACTCACGATTAACCTCATTATTGATATATTTAACTTATAGTCAATTCAGTAATAAGCCATACATGTAATAATTAATTAATAATTAGTTAATAATTATTAATTAGTCAAATAACGTTTTCTTTCAAGATTTTTAGTTTAAAAAAATTTTAAAATTATAACTTTAAATTATCTAATTTTTTTTTCTTGATTCTAGAACTGCAAGTACATCTCTCCAATCAACGCCTTTATGCATAAGGGCTACTTGCAAATGATAAATTAAATCAGCAGCTTCATTTGAGATTGAATTTTTATCATTATCTTTGCAAGCCATTATAAATTCTGCAGACTCCTCTCCTATTTTTTTCAAAATAGTATTACTGCCTTTTGTTAATAAATGATTTGTATAACTTTTTTCTGATGGATTTATTGATCTTTCGTTAATTGTATTGAATAATTCAGAGCAAATATTTGAGAAGGGAGTTATTTTTTTCTTTTTTTTATCAATTTGATTAATTTGGATTTCGTTGAAAAAACAACTTTTTTCCCCGGTATGACATGCTCCTGAGCCATTTTGTTCAATCAAAAGAATTAGTGCATCATTATCGCAATCGAATCTTATCTCCTTAAGTATTTGGGTACTTCCACTTGTAGCTCCTTTTCTCCAAATTTCGGATCTTGATCTACTCCAATAATGAACGTTTTTGGTTTCAAGTGTCATTGTCAAAGATTCTTTGTTCATCCAAGCAAGCATAAGAATTGATCCGTCAAGCCAATCTTGTGCTATTGCAGGGATTAATCCATAATTATCAAAGCGTAGATCCTCTATCGAAAAATTAGTTGAATAAATCATTATGTTCGTTATGTTAAATCCTACTCAATGTATTTTATTAAAAATCATCCTAACAGTTAATTGATGGATATTCATTCTCTAAAATTTTCATGCAGCAAAAGTTACGAGGATTTTCCCTGTTCACATAGGCAATGGCGCCATGAAGGCCACTGTAGATTTGTGCATGGATATTCAAGATCATTCACCTTTTGGTTCACCGCAAAAAAATTAGACCTAAATGGTTTTGTTGTCGATTTTTCAGGTCTTAAGCCCCTAGAAAATAGACTAAAGGAGCAATTTGACCATACTTTTTTAATAAATAAAGATGACCCTTTGTTGAATTACTGGGAAAAATTACATGACTTAGATGCTTTAGATCTGAGAATTATGGATAATGTGGGAATGGAGTTCACTTCTGAATTAATTTGGAGATGGGCAAATGAATACTTACAGGATAAGGATAAGGGTAGAACATGTTGTTGGAAAACAGAATCAAAAGAAAATAAATCTAATAAAGCAAGTTATGAGGGAATTCCTGATTGGTTCAAATCTTAGATTAAAGTTGATAAATTTTAAGTCCTATATATTTCTCCCATTTAGATCTTTAATCAATAATTATCTCTCCATTCACCAGATAAATATTAATCTCATCTTTATTAAGGTAATGATTATTCAATAAATTGTTTGAGATTTTTGTCTCAATTTGTTTTTGAATAATTCTCTTTAAAGGCCTCGCTCCATAGGCATGGTCGAAACTATTTTCGACAAGTTGGTTAATTGCCTCATCCGTAATTTTGAATTTTAAGTTTTTTTTATTAAGTCTTTTTTCTAAATGTTGAAGCTGGATTTTTGCAATTTCTTTTATGTCATTTAATTCTAAATTATTAAAAATAACTATTTCATCAAGTCTATTTAAAAACTCAGGCTTGAAAAATTTTTTAATTTCATTATCTACAACTTTTTTAATTTCATTTGTATCTTCTTTTCTAACTGATAAATCATTTATTGATTGACTTCCTAAATTACTTGTGAGAACAATGATTGAATTTTTGAAATTGATTGTACGACCTTGACCATCAGTAATGATTCCATCATCAAGAACCTGTAAGAGAATATCTAAAATATCTTTGTGGGCTTTTTCTATTTCATCAAGAAGTATCAATGAATAAGGATTTTTGCGTACAGCTTCAGTTAGTTGACCGCCTGATTCGTAACCTAAATATCCAGGAGGAGCACCTATAATTTTGCTTACTGAATGCTTTTCCATATATTCAGACATATCCAGTCTTGTAATTGAAGAATTTGAATCGAATATAATTTTGGCTGTTACTTTACTCAGCTCTGTTTTCCCAACACCAGTTGGACCTAAGAAGAGGAAACTGGCTAAAGGCTTGCTTGGATCATTTAGACCAGTTCTTGATCTTTTAATGGAATCTGCAACAGCCCTAATTGCATTATCTTGACCAATAATTTTTTCTTTAAGGATTGACTCGAGGCTCAAAAGTTTATCTTTTTCTGACTGGTTTAAGTTTTGTACTGGAATAGAGGTCCACTTTGAGACTACTTCTGCAATATCATCAAAAGTAACCTCTTGCCTTAAAAGACTCGTCTCTCCATTTTTGTGAGAATTAACTAGATACTCACTTTTTTCTTTTAATTTTTTTTGTAATGAATTTAAAGTTCCAAATTCTAATTCTGCTGCTTTGTTGAGGTCAAAACTCCTTTTGGCTTGATCTATTTGCAATTGAACAGATTCAATTTCTTCTTTTATGGTGCTAATCTCATCAATTTCATCTTTTTCTTTTTTCCATTTAGCGCCTAATTCTGCCTGTTTATCTTTCAGGGAAATAAGTTCATTATTGATTTTTTTTAATCTTTCCACAGAAAAATCATCTGTTTCTCTTTTTAAAGATAATTTTTCCATCTCAAACTGTAGAACTTTTCTATCAATTTCATCAATTTCTTCAGGTTTGGAAGTTATGACTATATTTAATCTTGAGGCTGCTTCATCGATTAGATCTATTGCTTTGTCTGGTAAAAATCTATCATTAATATATCTTTCGCTAAGGGTTGCAGCTGCAACTAAAGCATTATCAGAAATTCTCACACTATGATGAACTTCGTATCTTTCTCTCAATCCTCTTAATATCGACACAGTATCATCTATTGAAGGAGCCTCAATTTTTATTTTCTGAAATCTTCGTTCTAGAGCAGGATCTTTTTCTATATTTTGTTTATGTTCAATAATAGTTGTAGCACCAATACATCTAAGTTCTCCTCTTGCAAGCATTGGTTTTAATAGGTTGCTCGCATCTAAAGAACCTCCACTAGCACCAGCTCCAACAACTGTATGAATTTCATCAATAAAAAGAATGATTTTACCGTCTGATTCTTTAACTTTCTTTAGGACATTTTTTATTCTTTCTTCAAATTCTCCACGATATTTTGCCCCAGCTACAAGTGAACCCATATCTAATGAAATTAGTTGCCTATCTTGTAGGGCCGAGGGTACATCGCCATTAATAATTCTTTGAGCCAACCCTTCAACAATGGCCGTTTTACCAACCCCAGGTTCTCCAATAAGAACCGGATTATTTTTTGTTCTTCTACTCAATATTTGAATTGTTCTCCTAATCTCTTCATCCCTACCAATAACTGGGTCTAAAATTCCATCTCGTGCGGATTGAGTTAGATCAATACCATATTTTTCCAAAGACTCATTAGAAGTATCAAATTCGTTTTTTACTGCTGGATCTGACTTCATTTTCTTTATAGTTTCAAGAAATTCTGGAGTGCCTTTTTGATTTAAGATTTGAAATCCATATTTATCATCATAAGTGAAACCGTAAACTAAGTGTTCTGTTGATATCACTACATCATTTAAAGTATTTTTAATATCATTCGCTTTTAAAAATATTTTGTAAAGAGTATCACCAATATATAAATTATCTTGTTTATTTTTCATTTTTGCCTTCAAATTTAAAGAAGACATTATTTCTTTCTCAATCGCTTTGATATTTACATTATTTTTTTTTAGGATTTTTTTTGTAAGGTTGTCTTGTTTTATAAGAGCTAAAAATAAATTGTCAGAGTCTACGTTTTGTTGATGATTTTTATAAGCAATTTCTTTGGCCAAAATAAAACAGCTCCAAGCAGAATTAGAAAATTCGCTTGGAACTATTTTCATCAATTAAAATATAATTATGACTGTAATAACTATTAAGTAAAAAGTACTTAAGTATAAAAAGATCTATTCAACAATAACCTTACCTACCATTCCAGCTCCTCTGTGAGGCTCGCAATAGTAATCATAAGTTCCTGCAGCATCAAATGTTTCTTCCCAAGATTCACCTGGAGCAAAAGCTAGGTCTGCATGACTTAATTCCTCATGACCATCAAAAACAGCATTGTGAGGAGCTAATTTATTATTGACGAATTTAACTGTATCACCAGCACTGATGGTTACTGTACTTGGTTCAAATGCAAGCATTCCAGCATCCGTTCCAAGTTTTACTTCAACAGTCTTAGCTGAAACTGATGAAATTCCTAGACCTAGAGTTAAAACTATTGCGAATAACCCTGCAAAGATTGAACGTAACATAATTAAAATTTACTTATTTATATATATTACAAGGCTTTGGGAGCTTAACTGTGAGAATTTTAATTGTTATTACAGCTTGGTAACTTTGATAACCTTAAAATATCATTTAGTGATTTGGCATAACTTTTAAGTTTGAAAGTCTCAGGATTAGTGATGGGGACATGATTAAAGTCATATTTCTTGATACTGAAGCTATCCCAAGGGGTGGTTTGGATGGGAAGAATTCTTAATAATATTTTTAGAATTTTTTTTGTAAGGGGTATTGCAAAATATCTCCTCATATTGTTTCTTTTTAAAAGTGTAATTATGGCATGATCAATTGAAATAAATTTCTGACCTAGGATAAATTTTCTAAATCCTTTGTATTGCTCTTCTTTATGATTTTTAATTAGAAACCCGCAAATCTGGGCGATATCATTTGCGTGTATAAAGTGAAATTTAGAATCGAGTTTTAAAAATCTTGCTAACCAAAGCCAT
Source organism: Prochlorococcus sp. AG-459-N19 (assembly GCA_003209375.1). Classification (GTDB taxonomy): domain Bacteria; phylum Cyanobacteriota; class Cyanobacteriia; order PCC-6307; family Cyanobiaceae; genus Prochlorococcus_A. The sequence goes on along the minus strand of QCRF01000010.1, from coordinate 29,867 downwards.
TTCCCGATTTCTTTCAATCCACTAGTTAAATAACTTACGGGATATTTACTTTTTTTTCCAAGATTTCCTCCAAAAACTAAGGTAGGGAAAACAGCGAAAGTTTTTTCTGCAAATGAGCTTTCTCTAAGTCTCTGGAAACATTCATATTTTGTTTGAATATACTCTGTTCCATAAATCAATGATTCCCTCATTAATTCTGTTTGGGTATCAAGAATGCTAGCTGTTGAAAAATAAATAATCTTTTCTAACTTCTCAATATCAAGCATTTCGAGTAATTCTTCAAAAGCTTTAATGTTTACTTCATAGGCTCTTCTTGGATCTCCCCAAGCTGTAGCAGTATGTATTAGGTAATTAATATGACTAATTTCCCTTTTATACCTATATGATTCCCTTATATCACATACCATTAACTTGACTTTTTTATTTTCTTGAACAGAAATTGGCAACTTACTTTTGTCTCTTACCATTAGATAAAGCCTGAATTTTGTGTTTTTTAAAAACCAATCAACTAAATATTGGCCAACACATCCATTCGCTCCTGTGATTAATAAGTTTTTATATGCCAAGACTTTGACTAGTAAGTGAGTTTTTTTCCATGTTCAAAAAATGTTTGAGCATTTTCTTCTGGAGTCCCAGGTAAAATCCCATGGCCCAAATTAAGAATATATTTTCTATCTTTAATTTTATTGAAAGTATTATCTATCCTTTCTTTTATTGATTCTTTGTTCCCGAATAAAATGCCTGGGTCAACATTACCTTGAATTCCTATCCCGCTAGGGATTCTCTTACAAGCCTCTTCAATATCTACTGTCCAGTCTAATGAGATTATATCGATTCCAGTTTTTGCCATTCTTTCTATGACACCAGCACTTCCTGAAATGTAAAGAATTACTGGTGTTTCTGGGTATTCCGCTTTTACAATGTCAACAACCTTTTTTTGATACGGCCCAGCAAAGATATCGTAATCTTGTGGGCTTAGTTGACCAGCCCATGAATCAAAAATTTGTACTACTTGCGCTCCAGATTTTATTTGATATTTAAGATATTCTCCAATACATTTTGCAAAATGATCAAGAAGTTTATGAAGTAAATCTGGCTCTTTAAAAGCCATTGATTTTATTAGAGAATAATTTTTACTGCTTTTACCTTCAACTACATATGCGGCAAGAGTCCAAGGCGCGCCAACAAAACCTAAAACTGTTGCCTTATTATTCACATCTTTTTTTAGTGAAGAAAGAACTTGCCCAACAAAACTTAAACTCTCACTTGGATTTAATTCTTTTAAATTTTCTATTTGGTTAAAATTTCTTATTGGGTCCTCAATTATTGGACCTTTACTTTCTATTATTTCAAAATTTATGCCCATTCCGGGAAGAGGGGTAAGAATATCTGAAAAAAGGATCACTCCATCCGGTTTGAAAGCATGAAAAGGTTGCATTGAAATTTCATATGATAGTTCTGGATTTTCAGACCTCTCTCTAAAGCTTGGGTAACGCTCCCTTAAATCTCTATAGATTTTCATATATCTTCCTGCTTGCCTCATCATCCAAACTGGAGGCCTATTTACTTTTTTACCTAATGCGGCAGAAAGTAGTAGTGGTAAATCTTGACCCATTTTTCAATTCGATATTTAAAAAAAAAAAAATAAAATCCAACTTAAAAATCTTACAATGTAAAGCAGAGTAAAAGCGTTATATGAACATTTATATGAAGCACTAAGTTAAATGAGCCTTCTTATTTTTTTGATTGATGTTTGAAGATACTCACGCTTAATGGGGGCAAAGCAAGTTCTAGAGCATTTTGATAATCATGAATATTGTAATTTATAGTTTCTTTACCCCCCATATTTCCTTTGTTACTGCCCCCATATTTAGTGCCATCTGAATTAAATATTTCTTTATAGAATCCTTCCAAAGGAACACCTACTTTGTATGAACCATGAGTATTAGGTGTAAAGTTAGCAACAACAACAAGCCACTCATTGGTTTCGTTTTCTCTTCTCATGAAACTTATAACCGAATTAGATTTGTCATTACAATCAATCCATTGAAATCCATAAGGATCAAAGTCATTTTTCCATAATGCAGGTTCATTTTTATAAAGGACGTTTAGGTCATCAATTAAGTTTCTGATACCTTTATGAGGCTCAAATTCTAGTAACTCCCATTGCAGATCATCCCAAACATTCCATTCTTGTCTTTGCCCAAATTCCATTCCCATAAATATCGTTTTTTTACCAGGGTGGGTCCACATATAAGTTAGTAATGCTCGAGTATTTGCATATTTTTTCCAGTCATCGCCGGGCATTTTATGCAAAAGATGACTTTTCCCATGGACAACCTCATCATGACTAAGTGCAAGCATAAAGTTCTCTGTATAGTTATATGTAATTGAGAAAGTTACACTATTTTGATGGAATTGCCTAAACCAAGGATCTATTTCAAAATAATCAAGCATATCGTGCATCCATCCCATATTCCATTTCAAGTTAAACCCTAACCCACCCATGTCAGTTGGTTTGGTTACCATTGGCCAGGTTGTTGATTCTTCAGCGATAGAAAGTGCACCTGGAAAATGTTGGAAGAGTACATGATTAGCCTGTTGAAGAAATATAACGGCTTCTATATTTTCATTACCACCATTTTCATTGGGTATCCATTCTCCATCTGGACGTAGATAATCTCTATAAAGCATTGAAGCTACAGCATCTACTCTTATGCCATCAATATGAAACTCTTCAAACCAATAAACGAGGTTAGCTACTAAGAAATTTCTTACTTCGTTTCTGCTGTAGTTAAATATTAGGGTTCCCCATTCTTTGTGTTCACCTATGCGTGAATCTCCATGTTCATAAAGATGACAACCATCAAAAAATGCTAAACCATGCTTATCTTTTGGAAAATGACCAGGCACCCAATCAAGAATTACGCCTATGCCCTCTTCATGACATTTATTTACAAACTCTCTAAATTCATTTGGGGTGCCAAATCTACTTGTTGGTGCATACCAGCCTGTAACTTGGTATCCCCATGAACCATCGAAAGGATGTTCAGATATTGGCATTAGTTCAATATGAGTGAATCCTCTCTCTTTTACGTAAGGGATGAGTTTCTCGGTTAATTCTGGATAAGTTAATAATCTTGTTCCAGGTTTTAAATCGGCTGCAGGCACTGGGTCTCTTGGTTCACCATTGTCCTCCAAATATTTATTATCTGTTGATTCATGGAGCCAACTTCCTAAATGCATTTCATAAACTGAAATTGGCTTGTTAATTTGACTAGAAGAATCTCTATTTGAAATCCAAGAACTATCATTCCAATTAAAGTTTTGTAATTTTGAAACTATTGAACCATTTTGAGGTCTGATTTCATGAAGGAAACCATATGGATCAGCTTTCTCATAAATATGACCCTGTTGTGTTCTTATTTCGTATTTATATGTATCGCCCTCTTGCATTGTTGGCATGAATAGTTCCCAAATTCCCCCTAATCTTTTTTGCATTGGATGATGTCTTCCATCCCAAGAATTTGTATCTCCAATTATCGAAATTGATTTTGCATTTGGAGCCCAAATGCAAAACATGACTCCTTTTTTATTCTTTTCTTCAATGAGATGTGCTCCCATTTTTTTCCAAATATGATGATGATTACCTTCTGCAAAGAGGTGTCTATCAACTTCTCCCATCCACTCTTCTCTATATGACCATGGGTCATGTTGTGTATTAGTTATCCCTCCTCGTGAAATATTTATTTTGTAATTATAGTATGGATTTTCAGGCAGGATAGTTTCAAAAAGCCATTTATGGTTTATGTTTTCTGCCTTATAGGTATTGTTTTTAAAATTTATTTTAACTTCGTCGGCTTCAGGCATCCATACCCTTATCACCCATTGTTCTTCATAAAAATGAGGACCTAATATTTTTAATGGATTATCATTGCAACAATTTTCTAGGTTGATCGCTTCTGATTTAATCCAGTCTGCTTGAAATGTCTCGATCATGACTGGTAGATATTAAGGATTAATAATATCAAATGATTAACCAAAAAAATAATTATTTATAAAAAAAAGGGTTCATTTTCATAAATGTTTTATTAAGGCTAAAACTTAGAGTGATAACTCTATGATTTGCTGAAGGCGCTCCAATATTCCCCTCCCCAAATCCAGGATTAACTCCAATAGCAGGATAAGCTGATGCAGAAATAGATAAGCGAAGCTTGCTATCTTTAACCAAACAAATATTAGTTGGCTGCATTGTTATTTGATAAATGCATTCATCACTTATTTTAGAGTTTTTAACCCTTAAGAATCCAGTTGAAAATTGATTCACCTTTTCATTTCCTTCTTCAACTAGAGATAAAGCAATGCAGATATCGAAATTGGGCTGATCACTTTTTACTTGGATTTCTAATTTGGGAACTCCTCTTAAATATTGATCTGCTTCAAAAGAATTGGTTTGAAAAACACCTACATCCAGGCGTTTATCAATAATACTTCTATTAAACTTTCCTGGATTTGGGCCTAAATGACCACCGTCAGATGGAGTAGGTCTCCACGGGTCATTGACAATTGTGAACCATCCTGATCCTTTTGAATTTATCGTCAGACTTCCATCTTCAACCTTTACATTTGCTGTGCCATTGCTTTTTAGACCAAAAATAAATTCAGGGTGAGATTTATTATCTAATTCTTCCCACTTATTTAATGAAATATTCCATATTTTTTTCTCGTCTTTAAAATTCTTAGAATTAAATTTTTCATCTGATTTTAAATGTTTATCAAAAAATTTTAATAAAGATTCTTGCGATCCCTCCCACCAATTTAAATGCGTCGCATTTCCAATAATAATCTCTGGGCTTCCACCAGCATCTTTAGATTTTTTATATAGATCAAAAGCACCTTTTAAATGTGGATCCCAAAGTCCACCAATTATTAACATAGGTTGTTTAATCCATGTTGAAATTGGTTTAAATTCTTCAAATGGACGAGCATTATTTAAATTTTTTAGCCATTCTAAAACAAAGCTATTAGGATCATATTTTTTTAAAATATCAATTCCTTCTCTTAAATAACTTTTATTTTCTAGGGCTAATCTTATCTTTTCCCACTTAAGCAATTTATTTTCTCTCTTCATTTTTAGTGCTGCGATTTGTAGCCCCCACGCGATATTGTTATGCCACCAATATGCTCCTCCATCTGAGCACCAATGATCCTTAATATTCATCCCGGTCATTGCTGGAGATAAACAATCGGGCGGCTTTGAATTTAATTCACCAGTTAATTGAGTAAATCCTTGATATGAAAAACCATATAAGCCAAGTTTCCCATCACATTCTTTTAGAGACCTTACCCATTCATGTGTTTCTGAAGTATCGCTAGCTTCTTGAGAAAAACCATTAAAAACTCCTTCAGAAGAACCCATACCTCTAACATCTTGAATTATTACCATATACCCTTTGGAAGCCCACCATTCAGGGTGAGAATATGTAATAGTTGAAGCTATTTCCCTGCCATAAGGTTGTCTCATCAATAAAGCAGGCCATGGTCCATTACTATTAGGTAACCAGATCCTTGATATAAGTCTTACTCCATCTCTAAGAACTAGAGACTTGTCAAACCATCTCGAACCAGACATTTAGGACTTTATATAATGTCTGGACAGTGCAGCCCAATGACGTAAATAGAAAAGATCTCTGCGTTAACGGGAGTTAACTTTTTTTCGTTTGATACATACTCTATAGCTTTATCTGAACTAGCTGAAATACCTTTTGAATTAAACTCTCTAAACTTATTACATAAATTCCTAGCTTCGTTTGGATTCTTTTTTACAGTTTCCAGTAAGTTAGATTGACTTAAAACAGGGTATAAAGAGTTGGATAACAAGAATAACAAAAATAACAAAGGTTTCATTATTGTTGACATTTTTTTAAATTCTACATTAAAAAATTTTTTTATCCAAGATTTCAAATAGATTTATCGATTTGGCTAGCTTTTTTTATCCACTCTTTCAGAAGAGTTAAAGTTGTGTCTGTCTCAGTTTTTACTCTAAGAACTCTTTCTAATCTCCCAATTTTGCCTTCTAATTGGTAAGGAGTAGATCGTGATAATGATTTTATAGAAGATATACCGCAATGTAAAAGTAGATATGCTTGCGGTGGGGAAATTCCAATTTCTTTTTTAAAAATAGCTATTGCTCTAATTTTCTTAAGATTATTCAATGTACACAGTGAAGATTTTCTTTGAATCTCATTTATATCTAGGTCTGAAAGATTACTTAATTTTTCAAAGTCAGTTAGATTATTTTGAATAAAAAAAGATTTCTCATGTCTAAAGTTAGTTGGCAAAAAGTCCAAAAATTTTTTAATTTTCATTTTTTAGAGACAAATTCATTTTGACATTTTTTTGAACTTCACCTATAACGACTGGCTTACTTACATTTTCCGAAATTTTTTCAAGTTTCCTTATTTTTATTTTTACGTTTGCACCCGATCGGCTACCTTTTAATAAGTTTTCCGATAATTGTTCTAAAGTTGGTTCAATAGATTCTTTTGGAAAGTCATCACCTGCTTTAGCAATAATTAAATCGAACCCGTTGTCATAAACAATCGGAAGATATTTTGCATCTTCTATTACAACTTTTTCGTTGTAACTTTGTATAAATGCCCAACTACTTAAAGAAAGCAACAATGAAAATATAGTTGCTCCAATAATTCGAAATTTAAAGCCAAAATTAAATATAAAAGCTGTTATGGTGCAAACAAAAAGAAATATTCCAAAGAATCCAAAAAATTTGGGTGTGTTCTCTAATAGTTCAAAAAAAGACATTTAGTAGCTTTGACCTAATTAATTTCTTATATTTTGTAAGCCTACTCTATTTTTGGGCTCTAACTTGAAAAAAATTAGATCTCTAAATTCAAATACTAAGCTTCTTTTAGTAGGGATGCTTTTACCATTAGGTTTTTTAGGCACTTTTTTATTAAATAATTTTTTAAAAGAAACTTATAGTTCTAGGAAATTAGAACTTGAGGAAAGTATTGAAAATCTTTTAGATAAAAATGTTGATTTAGGTGATTATGTCGGTATTAGATTTCTAGGTATATCTTTGGCTAATTCAAAAATTAATGATAAGAAAAATATAGATTCTGAAATAAAAGCTAAAAATGTATACGTGGGCATTATGCCTTTTAGATCTTTTTTAAAACAAAAATGGATAGTAAAAATAAGTCTTGAGAAAGCTGCCATAAATATTGATAGAGATTTTTTTAAAAGAGACGAATCTTATAAAAATGCACGAAGTACAAAAAAATCACAATCAAAGTATGAATTGAACTTTAACTTAAATAAATATTCAGATTTGAAGTTTAATAAAGCAGGATTAAAAACAAAAGTAAAAGGTAATGTTATTTACAAGTCAAGAAATAGACAAATCATTGCAAATGTAAAATCAAATTTTGATGAAAAGGGTTTTTTAAAATTTAAATTTAACACAAAGTTAAATCAAGACTTTTTAAAACTGGATTTATTTTCTAATGGTTTAGATCTTGATAATTCTGAATATATTATTGGGAATAGAAAAATTAGCTTTAAAAAGGGCACCTTTAAATCTAACTTTAAATTTAATAAATCATCAAAGCGTACATTTTGTGAAGGAAGATTTTCTTTCTCTAATTTAATAATAAAACCAGAAGATTTTGCAGAGAATGTAAATTCAGATTCAACTAGGTTTTTTTGTAAAGATAATAATTTAATTGTTAATTCAGAAAAATTAAATTATGGAACTTTGACTTCGAATTTTAATCTCAATGTACCATTTAATAAAAGTTCCAATAATATCGATCTAATAGGAAGTATTGGATACATTAATAGCCTAAATCCAGATATCAAATTATCGGGTAATATGCCCTATTGGTTTGATAGAAGAGGTATTAATTTTGGTGATATAGATACTAGTTTCAAAATAAATAGAACTCAATTATCTAATTTAAATATTTTCCGAAAAAATGATATAAGGGGTTTCATTACTGCTAAAGGAGAATTAAAAGGAAAAATTACTGATCCTGATATTTCCATAAACTTTAATGTTGATTATCCCCACTTTAAAGGTATACGTATTAGAGAAACATGGGAGGGAGATATTAATAATGAAAATAATGAATTTCTGCTAAATATGAAAAATAGATATTCTCCAATCCCTTCATTCCTTTCAATCAAGTTTGATTCTGATCTTAAACTAAATAATGCAAATTTTATAAGAGTTTTTAACTCAAATAAAGGGACTGTAGGTATATTCAAAGAGGAAGGTAGCTATAACTGGCGAGCGGATAATTTTCCTCTTGATGAACTTGAATTATCTTTAAACAAAAATCAATTTGATAAAATTGATGGAACTATTAATGGTCAAGGATCAATTTCGTTAGACCAGTCATCCCTTGTTGGGAGACTTGCTTGGAGTTTAGGTAAATATAGAAATATTAATCTAGCCAATTCATTATTTGATTTCAGCGTCAAAAATAATTATTTTTATATAAATTCTTCATTGTATCCAATTGATGGAGGAGTAATTGAAGTCGAATATGATTCAAATAAAAATAATTTTATTAATTCAGAATTCAAGAATGTAAGTACTAGGTGGACTATTCTTACAGCTGTTGATATTTTTAACTTTGATAATAAAAAAGTTATTCCTATAAGTAAATCGAATATTTTGGATGATTTGGAAATAAATAACAATAATAAATCATTTAAAGAGAGTATCGATTTTATAAATAACTTTCTTGAAAATAGTAATGTGCTAGAAGACAAATTTAATTTGCAAAAATATTTAAATAAATTTAAAAGTAGATACAATGGAAATATTACTATTCAGGGCGATAGTGCAGTCAATTATAAATTGAATGCAAAATTAAATGGCTATCTTGATATACCTAAAGATGAATATAGTAATAAAGAGGAATTTTCTATTGATTTGGAAGGCGGATTATTTTCTGGAAAAGGTTCTTTAAGAATTAATAAATTGCCATTAAGTACTGCAAATATCTTTTTGAATAAACCAAGAGATTTTCTTGGAGGGTTAGATATGAATTTATTTTATGATCTTGATAAAAAATCTTTCTCTAGTGAAATTTCTTCCAATAATTCAACAATTAAAAACAACACAATAATTGTTGATAAAGGCCTAGTTGAATTTGATAATTCTATTTTTGATATTGATTTTTCTATTCTAATAAATGATTCTGAAATCCCAATTAATATTGAAGGCTCAATACCTATAAATAAATTAGATAACTTAGATCTAAGATTGATTGGGAATGGAAAATTTATTGAGTTAATAGATATTTTTGCTGATGAATACTTTACCTTTAAAGAAGGTGATGTGAATCTTAGAATGATTCTAAAAGGTACCTTAAATAAACCTTTATTAAATGGATTTATCGTAATTAAGGATTCTGAAATTGATTTTTTCAACAATATAATCAAAGATATTAATAGCATAATAATTTTTGATTTTGATTCTTTAGAGATCAATAATCTAAGAGCAAAGACTGTAGATTCAGGGGAAATTTTTATAAAAGGGTCTTTGCCTTTTTATAGTAAGAATAATTCCGAGAAGTCAAAAATTAATTTGAAAGCAAATAGATTTACTTTGGGAAAAGATAATTTTAATTTTTTGATTGATTCAGATATCGATTTAAGTGGATCATTTGAAAGCCCTGTTTTGGGCGGTTCTCTATCTTTTAATAATGGATTTATTAATTTTAATAGTACCAATCAAAATAATAAAAAAGAAAATAATCTTATACAAAAAGAGGATAAAAAAGATTGGCCAGAACTATCTTGGAATAATAATGAAAATATTGAAATAATTTCCAATGAAACAATTTTGAATTCAGTTCTTTTGGGAGAAACTTTGCCTAATTATTTGGATGATTTGAGTTTTAATAATCTAAAATTAAAACTTGGTCCAGATTTTAAACTTCAATATTCAGAATTAGTTCAAGCTTATTTAGATACAAAATTAGACCTTAATATAAACGGAAAGGTAGGCAAAGATTTAAATGCAAGAGGTCTAATTTATCTTAAAAAAGGTAGAGCTAATCTGTATACCACACCATTTAAACTTGATAAAAATAAAGATAATTATATTTTATTTGCATCAAGAAGTGGTGTTGTTCCATTTATTAACTTTTCTCTGGTTAGTAAAGTTCCAGATTCTATAATACCTATAAGTGAAAATAATCAGGATTTAAATGTCTCAGGCGATGTTGCTGTCGACGCTAGTTCAAGTGGTTATGGTGCATTTGGAATTGGTAATACTAGGCTTATCAAAATTGAAGCATCTTATGAAGGATTTTTAGATCAATTATCTTTCGCTGATGAAAATAGAAGAATCCAATTAAGGAGTACGCCAAGTTATAACAGATCACAAATAATTGGTTTAATTGGAGGTAACTCTGCAAATTTAATAAATAGAGCATTTATTTCTCAACTTAATAATGCTGATGCATTTAGTGAAAGATTTCAGTTATCTTTATATCCAGCTTTAATAGAAAATAATGATTCATTAAATAATATTTTTTCCAATGAAAATTTAGATATAGAAAATGATGATCAATCATCTTCTAATGAGGAATTTTCTTCTCAAGCTTGGGTAGCCGAAATAGGGCTTGATGTTACTGATGCGATAAATTTTGCCTTTCAAACCGTTCCAGGTAGAGATGATATTTCACCTTTAGGAATTCTGACTTTTCAGGCAAATCCAAACTTAGAATTATTAGGTTCTTATGACTCCAATGGGGACTGGAAAAGTCAAGTTCAGTTATTTTTTAGATATTAACTCAGAAAGAAATTTACTTTTAAGAATCTTTGATTTGAATTATTATTAAATTAATATAAAAATATTATGGCTAATATCTTTGAAGTTCCTCAACCAGGCAATGATCTTTTAGAAAAAGCTAATAAAGTTCGTTTGGCATCAATAGAAATAAGTCAGACTGAAAATAAAAATCGAATTAAAGCCTTAAATTTAATGGCTAATTATCTAGAAAAAAATTCTAAAGAAATATTAGAGGCTAATAATGCGGATTATTCAAGTGCACAAAAAAAAGGTATTTCTAGAGCTTTACTTTCTAGATTAAAGTTATCAAAATCAAAATTAAAATTAGGAATTGAAGGAGTTAGAAAAGTTGGAGACTTAACTGATCCTGTGAATCAAGTTCAAATTAAAAGAGAACTTTCAAAGGGATTGATCTTAGAAAGAAAAACTGTGCCAATCGGAGTATTGGGGGTTATTTTTGAATCAAGACCAGATGCAGTGATGCAGATTAGTTCATTAGCAATAAGATCAGGTAATGGAGTAATGTTAAAAGGTGGTAGTGAAGCTAATTTAACAAATACAGCAATAGTCAAGGCATTGCAAGAAGGTTTAAATGATTCAGGTCTTGATAAAAATGCAATATGTTTACTAACAAGCAGGAAAGATAGCATGGCGATGTTAAATCTTGAGAAATACATTAATTTAATAATTCCAAGAGGAAGTAATGAATTAGTTAAATTTATTCAGGAGAATACAAGAATTCCTGTACTAGGCCATGCTGATGGAATTTGTCATTTGTTTATAGATATTGAGGCAAATCTAGAAATGGCTTTATCAGTAGCTTTGGATAGCAAAATTCAATATCCTGCAGCATGTAACGCTATCGAAACTTTATTAGTCCATAAAGATATCGCACCAGCTTTTTTAGAAAAGGCCATCCCTTTGTTTAATTCTAATGATGTTAAATTAATTGGAGATGAGAGATCAGTTGAATTAGGGTTAAAGTATGAGGCTAGTTTAGAAGATTGGGAAACTGAATATTTGGATTTAATTTTATCGATAAAAATTGTTGATGATCTTGAGGAAGCGATCACACATATTCAAAAATATAGTTCAAAACATACAGATGGAATAATTACTGAAAATTCAAATACTGCCAATAAATTTATGAATGTAGTTGATAGTGCAGGTGTTTTTCATAATTGCTCTACTAGGTTTGCAGATGGGTTTAGATATGGATTCGGAGCTGAAGTTGGTATCTCTACTCAAACTCTTCCACCAAGGGGTCCTGTAGGTCTAGAAGGTTTGGTAACTTATAAATATTTCCTAAAAGGTGATGGGAATATCGTTGATGATTTTTCATCAGGAAAGTCTATCTATACACATAAAGATCTTTAAAACTCTTAAAGATGGAAACTTTTTTAAAAATTGAGAATATTAATCTTTGGGCTAGGGTTGGCGTGCTTGATGAAGAAAGGGAATTAGGACAACTATTTATTTTAGATATAATTTTGTGGACTGATTTTGAAAAATGTACAAAAAATGATGATATAAAAAAAACAGTTGACTATTCAAAATTAGTTCAAATTTTAAAAGATCAATCAAAGAACATATATTGTTATACAATCGAAAAATATTCCAACGCAATTTTAGAAATCATTGATCAGGAATTTAAAATTTCTAAAATTAAAATTATTTTGACAAAATGCAATCCTCCAATCACAGGTTTCGATGGAAAGGTGTCAATAGTAAGAATTCTTGAAAATAATTAAAGTATTGGAAAGAAGAAATCCTATCATATTGATTCACGGCCTTTGGAATACTTCAAGTATTTTTTCTTCTATTACCCCACAACTTGATAATGTTGGCATTGAATATTTTGCCCCGACTCTCGAACATTCATATGGAATGACTTCAATTATTGATTTGACTAATAAATTAAACGAATTAATTTTAGAGAAATACGGTTTAGAAAAAGAAATAGATATTTTGGGATTTTCTATGGGAGGAATAATTGGTAGGCACTGGGTTCAAAAATTTAATGGATATAAAAGAACAAGAAGACTAATATCTATAGGATCTCCTCACAAAGGAACTTTGATGGCTCAATTAATACCTAAATACCCTTTTAAAGGGATATCAGAAATGAAAATAAATAGTAAGTTTTTGAGAGGACTCGCTAATAATGATTTTTTTCTTGATGATATTGAGTGTATTAATTTCTTTACTTATTGGGATTTGATGGTTTTCCCTGGCTGGTGGACAAATTTAAATTTTGGAAAAAAAATATCAGTAAAAGTATATAAACATAGAAATCTTGTAAGAAATAAATCTGTGGTTGATAAAATAATTGATGAAATTATTATGTAGCTGCAGATAAACCTAGGTGTCTTATTAAGGAATCTGTTTGTGGCTCTCTTCCCCTGAATAATTTGAATATGTCTAAGGGAGGTAAGCTCCCACCCAAGCTAAGTATTGTATCTTTGAATTTTTTTCCTATTAACTTTAAATCTTCAGAGTTTTCTAGATCAGCTTCTTCAAACATTGAAAATGCATCAGCACTTAAAACTTCAGCCCATTTATATGAGTAATATCCTGCAGAATATCCGCCTGCAAATATATGACTAAAACAACAAAGAAAGTGATCTTCTTGAATGGGTTCAATAACAGTAGTTTGTTTTGCAATTTCTCTTCTTATTTCATCTGCTGTTTTACCTTTGTTTTTATCAATACTACTGTGCAATCTGAGGTCTGTAATTGCAAAATGTAGTTGTCTAAGAGTAGCCATACCACAATTAAAAGTTCTATTCTTTAGGAGCTTCTCAAAATTCTCATCGGATAATTTTTCTCCTGTTTTGTAGTGCTTTGCAATATTCATAAGAGTATTTTTATGAAAACACCAGTTTTCCATAAATTGACTTGGAAGTTCGACTGCATCCCACTCAACGTTGTTGATGCCAGCTGCTTGAGGAAGATTTACAGTAGTAAGCATATGTTGAAGACCATGACCAAATTCATGAAAAAGTGTCTGAACTTCTTCAAAACTCATCAAACTAGGTTTATCTTTTGATGGTGGAGTCTGATTACAAACGAGATACGCTACTGGGAGGGTTTTTTTGCCAACATTATTTTTATTCAAACATTCATCCATCCAAGCCCCTCCTCTCTTCGATTCAGGCCTTGAATATGGATCCAGGTAAAAAGATGCTATTTTCTTATCTTCTTTATTGAGGATATTAAAAAATAAGACGTCGTTATTCCATAAAGGAGCCTCATCAGTTGCCTCAACAACCTTAATTTCAAAAAGCTTCTCACTTAATTTAAATAGACCTTTCAAAACATCATTTAGTGGGAACCAAGGTCTCAAAGATTCTTGATCTAAATTGAGCTTTTCCTTCCTAAGAAGTTCAGACCAATAACTAATATCCCATGGCTCAATATTCTGCGATTTTGGAAACCCATTTGCTTTAGAAAACTTATCGAGGGTTTCTAATTCAATTTTTGCGGTTTTGAATGCTGGTTCTCTCAATTCTTCTAAAAGATTTTCAACATTTTTAATTTCTTTCGCCATTTTCGTTGACAAACTTAGTTCTGCCCAACTTTTGTATCCCAGAAGATTAGCTTGTTTAGTTCTAAGAGATAATATATCTTCTATGATTTGAGAATTATTTTTTTCTCCTCGAGAAGCCCTACTAACGAATGCCTTATATAGTTTTTCTCTAAGGTTACGGTTGGTGGCATATGTCATGAACGAAGTATAAGTTGGAATATCTAGACTTAATTTCCAAGGACCATTTTTAATATCAACTTCTTCATCTTTTTTTAGGTAATTGTGTGCAGAAATTGCCATCAGTTCAAGTACTCGTTCAGGAAGACCACCGACTTCAGATTTTTCATTTAATATTAAAAACCATTCGTTCGTGGCATCAAGAACATTGTTACTGAATTCGGTTGAAAGCTTTCCAAGTTTTTCTGAAATTTTGTTAAATTCTGCTTGATCATTTTTTTGTAGTGAAATTCCTCTATGTTGCATCTCAAGAATTTCTTTATCTAAAATTCTGTTTTTAATTTGATCAAAGTTATTTGTTTCTTTAAGCTTGACTAATGAATTATAAATTATTTTGCTTTGCCCGAATTTGTTACTCAAGCTTATAATCTCTGGAAGAAATTTTGAATAAATATCTCTTAAACTTTCTGAATTATTTACAGCATTAAGGTGACTTATTACTCCCCAACTCCATCTAAGAATTTCATTGACATCGTTTAAAGGATTTATTAAATTATCCCAATTTAAATCATTTTGAATCAAATAGTTAGATAAATTCTTCTCTATATTTTTAAAATCTTCAGCTATCTTTTCTAATACTAATGGGAATTGTTTACTTATGTTTTCGGGAGTAAATTTTTCAAATTGAGGTAACTCTCCATATTTAAAAATTGAAGTATCCATTTATTAAAATAATCTAATTAACTAAAGTTGGTATTAACCCAACCAATTTAGCTAAAGTCAGCTGCTGACTGAGAGCATTCGTTGAAGATTCATATAAATTTATTGCGATTTTTGGCCAAAAACCTATCACCAAAGTAGGCAACAACAAGCTGAACCCAATAGTCAATTCTCGACCATTCATCTCTTTAACTGTTGCTAGTGCAGGAATTCTAGGGCCAAAGAATACTCTTCTACACATTGATAGTAAATATATTGGCGTTAGAACTAAACCTATAGCTGCAACAAGAATAGTGATCGATCTGAATATAGAGCTGAACCCCTCTTGACTAGTGATTCCTAAAAATACAGTTATTTCACTTATAAATCCGCTCATCCCAGGTAGGGCTAGAGAGGCCAAAGAACTCGCCAAGAAAAAAGCAAAGGTTATTGGCAAGACCTTTGCCAAACCGCCCATATTTGGTATTGAAAGAGTATTTGTTCTTTCATAGAATGAGCCCGTAACAAAAAACATAGCTGCGGCTATAAGTCCGTGACTTATCATTTGAAGCATTGCTCCGCTTATACCTAAAGCATCTACTGCTCCAATCCCTAATAGAACAAAACCCATATGACTCACAGAGCTACATGCAATTCTTCTTTTGACATTGTCTTGAGCAAATGCATTAAGAGCTCCATAAATTATATTGATGATTCCAAGAATAATTAACGCAGGTGCAATTTGAAGATGTACTTCAGGAAGTATTTGAACATTGAATCTTAAGAGAGCATAACCTCCCATTTTTAATAGTATTCCAGCTAGTAGCATTGAGACTGGAGCATTAGCCTCCCCATGTGCATCAGGTAACCATGTATGTAATGGAAAGATAGGAAGTTTTACTCCAAAACCAATTAAAAATCCTAAATAAGATAATAAAGCTAGGCTGCCCGATACATGTTTATTGGTTAAATCTGTAATATTTAAAGTAAAGGTATCACCACTTAAGGCAAGTGCTAAACCACTTATGAGTATTAATAAAGAAGCTAAAGCTGTATAAAGAATGAATTTAGTGGCCGCATATAATTTCTTTTTCCCTCCCCAAATGGCAATCAGAAGATATACCGGAACTAATTCAAGTTCCCAGGCCAAGAAAAATAATAGGAAATCTTGAGAAAGGAAAACTAATGCCTGTGCTGAGGCTTGCACTAATAAAAGAGCAAAATATAGATTAGATTTTTTCTTAATTTTCCAACTAGCTGCAGCTGATAAAAATGTAATTAACCCACTTAAGGCTATTAAGGGAGCAGATAACCCATCTACGCCAAGAGACCACTCTAAGCCTATTGATGGTAACCAGGAAGCTCTTTCTACTAGTTGTAATGAGCTATCTGAAGTATTGAATTTTTGAAAAAGGACGCCTATTATTAATAAAAAATCTATAAATAAAAAACTTAATGAGATATTTCTGGGGAGTGAATTATCTTCTCCTTCTTTTGTATTCAAGAAAGGCATTATTAATGCCCCAATTAAAGGCAGTAAAACAATAGATGATAGCCAAGGAAAAGATTCTAAATTCATTTATGTAATGAATAATTTTTTTATTCTAGTTGAAGTTGTACTAGCTTGAGACTATAACATTAAAAATGCCTAAGTAAAACTACTTACCAGAGATAGTGCTATATTGACTGCCCGTTGTTTGAACGTTTAAGAACGGTGCTCTGCTAGCTACACCTGACTTCTCCCATGCTTTCACCATGGCTTGACTGACGTTTTTACCATTTTCTTTTTTACACAAAGCTAAGATACTTGGCCCAGCTCCACTGATTGCGCATCCAAAAGCACCTGCATTTAGTGCGGCATCTTTAACTTCTAATCCACCCTTAATAAGTTTCCATCTGTAGGGTTCATGTAACTTATCAAACATTCCCTCTTTTATAAGTTCCGCATTACCTGCTTTTAAGCCGTTAAGTAACAAGGTAAGTGCCCCCATATTTGTAACTGCATCAGATATGGGTACATTCTTGGGCATAACCTTTCTCGCTTCACTTGTGCTTAAACGAATTGCAGGTATTGCTACAACAGCTTTAATTGAATCGTGCCAATCACATCTAATGATTCTCCATCTTTGAGAAGAAGACCTGGCTGTCAAGCAAAGCCCACCCAAAAGGGAGGGTACTACATTATCAGGATGACCCTCTATATCAATGGCAAGTTCAAGGAGTTTTTCTTTGGGCAATGGAGAGTTCATTATTGCATTTGCTCCGATTAATCCAGCAACTATTGCTGTAGCGCTACTTCCAAGCCCGCGTGCAGGTGGTACTGCCAGCTTAACTCTTGCTTCAAGTGCAAAAGGATCCATATTTGCGCTCTCCCATACTTTCTGAGCTGCTCTAAAAACTAAGTTTTCAGGTCCTCCTCTTAAATGATTTCCATCTGTACTTTCCATTATTAAATCAAATCTATCTCCACCACCTTCAATTCTTGTAAAAATAAACTCATTATACAAATCTAAAGCTGCTCCAAGGCAATCGAATCCAGGCCCTAAATTTGCAGTTGTGGAAGGCACTGTTACCCTTATTTTTTTACCTACTTCAGGAATAGACATTTTTGTTTTTAAGTTTTTAAAAGCATTTTTGCTCTGCAAGCTGCACTAAAAAGTCCAAACTCTTCATCTAAAATTACTCTTACAGGTATTGTTTTAAGAATATCTTTTAATCTTCCCTTGTCGAAAAATTGTTTTAAAAATAAGTCTGATTTAAAGTTTTTGAAATGTTTTGATGCTGTTCCTCCAGAAATCCATAATCCACCAAAGCACAATTCTTGAAGAGCAATATCTCCCAATAAAGAGGCATATGCGCCTAGCCAAATCCTCTCAACTTCAATCATTATCTGATCACCTTCTTTAGAAAGTTTACAAATCTTTTCAGGTAGTTCTTTTCTCGCAGCATCAAAAATGTTAATTTTTTTTAAATACTGTTTTAGAGGATGGTTTTGGGCATCAGGTTTGCTGAGTCTCCATTCAGCAATTCTTGATAAACCAGTGCCGCTAATAATTCTTTCACAAGATATCCTTTCAACTTTTAGGTAATTCTTAAGCCAAATTTTTAAATCCCATTCTAATTTTGACTTTGGGGAGTACTCAACATGACCACCTTCACTAGCTAAAACTTTTACCTTTTTTCCCGATATTATTCCTCTTGCAATCCCCAAGCCAGTCCCCGCTCCAACAATGGCATGCAAATCATTATTAGCACCTAGAGAATTGAATCCATTTTGGATTGTAGAGTATTGATTTTTTTTTAAAAAAGGTATTCCATAAATTTGTACAGCGAAATCATTTATTAGCTCGCATCTTTTAAAATTAAATTTGTTCTGTAAAGCATTTCCAGAAATATTCCATGACAAGTTAATGATTTTTGCGTTGTTTTTAGATAAAGGACCAGCTACTGCGAAACATGCAGTAGAGGGGTGGGTAATATTCTTGCATTCTTTTTTGAGAAAATCTTCTAGGATTAATTCAAAAGAATTCCAATCAGAAGATAGATATTTCTTTTTGAATAACAATCTAGGCGAATCATCATTTATTACTCTTTCGAATATTCCCAATAGAACCTTGGTACCTCCTAAATCACAAGCAAGAAAATTCATCTATTCGAAATTATTCTGTTCTCCCTTTTTTTTCTTTTAATTCATCCATTAGTTTGTATAGATCAGGTAAGTCGAAAATTCCTAAATTTGTTCCATCTAAAGCTCTTAAAGCGACTGAATCAATTTCCTCTTCTTTATCACCAATAACTGCAATTAAGGGAACTCTATCGAGAGTTGCCTCTCTGATTTTATATCCTATTTTTTCATTCCTAACATCAACTTTTGATCGGTAACCATTATTATTTATTAATTCATTAAACTTATAACACTTTTCAATATTTCTATCAGTGATGCTTAATAAAATTATTTGATAAGGTGCAAGCCAAATTGGGAATTTTGCCTCATATTGTTCAATTAAGATTCCTATGAATCTTTCAAAGGATCCTAAAATTGCTCTGTGAAGCATAACTGGATTTCTTTTCTCATTATCAATATCTACATAAGTTGCATCCAATCTAATAGGCATTGAGAAATCAACTTGAATAGTTCCGCATTGCCAGACTCTATTAAGACAATCTTTTAAGGAGAATTCTATTTTTGGACCATAAAAAGCCCCTTCTCCTGGTTGGAGTTCCCATTTCAGGTTCTTATTATCGAGAGCTTTGGTAAGAGCCTCCTCTGATTTATCCCAAATATCTTCACTACCTACCCTTTTTTCAGGACGGGTTGATAATTTGATAATGATTTCATCAAAACCAAAAGTTTTATAAACCTCGAAAACAAGATCTATAAAAGTTGATACCTCTTCTTGAATTTGCTCTTCTGTGCAGAATATGTGTGCATCATCTTGAGTAAAGTTTCTTACTCTCATTAAGCCGTGCAGTGCTCCAGAGGGCTCATTTCTGTGACAAGAACCAAATTCAGCAAGACGAATAGGTAAATCTTTATAACTTTTTAAACCTTGATTAAATACTTGTATATGACATGGACAATTCATTGGTTTAATTGCATAAGTTCGATTTTCTGATGCAGTAGTGAACATATCGTCTCTAAATTTTTCCCAATGACCGGATTTTTCCCAAAGAGATTTATCAACAGCTTGTGGGGTTTTAATTTCTAAATAATCATTTTTTTTGAGTATTTCTCTTATGTACTTTTCCAGTACTTGGTAAATTGTCCATCCATTTGGATGCCAAAAAATCATTCCTGGAGATTCTTCTTGTATATGAAATAGTGAATGTTTTTTACCAAGTTTTCTATGATCCCTTTTTTCAGCTTCTTCAATTCTTGTTAAATAATCTTTGAGTTCCTTTTCTTTTGCCCATGCAGTTCCATATATTCTCTGTAATGATTCATTCTCACTATTACCTCTCCAGTATGAACCTGATAATTTAAGTAATTTAAAGTGTCTCAAATGTCTAGTGTTAGGGACGTGAGGTCCTCTACACATATCGATATATTCTTCGTGTTTGTATAAATTTATGAGCCCTTCTTCAGAAATTTCTTCAATTATTCGTAATTTAAAAGTCTCATCTCTTTCTTTAAAAGTTTTAATTGCCTCTTCTTTTGAAACTTGTAAAATTTCAACGTCATAGTTTGTTTTTATTAATTTATTAATTCTGTTTTCGATTTTTATTAGATCTTCAGGAGTAAATCTGTATTCAGAAAAAATATCATAATAAAAACCATCTTCAATTACAGGCCCAATCGCCATCTTAATATCAGAGTAAATTTGTTTAACTGCATGACCAATAAGATGAGCAAATGAATGTCTTATAATTTCAATTCCTTCTTTATCTTTTGATGTGATGATTACAACTTCGGAATCTCTACTTATAGGAATAGTTGCATCAAGGAGAACATCATTTACTTTCCCAGCAATTGTTGCTTTAGCTAATCCAGAGCCTATAGTCTGGGCAATTTCTAGAATAGTTACAGATTTTTCGAAAACCTTTTTTGAACCATCAGGTAAAGTAATTATTGGCATATTTTATTTCTCCATTTCAAAGAATCCTAAGTTTGATTTAACTCTTTTTAAAGTCTGATTTGCTAAAATTTCAGCTTTTTCCTTCCCTTCATCAAGGATTTTATTTAATTGATAGGGATCATTAATTAATAATTTATATTTTTTTTGAATAGGTTCTAGTGATTCAATAAGTTGTTCTGTAATTAATTTTTTAAATGTTCCCCATCCAGTCTCTGAGAAATCATTTTCACATTGAGAAATTTCTTTGCCAGATAATATTGAATAAATCATCAAAAGATTTTTAGATTCGGGTCTCTCTGGGTTGTTAAATTCAATTCCAATAGAACTGTCACTTTTTGCTCTTTTTATTTTTTTCGTTATTACTTCAGGAGCATCTAGTAAGTTAATACGACTACCTTCATTAGGATCACTTTTGCTCATCTTTTTTGAACCATCAATTAAACTCATTATTTTTGATCCATTCTTCATGATTATTGGTTGAGGTATTTTTAAAATATTTTTATCCTTACTAAATCTGGCATTAATTCTCTGTTGTGCAATATCTCTGGCAAGTTCAAGATGTTGTTTTTGATCCTCACCTACGGGTACAAAGTCAGCGTCATATAGAAGAATGTCTGCAGCCATTAGGATCGGATAGTCAAATAATCCAATGGATACATTATTCCCCTGTTGTATGGATTTTTCTTTGAATTGAATCATTCTTTCCATCCAATTTATTGGGGTCATGCAATTTAATATCCAACAAAGTTCTGAATGTGCGGAAATCTGACTTTGGACAAAAATTGAGCATATATTGGGATCAATTCCACAAGCGACGTACAAAGCAGCAGTAGAGATAGTGTTCTGAGACAATTCTTTGGGATTATATGAAGCTGTGATTGCGTGCAAATCAACTACACATAGAAATGTTTCATATTGCTCTTGAAGCGTAACCCAATTATTTATGGCCCCAAGCCAATTCCCAATATGTAGATCACCAGTAGGTTGAACTCCAGAAAGAATTCTTTTTTTATTTTCCATCCTCTTCTAATTCGCTAGATTGGATCTCTTCAGTTGATGTATTTTTTATGGGTCTTGCAAAAGGGTCAGGTACTGTTTTTGTCTTTTCTTCATAAGGAACTTGTGATTGTCTATTAGGAGAAGAGTTTTTATTATTTTTCGCATATTCTGTGATTGATTCAATCAATTTTTCGTCTTTGATCATTTCGCTAAGTGTTCTAACAGAGAAACCCAGAACTGCAACGGTAGATCTTAATTGAAAGGCCTCTTGTATTGATTTAACAGCTTTCATTTCGTTATCACTCAATCTTATGCGGAATCCTCCTCCATCTCTTCTGCCGGATGATCTCTCTCTGAAATTAGATCTTTCATTGTTAGAACGACCTCTATAATTTTCTTGTCCAGGATTATTGCTGAAATTTGAATTAGACATCTTAATGTTTCTTAAGTTATTTAAATAGTCTATTAACTTAGCATCTTGTTATGCAATAAGTCTTTTGAAAAGCCCTTAATTTTTTATCTTTTGATTAACGACTTATGAATTTTGCTTTTCTCATTCATAACTTGCATTAAAATAAAATTAGAAAAATAAAGCATTGTGTTTGATATTAGTAAAGACAACCTCTCAAAGGATTTCATAAAGTTTCCAAAAAAAAATCTAATTATTATTTTATTTTTATTAGGTTTTGGGGAATGGTTTGTCAGTGACCTAATTCATTTTGCAGGAGGCTCAATAGGATTTTTGGCGTTGTGTTTGGGGGGATACTTTTACTTAAAGAATGATAAGCCTAAATTTAATGAACCAAATAATTTAGATGGTTGGATAAATCTATGCAAAGAAGATTTGAATTTTTTTGAAGAACTTGAAGCAACAAATGCATTAGAGAAACATAACTCAAAAAGACAAAAAACACTTGAATCTATTCTTAATAGATTTGAAAAAGAAAAAATAAGTTGCATTGGACAAAAAGATTATCAAAGTTGTCAGTCTGTTTTAAAAAGTCATTTTAAAGTAGATAAGTTTGACTTTGATTTATATGAAAAACTGCCTAAATACAATTCTGCTCAAGTTATTCCAGAAGAAGCTTTGAAAAGTGATGCAATCTTGTATTTTCTAAACTTGCCTTTGTCGGCAAATGATTTTTTGTGGCTGGAAAAGTTTCCTAAAAATATGCCAATCTGGTTAGTGGCTTTAACTTCCAACGAAGTAGAAGCCAAGAATCAGATAGAAGACCTAAAGTCGCAAATTTCAAGTGACTTCATAAATAAAGTTATTACTTTTGATGTGAATAAGAATGAAGTCATAAATATACCTTTTTCGTTAAGGAAGTTTTTCATAAGTTCATCTAAAAACATTGAAAATACAAAAAAAAGGCTTTTGAGAGAACTTCATGTTGCCTGGCAATCTGAAATTGAAGGGATAAGAAGAATGCAGTTAAAAGGTATACAAAGAAAAAATCAAATTCTTGTCGCGACAACTGTTTTCTTATCTCCTATCCCATCAATTGATGTTATGGCAATGACAGTACTAAATTCTTTAATGATTAAAGAAATTAAGTCTATATGGGGATGTAATTGGTCTCCTGAAATTTTAGATAAAGTTTCCAAAGAGATTTTAAAGACTGCAATTGCTCAGGGAGTTATTGAATGGAGTGGACAGACTCTAATTGGCATAACAAAATTACATGGACCAAATTGGCTTGTTTCTGGAACATTTCAGGCTGTCAGTGCTGCTTATTTAACAAGAGTAGTATCTAGTTCTTTGGCTGATTTTATGGCAATAACAAAAGGAGTAGAAGAACCTGATTTGGATTTTATAAAGAAAAATTCTGAGAAAATTGTTGAAAAAGCTTTTGAAAAAGAAAAAATAAATTGGCAAGGATTTATTTCTGATCTTAGAAAACCACTTATGAAAATATCTTTTAGTTCATAATCTAGTTAAAAAGGTAAATATGAGAAAAAAAATTCTTTTTTTTAGTTTATTACTTCTGCTTTCTATTACTTCAGGCTCATGCAAGAGAATATCAAATAAAAATGAAAGTGAAGAAGTAATACTGGCAAGTTTCACTGTTTTGGCAGACATAATTAGCAATGTTGCTAAAGATGAATTTATTGTTAGATCAATAACGAAACCTGGAGTTGAAGTTCATGGCTACCAACCAACTCCGAGCGATTTGGTAAATGCCTCTAGTGCTTTTGTTTTTATTGATAATGGATTTGGATTTGAATTATGGGCTGAAAAATTTGTTTCTAATTTAAAAGTTAAAAGGATTACTGTCGCGGAAGATTTAGATCCTATTTTTATCAGTGAAGATTTTTATAAAGGGAAACCCAATCCTCATGCATGGATTTCTCCAAAAAGAGGTATCCAATATGTAGATGTTCTAGTGGATTCTTTATCAGAATTGAGGCCATCCAAAAGGACATTATTTGAAGAAAATGGAAAAATTTATAAAGATAAACTCTCTAAAATAGATAAAGAATTCTCACTTTTTATTAATAACTTAAATAAAGACAGGAGGTTTCTAGTAAGTTGTGAAGGTGCTTTTTCGTATTTAACAAATGATTATGGATTAGAGGAAGTTTATTTATGGCCAGTTAATGCTGAGAGTCAAATTACGCCCAAAAGAATGACAAGTACAATTTCACTAGTTAAAGAAAAAAATGTCCCATCTGTATTTTGCGAAAGTACTGTAAGTAACGAATCTCAAATGATTGTTGCAAACGAAACTGGAGCTAATTTTGGAGGAAATCTTTTTGTTGATTCGTTATCTGATGATAGTGGGCCTGCTAGCTCCTATATAAAAATGCTTGAGCATAATTTGGATTTAATTAAAAAAGGGCTTTTTTGAATTATGGAATCAATCAATTATCAAAACTTTAGGATTGATGCAGAAAATATTTGCGTAGATTACAACGGTAAGGTGGCTTTGTATGATGCCAATTTAAGATTGAAACCTGGCCAGATTTGTGGGTTAGTAGGGATGAACGGGGCTGGTAAAACAACTTTTTTTAATGCTTTAACTGGCTTTGTAAATATTTCAAAGGGAAAAATTAGAATTAATGGAGAGTCTTTAAGATCTGCTCAAAAAGATCAGACAATTGCTTATGTTCCTCAGAGTGAGGGAATTGATAGTCAATTTCCAATAAATGTTTGGGATGTAGTGATGATGGGAAGATATGGTTCGATGAATATTTTTAGATGTCCTAGAGAGTCTGATGTTCAGGCGGTTAAAGATGCTATTGAGAGAGTTGATCTTACTGATCATTTATCTACACCTATTGGAAATTTATCTGGAGGTCAGAGAAAACGAACTTTTTTAGCTAGAGCAATTGCGCAAAGGGCGTCAATATTACTTCTTGATGAGCCTTTTTCAGGTGTTGATATAAGAACTGAAAAACTTATCTCGGAATTATTTATTCAATTTAAAAATGAGGGGAAAACTATATTATTATCAACGCACGATATGATTCATGTCCGTGAATTTTGTGATTTGGTTCTTTTAATAAATAAAACTGTTGTAGCGTATGGCGAGACCTCTGAAGTGTTTACTCCTGAAAATATTACAACTACTTTTGGAGGAATCTCACCTGATTTCTTGTTTGGACCTGAATCCTAAATTTTAAAATATATGGAGCTTTGTTCTTTTTTAACTTTAGATTCATTCATAAAAGATCCTTTAACTCATGACTTTATGAGAAAAGCACTTCTTATGAGTTCATTAGTGGCAGCTGTTTGTGGTTTCCTATCTAGTTATTTAACTCTTAAAGGATGGGCTTTAATGGGAGATGCAGTGTCACATTCAGTAATGCCTGGTGTTGTGGTTGCTTATGCATTAGGTCTTCCTTTCTCATTAGGGGCATTTATTTTCGGAGTTGGTTCAGTGGCATTGATAGGGTTTATTAAGCAGAAATCTAGGGTTAAAGAAGATACTGTTATTGGGTTGGTATTTACTGGATTTTTCGCTCTTGGAATTGTATTGGTTTCCAAGATTAAAAGTAATATTGATCTGCACTCTATCCTTTTTGGCAGTCCATTAGGAATATCACTTTCAGATGTAAAACAAACCATATTCATTTCATTATTGGTAGTAATCCTTTTATCAATTTTTAGGAAAGATTTAATGCTTTATTGTTTTGATCCTAGGCATGCAAAAACAGTTGGAATTAACGTATTGTTTCTTCACTATTTACTCCTCACGTGTTTGTCTTTGGCAGCAGTTGTGGGCTTGCAGTCTGTTGGAATTATTTTGGTAGTTGCGATGTTGATTACACCAGGGGCTACAGCATATTTACTTACGGATAATTTTGATAATATGACAATAATTTCAGTATTAAGTGCAATTATCTCGAGCCTTATAGGAATCTACATTAGTTTTTGGTTTGATCTTGAAACAGGTGGATCAATTGTCTTAGCACAAACTTTTATATTTTTATTCGCTTTTTTATTCGCTCCAAGATACGGAATATTTAAGTTAAAGAATTTTTTTGCTGGTTATAAATGATAGAGGTGGAAGAAACTTTAAATAAAAATTGGTATTGGTGGCCATTATTTCCCTTATATCCTTATGGGAAAAAGAAAACAATCTTAAGAGAATTAATTCCTGATCAAATATGGTCCTTAGAACAAATACAAGGACTTTATTATGTTGCGGTTCCAATAAGAATGACGGTAATAAAGGTTGATAATGGGTTGATGCTAATAAACCCACTGCCTCCTACAAAAGAATTAATAAATGAGTTAAAAAAATTAATTGCGATTCATGGCAAAGTAAAAACAATAATTCTCCCAAGCGCCTCCGGACTAGAACATAAAATAGGACTACCAGCTCTTTCAAGAATTTTTAAAGATGCAGAAATTTGGCTTTGTCCTGGACAGTGGAGTTTCCCTATCAATCTTCCACTAGATTTTTTAGGAATTCCATCAAAAAGATCAAGAATACTGTTTGAGGAAGGTACTCCACATACTAACTTATTTAAATGGTCTTCATTAGGCCCACTGAATTTAGGACTTGGAAGATATCAGGAGATAAGCTGTTTCCATTATTCTACGAAAACTCTTCATGTAACAGATGCAATAGTTGGAATAGACTCCACGCCACCTGAGATATTTAATTTTGACCCAACTCCACTTCTTTTTCATTCAAGAGAGAGAGGAGATGAACCTTTGGTTGACTCCATTGAACAAAGAAAAAAAGGCTGGAAAAGGTTAATCTTATTTTCATCTTTTTTGAAACCAGGTAAATTAAATATTCCACCTTTAAAAGAAATATTTAAGTATTCGTTCAAAAAAGATCTTAGAAATTGGAGATCTCATTTCGGTATTTATCCCTTTTTATGGGATGAAGATTGGGAATTATCTCTTGTTGAAATAATGGGTGAAGATACTCCTAAAATTCAAGTGGCACCAGTTTTACAAAAACTAATTTTTCCCCGTTCAAAAGAAGTATTACTTAAATGGCTAGAAAACATCAAGTCTTTTGAAGATATGGAATATTTAATTCCAGCTCATTTTGCGGCACCTATAAAATTTAGAATAGAAGATTGTCAAAAATTAATTAATGAAATTAATTCCCAAAAGTGGGACAAACTACCTGAGGATAATAAATTTTTGATGGGTTTATATAATAAGTTGTTTGAACTAGGAATAATTCCTGAAGAAGTAAATCTTTAAAACTATTATTCTTCAATAGACATGTTTTCATCATTTTTGAGAGTTTGTTCTAGCTCTTTTCTTTGCTCCATTTGTCTTAAAAAATACCCTGTCATCATTGCAGAAGATAGTAAATTAGCAATGTTGTCTTTTGAAGATGTTATTTTTACATCAAATTGATCTGAAGGAAGCATTCCAAGAAGACCTTGAACATTATGTCTAATAATTTCTTGAATATCTTCACTAGCTGATTTTGCTACTCTTTGCAAAACTTCAGGTGATTGTTTTTGTAAATATTGGATTAAGTCATTCTCATCATTTGGATCATTATTTTCAGTAGCAAGAAATTCTGGATTAAACATTTCTACAACTTCAAGATATAAAAACCTTACAACATCACGTACCCATTAGTTTAAATTATTAAGGGCAGGGAACCGAATAGGTCCAATTTTATTAAATGGCCAATATCTAAAAATAGCCTTACCAATAACCTTTTCATAGGGCAAAAATCCCCAAATATGTGAGTCCATACTGTTATTTCTATTATCTCCCATCACCCATAATGACTCTTCTGGGACAATAAAAGGCCCTATAGAATAATTAATGTTTTTGTCAAAAACGTAATTTTCTTGAGCGATATCATTTAAGTAAAGGTTACCCTCTTTTACTTCTACCTTGTCTCCAGGTATTCCAATTACTCTTTTTATTAGTGCAGTATCTGCTTCATAACCAGCATTAATTAATTGTTCGGGAACGTTAAAAACAACTATTTTATTTTTTAATTTTGAAAGATTTGATTTAGATGTAATTTTGGGTGTTACTTTCTCAACAAGAATTTTATCTTGTATTTGAAGAGTTGGAAGCATTGAACCAGATGGGATCCATCTTGGCTCTATAACCTGCCATCGTATAATTAAAGCAATAGATATCCAGATTAAAAGATTTTTTAAATCCTTTAGTATTGAATTTCTTTTTTCTTGTGTTGTAGACATGTTTTATTTAATTCAGTTATGAGGAAATCCCAAAGCATTTATATAAATTATGACATCATCTATTGAATGCAAAAATTTTCTTAGAAGTTTACAACTTTTGAATCTTCTTATAAAAATAGGAGTTCAAAATTTAATACTATGTCCTGGTAGTAGATCAGCACCTTTAGCAATAGCTGCTGGAGAATTACATAAATTAGGACTGGTAAATATTTTTAATTCAATAGATGAGAGATCTGCAGGATTTCACTCTCTTGGAATTTCTGCTGCATCGGGTAATCTTTCTTTAGTAATTACCACTTCTGGGACTGCCGTAAGTAACTTATTGCCAGCAGCGGTTGAGGCAGATCGATCTTGTAAAGGTATTATATTTCTTACTGCTGATAGACCCTTAAGATTAAAAGATTGTGGCGCAAATCAAACAGTAAATCAAGAAAATTTTTTGAATTCAGTCTGCAGAAGAGTTTTAAGTACAAATCTAAATGGACTTCATGAAACGCAAGAAAATGAAATCTTAAATTTAGTTAGAATTACTGAGAAACAAATATCAAGCTTCCCTGGTCCTATTCATTTCAATATTCCTATTGATAAGCCTTTAGCTATTTCATTTTTAAATAAAAAAAATATTTTAGAGGTTTTTGAGAGAATTTATTTAAAGAAAAAATATATATTTCAGGAGGTTGAAATAAAGTCTGATAAAAACAAATTCTCAGAAATTTCAAAAAGTTTAAATTTAGATGAAACCGGCATTATTTTGGTAGGTCCCTATCAGGGTTCCATAAATGATTTAACTTCTTTCAATAAATCTTTAGAGAAATTACAAGAAATTACTGGCTGGCCAGTATTTGCTGATCCTATTTCCGGCGTTTGTTCTGATTTGAGAGGTTTAGTTGTTAATTGGGAATTAGTCTTAAGAAAAAATAAAAATTCAGTAAATTGTCATCAACTTTTGAGGCTTGGTCCTATGTCATCCTCAATTGATTTGGAGAATTTTTTAACAACTTTCGAAGGGATACAAATTCTTATAAAAGAAAAAAACTTTAGAAAATTGGACCCTATAAAAAAATCATTTGAATATGATTTTGGGCTATCAAATTTTACTACTCTATTGTTAAAAGAATTGTCAATTAACGAAAAAAACAAAAAGTCCCTTACTCCAATGGCTCTAGATTTAATAGAGGAAGGCGAGCAGATTAAAGAAATTTTAAAGGAGCAAGTTACTCAAGATAATCAAATTACTGAGTATATGCTTGCAAATCTCGTTCCAAAACTTTGGCCAGCTGAAAATCCCATAATGCTCTCCGCGAGTAGCCCGATTAGAGATTGGCTTACATTTTCTGAAAATGGTACTTTAACAAGAAATTGTTTCAGCTTTAGAGGAGCTTCCGGTATAGACGGCACTTTATCTCTTGCA
>QCRF01000009.1 GCA_003209375.1 Prochlorococcus sp. AG-459-N19 | reverse complement strand
CCATTTGAGCCCAATCCTTTAAAGACAAATTCTTTATCTTTTTTAATCCAGTTATTTATCATTCCCTCCGTCGTCTCTATATGGAATTGTAATCCGTAAGCAAAATTACCAATCCTAAAAAACTGTTCTTTACAACGTGCACTACTAGCAATGAGCACTGCTTTATTAGGTAATAAAATCCTATCTCCATGCCAATGCAGTACATGAAAAGGGTCTTCAAACAGTGCTTTAAAGTCTTTATTCGATTTGTCAATAAAAATTTGAGACCATCCAATTTCTGGTAATGCTTTTGGAGGTGATCCACATTTAAGAATTTCTATATCTCCTCCAGCAGCACTCGCAAGCAACTGAGCACCTAAGCAAACACCTATTATAGGTCTCTCATTTTCTAATTCTTGTTTTATAAAATCTCTTTCTAACTTAAGCCATGGATATCTTTCGCTCCCAATGTCTTTAACTCCCATCGGTCCACCCATAATTAAAATTAAGTCACCTTTTTTTGTTTGTGGCAGATCATTTTTTTTATCTAAACGAATAATTTCTATTTTTAAATCTTTTTCTTTAGCAAATTGTTCAAAAAGACCTGGCCCCTCTATTTCTAAATGCTGCAAAACTAATAAGCGTCTTGTTTCCTTCATTCACTTTCCATAATTTCAGCCGATTCAGAACAGACATTAACGCTAAACCACTTCATTGCCGACCAAGTATCTTCTTGGTATGTACCTGCGGCAATACTTACAAAACAATCATTTTCATACCAACTTCGATAACTGGGCATTACTCCCGTTCCTTTTAATCTATTTTCTAAGCCTTTTCCATATTTTTTAATTACAAGATTTATAGCTTCATTCTCAATTTTTCTTTGCCTTTCATCCGCAAAACCTCCTAGTGGAATAAAAAAAAGAATTGATGCAATAAGTAAACGTATCATTGAGTCTTTTTTTTAAATGTAGCTTATTTTATATCGATTAATTAATTTTTTAAAATTATCAACCCTATTTTGTCCATTCTTTAATGGTCTTGAGGAGTCAAGAACGGCTGCACAACATAATTGCCAACAAGATTTTTCATCAAGTCCTAATTTTTTACATATATTTTTTGGAGCTTTGATAACTGTATTTAGTTCTGCGATATGTTGAGTAGTTTCCCATAATTCTGCTTCAAGAAAATCAAGTTCAATACTAGATAATAATTCTGTAGCAACGTAATCCCTAAGTAGCTCAGTTAATTCCACAATATTTCATTGAAGCAGAAGAAGTTAAATCATCTTTTATTATTTGTATAGCAAGAAAAAAAAAAGGGAGCTAGTTTGCACCTTTCATCTATAAAGGCTTTTTCTTGGCCGGATCACTTATCCGTAATTATGAGATACTTCTGTCCATCCTTTTTGGTGTAGTTCGTGCCACTTTTCCCAGGCTGAATCTATGTTTAGTTTTTCAGAGGATTTGTACCCTCCGGGTTCTCCGAGGTGATTTGTGTAGAAAAGATGAGTATGTATTTTTAAATTAGGTTTAGGAGAGTTTTTGCATTCTTCGAAAAAGATAATTCTGCTGCCTTCTGGATTTAGTAGGCATCCGTTAGGTTTGCTAGTGCTGCAACCAAATGAGTACTTAGGATCCATACTTTACCTTTAATCAGCCGGCTGATTATTGATACGTTTGTACTATAAAATATATCCTCCTTGTTTTGCTGTCAATCCTTTTAAGGTTAAGTACTTATTTACTAATAATTATTTTGTTTTTTAATAAATAAGATAATTTCTTTAAGCTTATGAATTACAGAGAAGATCTAGAAATCAAACTACAAAAAGTAACACTTGCAATGCAGGAAGTTGTAGATGATATCCATAAAACTGAACCTGAGAAGCAAAGAATAATTTCCAAACTTATTGAATTTAAAGAAGCAATCATTTCAAAGGGAATTGAACTTAACATTGAATTAGAGGCAGCATAGAAATATTTAATATCTCGTGAATGTTTAATATTTTTTAGGATAATATTATTAACAAAGAAGGGTTATTTATCAAATGAAGCCTGGTACTTTTGAATTATTGATCCTAGTATTTATCTTTTTAGGTCTTCAAGCCTGGTGGATTATCCCAATAGTTATTAAGAATAATAAATTAAATAATAGAGGTAAGGATTTAAGGGAGGAAATTAAGCAATTAGAAAAGTTATATAAAAAATAAATTAGTTTATTATTTTTGCAAACTACCTATTGTTAGTGAAACTCAAATATCTAATGAAATTAAAAAAATTTATTCCAGTTTGCTTTCTTTTTATTGGGACTTTAGCTTTACCTCAACCCTCTCTTGCAGAAGAAAAGATTAAAGTTATACCTATTATTCAAAGTTCAAAAGGACTAAGTGGTAAAAATTTTAATTATCTCGAGGGTAAGCCTGAATTGAGACTCTTAAAAGTAAAAATTCCAGTTGGTTTGAAAACTCCAATTCATACTCATCCTTCCCCAATGTTGATTCATATCACCAGAGGAAGATTAAAGCATGTTAGGGGTGAAGAAATTAATTTCTTTAAAGCAGGTGATGCATTTATAGAGAGTAATAATGGGGGCCCCCACTATGTGAAAAATGTTGGGAAGAAGCCGGCCATACTTCACGTGGGAGTTGTATCAGTAGTTGGAATGCCTACGGCCATAAATAAATAAGATTTTTCCTAAAGTTGTTCTATCAGAATGAGGATTAAACTTTTATGAAGAACAGCTGTAGTGAGATACTCCTCCATAGTTAAAATACTGGCTTGGCTTTAGTCGATTATATTTTTGATCTATTTCTGAGGATTGTTCTATATATGGATTGCTAAAGACATCCTGTAACTCTTTAATTTTTTTGTAATTTCCTTTTTCAGCTTCTTCATATGCGGGAACGACCATCCATTCGCGCCAAGTATAGACTGGATTAAGGGATTTCATTGATGCTGATTTCGCTTTAATATTTCCCTCTTTCTTCAAGATTGATTGCCAGTTTTGAAGCCATACTTTCCACCTATTATTGAGCTCGTCATTAATTGGCAAATAGAAACAGTTTTTTAAAAAATCTAAGTTATCAGGTATTTCAGATAGTTTACGGAACAAAATTGTATAGTCTGCTCTTGAAATGACCATGAGATTAAAAAATTCATTTATTAGAGTTTCGTTGTAATGTTCTAAGCCAAGCTTGTTTGCCCACATTTTCATCAATTCCTTATTCATTAATTCAGAAAAGTCTTTTTCGATTTGATCTAACTTTTCTTGATCTTGTTTGCTTTGTGAAAGTAACGGACTAAGAGATGAACAGAATGTTTTAAAGTTGATTGCCGCTGCAGAAGGCTGGTTAAAAAATGAGAAATGTTCACCTCCCCCTGTCCATGGCTGAAATCTTGGATCAAATAATTCACAGAATCCAAAGGGGCCATAATCCAAGGTATAACCTCCAGCAGCACAATTATCACTATTGAAATTACCCTGGCAATAACCAACTCTCATCCAGTTGGCTATAAGTGATATAAGTCTTGATCTGTATAAAGAAGCCAGTTTTATTACTTTACTTTCAATTGAAATCTCATATTCAATTTCATCTTTATAATTTCTATCAATTAGATGTTGAACTATCATTTTTAGTTCATTGAGGGCCTGATCATGCGTATTATTACGAACTCGTCTTGCAAAAAGTTCAATCTGGCCTACACGTAGAAAAGATGAAGCGACTCTCGTAGTAATTGCCGCTTGATTGTCAATCATGATATCAGGTTCAAAATATCTGGACCCTTTGGAATACCACGGTCTTCTAACTATTTCTGAACGTGAGACATAAAGTGTTAAAGATCTTGAGGTAGGGATTCCCAAGGCATTCATTAATTCCTGTGCGAGAAATTCTCGTACGCTAGACCTTAAGACAGCTCTACCATCTGCTCCACGACAATAGGGAGTTGGACCTCCTCCTTTAAGTTGCATTTCCATTCTTTTCCCATTGAATAAACCTTCAAAAACAGAAATTGCTCTGCCATCGCCATAACCATTACCAGTTCCAAAAGGACATTGCTGGGTATATTCAGTCCCGTAAATTGATAATGCATAACCTGTTGCCCAACCAACAGGACTCATTGGATATTTAGCAACAGAAATATCACCTGAGAAAAAACGACAAAAATTTTTGTCTTTAGTAAGATCTGAGCTTAGCCCTAGTTCTTTAAAAAGTTTGTTGCTATGGGAAATATATTCTGGATCTGGAATAGCAGTTGGAACAACTGGTACGTAATGACCTGAATATACTGAACGCGGCTTATGATCATTTCCATCTTTTGTTGATTTAGGATCTGCTTTAAGAGAATTCATAAAAGAATAGTCAGATAGTAGAGAAAATTCATAAAAATTTTCTGTAAGCTTTCCTTTTAATGAATCAGATTTGGTTGACATCAAATTTGCTATCTATTCTTGTAGGCGTTCTAATTTCTTTAAATAAAACATCTAAATGTATTTTATATAGTTTCTATTAGGGATGGTTTTTGCCGATACGTTCGAGATTAAATATAAGTTAAATTTTAATACTTCATTAAAAAAGGTTCCGCAGTAAAATTTTTCTTAAGAAAAATATTTAGACTTTAGTAATAAACAAAGCACTTAGCCTTCATATCAATTTTTTAATTAATAACCATTGCAAATACTTAATTATTGACTAGTATTTTTTTCAGTTTGATCAAAAATAATGCGAAAAAGTTAAACTATTTTATCTTTTTTTGAATTGCACCCCTCCCTCTATTTCCGCAGTACATAGCAGTAAATTTATTCAATTTTATACATTATAATTTTTATTTATTTTTATTTATTTTTAACTTACCCAGCCTTTAAGCAAATCAAACACACTAATAAATAGTCCAAAACCAATAATTGGGGGCGCAACCCATCTTGTCATGAATTTCAAATAACGTGTCGTTTTGATTCCAACTTTTGAATCACTAAGTTCTTCATTAAACTTTCCAGGTACTACCCATCCCATAAAGAAAGTAACCAAGAATCCACCAAAGATAAGTAATACACCTCCAAAAATAGAATCAATAGTTCCAAGAATGTTTAAGTTTAATGCAGAAGGAATGCCTGCTAAGAATAAGAAAAGAGTTATCAGCCAAACAGATTTTTCTCTTTTAAAACCAAATTTATCCATTAAAGAGGAAACTGGAACTTCCAATAATGAAACAGAGGAAGTTATTGCTGCAATATAAGCTAGTGCGAAAAATGCAACAGCTACAATTCTTCCAACCGCTCCATATGAACCAAGGCCCGTAGGAATTGATATAAATAATGCGCCAACTGTTGATTCAGAAATAGCATTATTTAAACCAAACGTTAAAACAATCGGAAAAGTAATAAGTCCTGCCATAAGACCCACCAAAGTATCCAATGATGCAACTCCAACACTCAGTTTTGGAAGATTACTCTTTTTATTTAGATAGGAAGCGTAAGTCACCATTACTCCAATTCCTAAACTTAAAGAAAAGAAAGCTTGAGTAAAAGCGTTTCTTATGGTTTGAGGGTTCCTTAATTCATCAAAGTCAAATTTAAACAAAAATGTTTTATATCCTTCCCATGCGCCTGAAAGTGAAGTGGCCCATATTGCAAGAGATAGAAGAATTATAAAGAGTATAGGCATAAAGAATCTTGTTACCTTTTCGATTCCTTTTTTTATCCCTGATGAAACTATTATGGCAGTAAGAACAAGACTTAATAGGTGCCCCAATAAAACACTGCTACCACTACTAATTGAGCCAAAAAAAGTTTCTGCTTCACTTAAATTTTTTGGTAATCCAAAAAATAATGAATGGAACAAGGTATCTGCGGTCCACCCCATTATGACTGAATAATATGATGCTATTCCCAAGGGAGCTATAAAGAAAAGAATTCCTAATGGATACCAATTTTTTCCAGCTAACTTTACTGGTGCAAGCAATGTGCTGGCGGTAGCGTTTCTTCCTAAAGCCATTTCAGCAACAAATACCGGAAGGCATACAATTAAAACGATTAGTACGTATAAAAGTACAAAAGCAGCGCCTCCACCTTGAGAGGCTCTGTAGGCGAAACCCCAAAGGTTACCAAGACCTACTGCGCTACCAGCAGCTGCAAGAATGAATCCCAACTTACTAGTCCATTGTTCTCTTGGAGAAATTTTTGAGTCCAAAATTAAAATCTATTTTTTATAGTTGATTTATAACTCATAAGTAAAAATTAGTTAATACCTTGCTTAATAAAAACTAATCTTTATTCAATTATTTTTTTGCAAAAAGATTTAAAATCTAAAAAACATCTTATAACTACCATGACCATTGAAACGACTATTCTAGATTTTCAACTAAGTAATACGTTTGAACAATATGAATCTCATATGAATGCTGAGGAGCAGCAGTCGATGTTTAAAGAAATGGGTGTAAAAACGTTTTATATTGGTAAATCAATAGATGATCCTAAAAGGGCAACTGTAATTTTTCAAGGACCAGAAAATGTTCTATACGATATTTTTATGAATCCTGAAACAAAACCTATTGTTGAAGCTTCAGGGCATATTTATGAGGGTACAAAAATAACTCGATGGATTTCTTGAAAAAATAAATCTTTTATGAATTATCAACTTTTAATTGAATCATATTCTTTTGGGACATCCCTTTCTGAGCAAGAAATAGAACTTTTAAGCCTGGAACTTGAAACTCAAATCATGAACATTAATATATCAACAGATTTTGGCTGTTTTAAATCGGCCCCCACCCATATTTGTGAAGGTCTAAATTTAAAAAAAGATACTTATTGGATTATGTGCCTTGCTGAAATATTAGATTTACATAAATCCCCCCAATTTGGGAAAACGAAAAGTGTGGAGGTTTTCGATTTACTTCTTGAAAAAGGACTTGTTATTGGTTAATCATATAATTATTTGATTATTAAAAAAGTTGTTTTTTCTTTATTCTGATAGCATTAACCTAGGCTCAGATGAATAAATGAAAGATTCTAATGAATTGATATTGGCAAATATTATTAAGTTAACTAGATCAAGTGAGAAGAAATTTAAACAAGGAGATTTTAAAGGGGCAATAGATGACAAAATGAAGGCTAATGTAATTTTGAAATCCAAATCTTGTGATGAGAAAATTATTGAAAAATATAGAGAAGAATTATCTAGATTGTATTCCTCAAAATTTGATCTTATTTTCGATCATAAGCTTAAAATTGATGAACTAAAGAGAAATCAAATAGTAAAAATGCTGGAACAAAAAAGTAAGGAAAACTTAAAAAGTCGTGATTATAAAAGAGCAGTAAAAGCCTTTAGGAGGGCTGAAAAATATTTTTCAAATTAAAATCAATCTATATCTCAGAGATTTTATAAGATAAATTAAATTTATAAGTTTGAGAATAAAAAATGATGAAAGGGTTGATTTTCTTTCAGAATTCGTTTTTTTAAAGATATATCATTTTTAGTACCACTCATGGTTATGCCCCAATCTACCTTAGAAAGCTTATTATTTTTTTTGATACTCTCTCTTCTTGCAACGTACATAGTTAATTTAAAGTATTCTTCGAAATTAAAAATACAGAAGTAGTTTTTTTATTTATCTTTTTTCTTTTTTAGATTTATTTACTTGGATCACTCCAAGTCTCTTTGTATAACCAGCTCAAAAAGGTAAGAGTAAGTATATTCCCAAATGCATAAGTTATTCCTAATAATGGGTCGTAAATATTGGCAATAATCGTCGACATTATAAAGATTATTAACCCTGAAACAACCAAATCCTGAATAGGCAAATGGTTAAAATTCACCGAATTTATCATTTGATAATTGTTTTTAATAGATTAAATTAATTATAAAACCAACAAGTACCTTATTTTTTTATAAGGCAATATCATTTAAAGTATGAATAATTTTAGGATTGCTAAAATAATTATAGTTTTTTCATCATTATCGTATTTGAGTGTTTCTTTTTTAAGAAATTATAATTCTCCAGAAAATATAGAAAAAAGGTGTATTCTTAAATTTGAAAAAGATTTTAAAAATAATTTGGAAACATCTCATGAAGAATGGAATCAAATTTTAGATTTAGCTGATAACAATTATTTAAAATGTATGGGAATACCTCAGTATTAATTATGGGAGAGGCAAAGAGAAGAAAAAATTTAGGTATTCCGCCTAGAGAAAAAACTGAAGATATCCAGTTGCCTCAACTTGATAAAAAAGCCATACAACAAAAAGTAAGGTCTATATTGTATAAATATCCAATTGTCCCTTTTCTTTTTTATGGAGCTGCAATATTGATCCTAATCGGAGGTTTATTTTATGTTTTCAAATCCTTCAATATAGCTTAATTAAAAGGATTATTAATTTTGATATTTATGATTTTTTGGCGTCATCAATTAAAAACTTGAAGGATAATAAATGAGCAATTTTTATTTTGCAAAAATAATCAAAGAAATAATATATGAGAATTATTTACAGTTGACACCATCATATGGTGTTGTAATTTTAGATTAAATTAAAACTATTTATGAAGAAAATAAATAAAAAATATTATGAAATAATGCGTCAAGCTGATAATGCAGTTGGAAGAAAAGAAGTAGTTAGTTTATTAAAAAAAGCTGCAATAATTATGTCTAAATCTGAGGAAAACTTAGCTGCTTAAATTAAAAAAACTATTTTATTAGGATAAATAAAACACCATAAAGAATCATTGATAAGGATGCAGCCATAATGATAAATGGTAGTATCATACCTAAGTTTAACCATTTTAAAAGTCTAATTTTTTTGTTAATTACTCTTGGCATCTTTTCTGATTCCCTTAATTGCAACCTAACAAGTAAATAAATGGTGTAAATGATTAATTAATCTTTTTAAATATCATTCTTAAGCTATTTTGGAATTAAATTTTCTAAAGAAAATTATTTTAATTGCATCTGTATTTTTTATATTAAGAGATATTTTTAGGTAATTAATACCTTGTATTCTTCAAATTTCTTATGCAAGATTTAGAAACATTAGTTTTCTAAAAAATGATTAAAAAATTAAAAGAAGGCCCTGAAGAATTTAAAGATTATGATTCAGAACTGTTACTTAAGATTCTAAATAAGACATCACTGGAGAATGAAAAAGATGATGATAAAGAACTATTTGTAGATGAAAATTGGAAAATTAATTCAAAAAATATGAGTAATATAATTCATTCAGAAAATTCAAATTTGAAAAGAATATTATCAGATATTTTCCCTAATAAAAAAATAGTGATTCAGGATAATAATGATGGGTCGCAAACAATTTTCTTATCCTAATTTAGGATATATTAAAACCTTGTTTATACTATCTATTCAATATTTATTTTTTTGAGAAAAATTTAGTAAAAATTACTCTCGCAGAATTTTTTTAAAGATATTATTGTTCACCTACGTTCATCCAAGTTTATATCTCTGGACGAATGAAATGGGAGTAGGGAACGTGATTCTCATTAACTGCAAAAGACCATGAATAACCTCTTACAAGTAAGAGAAAAAATCAAAAGAGCCAATAGGCTATATGAAGCCCAACTTTTGGCTACTAAAAGTGGAGAAGTTACTCCATACAGAAGATTAGTCTTTGAAGAAAGAATCAGGAAAACACAAAAAGAAATGAAATTGAAAGACTCAAAAAATTAAATTCTTTTATGAAACTGATCAATTAGGAGGGGGTTTTATCCCTCTCTTTTTTATTTTTATAAAAACATCGTAATTATTAATTTATTTTTTCGATTATCGATTATTAAAAAGAATATAATTTTGATGCTTTTACTATTGATTTAAATTATATAAATGGCAAATTTAATTCAGTAATTAAGAGGTAAATAAATATGTTTAAAAAGAAAAATAAACAAATTAAAACCGCACCCAATAAATCAAATTTAGAACAATTTTTATGGTTTATAGAAAATTATTTGCCCCAAAAGAAAGATCGAGGTGTTCAAAAAAAATTGTATATGGATAATCTAGAAGTAGAGACTATTAAGATATTTTCTAAATTAGCCTCTACACGTTCTAAAACATTATTTCCAACCACAAAAAATACGACAATCTCTTTTACCTTTGGTAATTGGGCCTTGCCTTACCTTAAATTGCTTAAGAAAATAGGAATAGCTAAGTAAGAAAATTGTGATCGGCTAGAACTAGATTTATCACGCAAATAAAAATAAATAAAAATTAAAAAGGCTCTGAAAGTTATTTTCGAAATTTAAGGAGGAATACTTACTTTACATAAAAAATACAATTGCTAAGTTTAAGATAAGAGATCTATTCATTAATGTTTCTAAATTATCTGCCTAATGAAATGGTTGAAGTTGTTGGTTTGACAATGATTTTTTCATTTCTAGTTGGAACTATCTTAATTTTGTTATTTACATCAGATCAGGCAAATACAAAGAATCTATATTTAAAGAAGGCTAAATAAATTCTAAATAATTTGTTTATTTACAAAGGACCTCTGTTTTTAATAAAGTTAACTCGCATGTGTAGAACATAATTTTTAATATTGATACATAAACAAATTTAAGATTATGGGCGAAGCTAAAAGAAGAGAAGAATTAGGATTGCCACCTAGACAAAAAAATGAATTAAATAAATCTGATAGATACCTTTCATGGCTTCCAATTACTAAATCAAGAATTAAGAAATACCCTTATATGGGTGTAGCAACAATGGCACTAGGAGCGATAATTTTCTTAGTAAGTGGAGGCGCAAATAGTATTAATTAGTTAGATTTTGGCTTCGTTTAGAATATATCTAAGATTTTTTTTGTAATAGTTTAACGCCAGATATTACTGAGATTATTGAAGCTATACCAAGAAATATTGAGTAAAAAGGTTGCAAATTAATAATTCCAAAATTACCCGTATGCCATTTTATTAACCAAAAAGCATCTACTCCTAATGGTTGAAGAATACTATAAATTGTCCCAGATACAATAGTAATTAGTAAGGGGATTGCTGAAATTGCGGTTATTTTTCTGTGAATTTTTCTTTGATTTGTTTTTAATTTTTCCATCTATTTCCTCAAATAGATATGTAATTCTTTTTCGTTTTTGCATGGCATCCATTTATCTTGATTCTTATGTATTCCTTCGCAGCCAAGTTCTAAAGATCTATTTTCGGCGTCCTCTTCAGAAAGAAATGTACCCCTCATATGTGCATGGGAATAACTATTTAAATTTAGAGATAAGGAAAATAAAAAAATAAAAAATTTAAAATTTCTAAGAAAAATATGCATTATTTCAAATAAGTTTTTTATATTAAGGAGAGATTTTATCAAATATTTTTGTTTTGCCAGTTTTACTAAATGAAACTACTTTGTAGTTCTCATAATCATGAGAGTGCGAGTCGTGAGAATGCATTTCCATCCCTGGAGAGCCAAGTGGCATATCCGGAACTGCTATCCCATTGATATTTGGTTTTTCTCTAAAAAGTTTATTGATTGATTCAATCGGAACATGTCCTTCAATAGTATAGTTAGCTATTTGAGCGGAGTGACATGATCTTAGATTATTGGGAATTTGATATTGGTTTTTAATTACTGAAATATCCTTAACTATATTATCAACAACTTTTAATCCATTATCTCTTAAATGATTGATCCATTTTTTGCAACAAGCACATGATGCTGATCTGTAAGAAACAACTTTTGGGATATCTATATTTTCTTGAGTTAAAGCAATACTCTTATTTGAATAAATTATATTTGTAAAAAGAATTCCAGAAAAAATTAGATAATTTAAAAATCCTCTTTTTATAAAAATTTTATTAAGTGCCATACTAATTACGACCATTAAATTTATTATTTAAATTAACCATAAATGAAAATTTATTAAATCGCTATTTAATCAAAATTAAGACACTCATAATTGCCATTAAAAGATTTTCGATAAAACTAATAATTCCCAAAGGAGTTTTTGCATATCCACCAATACATGCACAATTTAATTTTAGTTTATCCAAATAAACAGCCTTAAATACTGAAATCATTCCAGAAATTCCAAGAATTAGGGCAATAAAAATAATTAAAGAGGGTGGAGAAGAATTAAGAAAACTTATTCCAATTATTAATTCGCAAAAAGGATAAATATATATCCAGCCATCAAATTTAGACGATAGTAAATCATATTTCTTATAACTTTTTCCAAAAGCTTCAATATCCATAAGCTTGAGCATCGCTAAAAGACAAATTGATATCCCCATAAAAATTTGGAAACTTTTAAGCAATGAAATGGTTATCAAAAATGAAGTACCAAAGACTGCAGTTAAGGGGGTAAATGACTTTATCTTCATTTTTAACTTTTAAGGATAGAGTCACAAATACTAGATGGATTTGCTTGTTTAACTATTTTTAGTCTTT
This sequence comes from Prochlorococcus sp. AG-459-N19, assembly GCA_003209375.1. Taxonomy (GTDB): domain Bacteria; phylum Cyanobacteriota; class Cyanobacteriia; order PCC-6307; family Cyanobiaceae; genus Prochlorococcus_A. The sequence goes on along the minus strand of QCRF01000009.1, from coordinate 25,777 downwards.
GGATAAGTTTGTCTCTATCTATTTGATGTTTTAAATATTTAATGCATAAATTTTTTTCCTGATATACCATTTCTATTGGAGCAATTTTTAAAGCAATAGAAAAGGTACCAATAACTAAAAGAATATTTGTAGCTAGTCGAATATTTGGTCGAAAATTTGATCTCATTCGTATTCTTTATTACTGTCAATAACTTCCCTTAAATATATATCTTTTAGCTCGTTATTGTATCCATTTTCTTTTGCAAATTTCTCTAATTCCTTCAACTCTTTTTCTGTCATTAAGCAGATTTGGATATATTGTTTTTCATATCTTCAATTTGGTTGATTAATTCATCTAACCATTCTGTATTATTTTCGGATCTTTCCTGATGATATTTAATTTTAGGTTGATTTATTTCTAGTGTCTCATAATCTCCACTCATAAATTACCCCTAAATTTATACTCTGCATAATCTATCTAGAGAGATTATGCACATCAATAGGTTCTATTACTTATTAGACATTTACCATGAGTAACAAGTCGCTTTTTTAATGGTATAAATATCAATGAATTTATCTCTAAAAAATATGGCAACTAATGAAGAACTAGAAAAAAGAATTGAGACTTTAGAAAAAGAAGTACAACATTTAAAAGCTGTTCTGCAGTATCAAATGAGAAATAAGAAAAAATGATTTATTCTTTTTGTATAGCAATTACTTTTGGACAGATAAGCATTTTTTCATGGTTGTTTTATGTACCTAATGAAAAAGCTAAATATTAAAAATTAGTCCATAATTAATCACTTTTTGAAAAAAATAACTTTAGTCATTGATATTTAGAACATATTTGTTTTTATATATATAAAACTACTCGATATGATTAACTCAATAGCTATTACATTGTTACTATTAGGCTGTTTAGTTGCTTACAAAAGACTCAAAAGAAAGAAAAGGCAATTTCATGCACCACCTACAAATCAGCTTCCTAGTTGAAGATTAAATTCCGTCTTCGTCTTCTCCAAAAGGATTGTATCTAATGTCCCAGATGAGAACTACTGCTATAGATAAAAGCAATAGACCAAAAATAACTTGAGGAGGTGGGAATAACATTGATAAAATATAACAATTATCAATAAGCTTTGCTTATGAAAATTTAAAAGGTTAATCGATATTGTTTGGTTCTAAATGTTTTTTATAATATGCTGTTGTGCAATCTATTCCCTCACTATTGATGCTACAAGAAGTTATGCATTCAAAAAAAACTTTCCAAAGCATCTGAATCTTAAATATTTGAATAAATGTCATTTTTCATGTTCAATCTTCCATTCTGAAGCTTATCTAGCAATTAATTTTTAATAATGTCAAATTTTAGGGTACCTATTCACCATTTTTTTTAAACTATTGAATCTATAAGTTTTTTCCCACCCTTCCTCTAAAAGTTTTTTATATTCATTTCTCGCGTCTTCGATAGATTCAACCCTGGAGCCTTTAATAACTGGCTTACTTGATCTCTTAAAAACGCAACCATAAGAGATTAAAATTGCATTAATCATGCAAGAGTTCTTAGAACTATCTTCAAAAGGTTCAAATACTTTAATCCTCGATCTGGCTTTATTGATTAAAGTAAATTTTTCCATAAAAAAAAGGGCGTTAGCTTCGCCCCAATCAAAAAGCAGGGTAATCCCCATCACCCAACTTTTTTAAAAATCTTAGCACTACATATGGTGTTTGTAAGTATTTAAAAATACCTATTGATGGGGTTGTTTGTTTCTGTTTAATTTGTCATTATAGAAGTCCCCATCACCTAGGCTCGTAAGAGTCTTTTTTTTTGCTATTTTTCTTTTAAGCTTAAACATTTTTTGATTAGTGTTTAAAGATTTTTTATTTAATTTTTAAATTCGATAATTAATAATAAAAAAAATAATTTCATTCATGCAAACTTACATCGTTCACTGGCAATTCCCAGATCAAGAAAGTCATATGCAAGGGGCCGAAGCTTTTGCGGGTTTTGTTGAAGGAGGATGCGTAGGTGATGAATTTGATGGGTTTAAAGTTCTTAATCGAGTAGTAAATCCTGAGGGAGCTAATGGTTGGGCAATAGTTGAATCTTCAAACCATCAGAACATTTGGAAATGGAGTAGTGTCTGGGTAGATAATTTTGGTGTAGAAATTGAAGTTACACCAGTTCTAACGGATAAAGAATTTCTTTCCGTACATAAAGAAATTGCAGCAGCCTCTAACTAAAAGTTAATCTTTTGTTTGTTTGACTGTTGATTTAATATAAAAGGGTAGTAAAGATTTTTATGGGAAAATTTTCTTCTGAAGAAATTGAAAGTCAATACAATTTAATAAAAATGCTTTTAGCTGAACCTGAAAAGTATAGAGATGCAATTAATGCAATAAAAAAAGATATTGCATATATGCCTGTAGAGCTTAAAAAAAAACTAGAGGAAGAAAATATTATCTTATGAATGAATCAGCAATTCTATTATTCATAATCGTAAATTTTTTAAAAATTAGTAAATAGCCATTCTCGTAAACTAACCTAGAGAGTCTAAATCTCTGCGATAGTGGACTGTATTTGTATAATCTTGTGGAACTTTCTGTTCTCTCATTAAATCTGCAATTGTTGGATAATCTTTTGCATTATCAAGATCTCTTGCATTTTTATCTTGAATTGCGAATGGTGATCTTTTTAAATTCATAATTAATTTCCTCAAAATTTTTGTTGGATTCTGATTACAGATCCTGGATTGTCATGAACGTAAGTGTTGAATTCTCTAGCAAGCATTAGGCAATCGTATGCATCTCGCGCGTAGAAGCCTACTTCATGTGTCTTATTTGATGAATCTTTGTAACTCAATACATACTTATTACAAGATTTTATTGGCGTTGAAGGCATTTAATTTTCTCCGTAACAACTAAGTTCTAACTAGGGATGCTTATCAATCGACTAATAAAAATGTACGGTTTAAGGCACAATCATATACGGATAGAGGACCAACAACTTAATTTAAAAATTAATATAATTGTAAAGTAAATTTTTCAAAGAAAAAAAAATATTTTCGTTACTCCTGTAGAACTATTTTCAATGGTAGTGTTTTTTTGCAAGAAACTTTTGAAGATAATGTGTTTTTATAAACAAATCATCTATCTCGCTAAAAAAGTTTGTTCGAGATTATAAATATATTTTTCTCCATCATCATCACCATCGTCATCATCATGGAAGGAAGAGATTAATACATAAACTCCTCCAAGTCCCAATAGCATAGATAAATAAAGAACAGGATCTGCCATATCTAAAGTTTGAATCATTCAAATTAAATTTGAGGAAGCTTTTCAATATCTATATTTTCTTTTAATTATTTGGATAAGAAAATTTCTACGATCAAAAAATTGTTTTTTATTTGAGAAAACTGAAAGTAGATCTAAAATAAGGTAAATTAACTTTTTTTTTAGTGAGTTTTAAAAATATTTTAAAAATCAATGTGCGGAAGATTTGAGCTTAAAACTAAATTTGAGAAGTTGCCAAAGGTTTTGAAACAAGACTATCCAAGAGGACTCGATTCTAAATATGAAACTCAAAGTCTAATAAGACCTAATGATCCTGTACTTGTAATTAAAAACGAAGGAAGAATTAAAACTACTTTTATGACATGGGGCTTTATTTCTCCTTGGGCCAGAGACCCATTTGATAAAGAGAGACCAAGACCATTTAATGCAAGATCAGAAACTGTAGAAGAAAAAAAATTATTTAGTGGAAGTTGGAAACATAAAAGGTGCCTAATACCTGCGAGCGGTTTTTTTGAAAAAAAATATCGTGTTCGAAAATCGAATTATGAGACTTTTTGGTTGGGCGGAATTTGGAGTAAGTGGACTTCACTAGATGGAGCAGAACTTGAGAGTTGCTGCGTTTTAACAACTGAACCAAATGATTTAATTAAACCTTTACATCACCGCATGCCTGTGATCGTTCCTAATGGATATGAGGAACAATGGACAGAGCAAGTTAAAGATGCAGATGAATTAAGAGGATTATTTGCAATCATGATGAGTTGGTCCCCTGATGGTTGGCTAGTAGAGGATGTAAAGAAAAAAGAAACTGATCAAATGAGTTTGTTTTAAATGGAACGCTTACTAATTTCAAGGTTAGATTAATGGCTAAATCTTATTGGTTGATTAATTTAAATAGGTCAGAAGTTAAAAGATTTATGAAAAATGATAAGAGTATTGATGGAGTTTTTGAATATATGTTTATAGATACTGGAAAAATAGTGGGGGGATTAGGAAATAAATCACCAGTAATGACAAATACAGTTTCTGTTGAAATAGATTTAGCTAGAGAAATTTATGAAAGATTACTTTCTAAGGGATGGAGGAAAATTGAAAAAAATTGGAATTAAAAAGAGAGTTAGATCTTTGCGTTATAAATTACTGATGAAAATAATCTGAAATTCAATAACGAGAATATTAACTAAAATTGACACCCGACCTAAAATATTAGGAGATTAGTAAATTATTTTTTAATGCAGATAAAAATTAAACATCCAAAATGGCTACCAGAATAAATAAATATTTAAGTGAAGTCGGTTATTGTTCTAGAAGAGAAGCAGATAGATTAATCCTAGAAGGAAAGGTAACCATTAATGGCAAAATTCCAGAAATTGGAACTAAAGTAGAAAAATGTGACCAAGTTGAAGTTAATGGTAAAAGAATAGAAAAATCAAAGAGACAAAAAAACGTATACTTAGCCTTTAATAAACCTGTAGGAATTGTTTGCACAACAGATAGAAAAGTAGAACCCAATAATGTAATAGATTTCATTAAATATCCTAAAAGAATTTTCCCCATCGGTAGATTAGATAAGCTCAGTGAGGGATTGATTTTCTTAACTAATGATGGAGATATCGTAAATAAAATACTCAGAGCAAGAAATAATCATGAAAAAGAATATATTGTAAAAGTTAATCGTCCTATTAATAGCGACTTTATTCAAAGTATGAGTAATGGAGTTCCAATATTAGGCACAATAACTAAAAATTGTTTCGTAAAACAATTGGGTCCAAGAAATTTTAAAATAATACTCACACAAGGACTTAACCGTCAGATTAGAAGAATGTGTGAGGCCTTAGGATATAGAGTACGATCACTAAAGCGTGTAAGAATTATGAATATTAAGTTAGACGTGCCAACAGGAAAATATAGAGAACTTAATAAAGAAGAACTCTCTGAATTAAATAGATTACTCGAAAACTCCTCAAAAACAAATAAATAATAAAAAGGCAATAAAAGTAATTGGAAATTTAAGTTGATTGGCCAAAATAAATAGCAAATTCAGTTACAACAAAAGCAGCATATTGAAGCTAATTTATTTCAGATTTATCTAAATAATTTTTGTCAAAATTAGACTTACTGATTTAAAGGATGGGATAAGCTATCCATCCAAACAAGGTATAGTTAATAATGACAGCCATGAAACCTATCATCGCAAGCCTTCCATTTGTTCTTTCAGCGATGAACCAATAGGTATTTGGCCATTCAAAACTTCCCCCTATATTGGATTTTTGATCTTCTGTAATTGGGTCCTCTTTAGGAGCATTATCTTGGTCAAGATAATAATTACTATCTGGGTAAAAGCTTTCACTTGAAAAGTTATCTTTAAATTTATTCATTATTATTTAAAATTTTAATTTCTCATATATTAAAAAATAAAAAGGCTAAATAGGTTAAATAAGCATTATTTTTTTGAATCGCTGCATAATTGCTAAGTCTAATATTTTTATACAAGTAAAAAGTGTTTCATTTACAATATAGAGCAACTGTTTGATCTAAATCCGCACAAGGTTCAATAGTGAATTCCAATAATTCTCTCCAAGGACTCCACTGTTTCCAAATAGTTTCTAAAGAATCAGCATCTACAACAGAGTAACCATTGCCATGTTGAGGTAAGAAAATCCAGGATTTAACGTCATAACCCTCTGGTCTATTTTGTGGCCCTCCTTCGTCGTACCATTCTTTTAACATTTTGGATCCCTTGTCTTGGGCGTTTGCATCAGTGAATTTATAAGAAATTAGAAACAGCATAAAATAGGTGCTAATTTCCTCTTATTTTAGTTTGAATTTCAATTTAAAGTAGCTTGAAATAACAATTGAATCGTATATGTGACCTCCACTCTTAATTAATGGTTTCTTATGGATCTTCAAAAATGGGCAATGAAAACTATTCATTTTCAATAATTATATTTTTTGCTAGTAATAGAAAGCCAATAAAAATTAAAAATAAAATGCTTTATGTTCAGCATTGGTCATTTAAGGCCGGATATCATCAAAAAGGTGCAGAAAAATTTCTTGGTGGTGGGGGAGATTATCCTGGAGTTGAGATGATTGGAAGATATCACGCCCCCGGTTCTCTAGAGGGTTGGATAGTTTTAAAGACTGATGATCCAAAAGCAATATATCAACATGCCGCGGAATGGGGTGAATTTCTCAATTGGGAAACCACACCTGTATTTACTGATGAAGAAGCTGGTCCAATAGTTGCCAAAGTCTACTCATAGAACAAGATTGACAGTCGATCTAAAATAAGGGGCAATTAGCTCCTTTTTTTAATGAACACTCTCATCATCTCAACTTTTAGCTGTACATTTGAAGAATTTAAAAATGATGTAACGACATTATTTCTTGAAGAAATGTGCAAAGAGTTTGTAACTGATTATGAGTTTGTAAAAGTGAATGAACACAAATCTCATTTATTAATGAACTGCACCGACTTAGAAAAATTAGGTGCAGAGATGCAATCTCCTTTCGCAAAGGAATGGGATAAAAAAAATAAATGTAAGGATGCCGTATATTCGATCAAACTTGTTGCGTAAATATAACGCTTACTAATTTTCTATAACACCCGCTACTTTCTCTTCCGCTAGTCGTTTTTTTAGAATTGAATAATTTTGTGAAGCCCATTTTCGAGAAATATCAAATTCAGTATTTAAATTCTCTATAAATAATTTGGCAATTTTAAATACTTCTACGAAGCCTAGATAAATTATAACCATCATCTTAGTTATGTTTACTGCAACAGCTGCTATCTTTTCAATTTTTTGATCTTGCATTTAAATTTATTGAAGCCCACTTAAATTACCAGTTGTAAGAAATTATGCAAATTAATTAGAGAAAAATCTTATGGATGTTATTCTCATTGGGAAATAGCTATGAAGTATTGAAGTTATTTTTTAAGGGGATTTGACAGAGTCACTACGACCCATACGATGCAATTTATGGAATAGTTGAGGTAATAGTATCGTAGGTAATTTATAACCGATTACTAAATAAATATCAGTAACAAGAAACCCTTCCAGAAATTCCAAGTACTGAAAGGGTTATTAAATTGATTCGCAACTATATAGAATCAATTTATCTCTTGCAGCAAAAGTAGATTGTGCTGACGAGGTTTGGCCTCAATTAACTTATAGCAAAAAATTATCAAATAAACTTATTTAAACTTCCCAATCTATGTCATAATTGTCATCAATATCTTTTTCATAAACCCTCGCAAGTTCTCGAAGTAAAGTTTTTACTTCCATATCTGTAGCTCCGGATTGGTCTTGGAACTTGGTGCAAATTGCCTTTAGTTCGTCATAAGCTTGTTCCAGCAATATTGTTTTTTGATCTGGAATTGCCATTTAATTTTTGTCAACTACTTCTCCGCCATACTCTCTTGCTATTATATCTAAGCATCTAAGAATATCCTTGTTTTTTAATAGATCTGTTTGCTCTAAATAATTAAGAAGAGTTCTTATTTGTTCGATAGTATTTTCTTCTAATTCCTTCATAAGTCTCTTTCTATTAACTCTATCTTATATCTAACAGGAGCTTCTCCGCACGCTAAGACTGTTTATCTTTAATGCATTTTTTTTTTTCAGTCTTTCGTATTCAACTATTAAAAATACCTCCTATTAGGTGTTCTAAAAAATTGGCAGTTTTGATGAAATTTGCTTTTATGAGTGTAGAGTTATTTTTTATTATGCAAATCTCATTTTTTGCAAAAGTAGTTTTGTTTTTAACTCTTTATTGTATTTCTGATTTATCAATTAAAAATAATATTTTGAGAAAAGTTGTAAATAGAGCTCATAGAGCTAAAAAAATCTAAACTTCCCAATCAATGGAATTTTTAACTAATTTTTGGAATAATCAACCCACTACAGTTATGGGAATAGGTGTAGCAATATTTGTATTATTAGGAATTTATATATCTTTACTCCAGGCATATCAATAAATTAGTTAATTATTTTTTTAATTTTTTCTAGATTCCATTTATCAAATATTAATTTCATTTCTCTTTCGTAGTATCTTACTTTCTTCGCAAAAGGTAGTTGTTGAATAATTATCCCAAAGGGAAATTTAAAAAAAGAAGAGACATAAACAATATAAAACTCGACAAAAGAAGGTTTTGGTGGGAGAGGTAAATTTTTTATATATGCCCAATCAATGCAAGGTTTTAGTTGCTTATCACTATCGATAATATTTTTTTTACATCTCCACCAAGAGAATAGATAAATGCAAATAAAAATCGGTAACGGAATAAGTCGCATCATTAATTAAAAAGTTATTTCTTCAGGGATTATTGATTCAGGATAACCAAGCGTTAATTTTCCTGCGGTGCAAGTAGTAAGCGTTTTATTTATTCCCAAGATTTCATATCAGTAGTTCCTTGTGATCTTTGCATCCAGGCATATTTCCATGTACCGTTTTCATTTTTAAATATGCAAGTATAAGTCGAAAAATCTTTATTTTGATTTCCTTTATAACTGAAGATTTCATTCAAAGTGAAAACTGCGTATGCTATCTCACCGTAAATTTCGATTTTGTGGGTTTTAATTAGTTCTGAGGATTCTGCAACTAAGTCTTTACTATCAAACATTCCAACTAATCCCTGCGCAGAGATTGGATTTCCACTTGGCCTTACAGCCAAAAAGTCTTCAGTTGCATTCGGTATCAGAAAAGCAGAATCTTCACTGGTTGCATAACCATTAATTAAATTTTCTATGGCTTGTGTACTTGACATAAAAAAGTAGATAATTCCCCTTATTGTAGATCGACTATCCAAAAAATAAATTTTGGGGAACTGAAATTTTAAGTAAATCTCAAATTGACATAAAATTTACATCAAGAGAGTGATGTCAATTTCCCTATTAAAAAAAGAGTCTAGGTAAATACCTAGTATGACTTGGTTTTGAATAGTCGGCGGGACAGGATTCGAAGCTGCGACCTAGTACTCCCAAAGAACTTAAAAGGTCTAGTGCAGTACAAGCATTTCAAGCTATGAGTGTTTTTTGCTTAGTTTTACGTAGTTCTTCCTGACAAATTAAGCATTATTTGTCGGCAATCAATATATTTGGAAAGATTTTATTTTGTATTTATTTGATTGACAGTCGATCTAAAATTAAGGACAACTAGCTCTTTTTTTATGTCTTGTTCAGTTACTTCCGTGTTTACTTTTAAAATTGAAAGCACTTTCGATGAATGGGCTGCAATATTTGATAGTGCAGAAGCAGATAAAAGGCATTCAGAATTTGATATTAAGCCTCTTTTCAGAGGAGTAAGCAAGGAAGATCCTCAAAAAATTATTGTTATTCATCAAGCGCCAGAAGGCAATGTTCAAAAGTTTGTGGAGGCAAATGGTGACTGGATGGCAACTCATAGAGTTGACTTGTCAACAATGGAAGAATCCTCTTGGACTGCTTCATTAACAAAAGAAAGTTGCTGTGATTAAAAAATGAAACCTCTATTTTTTGCAGCGCTAATAGTTAGTTAATGAAAGCAGATCTATATTAGAGGGAATTAAATCCCTCTTTTTTATGACTGCTCAAAATTTTATGAATGTTGTTCGATTTAAATTAAAGTCAGATTGTGTAGATAAGTATTTTGAAGTAATAGATAAAACAAGTTTTGAGGGAATGACTCAAAGATATATCGCTAAAACTGGAAATTATGATTACTGTTTTGTTGGGATATGGAAAAGTGCAGAAGCTATTGCAGCTCAAAGACCAGCAATGATTGCTCACCTTGACGAGGTTAGAGGATTCATGGAAGAGTTGTCTCCTGAACTTGGAGTTACTGATCCTGTTTCAGGAAATATTGTTTCTAGAGTTGGTTATCATGATTGATACTTGTTTAAAAAAGAAAGTTTCATAATACAAGTATTCATTTCAAGATCTATTACTCAATTTTAAATACTTTATCTTAGAAAATATTTGTAGATTTTTTAATCAAATGAATACTTATTTAGTAACTGCAACTTTTAAAAATGTTGCTCTAATGGGCGCAGCTTATGATCTTTTTTTAAAGGTTATTGAAGATGGAACATTGAATGATGAGTTTGAAGGATTTAAAGTTTTGGGAAGGTATCATGCCTCTTACTCAAATAATGTTTACATTATTGTCCAAGCTTCAGCAGGTATAAAAATGACAGAACACTTTGCTCCTTGGAAAGTTAAGTTTGATATAGATTTTGATATCAAACCAGTTATGACTGACAATGAAAAAGTTGCAGAGCATAAGCTTGTTGGTTCATTAATGGCAGCAGAACAGAAAATGGGATTCACAGGTTAATTATTTTTCAAAGAGGTAGATAATGAACACATAGTTTATGTGTTGAAGAAGGCCTAAAGATTAAAAACAATATTGATATATATCGAGTAATTTTATATAAATATCCAGCATTACTAATATCCCTAAACCTACCCCAATAATTGTATTTGGTTGATTATGCCAAAGCTAATTTAAAAATTCCATTTAGTACTAAAAAAGCAAATTGGTGATTTTTATATTTTCTTGAATTTTTCATGCAATTTTTCAGTTGCTGATCTTCTTTTGTTCATTGCTTCTCTAATAGAATCCATTTCGTGGAAGTTTTGATTGAGGATTGTGAAAGGAGTAATGAGTTTCATAAGACCTCCTGTATCTTTACTTTTATTATCTTCCTGTTGTTATTAAATAAATAGTGTGGTTTTAGGAACAAAAAAAGGGCTAAAGCTGCACCAAAAATTTAAAATACATTTTTGTTCATAACTGTCATATTGAATAACTGAGAACATCTAGGAACAACTAAGAAAAATCATGCAATTGTCGGCGATTTGTCGGCTGGAAGTAACCGACATAATTTCCAATAAAAAAGCGTGTCTAGGAAACACGCTAGTATAAATTGGTTTTTAAGAGTCGGGGCGACAGGATTCAAACCTGCGACCTAGTGCTCCCAAAGCACTGGGCGTTATTTTTAAGAAAACCTTAAGACTTTAGTTATAGCCTAGACTAACTATAGATGGTGGAACGAGTTTGAGACAGCTTATTGCTAAATCTTCGAAGATTATGCAATATGTTTATAGAACTTAGAGCCCCCCTAGAGCCCCCTAATATTGTTTATATTTAATGTGAAATAATACTGTACATATAATGAGTAATGATTGACAGTCGATCTAAAATAAGGGGCAATTAGCTCCTTTTTTAATGTATAAAAGATTTATTGCTGAAAAGATATTGACCCTAATTATTTCTTTGATTGGTTAAGTGACTCTCATATGTATGGAATAGCTATTACTTATGGTGTTGTTAGTTTGTTATTACTAGGTGGCTTTGCGTATCTAACCTTCAAGATGACTTCAAAATGATGAAATCCTTACTTTCTAAACTAATGACGATTTTAGATTATTTTTAAATTCAGGCGTAAATTCAGTAAGTCTTGAGATCTCTAATTCAAGATCTTCTTCGGAATTAAAACCTAGTTCTTCGTAGGTTTCTCGACCTAATGAAGTTTCTCTTTTGAAAATTATTTCCATAATCCATAAATCACTTATTTAATACTAGTTTTTAATAATTAAATTAACTTACTAAGTTGTTGATCCAAGACCGTTCTACTAATTTATTAATTGACAATCAATTTAGAATGTAAGAATGAGCCCCTTGTTTTATTTATGGAGGAAAAAGGATTTAACGTAACTCAGGGAACTGCTTTGCTACTTTTGAAGCCATTAAACTTGCCTGCTAATTACGTTCTAAATCTAATAATTTACATAACTAACCCAAGAAATAATATTGGTTATTAATTATGCCTCTCGAAGTAAAAAAAAATTAAATGAAAGTTCTTGAAAATATTGCGGCGGATTTAGAACAAAGAATTACTGATGCTTCCATAGGTAATTCTTCTAGGCCAACTATCTTGTTCTGTGGCTGCGATCCTCGACTTAAAAAGGATTTGCATAAACGTGCAAAGCGTATTGGCTTTACTCCTTCGTACTCAATAAAACATCCATCTATTAAAGTTGAATTGCAGAATTTTGGGAATAGAAAAATAGAAACAGATAGGTTTAAGACAATAACTATGGACTACGAAAACTTTGAATTTATTTGCAGGTATTTAGAGAGTTAAGCATCTTTCAAAGATCTATTTTTGTTCTTGTGTTATTGTTAATAAATCTCAGGTAGAGATATGACTAAGCAATATTGACCAGCTAAAGAATTTTTGAAAAAGAATCCCACCTGCAAGAGTCAAATACTTTCTGATAAATAAATTGTTTTGATCTATCCAATAGAGCAAATGCAAAAAATGACAATCACTTATTAAGCCTGTGTCTATGACACTCAACAAATAAACAAATGAAAAAACTAAACAAAAAATATGCTGACTTAATGCGCAAGGCTCAACAAGCTACTGGAAGAAAAGAGGCAGTTGGATTAATCCATAAAGCAGCAAAGTTAAAAAATAAATTTGATCAATACGAAATGATGTAGTCTATTTGAAATACATATGTAAATGAATGAATAAGAGAGGAGCTAAAGGTTACTGGATATCGACTGCAAAAATAATTAATCAAGATCTATTTGATGAATATGTAAATAAAGTTGGACCATGGCTGAAAGAGGTTGGAGGCCAAATCTTTGCAAAAGATACAGAGCCCCAAGGAAAAGAGAGGACAGAAGATGCTAATTTAGCCGTTATTTGTGAATTCCCTTCCATGAAAGATGCGGTCGAAGCTTATGAATCTGAAGAATATAGAGAACTTTCAAAGATAAGAAAAGAAGCTACTGAAAATTCTACATTTACTATTATGGAAGGTTTAGATGAGGCTGCAAAGCTGAGAAGAGCAATGGGAAAGTAAGATATCTAAGTTCTCCTACTCGTTATGAAGCGAATAAAGAGTTAGAGTAAGAACAATGGAAGCATTTGATTGGAGATAACTTCACTAGTCCAAAGCAACTATTTATACCTTCATAAAAAAAATTAAAGAAATGACTATTTTTATTGGAAATTTATCTTGGGAAACTGAGGTCGAAGATCTTGAACAACTTTTTAGTAATTATGGAGTAGTTAAAAAATGTTATTTACCTCTTGATAGAGAAACAGGAAGAAAAAGAGGTTTCGCTTTCGTGGATTTAAATGATCATAATTCTGAAAAAAAAGCTATAGATGATCTTCAAGATGTTGAATGGATGGGAAGAGAGATAAGGGTCAATGAGGCTGAGAAAAGAGACAGACCCAACAATAAAAAATTCAAAAAATTTAATAGAAATAATTAGTTATTATTCGTTTGCGATTCTGAAAATTATTACTACAAATCAAAAAAAAAATTAAATCTCGCTTATTCGTAACTTATATCCAAAATTCATCAGTTGATTATAAGTCGATTTTATTTGTAAAGAGTTAAGAGAAAGACGTTTCTCCTTATTCTTTTGTAAATAAAAAAAACCTTTGTCATCTATATTTTTCTGAATAGAGACAAATTCTTTTCCTTTCTCTAGAATCCAAGGTTCTAATTGGAAATTATCATCTCCTATTTGATAATCCCATGGATAAAGATCATTAGTTTGATTCTTTAGAGACATATTGCATACCTTAGCTTTAATAAAAGTATCCTAATACTTTGTGACGGATTTTTTGAGCATCTAGAGAGATTGTTATATGTATATGTTGCTTTTTGAATCTTTCACATATTTTTTTTTAAGGGCAAAAAAAAGGACCCTTGCGAGCCTGGATGATGGGGATTTCTATCATGACAAATTAAAAAGGAACAAACAACCCCATTGATAGGTAATTTTTTAATACTTACAAACACCATATGTAGTGCTAGGATTTATTTAAAGAGCTGGGTGATGGGGATTATCAAGCTTTTTTATTTAGGGCGAATCTAACGCCCTTTTTTTGTTTATGAAATTTACTTCTAAAACCTTCAGCTTGTTAATTAATAAGGCTTTTTGTATTTTGGTATTCGTTATTTAGTTACTGCTGTTGTTGGTGCTCTCTACGTTTCATGATTTTGTATTCCTCATGCAGAGAACCTAAGTGCCAAGCCTCTCTGAATCCTTTTGCACCTTGCATTAGAAGTCTTACGTCTGAGGTTGAATGCGGCTTCATCTCCAAGAACTCTTTCTGCCAAGAAGTGTCATCAAATTTAGTAATCAAATTTTCTTCCATTCTTTTTTCTATCATCCCAAAGCTCACAATGTTTGTCCACATAATAGAAAGTTAAATCTTTATATTATCTTTTCAATTTCTTCGAAATACTTTTCTATTCGTTCCATAATTATTTTCTTTAATATTCTTAACTAGAGAATAAATTTTTTATGGGATATTTTCAGGAGCTTTGGAATAATCAACCAAATGAAGTTATCGGTGTAGGTATGTCAATATTCATATTGTTGGGAATTTACATAGCATTACTCAATACATATAAGTAGTAATGGAAAAATTTACTCTTATAAATAAGGACTGGAGCAGAATAAAAGTTTTTGAACCATTTGAGGATGTATCTAAACCTTCTCCTTCTATTGATGCAATGATGATTTCCTATGGTTGTGTTTATAAGAGAAGTAGTAAACCAGTTATGAAGGGAAGCAGAGTGGAAACAATCGAATCAGCCAGGAAAGAATATAAGGAATTATTAGAGGAAGGATGGAAGAAAACAAGTATCTTCAATAGCTACTTTTAAGCACCCATAGGGGATCTTCGAAGATTCTAGATCCCCCTACAGATCCCTTTTGGCTTATGAGACTGAAAGACAATAAAAAAGCGAGTTGGGAGACTCGCTAGTATGACTTGGTTTTTAAGAGTCGGGGCGACAGGATTCGAACCTGCGACCTAGTGCTCCCAAAGCACTCCTTTGATCATTTGAGATTATTGAATAAAATCAAGCTATGACTAGGTTGTAACCAAGTGAGTGGAACTAATTTGAGACTCAATATCGTACAAAGTATATACATTTATATACTTAATATGTGACCCTAGCTCCCCCTCTAGCTCCCCCCTGAGCGACCTAGTGCCATTGACTTTGTAGGTCGCCTATACAAAAAAGTTCTTATTCATAAAAATCTTTAAGGAATTTTTCTAAGAGTAGTTTTGTTAAGTAATAGATTAAATAAAGTTTTCTAATTCTTCTAATTCAGAGTCATTCAAAAGTATTACATTGCTGGATTTTGCTAAAGAAATTGCAGATTTTGTAAAGCCCGCATTTGAAACCACAACTGAATGAGTACCTTGATAAAACAGTGTCCCGGCAATAATTTCTTGTACAGCCTTATTCCCTACTGGATTAGAGTACTTTTTACATTGAATGCAAACTTTATAATCCTCTACATAAGCGATTAGGTCTGTTCCTTGATCATTTGTTGAAGGAGTTTGTTCTACATTCCACCCAGCCTCAATAAGAATATTTGCACAATATGTTTCAAATTCTTCTCCGCTCATATCATCATCAAATCCTGCATCTAGTTTCTTTTGGTTGTATTCATCAACAGCTTTTGCAATAGGAAAGATACTATATTCAAAAAGCCATTTTATAACTAATAAAGATTGCCAGGTGGAAGGTTTTCCATCTTTGTCTCTAGGCGAATAGATTTTTTCATAAGCCTTCCAACCATCTATAAAGTCATTAAATTCAATATCTCTTAGGATTACACTTTTAAAAAAATAATTGAATCCTGAAGATAGTTTATTATCGATTTCATCTTGAAATTCATAATTACTCAAGCCATAAAGATCTTCTAATTCATAAAGCTCTTCAAAATCAAAGAAATCACTTTCTTCATTGCCATATTGATCTGTATATTGGCTATTTTGATAATCTTTATAAATAGCATCTTTATTATCAGTAATAAGTTTAATTATTTGCTCAGACCAAGATTCTGCTTTTTGCTTAGCAGCATTTTCCTCTTTTTCTTTTTTCAATTTTTTTTCTTCAATCGATTTTTTAAGTAATGCTTCTTTTTCTTCGGCTATCCTTTTTCTATTTTCACCAATCTTCTTGAAGATATTCCAATTTTTACCCTGAGGATTTTTATTTTTATCTTCTGTGTTATTTTCCATCTCTACATTATAAGAGAATGTTATTCCAGATTCTTTGATTATCTCATTTACTAATTGATAATCTTTTAATTTCTTACTTATTTGATCGTTAGTTTTATATCGGCTGAATATAGTAACAGGAATATAAACTTTCCATTCTGGAGCATTTCCTTTGAATAGTTCTCCAAAGACATATTCTTTTTCTTCTGAACTACTATCATCCGTGGCACTAATATCGATAGATGACATCCAGGTATATGCATTCATTAATCCAACTGGTGAAAAAAGATTATATAGCTCTTCCCAATTACCATTAAATCCATATTTCCCCATTGATTCTTCCCAACTTTTTTGACTATCTTCTTTTTTTAGTTCTTCAATTATTTCTTTACTTAAATAATCAAAATCTGGATAAAAGTTTGTACTGTTTATAATCGAATTGCTTACACTTGTTAGAAGTGCAATATCAGTTATGTCAATATCTTCCTCATTTACATTGCCTAGCTCTATATCACTCTCTTTTTTTTTAATCTCTGCTTCTGCCAACTGTTGATATTCAATACCTATTTCATATAGTTTTGTGTTAGGTAAAAATAATGGCATTGGAAATTCTAAATCCTGTTTGTAGGAATTAATTAGTTCTGGAGGTAGTAGAGATAAAAAATTTTCTTTATGAGCATCCAAGCAATCATTAGGAATATTCTCTCCAAATTTGTTTTCAAGCCATTTTGAGATAGATAAATTCTGTCTCATTGCATTTTTAGTCTAAAAATATTTATGAATCTAAATTACACCTAATCTTAGTTTTTTTACTGAATTTCTAAGTAAACGAAAATATAAAGGCACTAAATACATCAAAGTACATCCTATGAGCTCCCCCTACAGCTCCCCTTTCTCACTTTGAGACATAAACATAAAAAAAGAGAGTTTGGGTAACTCTCTAGTATGACTTGGTTTTTAAGAGTCGGGGCGACAGGATTCGAACCTGCGACCTAGTGCTCCCAAAGCACCCGCGCTACCAAGCTGCGCCACGCCCCGCTCTTAAGATATTAGTTCATAACAGTCATCTATAAAAGAGTAAATAGTAAAATTTTTTGTAAAAAAATATTTTTTAGGTATTGATATGCTTTCTCTTACGTATCTCTCACTAATTTTTTAAACTTACCTCTAAGTAAATAAAGAGGGTGCCTTAAATTCACTCTTGCTATCAATAGTTATTAAATATTATTTCTAAAAAGATCTATATGTTTATTTCTTATTTGATTGAGGTGTAATTTAAATCTTTTTAGTTATATTTAGAAAAAAATTCGTCTAGCTAGTATTAAGAAAATATGAGACAGATTATTCAACTAATACTTATTAAAAAGAAATGAAGAGTCTTAAAGAATTTATTGATAATTACAAAGATTATCCAAAAAAAGGGGTTGAGTTCAAAGATGTTCTTGGAATTATTCAGGAACCAAGAATATTCAAGGAACTTATTTTAAAGATGTCTTCTAGTCAAATTATAAAAAATGCGGAAGCGATAATTTCAATAGATGCTAGAGGATTTATTTTTGGTTCTGCGATCTCTTTGCAAGTTTCAAAGCCAATGATCGTTGCAAGAAAACCCGGGAAGCTCCCAGGAGAACTTGTTGAAAAGAACTACAGCTTAGAATATGGTGAAAATACACTTTCTATTCAAAAAAAGGCCCTACAGAAATATAGCTCTTTTGCCATTGTTGATGATTTATTAGCTACTGGCGGAACGGTCAATTGTGTTTCGAAGATTCTTGAGAGTAACAATAAAAAAGTCATAGGAGTTCTAGTTGTTGTTGAGTTAATGAAATTGGAAGGCAAATTAAAACTAAATTATCCTATTGAATCATCTATAACTTTTTAAAATAAAACACATTTAAATATCAAAATCATAAAAATTGAATAGGATTTTAAAGATCCATTTTACTGACTTTTAACTCACTAACTTTCACTAAATGATTTGTAATCCCTAATCGAAATCTAAAAATTCCTATGTTTATGAATTGTATAATCGGCAATTTCAATACATCCATTATATAAAGTTGCTAAACGTACCACTAAATACTTCCTAATATTAGAAAGCATTATTTGTGTAAAGGATAAAGTTTTATGGGGAGTTATTCGAACAATAATTATTTCTATCAGATGATTCCCATTGAACCTGCTGTGAATCCAACTACTAAAAAAAATACAAATTCTGTCAAATCTCTAGGAATAGAATGTACTAAAAGACTTAGTTGAGTCATTTTACCTTGTGCTCCTCAGGTTTATTTTCAAAAAATATAACTAATATTTTTTTTTGTCGAGGTAAATCAAAGATTTTTTTTCTTTTTTCTAAAGATTTCAGGAAAGTAAAATCCAAAAGTAATTATTAAAAACAGCTAATAAACTTTTATCAAACTTTCTACTGCTCAAATTCTTTTTAAATGCTATATTTTTTACAATCAAACTAAATATACAAAATTTATGGATTATAAAAAGAAATCCTTAAACAAATTAAATCAAAAAGTAAGTTACGAAGAAATTGACACTAGATTAGCTTCTGGATGGTACGTTGATGCAGTTGATAATAAAAAAGAGAAAAAATATAAAACAAAAAAAGTTTCTTTCAAAATTTCCAAAAAAATATAAATTCCTAAAATTAATTTTTTTATTCGAAAAACAAAATTAATTGATTGATTGTAGATAAAAAAGATTGTATAGGTTTAGAAAGTGGCACAAATTATTCAAAAATGTAGTCGTTGATACTTGATTTTGCATGCCTTAATACACTATCTTGAGGTGTACTTTAAATTTCGTGTGAGGAAATTTATGAAGCTTTTCAAAAGCTTGCTTGTAGCACCTGCGACACTAGGGCTCTTAGCTCCTATGTCTGCTACAGCAAATGAAGTTACTATTAATGACTTCAACCCTGCTGAAGAACTTGCTGTAACTAACAGTCGTGTAGACGGTTTAGAAGCAAGACTTAACAATTTTGAAGCAGGTAGTTTCTCAGAAACAACAACTGCATCATTCTCAGCTGACTTCGCCATTGGTGCTTTAGATGGTAAGGGTATTTCAACTGGAGTAACTGATGGAGACGAAGATCTTCAGGCTGCTTACGGTTTCCAGATTGACCTAAACACTAGTTTTACTGGTGAAGATTCACTTGATATCTCTATTGATGCTGGTAATGCACCTACTTCAAGTAGTTCTGCATCAGGTCCACTTGCTGAGTTCGATCAAAACGCTACAGGTGATGCCTTAACTGTTGATGGTGTTTCATACACATTCCCAATTGGTGGTTTGACTGCAATCGTAGGTGACAACACAGACGGAAGCGCTCTATTCACTACAGCTTGTGTTTATGGTGGACCATCTAACACATTAGATGATTGCGGTAATGTAAATGCTGGAATCACTAATGGTGGAACTGCGTTCGGAGCAAGTTATGACTTCGGTAATGGCTTTACTGCTGCCGTTGGTTATGCGGGTGCGGGAACTGCAGGCGAAGGTCTTATGACTAAGGAAACTCTTGATGCAATCGCTGCTAACGTAGCTTACTCAGCTGATAATTACGGACTTTCTGTAACTTATGGATCAATCGAAACTGGTACTAACGGTATAAACGAAAGTGTATACACAGCATTAAACGGTTACTACTCATTTGATAGTGGTTTAAATTTAAGTGCTGGTTATGAAATTGGTGACATTGGCGGTGCTGTTGCAACAGAAGACGAGTCAATCAACTACTTTGTTGGAGTTAATGGAGAAGTTGGTCCTGGAGAACTAGGCGCTGCTGTAGGTACATCTGGCGGTCAGCTCGAGCACCAAACAGAAGAGCTAATGTATGAAGCTTATTATTCATACCCAGTAAATGATGGTATGACAATAACACCACTTGTTTTCATCAAGGAGCAAGCTACAGCGGGAACTCCTGATCAAACTGGTGTAATGGTTAAAACATCATTTAGCTTCTAAATTAAATTTTAATTTAGAAATCTTACGCACATTAAAAAGACCTGCATTTAGCAGGTCTTTTTTTTTAGACAACTTTTTTTTTGTCTACTGCCACTTGTTAATGGCAATTATTTAATCTATTTTATGATTACTACAATTGTGTGAGGACAATTTATGAAGCTTTTCCAACGTTTGTTGGTAGCTCCAGCTGCTTTAGGATTATTATCTCCTTTAGCTGCAAATGCTACAGAGGTTAATCTCAATGATATTTCAAAATACTCTGACATAGAGAGTATAGATTTAGCTAACTCTTTTAATAATGATGAATTTAAAAAGAGTTCTTTACTCGCAGGCGGGGAGGGATTAGTTGATAGTCATTCCCATGATGGAAGTTTTTCAGAAACAACAACTGCATCATTCTCAGCTGACTTCGCCATTGGTGCTTTAGATGGTAAGGGTATTTCAACTGGAGTAACTGATGGAGACGAAGATCTTCAGGCTGCTTACGGTTTCCAGATTGACCTAAACACTAGTTTTACTGGTGAAGATTCACTTGATATCTCTATTGATGCTGGTAATGCACCTACTTCAAGTAGTTCTGCATCAGGTCCACTTGCTGAGTTCGATCAAAACGCTACAGGTGATGCCTTAACTGTTGATGGTGTTTCATACACATTCCCAATTGGTGGTTTGACTGCAATCGTAGGTGACAACACAGACGGAAGCGCTCTATTCACTACAGCTTGTGTTTATGGTGGACCATCTAACACATTAGATGATTGCGGTAATGTAAATGCTGGAATCACTAATGGTGGAACTGCGTTCGGAGCAAGTTATGACTTCGGTAATGGCTTTACTGCTGCCGTTGGTTATGCGGGTGCGGGAACTGCAGGCGAAGGTCTTATGACTAAGGAAACTCTTGATGCAATCGCTGCTAACGTAGCTTACTCAGCTGATAATTACGGACTTTCTGTAACTTATGGATCAATCGAAACTGGTACTAACGGTATAAACGAAAGTGTATACACAGCATTAAACGGTTACTACTCATTTGATAGTGGTTTAAATTTAAGTGCTGGTTATGAAATTGGTGACATTGGCGGTGCTGTTGCAACAGAAGACGAGTCAATCAACTACTTTGTTGGAGTTAATGGAGAAGTTGGTCCTGGAGAACTAGGCGCTGCTGTAGGTACATCTGGCGGTCAGCTCGAGCACCAAACAGAAGAGCTAATGTATGAAGCTTATTATTCATACCCAGTAAATGATGGTATGACAATAACACCACTTGTTTTCATCAAGGAGCAAGCTACAGCGGGAACTCCTGATCAAACTGGTGTAATGGTTAAAACATCATTTAGCTTCTAAATTAAATTTTAATTTAGAAATCTTACGCACATTAAAAAGACCTGCATTTAGCAGGTCTTTTTTTATAGAGAGTAATTAAAATCAGTCAAATCTTTTTATCCTAATTTATTAAGAGAAAATAGCTAAAAATTTTAATTTGATAAACTTTAAAAAAGTAATATTATTTATGACGCCAATATTCAAGTGTTTAATTTGTAGAAAAGATATTGAAAGATCAACTAAAACATTTTGGGTAAAAAAAGGCCATTTGTTATGCTCAACTTGTTTAGATAATATAGAAAAAAAAAATTAAAATTAAAAAGTTAGTAAAATTTTTGATTTATTATCAATTAGGTTAATCTGAATATAGAAGTATATTCTTTAAAAACATAGTCCTTTATATCTAAGAAACATGTAATCACGCTTTGTTTCATATTAGTAATATATATTAAGCTTACAATTTTTAATAATTTTAGATTTCTAAAAATTTTACCCAAAAAAAAACCTCAAATGGTAAAGAATTTAAAAAACTAAAACTCTAACATTTGGGGTTATTGATGATATATGGTATCTAAAGATATTAAAAGCAATTAATGCTTAAAACCAACCTGGAATAATTTGACCAGTTGTTACATATGCACCAACTGCTGCAACGAAACCTAACATTGCTGCCCAACCATTAAAACGTTCTGCTTCAGGAGTCATGATAATAAAAGTTATATTTGTTAAATATTGTAACAGCTTTTATGAAGCTTTGTAAAGTTATTTTTTATTATTTTTTTAAATTGCCGTATTAATCAGAAATTTTGCTTCAAAATATCAATAGTGAGACATAAATGTATTGCCTTTATTTCCGAATCACTTAATTTCTTTTGGGGTTGATTTCTATTAATTATTTATTTTTACTTGATACAGGATTCAAATTAGTTTAAGTTTTGACTCATTTCCAAGAAATAAATTATATGGAGCTTTAAAGATAAGGATTATTGCAAATTTTGAGGAATATGAGCTAAAAATTAAAGTGGAAAATTGAATAAATTAATTAATTATTTTTCCTTACAAGATACATTCATAAAATCAAATAGTTGCTATCAACAATTCTTTGAAATTTTCGAAATACTAAACAATAAATCTAATATAACAATTATGAAAAAGTGTTACTTTGAGTTAAGGATATGTTTTATCATCAAATTTTAAAAAATGCACTTAATTAATAACGTGGGTCGCCTGAGATTCGAACTCAGGACCAGCCGGTTAAAAGCCGGATGCTCTACCGCTGAGCTAGCGACCCATTTTGTAAAATTGAGTACATATGAAATTATCCCTTTTTAAGGCAAAAAAAACAACTTTTTATCTTGAGTTGAAAAATAGAAATATAATTCTTAACTTATTAAATAAATAATTCAAAATTCTCTCTAAATTTACAGAAGAAATGTAAAATAAAATTTAGACAATATATTTTAAAAAATGCTCAGAACAATTGTAGTCTTCGCACCAATCATAGCTGCTTTAGCTTGGGTCATATTCAATATACAAAAACCAGCAAGAGAGCAATTTAATAGAGACTTTTTGGGCAAGGATTAATCTGATTTGATAGATAAAGAAGTAATTATAATCGGAGCAGGCCTTGCAGGTTCTGAAGCTGCTTGGCAGGTAGCTAATTCTGGTATACGAGTTAAATTGGTTGAAATGAGACCCATCAAGTCAACTCCAGCTCATCATACGAGTGAGTTTGGGGAATTGGTTTGTAGCAACAGTTTTGGAGCTTTAAGTCCTGATAGAGCTGCAGGTTTATTGCAAAAAGAACTTAGAATTTTTAAATCATTAATAGTTCAAACAGCAGACAAATTTGCCGTGCCAGCTGGAGGCGCTTTGGCTGTTGATAGATCTAAATTTAGTTTCGCTTTAACTGAAGCTTTATCTAATCATCCTTTAATTGAAATTAAGAGATTTGAGCAATTGGATCTCCCTAACAAAGAAAATATTACTATCCTCGCAACTGGTCCATTAACTGCCGATCAGTTATCCTATAAAATTCAAGCTTTTACAGGCATTGATGCGTGTCATTTTTTTGATGCCGCTAGTCCTATTATTTATGGAGATACTATTGATCAAGAGATTGTATTTAAAGCAAGTAGATATGACAAAGGCGATCCTGCTTATCTTAACTGCCCTATGGGAAAGGATGAATATAACAATTTCAGAAATCAATTAATAGAAGGAGAACAAGCTAATTTAAAAGACTTTGAAAAAGAATCGGCAAATTTTTTTGAAGCTTGCTTACCTATCGAAGAAATTGCTAGAAGAGGAGTTGATACAATGAGATACGGGCCCTTAAAATCTATCGGGTTGTGGGATCCAAAATGGGGAGATTTATTTGATAGGGAAAATAGGTTGAAAAAGCGACCTCATGCAGTTGTCCAATTAAGGAAAGAAGATTTAGAAGGGAAATTACTGAATATGGTAGGTTTTCAAACTAATCTCAAATGGTCAGAGCAAAAAAGAATATTTAGGATGATTCCTGGTTTAGAAAATGCTGAGTTTGTACGTTTTGGAGTAATGCATAGAAATACTTTTTTAGAATCTCCAAAATTACTTTTACCGACATTGCAGTTTATGAAAAGAGAAAATCTTTTTGCTGCGGGGCAAATTACGGGGACAGAAGGTTATGCAGCAGCAGCAGCGGGCGGTTTGCTTGCAGGAATAAATGCATCTTTATTAGCAAAGGGTAATAAACCAGTAAGTTTTCCTGGGGAATCGATGATTGGTTCTCTAATAAATTTTATCAGTAATAAAAATCAAATATTGTCTAATCAGAAAAAGAATAAATTCCAACCAATGCCAGCTTCATTTGGTTTAGTTCCTGAACTAACTACGAAGATAAAAGATAAAAGATTGAGGTATAAAGCTTATCAAGAAAGATCTACAGAAGCCTTAAATGATTTTAAAAATAAACTAAATACTTGTTTTGAAAAAGACCACTTACTTAGCAAAATTTACTAAAATTAATTATCAAAGATCCCAACATGGAATTCAATAAGGAAAATTTCGATGCAATTATTATTGGCTCAGGGATAGGAGGCTTAGTAACAGCATCACAACTAGCTTCTAAGGGGGCTCACGTACTAGTTCTTGAGAAATATATTATTCCTGGAGGAAGTGGGGGCTCTTTCAAGAGAAAGGGATATACCTTTGATGTTGGCGCTTCAATGATCTTTGGATTTGGAGATAAAGGTTATACCAATTTATTAACTCGTGCTCTAAAGGATGTAAATGAAAAATGCGAAACTATTCCTGATCCTGTACAACTGGAATACCATTTGCCAAACAATTTTAATATTTCTGTAGATAAAAATTATGAGCAATTTATAAATAAATTATCAGCGAATTACCCTAATGAAAAAAAAGGTATCAAGAAATTCTACGATACTTGTGCAAGTGTATTTAAGTGTTTAGATTCAATGCCCCTTTTATCAATAGAGGATCCAAGTTATCTTTTTAAAGTTTTCTTTAAATCTCCATTATCTTGTTTAGGGTTAGCTAGATGGCTACCTGTAAATGCAGGAGATGTTGCGAGAAAGTTTATAAAAGATCCTGAACTTTTAAAATTTATCGATATTGAATGTTTTTGTTGGTCTGTAATGCCGGCTCTTAAAACTCCTATGATTAATGCGGGAATGGTCTTTACTGATAGACATGCTGGAGGTATAAATTATCCAAAAGGGGGAGTAGGAATAATAGCAGAGAAGTTAGTTTCTGGGATTAAAAAATTAGGAGGCAAAATTAGATACAAAGCCAATGTGACACAAATCCTTTTAAAGGATGAAAAGGCTATAGGAGTTAAGCTTTCAAATGGGGAAGAAATTTATTCAAACATAATTGTATCTAACTCCACTAGATGGGATACATTTGGATTAAGAGAAAACAAAAAAGGATTGATTTTGAGTAAAAACGTGCCAAAAAGTGAATATAAGTGGTCAGAAACTTATAAACCCTCACCTTCTTTTGTTTCGATTCACCTTGGGGTAGAAAAAAATCTAATAACCGATAATCTTAATTGTCATCATATAATTGTTGAAAATTGGGATGAATTAGAAAGTGAAAAGGGAGTTATTTTTGTTTCTATACCTACTTTGCTTGACTCGTCTTTGGCTCCAGAAGGTAAAC
>QCRF01000008.1 GCA_003209375.1 Prochlorococcus sp. AG-459-N19 | reverse complement strand
GAGAAGCCTTGAAAAAAGATCAATACCAATAACAGAATTTCCTAAGCACTGGACAGTTCAATTGAATGATACTCATCCTGCTATCGCAGTTGCGGAATTAATGAGACTTCTTATAGACCAGTATCAAATAGGTTGGGATAAAGCCTGGAACATAACAACCTCCTCAGTTGCTTATACTAATCACACATTATTACCTGAAGCTTTAGAGAAATGGGATTTAGGTTTATTTAATGATCTTCTTCCTCGTCATCTTGAAATTATTTATGAAATTAATTGGAGATTTCTACAACAATTAAGACTACGTTATCCTGGAGATGACAAGATACTTCAAAAACTATCAATAATTGATGAAGAAGGCTCCAAATCAGTTCGAATGGCCCATTTAGCTACAATTGGAGCACATCATATAAATGGAGTTGCAGCTCTTCACTCAGATCTAATAAAAAGACAACTGCTTCCTGAATTCGCAGATCTATGGCCTGAAAAATTTACAAACGTTACTAATGGGGTTACTCCAAGAAGATGGGTTGCTCTATCTAATCCATCATTATCTACTCTTCTAGAAAAAGAAGTTGGTCCAAATTGGATCACTAATATGGAACTTCTTAAAAAGTTAGAAGAAAAAAAAGATGACAATAATTTTTTACAAAAATTTGAGGAAACGAAACTTAATGGAAAAAGAAAATTGGCTAGTTTTATCCATTCAAAAACTGGCATACTTGTAGATCCATCAAGTTTATATGATGTTCAAGTAAAAAGGATCCATCAATATAAAAGGCAACATTTAAACGCTCTGCAAATTATTGCTCAATATTTAAGAATCAAAAATGCTACAAATAAGTACGAAGTACCAAGAACAATAATATTCGGAGGTAAAGCTGCACCAGGTTACTTTATGGCAAAGCTTATGATTAGATTTATTAATGGTATTGCTGATGTAGTTAATTCTGATCCAGATATGGATGGTCTATTAAGAGTTGTTTTCCTGCCAGACTATAACGTTAAACTTGGTGAAATAGTTTATCCCGCAACTGATCTTTCAGAACAAATTTCAACTGCTGGAAAAGAAGCATCTGGCACTGGAAATATGAAGTTTGCCATGAATGGAGCTTTAACAATTGGAACCTTAGATGGAGCTAATGTGGAATTAAGAGATCTTGTGAAAAAAGAGAATTTCTTTCTTTTTGGAAAAACTGAAAGCGAAATTATGGATTTAAAAAATAATAATTACTCTCCCAAAACTTTTATTGATCAATGTCCAGAGCTTCAAGAGGTTATACGCTTAATTGAAATTGGGCACTTTAGTAATGGGGATAAAGAATTATTTAAACCTTTATTAAATAGCTTGACTGGATATGACCCATTTTTTGTTATGGCTGACTTTGAAGACTACTTAAATAAACAGGATGTAGTCAGTAAATGTTGGACTAATAAAAAATCTTGGAATAAAATGGCATTATTAAATACTGCTAGATCAGGATATTTTTCTTCAGATAGATCTATTAGAGAGTACTGCAAATCTATCTGGAAAGTCTCTCCAATGCCAGTTGAAATTACTTGCGACGTCGAAGAATTAACTAATTAATATTTTTCTTATCTGGTGAATCTGGCGTTTGATGAAACAATCTATTCAAAATTAATCGATCCATATTTAATGGGTCTGGGGCTAATTCATTGGCAATTTCTTGAAATTTAGATTCAATATTGTTTGAAATTTTTGTGTCAAATATTCTCTCCATTAATGCCTCGATTGAATATAAATAGGCATTCACATTTTCAAGTTCATCCAAAGCCTCAGTAATTTCAGTATCAGAAATATGTTTATCTTCTGGACTGAAACCTTCATTTGATTCCCTTTCAGATAATTCTCTCTGCAACTCATCTGTAATCTTAGTACAAAGAGTTCTGAAAGATTGAATAGATGCCCAATTTAGTTCTTGTTGTTGTTTAAAAGTAGGAAATTCTCTAATTAAACGATCATGCTCTCTATAAAATCTCTGACAATCAGAGCATTGACATGTTTCTTCAGCCAAAAGAAAATATAATTCTTTTTATATCATCTCACTATTTGGGCAAAATTGTAGGACCATCCAATAATTCGTCATTTTCGTCGAGTGAATCTGGACTATCTGGCAATGGTATTTCTATACTAGTAACTAAATTAATAACATCTCTTAGTCTCATAGAATCAGCAAACCATCCCATTGCTTGCTCGGCATCACCTCTTTTTTCAGCATCATTTGCTTGATCTTCGTGAGCTTCGGCCAATAGAGCAAGCCAGCAAAGGCATCTTGCTTGAACTATTGAAAGATCTAAATCGTTAGGTTGGGATTTAGAAATACGTTCATGCTCTTGTTGAATTAAGAGCTTTAAACGCATATCATGCAACTTAGCCATAAAAGATTTATTACTAACTATACGCTAGCTAGAGAGTAGCAAGTTTGCACACATACTACATATAGTTTTTTTATTTTTACGGGACTGGCGGGAGTCGAACCCACGACCTACGGTTTAGGAAACCGTTGCTCTATCCTGCTGAGCTACAGCCCCAATAGATGATTTTTGGAGTACTAAGCATTATGCTAAAAGAAAGCAGGAGAGGCAATCGCAAGAAAGTTTTATTTTGTTTTCAAAATAAAACTTTCTTGAGGAAAGTCCGGGCTCCCACATGGTCAGGCTTGCTGGGTAATTCCCAGTGCGGGCAACCGCGAGGATAGTGCCACAGAAACATACCGCCTAATACTTATGTATGGCAAGGGTGCAAGGGTGCGGTAAGAGCGCACCAGCAACATTGAGAAGTGTTGGCTAGGTAAACCCCGGCTGGGAGCAAGGCTTAGTAGATTTATGACCATTACAGAATCTACTTTTAAGCGCCGCTTGAGACTGTGAAGTAATTCCAGTCCTAGATAGATGATTACCCATCTTAACTAAGATGAACAGAACCCGGCTTATGACCTGCTTTCTAATTATTGTGATTATTCAAATCAGATGACAAATATAATCAACGCAAAGAGAATTAATCAAATAACTACTTTTTTAAAATCTTTAAATATTAAATCAAAAAGATTTTCTGAAATAATCAGAACTCAAAATATTTCAGTGATTCAAGATTTTAATCAAGCATTCATCCATTCTTCATGTGACAAAATAATAAATTACGAAAAACTAGAATTTTTCGGAGATGCGGTACTCAGATTAGCTGCTTCTAAGTTTATTGAAAAAAAATATCCAAAAATGAGCGTAGGAGAAAGATCAGAGCTAAGAGCGCAAATTGTAAGTGATGAATGGTTAACTAAATTAGGAAAAAAAATTGATATAGAGAAATTAATAATTAAAGGACCTAAGGCTATTGGTGATGAAAATTCAAAAAATACTATTATTGGTGAAGCTACTGAAGCGTTAATCGGTGCTGTCTATAAGTGCTTTAATTCAATTCAGGAAGTAAATCTTTGGTTAGATGATATTTGGGAAGAAGATTCAGAAATATTTTTAAAAGCTCCATATAAATTCAAATCTAAGACAATATTACAAGAGTGGTGTCAAAGTAAAGGCATTGAATTGCCAGTATACAAAATAATTGAAGTCTCAAAGACAAATGGGGACCCTAAAAGATTTTCTTGCGATATATTGATCAAAGGAATAAAAGAATCATCTTCATTTGGCAAGTCTCATAAACAAGCAGAAACTAATGCAGCTAGGATTTTAATAGAAAAATTTATAGCTATGGGTAAAATCTAATTTTTATACTATTTCTAAATTCGTTAGTTGAAAAGTAATGAGTTTATCCCAATTACCTCCTTCAAAAAGAACCGCTGCTCTTTTTTTTGTAACTCTTTGTACAAAACCCTTATATCCTCTGTATATAGAGTTAGTGTCTTTCACGACAACAAAAGAGCCAGGAAGTATGGGTTTAGTAGATAATTCCATGCAATACATATTTTAATACAATATATGATAAACAAAAATGAATGGTTGACTGTTGGATTGATAACATCATGTCATGGAATTAATGGACAGGTCAAAGTTAAATCTCTAAGTGATTTTGAAGAAAGATTTTTAAAACCTGGAATAAGATGGTTGCAAAAAGAAAATGAAACTCCTTCAAAAATAGAACTTGTTTCTGGTTTCAAACAGCCTGGTAAATCTACCTTCATAGTTAAGTTCGAAGGAATAAATACAAGAAATCATGCAGAGCAGCTAAAAAAATTTAAAATTCTTGTAAAAACCGATAAACTACCCAATTTAAAAAAAGAAGAATTCCACTTACTAGAACTTATCAATCTGGAGGTCAAAAATTTAGAAAATAATGAATTAAAAATAATTGGGAAAGTTATAAATTTAGAAAATGAGAAAAATAATTTACTTGTCGTTGAACTATTTAAAGATCAAAAAAAAGTTCTCATACCATTTGTTAAAGAAATAGTCCCATTAGTAGATATAAAAAATAATTTTCTAATCATCAATCCTCCAAATGGGCTTCTAGAGCTATAAATTTAAAAAAATAAAAATTTATAAGGAACTCATCATTCCACAGTTACACTTTTTGCTAAATTTCTTGGTTGATCCACGTCAAGTCCTCTATGAGCTGCGATATGGTAACTCAATAATTGTAAAGGCACTATGTTAAGTAAAGGTGAAATCCATTCATTAGAGGAAGGAACTTTCATTAAATAATCAAAGATTTCAGTTCCATTGCATTCAGGAGCAATCCCAATCAGATATGAATCTCTAGCTTTTGCTTCTTGAGCATTACTGATAACTTTATCGAAAACTTCACCAGGGGAAGCAATAGAGATTACAGGCACTTTTTTATCTAATAAAGCTATTGGACCATGTTTCATTTCACCAGCAGGATATCCAGCCGCATGTATATAACTAATTTCTTTGAGTTTTAACGCCCCTTCAAGAGCAATTGGATAATTTATTCCTCTTCCTAAAAAAATAACATCTTTAATATTAAAAAAGTCGTGTGCCAGTTTTTCTGAAGATTTATTATGTTTTTCTAAGAGATCTTCCAGTAATGGCGGAAGTTTTATAAGTTCGTTTATTAATTTACCTATCTCATCAGGACTTTGATTAGCTTTAATTTGAGCAAATTTTATAGCTAATCCATAAAATGAAAGTAATTGAGCAAAAAAAGTTTTTGTTGCTGCAACTCCAACTTCTATTCCTGCACAAATATCAATTATATTTGAAACCTGCCTTCCTATAGAACTCTCTTTTCTATTTGTTATTGCAATAA
Source organism: Prochlorococcus sp. AG-459-N19 (assembly GCA_003209375.1). Lineage (GTDB taxonomy): Bacteria > Cyanobacteriota > Cyanobacteriia > PCC-6307 > Cyanobiaceae > Prochlorococcus_A. The sequence continues at coordinate 33,018 of QCRF01000008.1, read as the reverse complement.
CATTGGGTTTAAATTTTTTATCTTCAATTGAAGAACGTCTTTTAATTTCCATATCGATAGCCGCAATAGTATCAGCAGTTTCTCCAGATTGAGTGACTCCAATAGTCAATGTATTTGGCAATAATGGAGGTGGTGAATATCGAAATTCGCTTGCATAAAAGACATTTGTAGGGATACCTGAAAATTGTTCTAATAAAAAGCTGCCCACCATTGCAGCATGTTTACTCGTACCACAAGCAATAATTTCAATTCTTTCAATTGATTCAAAAAACTCTATATCAAAGGGATAGTTAATTTGATATTGACCATTATCTAAGTTCTTTATTAAATAATTTTCCAACCAGTTTTTTGCAGTCTGTGGCTGATCATATATCTCCTTTAACATATAGTGTTTGAAGTGCATCTTATCAATTACTTGCTCTGAGACTTTTAAAGAAACTGGATTACGATATTGTCTCTCGTTGCTTGAGTCATATATTTCAATTCCAAGAGGTGTTAATAAAGCTATTTCTTCATCCTCCATAGGCAAAATGATATTAGTAAAGTTCGCAATGGCTGGAGTATCGCTTGCACAAATAAATTCTCCTTCACCCAAACCAATAATCAAAGGCGCTTGTCTTCTTGCAACTACCAAAGAAGTTGGAGCACCAGACCATAAAACTGCTAAAGCATAAGATCCTTCTAAATCAGATATTACATTTCTCACAGCTACTAATAATGTTGAACCATTATTCTCAAGATTAAGTTTACTTAATGTATTTAACTCTCTTTGGATTAAATGGGGAATTACCTCTGTATCTGTATCAGAATTAAAAATGATGCCCTCTTCCTCTAATTTTTTTTTTAGATCTTGGAAATTTTCAATGATGCCATTTTGAACAACTGCAATATTTCCTGAACTATCAGTATGAGGATGTGCATTTTTAACTTCAGGCTTTCCATGAGTTGCCCATCTGGTATGACCTATACCAACAGTTCCAGGAATATTGAGATCATTAAGATTACTTATTAAATTCTTGAGTTTTCCCTCTGCTTTATTACAAGAAATACAATTTGTTTCGGAATTTATTATTGCAATACCTGCGGAATCATAACCTCTGTATTCAAGTTTTTCTAAGCCATTAATTAATAATGGTAAAGCTTTTTTATATCCAGTTACAGCAACTATTCCGCACATACGAATTTTTTTTTCAATTATATTGAAATAAAATGCGTATTTACTGAAATATGGACTCTCTTAAAACTGCACTATAAAAATTAATATGCTAAGCCCATACTCCTAGAAGTCTCATCTCCTAAATAAACACGAATACTTAAGAAATCTGTTGGGCAAGCCGTTTCACATCTTTTGCAACCTACACAATCTTCTGTTCTAGGAGATGAAGCTATCTGGCCAGCTTTACAGCCGTCCCAAGGTACCATTTCTAAAACATCAAGTGGGCAAGCCCTTACACATTGAGTACAACCAATGCAAGTGTCATAAATTTTAACTGCGTGTGACATGTAAAAATTGTCTTTTGAACCTCGTTTTATAATACTATTGTCTTACAAAGAAATTAAAAAAATTAAGATATGCTTCACTCTTGTTAACTCTAGGGCATAAAATCATATAGATAATTAGTAATTTTCATAAACTATGTCACAAGAAATCCTCGAAAAAGTCTGTTCAATTGTTTCAGAACAATTAAGCGTTGAACCAGGAGAAGTAAAATCAGATTCAAATTTCCAAAATGATTTAGGTGCAGATTCATTAGATACCGTTGAACTAGTGATGGCTCTTGAAGAAGCATTTGATATTGAAATTCCTGATGAAGCAGCTGAAGGAATAGCTACTGTTGGTGATGCAGTAAAATTCATCGAAGAAAAAAAAGGTTAATAAAGAATGCCAAATTTCCATCGAGTAGTTATTACTGGTATCGGAGCAGTAACTCCAATTGGTAATAACATTGATGAATATTTAGTCGGTCTTCAAACAGGTACTAATGGGATCTCAGATATTACTCTCTTTGATCCTGAACAACATCCCTGCAAATTTGCTGCAGAAGTAAAAAATCTTCAATTTGAAAATTTTATTGAAGCTAAAGAATCCAAAAGATGGGATCGTTTTTCCCAATTTGGAGTTATTGCTGCAAAGCAAGCCTTTAATGATTCTGGACTTGAAATTACTGAACATAATGCATCAAGAATTGGAGTGATTATTGGTTCAGGTGTTGGAGGCTTACTAACTATGGAAAGTCAAGCTCAAATATTGAGTCACAAAGGGCCTAAAAGAGTAAGTCCATTTACAGTCCCAATGATGATTCCAAACATGGCAACTGGATTGGCTGCAATTGCTTTAGGTGCAAAAGGGCCAAGTTCCTCTGTTTCTACCGCTTGCGCTGCCGGTTCAAATGCAATTGGTGATTCTTTTAGAATACTCCAACTTGGAAAAGCAGATGCAATGATCTGTGGTGGGGCAGAAGCGAGCATTACGCCCCTAGGAGTAGCAGGTTTTGCCAGTGCAAAGGCTCTTTCTTCCAGAAATGACAGCCCTCAAACTGCCAGCAGGCCTTTTGATGCAGAAAGAGATGGATTTGTTATTGGAGAGGGATCTGGAATTCTTGTTTTAGAAACTTTAGAAAATGCACAAAAAAGGAATGCGAGAATTTATGCAGAAATAGTTGGATATGGAACAACATGTGATGCTCATCATATTACTGCTCCATCTCCAGGCGGGGCTGGAGGCGCAGAAGCTATTAAATTAGCAATAGAAGAAGCTTGTCTTAGCCTTGAAAAAGTTGATTACATAAATGCTCATGGAACAAGTACATCAGCTAATGATAAAAATGAAACTTCTGCAATTAAATCTATTTTTAGAGACAGATCTTACCTTATTCCTGTAAGCTCTACTAAGTCGATGACTGGTCATCTCCTAGGAGGCTCAGGAGGTATAGAAGCTGTAGCTTGTATACTTTCTTTGACACATAATTTTATCCCTCCTACAATTAACTACGTCAATCCAGATCCTGAATGTGATCTTGATTATGTACCAAATGATGCAAGAGAAGCTCAATTAGGAGTTGCTCTTTCTAATTCTTTCGGTTTTGGTGGTCACAATGTTTGCCTTGCTTTCAGCAAAATGAATTGAAGACAACCAATTCTGTATTTCCAACTTAACTTATTTTAAAACAATGGTCGCTGCATCTGTTTCATTAGAATCACTTTGTGTAAATAGTATAAGAATGCTTGCTGTAGATGCAGTTAATAAATCTAATAGTGGACATCCTGGATTACCAATGGGATGTGCTCCTATGGGATATGCATTATGGCAAAACATACTTAATCACAACCCGAATAACCCAAAATGGTTCAATAGAGACCGTTTTGTATTGTCAGCTGGTCATGGCTGTATGCTTTTATATTCCTTGCTTCATTTGACAGGATATAAATCAGTTTCGATAGAAGATATAAAAGAATTTAGGCAATGGGGATCAAAAACTCCAGGGCATCCAGAAACATTCGAAACTGAAGGTGTTGAAGTTACAGCTGGGCCTCTTGGAGCCGGAATTTCAAATGCAGTTGGTTTAGCAATAGCTGAAACTCACTTAGCAGCAAAATTTAATAAGCCTGATTGCAATATCGTCGATCATTATACCTACGTAATAATGGGTGACGGCTGTAATCAAGAAGGAATTGCATCAGAGGCCTGCTCACTAGCTGGTCATCTTAAACTTGGAAAATTAATTGCACTCTATGACGATAATCAAATTACAATCGACGGGCGAACCGATGTTTCTTTCACCGAAGATGTTTTAAAAAGATACGAAGCTTATGGATGGCATGTACAACATGTTGCAGATGGAAATCATGATGTTAAAGGAATAACTGAAGCTATCGAAAAAGCAAAATCAATTACAGATAAGCCTTCAATTATAAAAATTTCTACAACCATAGGTTATGGATCTCCCAATAAATCAGATACTGCTGGAATTCATGGAGCAGCTGTAGGAGAAGAAGAAGCTACATTAACTAGAGAGTTTCTAAATTGGGATTATCCTCCATTTGAAATACCAGATGAAGTATATGCGCATTTTAGAAAGTCAATAAACAAAGGCGAAAATTTAGAGAAAGAATGGGATTCTAAATTTGAAGAATATAGAAAAAAATATCCCTCTGAAGGGGCGGAGTTAAACAGAATGTTAAAAGGCCAATTACCAGAGAATTGGGACTCAGATCTCCCCTTTTATTCGCCCGATGATAAAGGTTTGGCCACTAGAAAGCATTCACAAATATGTTTAGGTGCTCTAGGACCTAACTTGCCTGAATTAATTGGTGGATCCGCAGATTTAACCCACTCTAATTACACAGATATCAAGGGGGAAACTGGATCATTCCAGCCTCATAGTCCTGAAAAAAGATATTTACATTTTGGTGTACGAGAGCATGCTATGGCAGCTGTACTTAATGGTATTGCATATCATAATAGTGGTCTTATTCCTTATGGTGGAACCTTCCTTGTTTTCGCCGATTATATGAGAGGTTCAATGAGGCTTTCGGCACTCAGCGAATTAGGAGTGATCTATGTATTAACCCATGATTCGATTGGTGTAGGAGAAGACGGGCCAACACATCAACCTATTGAAACTATCCCTTCTCTTCGTGCCATGCCTAACATGCTAGTTTTCAGGCCAGGAGATGGAAATGAGACAAGTGGAGCTTACAAGCTTGCTATTCAAAATCGAAAACGACCTTCTGCTCTTTGTTTAAGTAGACAAGGTATGCCTAATCAAGAAAATACTTCGATCGACAAAGTTGCTCTAGGAGGATATATAGTTTCTGATTGCGAAGGAACACCAGATCTAATATTTATAGGCACTGGAAGCGAACTGAATCTTTGCATTGAAGCAAGTAAGGAAATTTCAAACTTAGATAAAAAAATTAGAGTTGTTTCTATGCCTTGTGTAGAACTTTTTGAAGAACAAGAAGAATCTTACAAAGAAAGTGTTTTACCTAGTAGTGTGAAAAAGAGAGTTGTAGTAGAAGCTGCCCATTCATTCGGTTGGCATAAATATACAGGTTTTGATGGAATTTGTATTACTATGGATAGATTTGGTGCATCAGCCCCAGGTGGAGAATGTATGAAGAATTTTGGATTTACAGTCGAAAACGTAGTTAATAAGACGAAGGAAATTCTATAACATCTAATTGATAATTACACTGAAGTATTAAATTCCTCAAGTTTATCTTTTAACTTTTCAAGAGATTCGTCAGAAATCTTTGAATTCATTGGACAATGTTTGGGGCCACACATTGAACAAAACTCGGCCTTTTTAAAGATTTCTTCAGGCAGCGTCTCATCATGGTACTGCTTCGCCCTTTCAGGATCTAATGAAAGTTCGAATTGTTTATTCCAATCAAAGTTATACCTTGCATGACTAAGTTCATCATCTCGATCACGAGCTCCAGCTCTATGTCTTGCTATATCAGCAGCATGAGCAGCTATTTTATAAGCAATTAAGCCTTCCCTTACATCTTCTGCATTTGGTAGACCTAGATGTTCTTTTGGGGTTACATAACATAACATAGAAGTTCCATACCATCCTGCCATGGCAGCCCCAATAGCACTTGATATATGGTCATAACCAGGAGATATATCTGTCACTAATGGACCAAGCACATAAAATGGAGCTTCTGAACATTCTTCCATTTGCTTTCTCACATTAAACTCAATTTGATCCATGGGTACATGCCCGGGACCCTCAACCATTACTTGAACATTATGTTCCCAAGCTCTTCTAGTAAGCTCGCCTAAAGTCTTTAACTCAGCTAACTGAGCATCATCAGAAGCATCATGTAAGCATCCAGGCCTTAATGAATCTCCTAGAGAAAAAGTACAATCATATTTCTTAAAAATTTCACAAATGTCATCAAAACGTGAGTACAAAGGATTTTGCTTAAAATGATGTAACATCCATTGGGCTAAAATACCTCCCCCCCTACTGACAATTCCAGTAATTCTTCCTTTAACTTTAGGCAAATGCTCTATTAATAGCCCAGCATGAATAGTTTGATAATCTACCCCCTGTTTACAATGTTTTTCAATAATATGAAGAAAATCATCTTCAGTTAGTCTATCTATTGAACCATGCACACTTTCTAATGCTTGATAAACAGGCACTGTTCCTATGGGAACAGGAGACTCGTGAATAATTGCTTGCCGAACTTCATCTAAATTCACTCCTCCTGTAGAAAGATCCATAACCGTATCAGCCCCATATTTAACTGCTAGTTTTAGCTTCTCTACTTCTTCATTGATATCACTTGCATTAGGGGAAGCACCTATATTGGCATTAACTTTGCATCTTGAGGCAATACCTATAGACATAGGCTCAAGATTCAAATGATTAATATTAGCTGGGATAATTAATCTTCCTCTTGCCACTTCTTCCATTATTAAAGAAGAAGGAAGGTTCTCTTTTTTAGCAACAAAATCCATTTCTTCAGTGATATATCCATTTCTCGCAAAATTCATCTGAGTTACATTGTCTTTCCCAAGGCGAGGCTTAATCCAAGAACTTCTCATAATTTACAAATTTTTAAAAAGTGTTATTACTAAAGTTTGATCAAATCTCCACTTCCCGGCATCAAGATTAATGATTTAGGTTCAAAGGGTATGATCTCAGCTAAGTTAAATTTCCTAGCACCCCTAGTATTATTCTTATTAATAGCTCTTTTCTAAAAAATAGTCATCGCATATTGCATAAAAATAAATAAAATTATTTTATTTCAATTTTTGATAAGACTTTATCTTTTTTAAAATATTTTTCCTATCTAATTTTCTGCTTGCAACCTTCTCTAAAATAATTACAATCCCCATTAAGCCAATAGGTAAATAAAAAATCTTCCTAGAATTGCCCTTAAATATCAATCCAACAATAGATATGAGGATCATTAAAGGAGCCACAAAAGATAAAATAAATTTGTCATTAATTTTATTTACCAATTGTATTAATTTTTTCATTATTTAATTTTACTATGGATTCTGTTATCACTTTAATGCCAACAGCAATTGCTCTTTCATCTGGATCAAATTTAGAACTATGAAGAGGAGCACATCCATTTGAAGTAGAAACGCCAAGCCTAAACATTGCTCCAGGAATCTCATTTAAGAATTCAGCGAAATCTTCAGCTCCTAATGATGGTTTTTGTAATTCGATAACATTTTCTTGACCCAAAATCTTAATTCCCGAATCTCTGAGGACTTTATTAATTTCAGAATTATTGTTAACTGCAGGAGTGATTTCTCTAAATATTACTTTTGCTTCAGCTCCACAACTATTAGCTAAAGAAGTGATATTCTCATTGAGCCAATTACCAATATTATTAAAAACTTTAAGATTAGTGCATCTAACCGTACCAATTAAATTGACTTTTTCTGCAAGAACATTAAAAGCATTACCACCATTTATTTTTCCAAAAGTTATTACTACAGGATCTAGAGGGTCTAACTTCCTTGTTATTGATTCTTGAATTCCCGAAATAACTTTAGATGCCACCCAAATAGCATCAACTCCTTCGTGAGGTCGGGCACCATGGCCTGATTTTCCTTTAATCTCCACCTTAAGTTCTCCTGCAGCTGCAGTTAAACTTCCCTCTTTAATGCCAATAGTCCCTACGGATAAATCGGGGTAAACATGAACTCCCAAAATATGTGTTAAACCATTAGTTGCGCCATCCTTAATCATCCATCTAGCTCCACTCGCAATTTCTTCAGCAGGCTGAAAAATTATCCGAATCCCAAAATTTAGTTTTAAATCCTTAATAATTTTTGCCACACCCAATCCAATCGATATATGCAAATCATGACCACAGGCATGCATAACACCATCTACTTTGGAAGAAAAACTTAATCTAGTTTCCTCAAATATTGGCAAAGCATCCATATCCACTCTTAAACCTATAATGCCCTTATCTAAGGGGCCAAAATCAGCTATGACTCCTGTCCTGCCTATAGATTCTTTAACATTCCAACCAATATTTTTTAAAAAACCACTTATCAAGATCGCTGTTTGATTTTCAAGTCCACTTAATTCAGGATGTGCATGTATATGTCTTCTTAAGTTAATTAATTCATCATTAAACGAATCAATTTTTTCGCAAAGCTGATCTTTATTCATTACTTATTTTAAATTGATAAAATTCATTAAATCTTTAATTGGTTGTGGAGGCCATCTTCTTATTTTTTTTAACCATTCTTCATCACTATATCTAGGATCTAACTCAGTTACCGCAATCCAATTACTCTCTGCTTTTCCAGATTCACCCTTTGACCAATTCAACGCTGTTAAAGCCGCCCTTGCATCTGCAAAGGTTGGATAACGTCTAATTAATTTTTTTAATTCTCTTTCAGATTCATCAATATTTCCCAATTGAAAATTTGCTAATGCCATGCTTGACCTAGCCATTGCAAATCCAGGATTATATAAAGCAGCCTTTGAAAATAAATCTCTTGCTTTTTCCCAATGTGAAATAGATCCTTCTACATTAGCCAAATTATATAATGCTGAGAAATTTTTACTATCTTGCGAAAGAACAAACATATAATCTTTTTTCGCTTCCGACCATAGACCCAATGCTTCCTCTGCTATCCCCCTATTGATATAAGGATCTATCTCACTGGGATTCAAACTTATTGCCTTATTTTGGTCATCTATTGATCCCTTTACATCTCCTGTAACAAGCCTTACATTTCCTCTATTGCTAAAACCTGCAGCATCATCAGGATAAAAATCAAGATATTGATTCCATTCTTTTAAAGCGAGATTAAATTTTCCGCCTGAACTTAGATCTAATGCATTTTTAAACAAATCCTCTCTTAAAGGCAATGAATAGCATGGTGCAATATAAAAAATATTAAAAAAAATAAAAATTAATAAAAAACAAACCTTAACTTTTTTAAAAGTTACCATTTTTTGAATCAATGTATTTTTTTCCTAAAGCAGTAAGCAATCTTCCTCTGGGAGTTCTCGTGAGAAAACCGATTTTGATTAGATATGGCTCAACTATAAATTCTAACATCGAAGAATCGTCACCTAAGCCAGCTGCAATTGAATCAAGGCCAGTTGGAGTATTATAGTTCTGGTTAAGAAAAGATAAATAGCGTGTATCTAAAGAATCCAATCCTTTTTCATCTATTTGGTATGAATTTAGAGCTTTTTTAATTAAATTCAAAGTAATTTTATTAGTTTTCTTAACAACTTGAGCATAATCTCTAACTCGTCTTAATAATCTTAAAGCAATTCTTGGAGTCCCTCGAGATATCTTTGCTAAATCATAAGATGCTTCATCATCTAAATTAAGGTTTATTAATCGGGAGAAATTAACAATAATTTGTTTCAACTCATCAAATGTATAAAATTCAATTTTCTGACAAATACCAAATCTATCCCTTAGAGGTGCACTTATTGAGGCTAATTTAGTTGTCGCGCCAATCAGAGTAAACCTAGGAAGATTAATTGTTCTGCAACGGGCTCCTCTATGAGCTCCCATAGTTAAGTCAAGTCTAAAATCCTCCATTGCAGAATATAACAACTCTTCAGTTAACCTATTTAAGCGATGTATCTCATCTATAAATAAAACTTCACCTTCTTTTAATCCAAGAAGTAAACCTACAATATCTCTAGGTCTTTCGATGGCTGGTGCAGTCGCAATCCTACATTTTGTATTCAATTCATGGGCTATCAAAAAAGCAAGAGTAGTCTTACCTAAACCAGGCTGTCCATATAAAAGAGTATGCTCTAAGGGTTCTTTTCTTAAAATTGAAGCATCTATAGCTATTCTTAAAGAACATTTCAGTTGTTCTTGGCCAATAAATTCTTTAAAAGTAAGAGGCCGCGCTAAATTCAAATTATTATTTCTCTTTTCTTCTGGAATGATTTTCGAATCAACTAGCCTAAGCTCTTTTTTACGAAGAGAAAAGTCATTATCGTCTAAATTGGAAGAAATTATTGCCATAATGAAAGGTTAATTGCAATTGTTCTGAGTAGAAAGATTTTTTACAACTAAAATGCCAAAAAATTCAAACAAAGTTAAAAGAAATACTAATAAAACAGATAATTTTAAACTTCTAGCTGAGAATAGGTATGCTAAATTTCAATATTCAATATCAGAAACAATCGAAGCTGGAATTGAGCTTTTAGGGACTGAAGTAAAATCCATTAGAAACGGAAAAGCAAATTTAAGAGATGGGTACTGCTCATTCAGAGATGGTGAGATCTTATTATTAAATGTTCACATTTCACCACATAAAAATGTGGGGTCTTTCTTTAATCATGATCCATTAAGAAATAGAAAGTTGCTACTTCATAAAAAAGAAATCATAAAAATGAAATCCAATACTGAAAAAAAAGGAATGTCTATTGTTCCATTATCCCTTTATTTAAAAGGCTCATGGATAAAAATAACTATTGGAGTCGGCAAAGGTAAAAAATTACATGACAAACGCCAAGATGAAAAACAAAAAAGTATTAAAAAAGAAATCAATTCTGCACTAAAAAGATAAAAAAATTATTTAAACTATGAACCTAAACTGACTGAACTTGGAGGTGGGGAAGGATCTGGATCTGCAATTAACATGTGCTGCAAGACAGTTTCAGGTCTCTCACTATCTCTCCAGCGAATTTTGTATGCAGGCATCTTTGTACCCCTGCTTGTAGTTTGCTCTACTGGTTCAATAACCCATCCTCTTCTTGATCGGCCTTGAGGATTTCTTTTTACTACTGCATCCGCGTGTTTGAAACGGAAACCAACACGTTCACCACTCATTTAAAAAAATTCGTATTGGAATAATTTATCTATTTTACTTCATTCAAGGGTAATTTTTCATTTTTTTTGGAAGTTATTTCTGGTTTTAACAACGGGAAAGGGATTACATCTCTAATTGATGCGCTATTGGTAAGTAACATAATTAGCCTATCAATGCCTATTCCTAATCCTCCAGTAGGCGGCATGCCAATCTCTAAAGCATTCAAGAAATCTTCATCAATGCAGTGAGCCTCAAGATCTCCTTCATCTCTAAGAGATTGCTGTAATTGCATTCTCTCTCTTTGATCTACTGGATCTATCAGCTCACTAAACGCATTTGCCAGCTCTCGACCAACAATGAATAATTCAAATCTTTGAACCATTTCTTTATTATCCAGATGAGGCCTAGCTAAAGGAGAAATTTCAACAGGATAATCGATAACAAAAGTGGGTTCAATAAGTTTTGATTCTACTTTTTGCTCGAAGACCTCATTTAAAAGTCTTCCCATAGTATTGACTTTATTAGAGAAATCAACATTTATACTTTTAACGGCTTGTTTTGCTGCTTGAAAGTCTCCACTAAATGAATCAAAATCAATTCCAGTATATTTTTTGACAATATCTTTCATAGATATTCGTGACCAAGGTTTAGAAAAATCAATTTCTTTATTTTGATAATTAATTATTAAAGACCCGCATGCATCAGCTATGGTGTCTTTAATCAATTCTTCTGTTAAATTCATCATATCTACATAGTCAGAAAAGGCTTGATAAATTTCAACCGAGGTGAATTCTGGATTATGCCTTGTGCTTATCCCCTCATTACGGAAGATTCTTCCCAATTCATATACTTTCTCGAATCCTCCGACAACCATTCTTTTTAAATGTAATTCTGTAGCTATTCTTAGATACAGAGGAATGTCTAATGTATTGTGATGAGTTATAAATGGTCTCGCTTCAGCACCACCAGCTTCAGATTGCAAAATTGGAGTCTCTATTTCTAAAAAATTTCTATTATCTAGCCATTTCCTAATGAAACTTATACATTTTGCTCTTATTTTAAATACATTTTTAGAGTGAGGATTCACTATTAAATCTAGATATCGTTGTCTATATCTTTTTTCAATATCAGTCAATCCATGCCATTTATCTGGTAAGGGTTTTAATGATTTAGATAACATTTCCCATTTTTCTACTTTAATTGAAAGCTCTCCTTTATTAGTTTTTTTAATAGTTCCGTAGACGCCTATCCAATCCCCAATATCTACTATTTCCTTGATATCCTCGAAAGAAAGTAATTTTTGTTTTTCTAAATTTAAATTAATAATCCTTTTATCTAGATAAAGCTGAATCTGACCTTCTTGATCGCTTATTGTGAAAAAGGCAATTTTTCCCATTACCCTTTTTGCCATCACTCTACCAGCAAGCGAAACACTGAATTCTTCCTCTTGACCATTTTCCAAATAATCAAATTTTTGAATAAGAAATTTGGTATTATTTGAAACCTTAAAATTCTGAGCGTAAGAAGCAAATCCTTTACTAACAAGTGAATTAGCTTTTTGTAAGCGGGCTTCTTTTATTTCAGACAAAATTTATTTAAGTATATTTTTATTTAATAAAATTATCAGACTTAGGATCAACTTGCCAAAGATGTTGCCGTTTCGCCAACTCTCTGTGATGCGTAACCAATTCCTCTAACGGTTAATATCAATTCTGGATTTCTTGGATCTGGTTCCAATTTACCTCTTAATCTAGCTACATATACATCTACAACTCTTAGATCTGCAGCTCTACGAGGAGGATAACCCCATAGCTGTTCTAAAATTTCTGCTCTAGGAACAACCTTACCAGGCTCGTCAAATAATAATTCTAGGAGGCTAAATTCAGTATAAGTTAAGCTAATTCTATCTCCTGCTCTAGAAACTTGTCTGCGATTAGTATCAACAACTAAACTTCCAAATTTCATAACTCCTTTGCCTGAAGGAACTTCTTTAGTTTCAGTAACCGATACAGTTGGACCCATTCTTCTCAGAATAGTAGCTATTCTAGCCTCTAACTCTTTTGGGCTAAATGGTTTAGATAAGTAATCATCAGCCCCTAAATCTAAACCTGCGACTCTCTCTGAAATAGCCTCTAAAGCGGTTAAGAATATTATTGGTACCACTGATTCAGCTCTAATTCTTCTACAAACAGCAAATCCATCCATTTTTGGAAGCATAACATCAAGAACTATCAAGTCTGGAGAATCTCTGTGAAAAGACTCAAGAGCTTCTTCGCCGTTAGTGGCAGAATAAACTTGATATCCAGCTAGTTGAAGCCTTGTAACTAATACCTTCAAAACTGCGGGTTCATCATCAACAACTAAAATTCTTGCTTTTGACATAGTTAAAAAAAGATTTCTCGATATTTCAAAGCAAAAGGATATTGCGTTGAGTTATTATTCTAACAATTAAAAATATAACATTACGAACCCTCAAAGAGATATTCAGTAGATTTACAAAAATTTTAAATAACTTTAAGATATAAATCTAATTTAACACTTTTTACTTTTTGGTAAAATTATTTCTAAAGTTTTCCTCTTGAAAATTTAAACATTCTTAAAAGTTGGGAGCAAATAAAGGGAGCAAAAAAACCTGTCAAAAAAACTTCAGCCAATATATTTTTTAGACTGGGAATAAACATTAAAGAATTACTATCTGAAAAATTTCTCAACAAAATTTGTAAAAAATAAAAAGTCCCACATAAAAAACTTCCAAAAGAACAAATTAAACCATACCTAAAATGTCCCACAAAAATATCGCTGTTTAATTTAATTCTCCCAAACAAAAATCCACAGAAAATTAAGCCTGGTATTTGAGTAAAATTATTATCTAGAGTTAAAGAATCTAAAATTAAACCTAAAAATAAACCAAATATTAATCCATTAATTGATCCATTAATCATGGACCAAGGCAATAACCAAAATAACGGCCAGTATGGTTGAACATCTAAAAATCCAAGCCAACTAGGATGCCACAAAAAAATAATTGGGATAAAAATAAAGCTTATTATGGATAATTTTTTTGTAAGAAATTTATTCATTAGAAATTAACTTGCAAAATTTGAACCCAATCAATTAACTGAGGTTGTGCCAAAAGTAAAACTTTTGCTGTTTTTTTTGATTGCAATGTCTCATCTATAGATTGGATAATTCCAATAGGAATATTTGGAGGTAATAAAGAACTCGCAGGAGAGGATGATACAAAATCTCCGACTTTTATATCAGCATCTTTTGAATACAGTATTAGGCTAGGCTGATCATCTCCTAAACCAACCAGTAGTCCATTAATTTGACTTCTATCAACCCATACACCTAATTTACTTTCTGGAGAAGTTAATAATGTTACCGACGAAGTAAATAAAGAAGTATTGTTTACTCTTCCTAATAATCCGCCTGGACCAGTAACAGTGCTACCAATTTCGACTCCATCTTTTGAACCTTTGTTTAAAATTATTTGTCTCCACCAACCACCTGTTTTTCTCGAAATAACTACTGCTGAAATATTATCTTTATTAGATGATTGTTGAAGAGATAAAATCTCCCGCAATCTTATATTATCCTTTTTTAGAAGATTTAATTTTATTAAAGATTCTTGATCTATGCTCTTAAGAATAACTTCTTTTTGAAATTGACCAGGCCAAAAAGGCCTTGAAATAAAGTAAAAAAAATCTTTATATAAAGATCCTTTGGAAATCCTTACAAAGACTAAAAATAAAAAAATTCCAAAGAATATCCAACTTTTCTTTTTGTGCCACCAACGACTAGAAGAAATTCGTCGGATATCTAACATATTATTAGTCTCTTATCGCGTTCCTTATAAAGTCAGGAGTATCAACAACTCTTTTAAGTTTTTTAAAATCATCTAGAACTTCCCCGCAGCCATTAACTACACAAAGCAAAGGATTTTCTGCTACGTGAGTAAAAATTCCCGTTTCGTCGCTCAATAAATCATTAATACCTCTAACTAAAGCTCCTCCTCCTGCAAGCATAATCCCCCTATCAACAATATCTGCAGCAAGTTCAGGAGGGGTTCGCTCTAAAGTTCTTTTTACGGCTTCAACTATTTTGCTCAGTGTTTCAGCCATGGCTTCTCTGATTTCTCCTGAAGTCAAAGTGACTGACCTAGGTAAACCAGATAAAAGATGTAGGCCTCTAACTTCTAGAGTAGTTTTATCAAAATCATCATCTGGAAATGCAGATCCAATTTTAATTTTGATATCTTCTGCAGTTCTCTCTCCAACAACTAAGTTGTGAACTTTTTTAAGATACAGCGCAATTGACTCATTTATTTCATCGCCTGCTATTCGAACAGATTCACTCAATACAGTTCCACCTAAACTTAATACTGCAACTTCAGTAGTACCTCCACCAATATCAACAATCATAGTTCCAATTGGTTCAGTTACTGGTAATGATGCTCCTATTGCTGCTGCAACAGGTTCATCAATTAAGTGAACTTCTCTAGCTCCAGCCAATCCAGCTTCTCTAACTGCTCTCCGCTCAACACTAGTAACTCCACTTGGAATACCAATCACTATTCTTGGGGCTACAATCCCCTTGCCTTCGTTACATTTTTGAATAAATGTTTTTATCATTTGTTCTGCGGCATCAAAATCTGCGATAACCCCATCCCTCAATGGTCTTACGGCTCTTATATTGCCAGGGGTCCTTCCAAGCATTAACTTTGCTTCTTTACCAACAGCTAATGGAATGCCTTCTTCTAAATCCATTGCTACCACGGAAGGCTCTTGTAAAACAACGCCTTTGCCTGATACATGTATAAGAGTATTGGCAGTTCCTAAATCTATGCCAATATCTCTAGAAAATTTAAATCTGTTAAAAATCACAATAATAATTAATTATTTTTAAATAATATATCTATTTTTTAGTAAGCTCTCATATTTCTGCCTTTTAGTTATGAATAGCACGCAAAACTTTAGCATAATCTGGAAATATGAGTAATATTAAAAAAAAAATTATGGAAATTAACACTATTAACCTGGTTGGCAGGGCAGGAAGAGAACCAGATGTCAGATATTTTGAATCTGGCAGTGTCGTAGCAAATTTCACACTTGCAGTTAACAGAAGAAGCAGAGATGAGGAGCCCGACTGGTTTAATTTAGAAATATGGGGAAAGCAAGCACAAATAGCCGCAGATTACGTTAAAAAAGGATCTTTAATTGGAATTACAGGAAGCTTTAAAATTGATAGTTGGAAAGATAAAAATACTGGGGAAGATAGATATAAACCAGTTGTTAGGGTAGATAGATTAAATTTACTTGGCTCCCGAAAAGAATCTGATAATAGCCAATATTCTAACAATAGTAATTCGAGTGAAATCCCCTTTTAAGGGCCATTTTTTTTCATCAATCTTTTAATTAGTTTGATCAAAAAATATAAGAAAATTAAAATTAGAATTGGCTTCACAAAAAACTTGATTTGATCAAAGTAAGTTTCAATAATTGGATAATTTTCACCGAATAAAAAGCCTGCAAAAGTGAGAAGTGCTACCCAAATAAAACTACCAAATGTAGTCCAAATCAAAAATTTTCTTAATGGCATAAGTTCTATGCCCGCCGGAACTGAAATTAAAGTTCTTATACCTGGTACTAGTCGGCCCCAAAAAACTAAAGAAACCCCGTATTTATTAAACCACCTTTTACTTTTACTCAAATCGTTAGATGAAATACCCAGATATTTTCCTTTTTTATCTAGAAAATTTGAAAGTCTTTTTTCATTTACTAATCTACCTAAATAATACCAAGGTAATGATCCTAAGACAGTTCCAAGTAATCCCCAAAAAACTAAAATATAAAAATTTAATTTTTGTTGATAAACTAAAAAACCTCCCAATGGCATTATTATTTCTGAAGGAATTGGAGGTATTATGTTTTCTAAAAACATAGCCAAACAAATAGTGAGGTATGCAATTGTTGAATTCTTTTCAACAGCCAAACTAATATAGTCAGGGATTGAATTAAGAATATTTACAAAAATTAAACTCAAACTTAGTATCTATAAAGCTCTGGTTTATAAGGTCCTTCAACAGATACATTAATATAATCAGCTTGTTCCTTAGTTAATTTTGTTAATTTTGCACCAATTTTATCGAGATGTAATCTAGCTACCATTTCATCCAAGTGTTTTGGTAAGACATAAACCTCCTTAGCATATTTTTCTGACTTATTGAAAAGTTCAATTTGAGCTAGTACTTGATTAGTAAAAGAATTACTCATAACAAAACTTGGATGTCCAGTGGCACAACCTAAGTTAACTAATCTACCTTCAGCTAGAAGAATTATTTTATTCCCACTAGGTAAAGTTATATGGTCAACCTGAGGCTTAATATTTTCCCATGGATAATCTTTCAATGAAGCCACATCAATTTCATTATCGAAATGACCGATATTACACACTATGGCCTCATCTTTCATTTTGACAAGATTTTCGTTTGTTATTACTTGATAGTTCCCAGTTGCTGTAACAAAAATATCTATATGTTCCACAACATCGTCTAATGTAACAACGCTGAATCCTTCCATTGCAGCTTGAAGAGCACAAATTGGATCAACTTCAGCAACTTTTACAATTGCACCAAGTCCTCTGAGAGACTGAGCTGAACCTTTACCTACATCCCCAAAACCCATCACTAAAGCTACTTTCCCAGCAATCATGACATCAGTTGCACGTTTTATGCTGTCAACTAAAGATTCTCGGCAACCATATAAATTATCAAATTTGCTCTTTGTTACTGAATCATTAACATTGATAGCGGGAAAAGGTAAAGCATTTTGTTTCTGCAGTTGATAAAGTCTGGCAACCCCCGTTGTAGTTTCTTCAGTGACACCAATGATATTACTCTTAATTCTAGAATAGAAATCACTATCATTTTCCAACTTAGACTTAATAGAACTGAATAAAGCAATTTCTTCTTCATTACTGGGATTATCTAAAACAGATAAATCTTTTTCTGCTTTGCTACCTAGTATCAATAAGCCAGTTGCATCTCCACCATCATCAAGAATCATATTTGGAGAGTCTGAACCCCAATCAAGGATGTAATGGGTATATTGCCAATATTCGTCTAGAGTCTCACCTTTTTTTGCATACACAGAAATTCCTTTATCTGCTATTGCTGCAGCTGCATGATCTTGAGTTGAAAAAATATTACATGAAGCCCATTTCACTTTCGCGCCAAGTTCAACAAGAGTTTCTATTAAAACGGCTGTCTGAATAGTCATATGAAGACTTCCAGCTATTTTTGCGCCTTTTAGTGGCTTTTCAGATTGATATTTATCTCTAAGTGCCATTAATCCTGGCATCTCCGTTTCGGCGATCTTTATTTCTTTACGTCCAAAATCTGATAAAGAGATATCTGTAATAACGAAATTTGGTGTAGAGGTTTTAACAGAATTTGCGATAACCATATTAGTAAATACTTTTCTATTAAACTATATATGATTTTTGTGTAATTTTGTGTTTATTGAGAATTTAAAAGAGACTTTAAATTTAGGGAAAAAACTCTCACAGAAATTAAATCCCCAATCAATTGTTTTATTAAAGGGTCCAATTGGGGCTGGGAAAACTTCATTTGTTCAAGGGATTGCTCAAGGCTTATCAATCTCTGAGGACATTACAAGCCCTACATTTGCTCTATCGCATCACTATAACTCAGGAAAAATTCCATTAATTCACCTTGATTTATACAGGTTGGAAAATATTTCTTCAGCGAAAGAAGTTTTTTTTTCAGAAGAAGAAGAGGCAATACAAAAACAAGCTATCATAGTTATTGAATGGCCAGAATTAATAGAACCAGTTATCGATAATTTTTGGAAAATAGAAATTAGTTATGCAAAAAATCATGGAAGAAACTACGAAATAAGAGATCCTAAAAATTTATTAACCTTTTCATAATATGGCTGTTGCTCGATGGCGCCTTCACCAAGACAAGTTAATAATCCACAAACACCTGCGAACTTAATGCAATTTTCTATTTCTAGTTCATTTAAAGGATAGTCATAATAAATAAATTTTGAAATTAAACCAGCTAGAAAAGCATCGCCTGCGCCAGTCGTATCAACAATTTTTTGTGAATTAGGAGTTTCAGTAATTCCCTGTAATCCATTGATGTACCATGCAACGGGATTTTTTCCATCAGTTATTATTACATCTGGTCTATTAGATAATTGTTGAGATATTAGCAAGGGATTTTCATCTTCAAAAAACAAAGTTGCTTCTTCTTTGGCAAGTTTTAAAACATTTGCATGATTTAAAAATTTCTTGATTAAAGTGACTCTTGCGGCTTTACTAATTTCTAATGGAAAACTTGAATGATCCCAAAAGACCTCTCTCCAATTCAAGTCAATAACTATTTTGACTTCAAATTTTTTAGCCTGTTCAAGAAGAAAAAAAAGAGTCTCTGCTGATTTTGGAGATGATAATAAAATTGTTCCTGTAACCAAATATTTTGTTTCTAGAAAAGATTTCTCCAAATTTAAAATTTCTTTTTCGATTAAATTCTTACTGAGAACTTCATCTGCGTAGCATGAATGAGAACTTTCCTCAAATCCTGAAAAAAAACGATCTCCAAATTGATCTCTATCTACATTAACCACACGAGTAGAAGAATCATTATCTAATTGCAAGAAATCAAGATTAACGTCCAAATCATTAAATTGCTTAATAAATTTTTTTCCATAATCATCATTACCCAAATTGCCTATAAATGTTGAATCTATTTTTAATTTTCTTAATGCACAAGCAACATTAGCAGGCGCACCACCCAAAAAATCTGTAAATCCATGATTTAACTTATTTCTGATTCTGTCTATTAAAGCCTCTCCGATACATATGACATTTTTCTTTTTCATAAATGATCGCTTTTTCTTAACTAAGAATAATTTATTAAAAACGAATAATTTTTTTTTGAATTAAAGTTTAATTAAAAATAAATTTATGGTGTCTTTAAATAAATCTGAAACTTGGAAGTGGAAAAGTTGGGAAATTTCTTGGTCTTTATCAAAAGAATCTACATCTAAAAAAAATATCAAAATTTTATTGGTACATGGATTTGGAGCATCAAAAAACCACTGGAGACATAATCAAGATTTTCTTGGTAAATTTTCTAACTGCTATGCAATTGACTTATTAGGATTTGGAAAAAGCAGTCAGCCTAGTGCTTTTTTAAATTACGAACCTAATAAAGCAAACTCAATTAAATATTCATTTGACTTATGGGGCAACCAAATATCAAAATTTTGTGAAGAGGTAATAAAATCTCCTGTTTACTTGGTAGGAAATTCAATTGGTGGTGTTATTGCATTGAAAGCTGCTGAAATCCTCAAAGATAATTGCAAAGGTATCATCTTGATTGATTGTGCACAAAGAACTATGGATGATAAACGTTTAAAAAAAGGTGATATCTTAATGAATTTACTTAGACCCGTCCTCAAAACGATAGTCAGACAAAGAGTAATAAGTAATACGCTTTTTAAAAGAGCTGCTAATCCAAAAGTTATAAGAAAAATACTTGAACAAGCTTACCCTTCAGGAAAAAATGTCGATAATGAGTTGATTGAAATACTTTATCAACCCTCTCAAAGGAAAAACTCCAAAGAAGCATTTCGGGGTTTTATTAACTTATTTGATGACTATCTTGCTACCGACCTTTTCGATAGGGTTCATGCTCCAATCCAATTGATTTGGGGAGAAAAAGATCCTTGGGAATCTCTAAATGAAGCAAGAGAGTGGAAGAAACAATTTAGTAATATTAAGAGATTAGATATTATTGATGGGGCAGGTCATTGTCCTCATGATGAAGAACCCGAAAAAACAAATAAATTAATAAATGAATTTATTCAAGAAACAAAGTAAGCTTCTACATTATCACTAAGTCTTCTTAATCCTCTTAATCCATCTCGTTCGAGGTTTCTTACTCTATCTCTACTTATCCCTAGTACTCTACCAATACCTGTAAGAGACATTGGCTCATCACCATCCATACCGTATCTCATTCTTAAGACTCTACATTGAAGATCAGGCAATTGATGTAAAAGAGAATGTAGATCACCTCTCATACAATCCATCTCTATTTGTTCATCTGGTAAATCCTCACCCCCTGCCAGCAAATCTAATAAAACGGTATCTTCACCATCGCCAACTTTAGTTTCAAGACTCACTGGCTGCCCAGCTTTGCACATCAAATCTTTAACGTCGTCTTCGGGAAGCTCTACATATTTAGCAAGTTCACCTACAGTTGGAGTCCTAGACATTTCTTGACTGAGCTCTCTTTGACCTTTTTTCAACTTATTCAACATTTCAGTTATATGAATTGGCAGCCTTATCGCGCGACTTTTTTCAGCTATTGCCCTTGTAATACCTTGCCTAATCCACCAATATGCATATGTTGAAAATTTGTAGCCTCTAGCTGGATCAAATTTTTCAACTCCTCTAACTAGTCCTATAGTTCCCTCCTGAATTAAATCTAAAAGTTCCATATTTCTTTTTGTATATTTTTTTGCAACGCTTACTACCAATCTTAAGTTTGCTGCAACCATTCTTTCTTTAGCTCTCTGTCCAGCTCTCAATCTTTTTTTTACTATGGAAGTAGATAAGTTTAATTTGGTCGATAAATCATCGATACTAGGCTTATCTCCTGTTAATTCAATGATTTCTAATTCTGCTCTCTCAACTTCCATATACTCTTGAACTTGTCGACCTAGAGTAATTTCTTGCTCGTGCGATAGTAATGGAACTCTTCCTATATCCCTTAAGTATGATCTAACAAGATCTACATCATTACTGGCTTTTATACTTGCGATTGACGCTAGTTTATTTTCACTTATTGTTTCAGAAGACATGAAAGTTGAATGATGTTTTGTAAACAATACCATTAAGAAATGTAAAGTTAAACAAAAAAATCCACAATTTTACAAAAATGAGAATAAATACCTAGTTAATTTAGGCAAATGACGCA
The DNA here is from genome assembly GCA_003209375.1 of Prochlorococcus sp. AG-459-N19. Taxonomy (GTDB): domain Bacteria; phylum Cyanobacteriota; class Cyanobacteriia; order PCC-6307; family Cyanobiaceae; genus Prochlorococcus_A. Next base: position 11,221 of record QCRF01000008.1, on the reverse strand, counting down.
CTTAATAGCCATTTTGCTGTACTGAGATAAATAAATACACCCGCTATATCAGTGACAGTTGTAATGAAAGGGGAAGACATTAAGGCTGGATCTAACTTCATTCTGTCAAACAGCAAAGGGAGTATCGCTCCTGTTGTAGCAGCTAAAGTTGTTATTGATATTAAACTTATTCCCACCGCAGACGCGATTAAAGGCCCCTCTCCTTGCCACCAAGCGAAGGGGAATACTACAAGCATCATGAAAACACCTAATAGAGCGCCTGTTATTGCCTCTTTAACCACTGCCTTGATTGCACCAAGAGACTTTAATTTTTGAGTACTTAACCCCCTAATGACAACCGTTGAACTTTGAGCGCCTACATTTCCCCCCGTTCCAATAAGTAATGGAATAAATGCAGCTAACAAAACTATTTCTTTTAATATTTGATCATTCATAGCTATAACTTTTGTAGTTAAACCATTTGCGAAAACCAAAATTAATAACCATAAAATTCTTCTTCGGGCAATCGTAAACAAACTACTTTGGAAATAATCATCTTCATCTCCAGGCTGTACTGCCCCCGCGGCATAAATGTCTCTTGTTGCTTCTTGTTCTATGACATCGATTAAATCATCTACAGTTACAATCCCAACCAGTCTTTTTTCTTTATCAACGACTGGGAGAGCTAAAAAATCATATCTTTGTATTGCTCTAGCAACCTCTTCTTGATTCGTATTAGTAGAGATATTAACTACATCTCTTGTCATAACATCTCCTATTGGCTTAGAAGGATCAGCTGTTACAAGATCTCTTAAAGAGAGAATACCAGTTAGATGTCTTTCTTTATCCGTAACATATAAGCTATAGATAGTTTCAGTAAATGGGGCTCTTTTTCTAACTAAAGAAAGAGCCTCGGCTGCTGTTAACATCTCTTTAAGGTCTATAAATTCAGTTGTCATTAGTCTCCCAGCAGTTTCAGGCTCATATCCAAGTAATTCAGCTGTTACTTTCCTTTCACCAGGACTAAGAGCAGACAAAAATTTTCGTACAACTTTTGCAGGTAATTCATCAAAGAGTTGAACTCTATCATCAGGAGACATTTTTTCAACGATTTCTAAAACTTCACCTGAACGAAGCCTTTCTAATAAAGTTTGCTGAACTACTGGATCTAAATATTCATAAACCTCAATTGCTTCATTTTTCTTTAACAATCTAAATGCTAATGCCTGCAATATTAGTGGAAGGCTTCCAATGGCATCTGCAATATCAACAGGTTGTGAAGGCTCTAAAAGTAACTTAGCTTCATCATAATTTCCCGCGATGAGCAATTCCTCAAGTTGAATAGTAATATTTTCTCGTGTACTTAAATCTGAAGATAAAGATGAAACTGTTTCAAGATTATTTTTTTTCATAAATATAATCCCTTGTCAAAGTAACAACACTATTATATGGAATCTAAGTAATTTTTCTACTTATCCAGAACCCGACGAACATTGTGAATAAATTCACAATAATGATTAAATTAGACAAAATAATAAATTTTATCCAATCCCCTTGATTTAGAATTTTGTACAAAAAATATATAAATCCGCTAAAAGATGTAAAGCAAGAAAAAAAACCACTCAATAAAATATTTTCAATTGAATAACTTAATCTTTTATTGATAAAAAAACCCACTAAAAATGATCCAATTAGTGAAATAAAAAAGTTATTATTTATAATTAATCTTAAAAAAGTAGCTAAGTAAGCAGCTAAAAGAATAAAAATAAAATTTTTTATTTTCACTTTAAAAAAACTGAATAACAAAGTAACCTAAATAAAAAAAGAGGAAAGAAAAAATTATCACTTCGGTATAGTGGAAAAATAATCTTAGGAATTTTCTCTTTTTAAATAAGTTAAATAGTTGAAATATAAAGGAAGAAAATGTACTAAAACATCCTAAAAAACCGCTATAAAGTAGCATTAATATTTCAGTATTAATAAAATTTAATGCTACTAAAATTCCTAAAAAAAAAGCTGATAAAAAATTTACTATTGAAGTATTTTGGATATCAAAGCCTATACTTTTTTTAAAATTATTTTGTATGAATATTCTTAATATTAATCCAAAAGTACTTCCAAGTAAAAGTATAAATATTGAACTAAAATCCAAAATTTTACATTTTTATCCAACCTTTTAAAATCTTATTTGGATCATCTAAAAATTTATTAGAAGCTAATTCAACCCTAACCCAAATTTCACTTTTGCAGACTTTCCAACTACGTAATACTGATAAAGTTGTACCTACGTCAAGAACTAATAATTCTTTAGCATGAATTTGAGGATAAGAATAAAGAGAAGTATTAGAAATCAATATAATTTCATTTGAATTATAAGTAAACTTATTTTGATTTAAGCTTTTTTGGATCCCCCCCGCAGGTAATGTAATTGGAGCAATTAATGCAAAAGATATTAGGCAAAAGTTTTTAAGAAGATTATTAATCATATATCTAAAGCTGCCATGTCTAAGTTGCTACTATGAGTTTCAATAAATTCTCTTCTTGGTGCAACTTTATCACCCATTAGTATATTGAATATTCTGTCAGCTTCAAGTGCATCTTCGATTTCAACCCTTTTCATCATCCTAGTTTGAGGATTCATAGTTGTATCCCATAATTGTTTCGGCATCATCTCACCTAATCCCTTAAATCTCTGGATATTATAATTCGCATTTTCTCCAAAACCTGCAATTGTATCCTTTAATTGGTTCTCGTTATAACAGTAATTATGATTCTTACCTCTTTCAACTTTATATAAAGGGGGACAAGCAATGTATATAAAACCGTTCTCAACAAGTTCTCTTTGATATCTATAAAAAAATGTCAACAATAAAGTTCTTATATGAGCACCGTCAACATCAGCATCTGTCATAATTACAACTCTATGATATCTCAAAGAACTTTCATCGAACTCCTCTCCTTTTATTCCTAATCCTAGAGCAGTGATTAATGACTGAATTTCCGTATTTTTATAAATTTTAGTGTCGTCAGTTTTTTCAATATTGAGAATTTTACCTCTGAGTGGCAAAATAGCCTGAAAATTTCTATCTCGTCCTTGTTTTGCGGAACCTCCAGCTGAATCTCCTTCAACTATATAAATTTCTGATTCTGAGGGATCTCTAGAACTACAATCTGCTAATTTACCCGGTAAGGTAGAACTTTCTAAAACACTTTTTCTTCTTACTAATTCTCTAGCCCTTCTCGCAGCTTCTGCTGCATTAAATGATTGAATTGCTTTTTCAAGAATTAAGTCCAAAATTCCAGGATTGAATTCCATATATTTTGTGAGAGCATCCCCAATAAGGGAATCCACAATTCCTCTTACTTCAGTATTTCCTAATTTTGTTTTTGTTTGCCCTTCAAATTCAGGATCTGGAACTTTTACCGACAAAACAACAGTCAAGCCCTCTCTAATATTTTCACCAGCTAAATTTTTTTCAATATCTTTTCTTTTGCCTCTCTTTTTTGCGAGATTATTGAAAGTTCTAGTCAGAACTGTTTTTAGCCCTTCGATATGAGTTCCTCCATCAATAGTTCTAATATTATTTGCAAATCCCAAAATATTATCTGAATATACATCTGAACACCATTGTAGAGCTGCTTCTACATATACATTTTCTTTCTGTGAGTCAACATAAATTATTTCAGGATGAATAGATTCTTTTTCAGCATTCATGTATTCAACATATTCTTTAATACCTCCTTGATATAAGTAAATTTCTTCTTTAAATGAACCATCTGATAATTGATTTCTTTCATCTCTAAAAACAATTTTTACTCCACCATTAAGATAAGCTAATTCTCTCAATCTAGATGAAAGAAGAGCATATTCAAATTCAATGCCTCCAGAAAAAATCGTTTTATCGGGTTTAAAACAAATAGTTGTTCCTTTCTTAGATGGTTTGCCGATCTGCTTTATAGTTTGCAATTCCCCTTTTGATACACCTTTTTCAAATCTTTGATTAAATTCGTGACCATCCCTATAAACGGTCACATTAACCCATTCACTTAATGCATTAACTACAGATATTCCAACTCCATGCAAACCCCCTGAAACTTTATAACCACCACTTCCAAATTTACCTCCTGCATGAAGAACAGTTAGTACAGTTTCTAAAGCACTTTTCCCTGTTCTTGGATGAATATCTGTTGGAATACCTCGTCCATTATCAGAAATTAAAGCAGAACCATCTGCTCTAAGAACTATTTCTATATTATCGCAATGTCCTGCTAGTGCTTCATCAACGGAGTTATCAACTACCTCATATACCAAATGATGTAATCCCCTAGGCCCTGTAGAACCTATATACATCCCAGGACGTTTACGAACTGGTTCTAACCCTTCTAAAACCTGAATCTGTTCTGCGCCATAATCATTTGAGATTTTATTAGATCTTTTGTCCTCACTCATTTAATATAAAAAAAATATTAAACTTTTAAAATGTTATTTTTAAAAGGTATTTAATTAAACTTACCACCGCAATAAGATAAAGGCTCGAAGTCAATGAAAAATTTAATTACTTTAATTATATAGCTAATTTTTTTTTCTTCATAAATTCATATGTCTTCATATCCGCCTCGTGTAATAATTTTAATTGGGCCTACCGCAAGTGGTAAAACAGAATTGGCTATTGAAATTGCAGAATATTTTAAAACTCATATACACAATATCGATTCAAGGCAAATTTATAAGTCTATGGATATTGGAACAGCCAAACCATCTATAAAACAACAACAACAAGTAAAGCATTTTTTAATTGATATTGAGGAGCCAATTCATCCAATTAACGTAAAACAATTTCAAGAAATTGCCCATAAATCAATAAAAAGAGAAATTAAACAGGATAATTTACCTTTTCTTGTTGGAGGGAGTGGGTTGTATATGAACTCAATCACAAAAGGTTTTTTTGTACCAGATGTCCCTCCTCAAAAGAATTTAAGAAAACAATTAGAAAAGCTAGGTCAGAAAAAATGTTGGGACTTGTTAACAACTTGTGATCCATTATCAACAAAAAAAATTCATTTTGCTGACCACATTAGAACAATCAGAGCTTTAGAAGTCTTCTACGTAACAGGTAAACCATTTTCAACTCTGAAAGTTCAAAAACCTCCTGACTGGAGAATATTAGAGCTTGGATTGGATAGAGATAACTTAAAAGAAAGAATTTTACAAAGAACAAAACATATGTTTTTGTCTGGAATTATTGAAGAGACGTATCATCTTATTTCTAAATACGGATTAGATTTGCCAATATTAGAAACCATTGGTTATCGAGAAGCTAGAGATGTTCTAAATAACCAATCAACAATTGACAGAGCGATTGAGTTAACTACAACAAAGACAATCCAATTTGCAAAAAGACAAAAAACTTGGTTTCGTAATAAAAATAATCCTCTTTGGCTTAATAACAAAAACTTACTAAAAGATGCAATAATTAATATAGAGTCCTTTTTGGGCTAACTTTATAAAAATAGATTTCGTTCATTATCCAAACAAATTATTTAATTAACTGAATGCCCCCACGTCCACGCTTTGACCGCCGAGCTCCCGTTAGAGAGCTACCAAATATAAATGAAAGAATAAAATACCCTCAATTGAGAGTTGTTGATTCAGATGGGAAACAATTAGGTGTCATAGATAGATTAAAAGCATTAGAAGTTGCATCTCAAAGAGAACTTGATTTGGTTTTGGTGAGCGAAAAAGCAAACCCTCCTGTTTGCAGAATAATGGACTATGGAAAATATAAATTTGAACAAGAAAAGAAAGCTAAAGAAGCAAGGAAAAAATCCCATCAAACAGAAGTTAAAGAGGTGAAAATGAGGTACAAAATTGACACGCATGATTATGATGTCCGCATCGGCCAAGCTGCTAAATTTCTAAAATCTGGAGACAAAGTAAAATGTACTGTAATTTTTAGGGGTAGAGAAATTCAACACTCAAATTTAGCTGAAACACTTCTTTTGAAAATGGCTAATGATTTAGAAGAGCAATCAGAAGTACAACAAAAACCAAAAAGAGAAGGGAGAAACATGATTATGTTTTTAAGCCCTCGAAAAACTCCTCTCATTAAAAAAGATGATGGCTGAAAATATTTCATCAAATAATATGACGAATGTTAAAGTGTCACTATGGTAAAAATAAATTAATTAGGATTTTACAAAGTGAGATTCCATATTCAACAAGAAAGTGATATACCAGCATCTACTCAGCTATATAATCAAATTTGTTTTGCAATTGCAGCAAGACATTATCCTCCTGGACACAGACTTCCCAGCACAAGGCAGCTTGCAATGCAGACTGGACTCCATCGGAATACTATAAGCAAAGTATACAGACAACTAGAAATCGATGGAGTTGTTGAAGCAATAGCTGGATCAGGTATCTATGTAAGAGATAATCTTAATAAAAGAGAATTTAAAAAATCAGTTTACTCAAAAGATAAAATAATTAAACTACCAGATCAAGAAGCAAAGAAGTCTATTGACAACTTGATAAATCTTGGATGCACCTTACAAGAAACGAGAGATATATTGACTAATGAAATTGATTGGCGTATTAGGTGCGGATCAAAAATTGTAGTCAGTACTCCTAGAGAAGATATTGGCGCTTCTATGTTAATAGCAGAAGACCTTTCTACAACAGTTAACGTACCAGTAGAGGTAGTTCCTATGGAAGAATTAGAAAAAGTTTTGAGTAATTCAAATAATGGTACGATTGTTACAAGCAGATATTTTTTACAGCCTCTAGAAAAAATTGCTAAGCAGCATGGAGTGCGCGCTATCGCAGTTGACCTGAGCGACTTTCAAAAGGAATTGAAAATCCTTAAGGAATTAAATGCTGGAAATTGTGTAGGTATTGTTAGTATAAGTCCTGGTTTATTGAGAGCGGCAGAAGTTATTATACACAGCATGCGAGGTAGTGAATTAATGATTATGACTGCAATATCAGACAATAACAGTAGATTACTATCACTTTTAAAGGCTTCGAACCATATAGTATGTGATGGGCCTAGTTTATCAGTTGTAGAAAACACATTATTAAAAAATCGTTCTCAGCTGATGAGATTACCTCAAATAATATGTGCTAAAAATTATCTAAGTATTGAAACAATAAATCAATTAAAAAAAGAAATAGGAGTTATTAACTAAACCATGGTGTTGAAAACTTTTAAATCAGACATAGAAATTATCAAAGAGAGAGACCCTGCAGCAAGAGGAATAATTGAGATATTTCTTTGCTACCCAGGCTTTCAATCAATAGTTATACATAGGTTTACGCATAAATTATGGCAATTAAAGATTCCTTTGATTCCCCGCTTTCTAAGTCATCTTAATAGGCTAGCGACTGGTATTGAAATCCATCCTGGAGCAAAAATTGGTAAAAGAGTTTTTATAGACCATGGAATGGGCGTTGTAATCGGTGAAACAGCTGAGATAGGAAATAACTGTTTGCTTTATCAAGGAGTGACATTAGGAGGTACTGGTAAAAGCCATGGCAAAAGACACCCAACCTTAAAGGAAAATGTTGTAGTTGGAGCAGGTGCAAAAGTTCTCGGATCCATCACGGTAGGATCTAATACCCGAATTGGCGCTGGTTCAGTAGTTGTTCGAAATGTAGAGGGGAACAGTACTGTGGTTGGAGTTCCTGGCAGAGTAGTCCATCAAAGTGGTGTGAAAGTAAATCCATTAGCTCACTCTGCTTTACCAGATGCAGAAGCTAATGTAATAAAAAATTTAATGGATAGAATAGACACTCTTGAAAATGAAATTCTTAAATTACAAAAAACTCTACAATGTATAGCTAGCTCAGAATCTATTGATATTTCGCAACTCGGTGATTCTCAAAATCTTAAAGACAAAGAAATTTTTGAATATCTTGGAGATGATTAAATATTGATTTATTTTTTATCGTCGGTGTCAGTTTTAGGTTGGAACATAAACATTGAATAAATAACATTTCGTCTCATATTAGTCATCATTTCGAGAAACATATCATATCCTTCATTTTTATATTCGATTAAAGGATCTTTTTGACCATAACCTCTCAATCCAACTGATTCCCTCAAGGAATCCATGGATTGAAGATGTTCTCTCCATAAATTATCGATTTGCTGCAAAATGAAAAATCTTTCAGCTTCTCTCATTAATCCTGGACGAATCTTTTCTATTTGTGATTCCTTTAAATCATAAGCTATTCGCAACTGCTCTTGAAGATAGTTTTTTAATTCTTCTATTGACAGTAAATTAACATCATCAGATTTAAGATCATCTAATAAATATATAAATTCTTTGACCTTAGATATTAATTGATCGATATTCCATTCTTCAGGAGGAAGATCAGGATTAATATAAGCATCCACAATCTCAATCATTGTCCTTTCTCCATATCCTATTACTTGTCTCTTTAAATCAATTCCTTTCAATACTCTTAGTCTTTCGCCGTAAACTGCTTTTCTTTGATTATTCATTACCTCGTCATATTCAAAAACTTGTTTTCTAATATCGTAATAATAGGTTTCAACTTTCTTTTGAGCACTTTCTAGAGATCTAGTAAGCATTCCTGACTCAATAGGCATATCTTCATCAACCCTAAAAGCATTCATTAAGTTTGCTACTCTATCACCTCCAAAAATCCTTAATAAATTATCATCTAAAGATAAAAAGAATCTTGTACTTCCAAGATCACCTTGTCTTCCTGCTCTACCTCTAAGTTGATTATCCACTCTTCTTGATTCATGTCTCTCAGTACCAATGACATGTAAACCTCCAGCTTCTCTTACTTTTTGTTCTTCATGAATCAAAACTTTTTCATATTCATTTTTTACATCGGATAAAGATTCTCTCAAAAGCTTTATCCTGTTATCATCTGTTGGAGCTTTTTCTGCAGCTGTAGCTATCCTGTCATCAAGCTCCAAGACAGAAAGTTGTCTATCTCCCCAATTTTTAACAAGTTCATCAGCTAATAGAGAAAGTTTCTTTTCAATTGCTTCATCTAGTTTGCAAGGAAAAAGACTTGTTGAAGAATTTAAAATGTTCTTTTTCAAATTTGAACCAGTTTTTTTTGAAAAACCACCCTTAGATTTTGAATTTCTTTGTTTAGGTATTGGTGGTTTATGCTCATTATCAGGCTTGACTAACAAAGGAATTAAAATTTCTTTTAATTTAAGCCTTGCCATATAGTCACTATTACCGCCAAGAATTATATCTGTTCCCCTTCCAGCCATATTAGTCGCAATAGTAACAGCACCTGCTCTTCCTGCCTGAGCAACAATTTCTGCCTCACGTTCAACATTCTCTGGCTTAGCATTTAACAAATTATGTGGAATTTTTTCTTCAGTTAAAAGTGAACTTAATAACTCACTTTTTTCAACACTTGTTGTACCAACTAAAACAGGTCTACCATCTCTATGAATTTGTGCAGTTTCTTTGGCAACGGCTTTCCATTTACCAATCTCTGTCTTAAATACTTGATCAGACCAATCTTGTCTCTTTCTTATTTGATTTGTCGGTATAACTGTTGATTCTAATTTATAAGTTTTTTCAAATTCAACCTCCTCAGTTTTTGCAGTTCCAGTCATTCCTGCTAAGCCTGGATATAAAAGGAAAAAATTCTGATAAGTTATGGATGCTAATGTTTGAGTCTCAGGCTGAATTTTAAGACTCTCTTTTGCTTCTATTGCCTGATGTTGTCCATCACTCCAACGTCTTCCTGGCATTACCCTACCAGTAAATTCATCAACTATGACAGCTTCATCGTTCTTGATAATATAATTGACATCTTTAATAAATAATTCTTTAGCTTTTAAAGCATTCGTTATGTAGTGAGCCCAAGGATCTTGAGGATTATATAAATCATTAACGCCCAAATACTCTTCACATTTTGCAAAACCCTGATCAGTTAAGATACAACTTCTCTGTTTTTCATCAACTTCATAATCACCTTCTGGATCAATACCATCTTTACTTAATTCTTTTGCTTTGACTAATGCCAGAGATAATTCAGCAGCTTTTTGATATTTTTCTTGTGGTCTTTCAACTTGGCCAGAAATGATTAGAGGCGTTCTTGCTTCATCAATTAAAATTGAATCAACCTCATCAATTACGCAGTAATTAAATTTTCTTTGAACTACCTCACTAATATCGGTAGCCATATTATCTCTTAAATAATCAAATCCTAATTCTGAATTTGTGGCATAAGTTATATCGCAATCATAATTTTTCTTTCTCTCACCTGGATTCATATCTTGCTGAATCAAACCAACGGATAAACCTAAAAAACGATGAACTTGTCCCATCCACTCTGCATCCCTTCTAGCTAAATAATCATTTACAGTAACAACATGAACACCTTTCCCCGTAAGAGCATTTAAATAACAAGGTAATGTTGCGACAAGAGTTTTTCCCTCTCCAGTCTTCATCTCAGCAATTTGACACTCATTTAAAACCATCCCGCCTATTAACTGAACATCAAAGTGTCTCATATCTAGAACACGTTTACTTGCTTCTCTTACGATTGCAAAGGCTTTAGGAAGAAATTCTTCTAGGAGTTCTTTTTGCTTTTTAAAATCTAATTCTGCTGAAATATTTGATTTAAGATTTTGAGTTTCTTTTCTAAGCTCATCATCAGTAAGTTGAGAAATTTCTTCTTCTAAAAAATTTATCTCTTCCACTATTGGTTGATAGCGCTTTAACTTTCGTGTATTCGGATCTCCCAACAAAAGTTTTAGCATAAGTCAAAGTCCTTAAAAAATTCATCTTATTACAAACATTATAAATTAGTGCGTTACAACAGAATGAAGAAAGCTATTATCTCTTTATTTTATAGAAACGATCGATTAAGGTATCTAGATTAAAGTCACATAAATTACCTAGCTGACATCACTTTTCAAAAATCTTTTTAATAAATGAAAGAAATATCTCTAATCAAACATGCTAAAGGAGCTTTAGGATTAAGGTTTTTTGGATTAGGTCCTAATCTTAAACCAACAAACGGATTAATTAAGCTACAAAAATTACTAGACAAAAATGCTTTCTGGGCAAAAAATAGAACAATTAATGATCTAAAAAAATGTCTTGCACATAGTGATGTCGTAATAAGTCTTTGGGTTGGTAGGGAAATAGTTGGTTTTGGTAGAGCTTTAACCGATGGGATTTACCGCGGAGTGCTTTGGGATATTGTTATAGATCAAAATCACCAAGGCAA
>QCRF01000007.1 GCA_003209375.1 Prochlorococcus sp. AG-459-N19 | reverse complement strand
TTTCAAATAATAAGGATTGTTTTTTAATTAATTTAGATGGTCAAAAACAAAAGCCAAAAGAAGTTTACGAAATTCATTTAAACAATAAATATAAAGCTTTTGCTATTAAAACTGATTTACTTGGTTGCTTTGATAACCCAGTAAATACTGTGATTGAATACTGCAAAGGAATAGTAGAAAAAAATGATATTTTAACAATCGGTGAGAGTCCACTAGCGATTATGCAAAACAGATATATTTCCCCTCAAAATTTAGAATACAGTTTATTTTCGAAAGCTTTATGCTATTTTTTTCACCCTACAAGCAGTCTTGCAACAGCTTGCGGCATGCAATTATTAATAAATAGAATCGGAGTTACAAGAGTAACCTTTGCACTATTTATAGGATTTCTCTTCAAATTAGTTGGTAATAAGGGTATGTTTTATAGGTTAACTGGTTCAGAATCATCTCTCATTGATGATATAAGCGGTACAGTTAAACCTTACGACAAAAGTATAGTTATGGGTCCTCTCAATGCGGATTTATTTTGTAAGGAGGTCTCCAAGTATCTAAATATAGATGTTGCTGTAGTCGATGTTAATGATCTTGGAGGTGTGAAAGTCTTAGCTAGTTCAAATAAAGCAGTAAATAAAACACTCAAAAGAAACTTAATATCTAATCCAGCTGGCAATGGAGATGAAAAAACCCCTATAGTATTAATAAGGGAAAAAAAGTAAATGAAAAAAGATACCTCTAGTTCTTTTCAATCTAAAAAAGTAATGGAAGTAACTTTTGAAGAACTCCATATAAGGCACATTAACCTTTTAATAGATATTAAAAATAAGGAATTGAATAATTGGTTTTTAAAGATGGCAATTATAAATACATTTGATGACTTAAAAATTTTTTTAAATAATCTTAAGAAAAATAAAAATAAATGCATAATTGCCATATCTGGAAACGAAATTATTGGTTATTTGAATATTTTTCCTTTAAACAAAAAAGAGACTTGCTTAAAAATATCTAAGCCCAAGTTGATAAACAAAAAGTGTTCCATAACAGATAAACAATTAACATTAGGATTGATAAAAAAATCTATCTCTATAAAAGACATCAAAACTTCAAGTTGGATAATTAACGCTGATATAAATAATCTTGACCTCACATCAACCTCAAGAGAATTAGGCTTTCAACCGTTGGGAGAGATAATCCTTTGGGATGGTTCTGATCTAAACAAATCTTTTAAGCAAAATACCAATGGCAATGCATTAATTAATGAATTCCAAAACATTAATAAACAAAATATATTAAAAATAGTGAATTTCATAAGATCAAATCAATCTCCCTTAATAAGAAATATTTTAGATTTTGATCAAGACGACATTCTTAAAAGAAATAATGCTAAAAGTGGTGCTCTAATATATGAAAATTCAGTTTTATGTACAATTTTAAAAGATATAAATTATCAAAACGAAGAAATTTATACTTTAACTATAAGTAAATATTGGGATAAGAGATTCAATTCTATTTTAAAAGAATTTATAAAAAGATTTTTTGAAAAATCACCTGTTTCATATTTAAAAACCTATAAAGAAAATTCTCATTTAAATGTTTTTCTTGAAGAGTGTAATTTCAAAGAAAAAAATCAAGAAGTAATTCTTATTAGGAACACAATTATTAAGAATGAAGCCAAACAAGTAAATATAATAAATCAATCTTTGGAATCAATCTTTGAAAAATTAAGTCCACAAGGTAATCCATATCCATCTCCTTTTCCATTAAAAACAAAGTGAAATTTTGCAAACCAAAACCCAAGTCAATTTTGAGTTTGGATATAGGTACCAAAAGAATAGGATTAGCTTATTGTGATCCCCTCTGCATAACATCAAATATACTTCCAGCAGTAAAACGATTTGAAAATAATCAAGAGATTAAAATCTTTAAAAATTATATAAATGAATTTAATTTGACTGGTTTTATTGTGGGTATCCCACTAGATGAGGAAGGTCAAATGACCACTCAAGCTATTGACTGTAAAAATTACGGTCAATTACTTTCAAATGAATTAAAGCTTCCATTTTCTTATGTCAACGAACATAGTTCAACTTGGGAATCTACAGAAAGATTTGGAATAAAAAAAGATAAATCCGGATTGATTGATAGTTTTTCAGCAAAAATAATACTTGAACAATGGATCGAAGAGGGTCCTGAATTAGAAGAAATAGCTGGTAAACATCAGATAAAATATTAGTATTAAAAAGGATAGATAATTTTTAAATGAAAGAAGCCAATTCAAATGATAATTATGATGCACAGACTCTTTTATTAAATGACTCAAATGGAAACGAGCTATTTTGTTATCTTGAACAATTAGTATATGTTGAAGGCCAAGAATATGCTTTATTAACTCCAGTTGATACTCCAGTAAGTCTTTTTAAGATAAATGAAAAAGATGAACCTGAATTAATTGAGAAAATAGATAAAAATGAACAAATACTAAAAAATGCTGAGGCAGTTCTTCAAGAACATGATTTAAGACTTATCAGATCAGCAGTTACATTAACTGTATCAGGAGAGCTTGAAGAACCCATATACGATGAATTAGAAGAAGATTATGTCGATGATGATAGTGAGAGTTATGAATTGCTCGTTAACTTTAATCTTTTTGATCAAGAATATGGTTTATATATACCACTAGATCCTTTTTTTATTGTTGGTAAATTAAAAGACAAAGGTGTCTTATTAGTTGAAGATGATGAGTTCGATAGAATTCAAACTTTGATTGAAACTGAGATTGAAAAAAGTAGTTCTTAAAATCAATGAGATCTATCCTAAAAGTCAATTGGGATTCAAACATACCAATATATAATATTTCTCAATCTGAATTGCAAAAAAAAGGAATTAATTCTTTATTGCTAGATGTGGATGGGACTCTAGTAAATAGAAAATCTAATATTATCCCAAAAGCTGTAAAAAATTGGATCATAGAATCTAAAAAACTTTTCTCCTTATATCTAATAAGTAATAATCCATCAAAAAAAAGAATCGCAAAAATAGCTAAAGAATTAAATTTAAGGTATAAATACAATGCATCAAAACCAAGAAAAAAAGTAACTTTGTCTGCTATCAAAGAAATTGGCAGAGAGCCAAAAAATATAGCCATTATTGGCGACAGAATTTTTACAGATATTATCGTTGGAAATAGATGTGATATAAAAACAATATTAGTTAAGCGATTAAATAGAGATGGCTTGCCTATAAAATTTAATTTAACTTTGATAATTGAAAAATTAATTTCTCATTTTATAAAATGAAAACTTGGGTTATAAAAATTGGTACTAGTATTTTAAGAGGAACAGAGGGAACATCTACAGAAGAAGTTATTGAAGACCTTTCTAGATCCTTTATAAGTTTTCTTTCAAAAGGAAACAAATTAATTTTAGTGACTAGTGGAGCCGTTGGATTAGGTTGCCAAAAATTAAATATTAAAACGCGACCAAATGATTTAAGTACTCTTCAAGCTACTGCTGCAGTAGGTCAAGTTAATTTAATGTCCTTATACGATAAAGTATTTAACAAATTAGGTCATAATATTGCTCAAATTTTAATAACTAAAGCTGATTTCAATTCACGAGAATCCTTTAATAACGCTTCTAAAACTTTAAAAAAATTAATCGATTTAAATGTTATTCCAATAGTAAATGAGAATGATACTGTAGCAAATGAAGAGCTTAAATATGGAGATAATGATACCCTCTCTGCTTTAGTTGCCTTGGCTGTAAATGCTAACAAGCTTATTTTATTAACCGATATTGAAAATCTATATTCAAAAGATCCACGTAATAATAAAGATGCGCAACCTATTAAAGAAGTTCATAATAGTGAATTAAAGGAAATTAAAGATAAAAATATTAAAAACTCAAATAATGAATGGGGAACAGGAGGAATTTCTACAAAATTAATTTCTGCAGAAATAGCAACAAAAGGAGGGGTCGAAGTTCAACTAGTTGATGGAACTAATAAAAAAAACTTAATTGAAATTTTTAATGATAATAAAATTGGAACTTTATTTTATCCAGTAGAAAAACCTATTGGAAACAAAAAAAGTTGGCTTTCACATGCAATTCAAACAGTAGGGAAAATTACTTTAGATGATGGCGCTTCTTTTGCAATTACAACAAAAGGTGCCTCACTTTTAGCCGTTGGTGTTAAGAATGTAGAAGGAAACTTTACGATTAATCAGGCTGTTAAAATCGTAAATACAAATGATAAAGAGGTTGCAAAAGGTTTAGTATCAATAAGTAGCGACAAATTAAGAAGTATCTTAAATAATAAAGAAAATAACAGCTCCTCGATAATTGTCGTACACAGAGATTTTCTTGCTCTCTCTTAGAAAAAAATTAAAACTGAAAAATGCTTTTAAGTGATTTAGTTGATCTAATAAAAAAAGGAAATTCAAATTTTATTAGTGCCAATATTTTTGAAGATTCATATATAGATGATGCTGCCTCATTAGATGCTGCAGTTAAACATCAAATATCTTTTTTAGAAGAAAATAATATCCTTAAAGAAAAATTAGATCAAACTAAAGCATCAGCAATAATAACTACTAATAACGATGAAATCGTTAGTACCCTAAAGAAACTCAATATATCAAACATAATCGTTAAATACCCAAGAATTGCATTTGCAGAAGTATTGGATTGTTTATATAAAACTATCAATTTCAAACCAGGAATTCACACTTCAGCGGTTATAGATAAAACAGCAATAATTGGAGCAAATTGCCATATTGGACCTAATGTCTATATCGGCGAAAATACTGTAATTGGTGACAATAATTATATTCTTTCTGGAGCATCAATTTTAGGCAATGCTCGAATAGGAAATAATAATATAATTCATCCAAATTGTGTTATTTACGAAAATACCACTCTAAAAAATAATTGTGTAATTAACTCAAATTCTGTTATTGGATCAGAGGGATTTGGTTTTATTCCTAAAAATGGGAAATGGGTAAAGATGCCTCAAAAAGGTGGTGTAAAAATAATGAGTTTTGTAGAAATTGGAACGAATTGTTGTATTGATAGGCCCGCAGTTGGATTTACTTTTATTGATGAGGGAACAAAATTGGATAATTTAATACAAATAGGTCATGGAGTTAAAATTGGAAAGAATTGTGCATTTGCAGCTCAAGTTGGTATAGCTGGAGGAGCAAATATTGGAGATGGTGTTATTTTGGCAGGGCAAGTAGGCGTCAATAATAGAGTAAAAGTTGGTAATAATGTCATTGCGAGTTCAAAATGCGGAATTCATTGTGACATAAAAGATGGTGAGGTAATTAGTGGTTTTCCCGCGATGGAAAATAAATCATGGCTGAGGAGCTCAAGTATTTTTAAAAAATTACCCGAATTAGCAAAAAAGCTTAGACAATTAGACAAGCAATAATTTATTGTTCTATTAAACAAAAATTTTAATGAAGAAATATAAGATTGTTTTATTGTCAGGAGATGGAATTGGACCAGAGATTTCAGAAGTTTCAAAAAAAGTTTTAAAAAAGCTTTCAAAAAATCATAATTTCGATATTGAGATTATTGAAAAATTATTTGGAGGGATAGCTTATGAAAAATATGGGATTCCTGCTCCAGATGAGACACTAGATCAATGCAAAAAAAGTGATGCAGTACTTTTAGCATGTGTTGGAGATATTAAATATGACTCTCTTGCGAGAGAATTAAGGCCAGAAAGTGGGTTACTAAAGTTAAGATCTACCCTAAACCTTTTCGCAAATATCAGGCCTGTCAAAATAAGAAAATCTCTATTAGATGCAAGTACATTAAAAAAAGAAATCGTTGAGCATGTAGATCTCATTGTTGTAAGAGAATTAATAGGGGGAATTTATTTTGGGAAACCAAGAGGACATATAACAAATACAAAAATCAAAAAAGCTTTCAATACTATGGTTTATGATGCGAACGAAATAGAGAGAATAACTGAAATAGCAATAAAAATTGCTAACCAAAGAAATAAAAAAATATGTTCTGTTGATAAATCAAACGTTCTTGAGGTTAGTCAATTGTGGAGAGATACAGTTTTAAATATCACCTCAAAAGATAAAAATATATCTCTAAGTAATATGTACGTTGATAATGCAGCAATGCAGTTAGTTAGAGATCCTGGTCAATTTGATGTAATTTTAACAAGTAATTTATTTGGAGATATTTTAAGCGACCTAGCCGCAATGCTAACTGGTTCTATTGGTATGCTTCCATCTGCCTCTCTAAGCAATAATGGTCCAGGAGTTTTTGAACCTGTTCATGGTTCGGCTCCTGATATAGCTGGTAAAAACATAGCTAATCCTATAGCAATGCTTTTATCTGCTTCCATGATGTTAAAAATTGGATTAAGTGAAGAAGAAGCTGCAGAAAATTTAGAAACTGCCATCGATAAAGTCTTATCAAAAGGATTTAGAACAGCAGATTTAGCTGATGGGTCTTCTGAAGTTTTATCTTGCAGTGAAATCGGAGCTAAAATAATGGATGAAATTTAAAAAAAAATTAATAAATAAAAAAATATTTTTAAGTAAAACATAAAGTTGGCATATGACCTGTCAGAATCATTAGATATTGTTTTTAAAAAATGTCAAAACGTCATCCAGTAGTCGCTGTAACAGGATCTTCAGGAGCAGGAACAAGTACAGTTAAAAGAGCCTTTGAGCATATTTTTGCCAGAGAAGATATTGTTCCCGCAGTTGTAGAAGGTGATAGTTACCACAGATTTGAAAGAATGCCTATGAAAAAAGCAATGGCAGACGCTCTTTCAAAAGGTGAAAATTTTTCTCATTTTGGTCCAGAGGCTAATCTTTTTGACAAGCTAGAAGAACTTTTTAAAATATATGGTGAAACTGGAGGAGGAAAGAAAAGATATTATCTACATAGTCTTGAAGAAGCCGAAGAACATAATACAAGACTTGGAACATCCTTGGAACCTGGACAATTTACTCCATGGGAAGATATTCCTGAGGGAACAGATGTACTTTTTTATGAAGGTTTGCATGGCGGGGTAGAAGGTGATGGATATAATGTGGCATCTTATGCTGATTTACTTGTTGGTGTT
Source organism: Prochlorococcus sp. AG-459-N19 (assembly GCA_003209375.1). Taxonomy (GTDB): domain Bacteria; phylum Cyanobacteriota; class Cyanobacteriia; order PCC-6307; family Cyanobiaceae; genus Prochlorococcus_A. The sequence goes on along the minus strand of QCRF01000007.1, from coordinate 32,718 downwards.
GTTCCAATAACAAATTTAGAGTGGATTCAAAAAATCCATAGAGATAACGCAGAAAGAGGTTACTCAGCGGAAACTATTGTGGATACTATATTGAGAAGAATGCCTGATTATATAAATCACATTTGCCCGCAATTCAGCAAAACCGATATTAATTTCCAAAGAATTCCCACAATTGACACTTCTAATCCTTTCATATGCAGGAATATCCCAACTCCTGATGAGAGCTTTGTGATCATACATTTCAGAAAAGGGGCAAGAGAGAAATGGGGGATTGATTTTCAATACTTGCTTGGAATGATTAACGATTCATTTATGTCAAGTCCAACAAGTATCGTTGTAAATGGAGGGAAAATGGGTTTCGCAATGGAACTAATTCTCACTCCAATAATTCATAAAATGATTGAAGAGAAAAATAAATAATAAATAGTTTTCTATTATCAACTCAAATCATTATATTTTTTTAATTTAAGGAGTTTTTAATCTAGAGAATCTCAAATTTTTATATATCTTTCTTGATAAAAGTACCTTACTTAGATTTAAATAGAAAAAACAGTAAACGTTGTGTCATTAATCGACTGGTTTGCCGCAAGGCGTAAAGATCAATTTGTTGGAAAAGTTTCGCAAGATACTGATGAGGGAGATGGTTTGTGGGTTAAATGTTCAGAATGTTCGCAAGTAGCCTATAGAAAAGACCTAATTTCAAATTTCAATGTTTGTAGTAATTGTGGACACCACAATAGAATTAATAGTGATGAAAGGATAAATATAATTGCTGACAAAAATTCATTCGAGGAGTTTGATAGTTCACTAAGTCCTACAGATCCTTTAGGTTTTAAAGATAGAAGAGCGTACGCTGATCGAATTAAAGAAAGTCAAGCGGGCACAGGTTTAAGAGATGGAGTAGTAACAGGTATCTGTTCTGTAAATTCAATGCCTTTAGCATTAGCTGTTATGGATTTTAGATTTATGGGAGGATCCATGGGTTCAGTAGTTGGTGAAAAAATTACAAGGATAATTGAGAGGGCAACTTTAGAAAATTTTCCAATTCTTATTGTTTGCGCTTCAGGAGGAGCAAGGATGCAAGAAGGTATGTTAAGTCTCATGCAAATGGCAAAAATATCTGGAGCACTAAAAAAACATAAAGAAAAAAATCTTCTTTATATGCCTTTGTTAACTCATCCAACCACCGGAGGGGTAACAGCAAGCTTTGCAATGTTAGGTGATTTAATTTTGGCGGAGCCTAAAGCTCTTATTGGATTTGCGGGAAGAAGGGTTATAGAACAAACATTAAGAGAAAAGTTACCCGATAATTTTCAAACAGCTGAATATCTGCTTGAGCATGGTTTTGTTGATGTAATAGTTAAAAGAAAAGATCTCAAGGATACCCTGACTAAAATTTTAAAAATTCATGGTGTAAAAAAACTTGTAAAAGCAAATATATAAAATGAGAATTATTTCAAATTTCTTTTATTTTTCTTTAAGCCTTTTATTTTTTATTTTAAATTTTGCTCCATATTCTTATGGAATAGGAAATGTTGACTGGGTCCTACTAAAAGAGAATAATGAAGGGAAAGAATGGCTTGATAAAGGTAGTATTAAGCCGCTTCCAAATGGTGAAATAAGTGTCTTAACAAAGTTCTTTAAAAATCCAACTAATTCGGATGATGATGGAGAGTTATCTCTTTATGTAATGAGAATTAATTGCGATGAAAAAAAGTTCAAAGATACTTCCAAAAATGGAATACCTCAATTCAATTCAAAATGGCAAACTTCTAATAATGATGAACTCTTAGATGTTGTTATTGAAAATAGCTGTTCAGAGTTTATGAATGGATAAGGATGATTACTAAAAATAAAAAATTAAAAATAGCAATCGCTGGACTAGGGTTTGGGAAAAAAGTTCATTTAGAGGCATTAAAAGAATCTGATTACTTTACTCCTGTAGCTATTTATCATTACGAGAAAAAGCATAAATCGTTATTAGAAAAAGAAACAGGCTTAGATTTTTTTCATAATTGGGAAGACTTAGTTAAATACCCGGAAATTGATGGAATTATTATTGCCACCCCTCCTGAATCAAGATTTAAGTTAGCAAAAAGTGCGCTTGAGAATAATAAAAATTTGCTACTAGAAAAACCCGTTTCAATATCGTCCCTTGAAATAGAAGAGCTTCAGAGAATATCTTTGATTAAGAACTTAAGCGTATGTGTTGATTTCGAATATAGGGCAGTACCCCTTTTTCTTCAGACAAAAAAACTTATTGATGAAAATATTTTAGGAGATATATATTTAGTAAAATTAGATTGGTTAATGGGGAGTAGATCAGATCCTAAAAGAGCTTGGAATTGGTATTCTTTGGAAGAAAAAGGTGGGGGAGTAATTGGCGCTTTAGGTACTCATGCATTCGACATGTTGAATTGGTTTTTTGGAGAAACAATAAATGTATCCGGTAAGTTAGCAACATCAATCAAAAAAAGGCCTTTACCTAATACATCTGATTTAAATGATGTTACTAGCGAGGATGTTTGTCTCGCTAATATAGAAATATCAAACTACAGCTCCAAACTTATTCCATGTCAGGTATCTTTATCATCGATTTCTAAAAACGGTAGAGGATTTAGTTTAGAAATATATGGAAGCGAAGGTTCACTTATTCTTAAAAGCGAGAACCAAAAAGATTATGTCCATGGTTTTAATTTGAAATATTCAAACAACAAAAATAAAATACAAAATTTAACTGCAGATTCAATTTTTAATTTTGAAAAAACATGGACTGATGGGAGGATAGCTCCAGTTTTGAGAATTCAAAATTTATGGGCTGAGAGTATTTTTAATAAAACACCTATCATTCCAGGCTTATGCGAGGGACTTGCTAGTCATAAAGTTTGCGAAGCTATAAGAGAATCGTCGAAAAGTGGATTAAGTATCAAAATTTAAGGCTATACATTTATAAGTAGCAATTATCACCCGATAAAGTATTGGATTAATTTTATTTTTTTTTCATATTCTGGAAAAATCAATTGAACTGAATCATTAAAGAATGGACTTAAATTATTACAAAAATGAGCTTAGAGAAAATGCTCAATTACTAGCTTCTAAAGGAAAAGGGATATTAGCGGTAGATGAATCCACTAAAACAGTAGGTAAAAGACTTGCTGGAATTGGTGTTGAGAATACTGAAGACAACAGGAAAGCATATAGAGGAATGCTTTTTACTACAGAAGGTCTTGGCAAATATATTAGTGGAGCAATCCTCTTCGAAGAAACTCTTTATCAGAATCACCAAGATGGTGAGTCAATGGTTAAGAAACTAAATGATTTAGGTATTATTCCAGGTATAAAGGTAGATAAAGGTCTAAATCCACTTCCTGGAGGAGGAGATGTAGAGACTTTTTGCTCTGGCCTAGATGGGTTAGTTGAAAGAGCAGCAAAATATTACGAACAAGGTGCAAGATTTGCAAAGTGGAGAGCGGTTCTGCAAATTACAAATGATGGTTGTCCTTCAAAACTATCAATTCAAGAGAATGCATGGGGATTAGCAAGGTATGCAAGGTCCGTTCAAGAATCTGGTTTGGTACCAATTATTGAACCTGAAATCTTAATGGACGGCGACCATACTATTGAAAAAACCGCTGAAGTTCAAGAAGAGGTAATAAAGCAGGTTTATATTGCCTGTCAAGCAAATGGAGTTTTTCTAGAAGGGACTCTATTAAAACCTTCTATGACTGTTAATGGAGCGGATTGTCCAACAAAGGCTGATCCTGTGAAAGTTGCTGAAATGACAATAAGAACTATGGAAAGGTGCGTTCCTGCATCAGTGCCTGGAATAGTTTTCTTATCAGGAGGGTTAAGCGAAGAAGCTGCTTCTGTCTATTTAAATAATATGAACACTCTTTACAGAAAAGCCTTATGGAATGTTTCATTCTCCTATGGAAGAGCACTACAGCACTCATGCTTAAAGGCCTGGAAAGGAAGCGACGTTGAAGGGGGGCAAAAAGCATTAATAGCAAGAGCCCAGGCAAATTCTGAAGCTTCAAAAGGTGCCTATGTAGCAGGATCTCAACCTTCATCTGATGAGCAATTGTTTGTGGCAGGCTACACTTACTAACTAAAAAATCCTAAAAATATACTCTGGGTCATAAAATTAGTTTCTTTAATTTAGTATTTTGTATATCTAATGACGTGACATTTGATACCTCTTTATACTAAACTCGCGGAAACATATGCTTTATATAGCATTTAACTTATTTTAATTATGGCCCTCGTTCCACTAAGACTACTTTTAGATCACGCTGCTGAGAATGGATACGGTATTCCAGCTTTCAATGTTAATAACCTTGAGCAAGTTCAAGCAATTATGGAAGCAGCATATGAAACTGATAGTCCTGTAATCCTCCAAGCTTCAAGAGGGGCAAGAAATTATGCAGGAGAAATTTTCCTACGTCATCTAATCCTAGCTGCTACAGAAACATATCCTAATATTCCAGTAGTAATGCACCAAGACCATGGTAATGAGCCATCAACTTGTTATTCAGCAGCAATAAATGGTTTCACATCAGTAATGATGGATGGTTCTCTAGAGGCAGATGCAAAGACACCCGCTAGTTACGAATATAATGTTGCAGTTACTAAAAAAGTAGTAGATTTTGCTCATTCAGTTGGAGTTAGTGTTGAAGGAGAATTAGGTTGCTTAGGTTCATTAGAAACAGGAAAAGGTGAGGCAGAAGATGGTCATGGATTTGAAGGTGAACTTTCTACAGATATGCTTTTGACTGATCCTGAAGAAGCGGCAGATTTTGTTGCCAAAACGAAAGTAGATGCATTAGCAATTGCTATAGGTACAAGTCATGGTGCATATAAATTCACAAGGAAGCCAACAGGAGAAGTTCTTGCAATAAGCAGAATTGCTGAGATCCATAAAGCACTTCCAAATACACATCTTGTAATGCACGGATCAAGTTCAGTGCCTCAGGAATGGTTGGATATCATTAACAAATATGGTGGTGAAATTCCTCAAACATATGGTGTTCCTGTTGAAGAGATTCAAGAGGGAATAAGAAATGGAGTTAGGAAAGTCAACATTGATACCGATAACAGGCTTGCATTCACTGCCGCGGTTAGAGAGGCAGCATTTGCTGACAAGGCAAACTTTGACCCAAGACATTTCAACAAACCTGCTAGAAAGTACATGAAGCAAGTTTGTCTTGATAGATACAAGCAGTTCTGGTGCGAAGGTCAAGCAAGTAAGATCAAGCAAAATAGCACCAATTACTTTGCTGATCTTTACGCTAAAGGTGATTTAGATCCAAAAGTAAAAGCTACTGTTTAATTTTTTCCCAAATTAAATAAAAAAAGACCTCCGAAATTGGGAGGTCTTTTTTTTATTTCAATATTAATGATTTTAATGTAAATAAACCATCAGTCCCACCAATTGTCTCGTCACATGCACGCTCTGGATGAGGCATTAAACCTAGAACATTTCCCTTCTCATTAGTTATGCCTGCAATATCGAATGAGGATCCATTAGGATTATTTTTATATCTCAAAGCGATCAATTCATTATCTACAAGTTTTTTTAAAGTATCAGAATCACAATAATATCTCCCTTCCCCATGCGCTATGGGCAACTTAATAATTTTTTTTTCACCTCCATTATTAAACCAACCTCCTTTTGAAGAAATGATATCAAGTTCAACATCGTCACAGATGAAATTAAGATTTTTATTTGCAGTAAGGGCACCAGGCAAAAAGCCTGATTCTGTCAAAATTTGAAACCCATTACAAATTCCTAAAACTCTTTTTCCGCTTTTGACAAACTCATCCAAGGCATTTATTAATGGAGAGAATCTTGCAATTGCGCCGCATCTTAAATAATCACCATAGCTAAATCCTCCTGGTAAAACTATTGCATCTACATCGCTTAAATCTGAAGACTCATGCCACAAGTATTTTGTTCTTATGTCTAAACAACCTTCCAATGCCCATGAAACATCACGATCACAATTAGAACCAGGAAAAACAACAACTCCTACAGTAAAATTATCCATCTTATAATTTTTCTAGTGAATACTCATAATCTTCAATAACAGTATTTGCAAATAACCTATCACACAATAAATTAATTTTTTCTCTTACCTCGTTTTCACCATTACCTTCTATTTTTACCTCAATCATTTTTCCTATACGTAATGATTTTATTCCCTCGGCTCCAAGTTTTATAGAGGCAGATTTGGTAGCTTCCCCTGCTGGATCTAAAACTGAGGGTCTTAGTCTTACAAAAACTTTTACAGCAAATTGGTCCAATTAAAAATTAATTTCTACTAGAAGATTAGTTTAAATTCTAATAAAAAGAACTATTGATTAATAAACAAATATTTTTACCATAAGGTTCTCTGAGTTATTAGATGTTAATGTAGCCTCTACCAAAACAAACTAAGCAAGTTCTTCTTGAATTTTCTTGAGTTTTAAAGTTTCCTGCCCCACCGCATTTTGAACATTTTATTTTATCAATTGATGTAACTTCGTCAGAGATTATTTTTTTTAATACAATTTTTGGATTTTTCATCTTAGGCTTTCTACAGCTTTAGTATCCCGGCAGCTAACTATAATGTCAAATTGCTGTTTTTGGTTCACTTAAAATGTTAAATTTCTCTTTAATTTTTCTATTGAAAGTTTTTATAGATTTTTCATCAAAGGAGATTATTACTAATTCAAGCCCAGCATTATCATTTGGTCTCCAACAATTGCCTGGAGCTTCTTCAAACCAAGTATTAATTTTCTTTCCAACAATTTGTATTTGTAAAGGCAATGATTTATTTGGTATCCAAATACGTCCTTTTATTCGAAGAATATTTAATTCATCCAAGATTTTTGCCATCTCTTTTTCAAAGTCATTTTTTTCAAGGAAATAATTTGATTTAATTGAATCTGATACAAGCTCTATATGATTATGGTCATGTTCTTCAGTTAAAAATTCTTTATAGGTCTCTTTTTTAAAATTAAAATCAAATATATAACTTAAATCAATTTTGCCATTCTTGGATTTAAGGACTGGTGTAGATGAGTTTATACTTCCCTGGATTTTATTTTTTACAACATCAAACTGATAATCATTTAAGACATCTGATCTAGAGATTAAAACGATATCAGAGACTTCTAGTTGTTCCTCAAAAAGTTCTTCAATAGAGGCGTTGTGATCAATTCTATCTGTATCAATATATTGTTTTGTTATTTTATTTAAATCATTAATTGGTGAACCACTAAGCATTGATTCTCCATTAACGATACCAACAACTATATCAAGATAGATGGAAGACCTAATCTCAGGCCAGTTAAGTGCTTGAATTAAGGGAATTGGTAGTGCCAAGCCACTTGTTTCGATAATTATTGATTCGATAGTAGGATTAAATTCTAGGAGAGCTTTTATTGATGGAACAAAATCATCTTGAACAGTACAACATAAACATCCATTGTTTAATTCGATAACGCAGTCGTCTTCATATTCATCACATTTATCACAACTTTTAATCAAATCACCGTCAATTCCAACATCACCAAATTCATTAATTATTAAACCAAATTTTTTATTACTTTCTTTCAATAGATATCTTAGAAAAGTTGTTTTACCTGAACCAAGAAATCCCGAAATAACAATAACTGGAATTTTTTTTTTCATCTTTGACGATTAACAACCCAAGCTATATTCTGTACTCTCTCCTGTAGAACTATTTGTGCCATTAGCAATCGCACATAATTGTTTTTGTTGTGTACGACTAAGAACAGCATCAGTAAAATCTGCACCATCTATTTTTGCACCTTCAAAATTACTCTCCATTAATAAGGCATTAGTAAAATTAACATCCGAAAGATCAGCATCTGTAAAGTCTGTTGCATAAGCTAGTGCATCTCTTAAATTTGCCCCAGTAAACTTTGAGTTTTGCAATTTACTATTATTGAACACTGCCCCTTCTAAATTACTTTCACTGAAATTAAACCCATTCAAATCAAACTTAACGTATTCGTTACCGCTTAAGTCTTGACCATGCATATCTGGCTCTAAATTAAGGTCTTGCTGGTTTCTAATCTCAGGTGGTCTTTTAGCCCATGCAGAATTTACAGAATTAAAAAATAAAATCCCAACGAATAACAAAGTAATTAATGCATTCTTTAGTGAGGGGAAAACAATTGATTTAATCATAATAAGACTGTATTTTAGAACTTAAGTATTTAAAGTTTGTAAGAGTATCTTAAAGGAAAATATATGTCAATGTCACTAAAGGTTATTGTTCCTCCTCATCCATTAATAAAACATTGGCTTTCAATATTGCGAGAAAAAAATACTCCAAATATTTTGTACTCAACAGGATATGAGCAATTAGGGAAATGGCTTACATATGAAGCATTACGTAATTGGCTGCCATATAAAAAAGAAATAGTAAATACTGATAATGGAGAGGCAGATGGATTATTTATTAATAATGATTATCCAATAAAAGTGCTCGCAATGTTGCCCGAAGGGTTATCTCTTTGGTTTGGATCTAAAGAAGTAATTCCTAATTCAACCCTCTCACTGGGAGAACTTCCTAAAACTATTGAATCAAATGAAGGAGTTATATTTTATTCAGAACAAATAACAACAAAATCAGCAACATTAGAAACTTTAATTAAATTAAAGGAATTAGGTGTTGATTCAAATAGGATTCTTTTAATAACTGCTATTTGCTCAAATAAAGGGCTAAATGAAATTGCGAAATTACTCCCTAATCAGGTAATTTACACTTCTTGCATAGATGAGGAAGACGAAAAAACACAATTATTAGTACCGGGTATTGGGAATCCTCTATCGCGTTTAAGTACTATATTTCAAGATAAGAACTAATATAGAATATAGGAGTAAATATTTTACCAATGTCTGAATACAGAGATTCGTCTTCAAATAATCTTTTATCATTAATAAGCGGTGCTTTTATTGGAGCGGCAGGTCTTGCTTGGTGGTTAATATCCGAAGCAGACAAAAGAAAGGAGGAAAAAAAACAAAAAGCAATGATGTATTCCTCCAGAATTCAAGACGGCTCAGAAGCGATCGATTCAAATGAAAATATAAATGAAGTTGAAGGAGAGAATCTTGAGAAGAAAGTAGAGCAACTTAATTCTGCAATTGCTGATGTGAGGAAGCAACTTGAAGAGTTAGGGCAATAGAATAAAAAGAAGGTTCTCAAATAATATGAATAAACTCAGATCATCTGCAATAACCCAAGGTGTGCAAAGATCCCCTAACAGATCGATGTTAAGAGCTGTTGGATTTAATGATGAAGATTTTAATAAACCTATTATTGGAGTTGCAAATGGATACAGCACTATAACACCATGCAATATGGGTTTAAATAAGTTAGCTCTAAAAGCTGAAGAGTCTATAAAAAGATCAGGTGGGATGCCCCAGATGTTTGGGACTATAACAGTAAGTGATGGGATTTCTATGGGAACAGAGGGCATGAAATATTCCCTAGTTTCAAGAGAAGTTATTGCTGATTCAATTGAAACAGCATGCAATGCTCAGAGTATGGATGGAGTACTTGCTATAGGTGGATGTGATAAAAATATGCCGGGTGCCATGATTGCGATTGCAAGAATGAATATTCCCTCAATTTTCATTTATGGAGGGACAATAAAGCCTGGGAAATTGCATGGAGAAGATCTCACTGTTGTTAGTGCATTTGAAGCTGTTGGACAATTAACATCAGGCAAAATTAATGAAGAAAGGCTAATCCAGGTTGAGAAAAATTGTATTCCTGGTGCTGGTAGCTGTGGAGGAATGTTTACAGCTAATACAATGTCTGCGGTTATTGAAGTATTAGGGTTAAGTCTTCCTCACAGTTCTACTATGGCTGCTGAAGATCTTGAAAAAGAACTAAGTGCAGATAAAAGTGCTGAGATATTAGTCTCTGCAATAGAAAAAGATATAAGACCTCTAGAACTAATGACAAAGAAAGCATTTGAAAATGCAATATCAGTAATTATGGCAATTGGCGGATCAACAAATGCGGTATTGCACATCTTAGCTATTGCGAATACTGCAGGAATAGATATCAACATTAATGATTTTGAGAGAATCAGACAAAACGTACCCGTTATTTGTGACCTTAAACCAAGTGGTAAATATGTGACGGTGGATCTTCATAAGGCAGGTGGGATTCCACAAGTAATGAAAATACTTTTGAATGCAGGATTAATTCATGGCGATTGCAAAAACATTGAAGGCAAAACTATCTCAGAATACTTACAGAATATTCCAGATAAGCCTCCAACAAATCAAAATGTCATAAGAGACATAGATGACCCTCTTTACAAAAAAGGACACCTAGCGATATTAAAAGGTAACTTAGCTAGCGAAGGTTCTGTAGCCAAAATTAGCGGAGTAAAAAACCCTGTATTAACAGGTCCCGCAAAGATTTTTGAAAGTGAAGAGGATTGTTTAAAATCGATATTGAATAACGATATCAAAGCTGGTGATGTTGTTGTTATTAGAAACGAAGGTCCTGTAGGAGGTCCAGGCATGAGAGAAATGTTAGCTCCAACATCTGCGATTGTTGGTCAAGGGCTAGGAGAGAAGGTGGCTTTAATTACCGATGGCAGATTTAGCGGAGGTACCTATGGTCTTGTTGTGGGTCACATAGCTCCAGAGGCTGCTGTAGGAGGAAATATTGCTCTAATAAAACAAGGTGATTTAATTACAGTAGATGCTGTAAAACAACTAATTGAAGTTGATTTATCTGATGAAGAATTAGAAAAAAGAAAAAAAGATTGGGTAAAACCTATTCAAAAATACAAAAGAGGAATTCTTTCAAAATATTCGAGAATCGTAAGCACATCAAGTTTAGGGGCTGTTACTGATTTATAAATCAGCTCAAATTTTATTTTCTTAATCAATAAAACTTTTTATCCTATTTGCTAAATTTTCCAATCTAGCGCTGTATTTTGGTGAGTTGCATTTTTTCCCATTATTACTATCCATCCATAATGTTTTAACTCCACACCATAATATTGGTTCATCAGGGAAATTAAGCTTAGAGATTACTAAAACCAACTCTTTATTTGATTTAAAAAGTTCTAATTCAAGATCATAAATTTCTAATCTTTTACCTTCTTTATCTCGACATAAGATATTAACTGTTAAATCAATATCTTCATCTTCGAATTCGTATTCACCATTTATTTTTACTACAGAATGAACAAAAGGTTTATTTGTTAAATCTGCTGACTTAGCGATTAAGCTATCTATATTTTTAGGTGGATTTTCAAATAACACTTATTGATTTAATTAAAACTTTTATTGAACCCTGTTTAAACTCATTATTAAGTAATCCATCATCACCGAACTTAGAGTGTAGTAGTTGCAATCTTTTAATTTTTGATGGCTTGAATTTAAATGGAAAACGTACTTTATTAGCTCTTACTGAAGGTTTTAACTCACTAAAAGGAATTTGAACATTTGTTGTTCCGAATTTTTTTGTTGGGAATGATTTAATCCATCTAAGTCCACCCGGAATAAATTCGGTTAGTCCTAGTAGATCATCTTCACAAGCGACAGCAAATTTAAAAGTTCTTCCTTGTCCATCAATATTTAATTCAAAGGATGAATACTCAGATACATTTAAAGAAGGTTTATATATAGACGATCTACAACTAACAAATCCTCCTGCTTTCTCGACAATATTACCCTTTAATATCAAACCAGAATTTGAAATTTCACAAAAAGCTGAACTTGACCCGCCCATAACAGTATCATTTAATGTTTTCCAACCATCGAACTCCTTTTTATGGAATAAAAATTTTTTCTTACTCATTAAATAATTTAAATTATTAATAGACTTTAACTAAATTTCTAATTCTTTTGCTGATTCCTGATCACAAAATATTGAAATTTGATTAATAGATTTTATTAATTTTGATGGTGTTCTATCTGGTGGCTCTTTTTCATCTAATAACCTCTCAAGAGCAATTCTTTTAGAAGCTCCACTAACTAAAAATACTATCTTTGAAGAAGCTGAAATAACCTTTGGAGTTAATGAAATTCTTTTTAAACCTTTGCCTTCATTAAAAACAACAAAATCATCTACATTATTATTTTTTTGATAAGGGAATAATGATGCTGTATGACCATCGTCTCCAAGACCTAACAATGTTAAATCAAAAGTTGGAGGGTTTGATCCGCATTTTTCAAATAATTTTGAAATAAATTGATTTTTTGTAGCTTCATCATCAGCATTTAAATCTTTAAAAATTTCATAAAAAAAAGCTTTAGATCCAAAATTAGTTAACAATGAATTCTTCAACATTAACGAGTTACTCAATTCTGAATTTGGATCAACACATCTTTCATCCCCTAAAAAAACATCAACCATATCCCATCTAAGATCACTGTTTGATAAAAGCTTATAGACAGATTTAGGAGTTGAACCTCCACTTACACAAAATTTGAACCTGTCTTTCTTTTTTAAAGTATGAATAATGTGACCCTCAATAAACTTAAAAACTGCTGTAGATAGCTCTAACTTGTCTTTGTAAATGTTAAGTGTATATCCATTTTTAACCTTTTCAATCATTTCATCCATTCAGTATGAAAACTACCTTCCTTATCAATTCTTTCATATGTATGTGAGCCAAAACAGTCTCTCATTGCCTGAACAAGGTTCTGAGGAAGTCTATTGGTTCTATAACTATTCAAATAATCTAAGGTACTTGATAGGCATGGGACTGGTATACCAGCTTTTGTGGATAAAGAAACAACCTTAGCTAAGTTATCTAATCTTGTAGCAATTTCATTATTGAACCAATCATCAAAAATTAAATTTTTTAGATTAGGATCTTTGTTATAAGCATCTTGAATTTTACTTAATAATTTTGATCTAATTATGCAACCACCTTTCCATATTTGAGCAATTGACGGCATATTCAAACCATAGTTATATACTGCAGATGCTTCTCTTAAAATATCCATACCTTGGGCATAGCTAGCAATTGTGGCAAGGACCACAGCATCAAATAAAGGTTTCATTCCATCTGATATATTTCCTAAATCAAAATCCTCTATCTCTTTAGATGGAATAGTTTTTTCAATCTCACTACGTTGCTCTTTTAAAGAACTCATTACTCTTGCATTTAAAGATGCATAAATAGTTGGGACTGATACCCCCAGTTCTAGAGCACTTACAACAGTCCATAAACCTGTACCTTTCTGGCCAGCTTTATCTAATATTTTTTCCACGACATCATCTCCAGATATCTCATCTTTTGTATTTAGACAAATCTCTGTTATCTCAACAAGATAAGAAGCTAATTCATCAGTATTATTCCAGATACCAAATACCTCTGACATCTGCTGTCCATTCATACCTTTGACTCTCTTCATAAGGTCATAAGCTTCTGCAAGTATTTGTTCAATTCCATATTCAATTCCGTTATGAACAGTTTTTACAAAATGACCCGAGCCTCCTGGACCAACATATGCAACACATGGTCCGTCTTCAACTTTGGCAGCCATTTTTGTTAGTAAGCTTTCTATTGCATCATATGAAGCCTTAGTACCACCGGGCATCATACTTGGACCCTCTAGAGCTCCTTTGGCACCTCCAGAGACTCCCATCCCAATGTATCCAAAACTTTTACTTTCAAGAGTATTCACCCTTCTTTCTGTATCTTTAAATTGAGAGTTACCGCCATCTATTAATAAATCTCCTTCCTCGAGATATCCAGAAATATTATCAATTACAGCATCTGTTGCTGGCCCAGCTTTTACCATCATGAGAATTCTTCTAGGTCTCTCTAGCTTATTAACAAATTCTTGAAGAGTTTCAGCTCCTTCTATATTCTTCCCAAGGCCGCGACCATGTAAAAATTCTTCGGTTTTTGAGAAAGTCCTATTAAAAACTACACTAGAAAATCCATTTCTCTCTGCGTTAAGAACTAAATTTTCGCCCATAACACCAAGACCTATTAAACCAAAATGTGCCTTGGACATAAAAAATTAAAAAACTCAATAAATATAGTGTGCCTGCAACTCAACAAAATTGCTCAAAAAAATTACTTATGTCAGCGAAAAATGATGGAAAAGATTTAAATAACGGTTCCGTTTGCAATAGTTGCATTTTTAACTACTACAACAATTCCATTTCTTATGTAGAAGCCTAATTCTGGCTTATCTGCTTCTTCTACTCGATCTTTATTGATAATGACGACATTATCACCAATTCTTGTATTCTTATCAAGAATTGCTCTTTTTACAGTAGTACCTTCACCTACTCCAAGAGGCGTACCGCCCCCTTTTCTTAATTCAATCCTCTCTTCAGGGGATTCAAAGAAATCGGCTCCCATAACAAGAGTATCCTCAAGAACCGAGTCACTTTCAATCCTACTTCTTACACCTAAAACACAATGTAAAATACTGCATGACTTCAAGATTGTGCCTTCACAAACAATTGAATCAGTAATTTGAGCATCTACAAGTTTAGAAGGGGGTAAAAATCTAGGTCTAGTATAAATTGGAAACTTCTCATCATAAAAACTAAATGGAGGTTTTGGTTGCTCAGTCAATGCAAGGTTTGACTCAAAGAATGCCCCAATTGTGCCGATATCTTCCCAATAATCATCGAATACATAACTTTTAAGAGTATCGCCTCTATTGAGGGCTTCCGGAATTATGTCCTTACCAAAATCCGTATAATTAGGAAATTTATTAAGAAGATCGAAGAGAGTATTTCTGCTAAAAACGTAAATCCCCATAGAGGCTAGATATGGTTTTTCGGCAGCTGACTCCTTGCTTAATCCAAATTTTGAAGTATCTACTGCCATAGCCTTCAACTTCTCTCCGGTAGGTTTTTCACTAAATTCTTTTATATTTCCTACATCATCGGTTCTCATTAGGCCAAAACCTTCTGCTTGAGCTTCATCAACAGGTAAAGCTGCAACAGTTAAATCAGCACCATTATCTCTATGATGTTGAACAAATAAACTGTAGTCCATTCTGTACAGTTGATCACCTGACAATATTAAATATTCATCAACATCCCATTCTTGAAATAACCATTGGTATTTTCTTACAGCATCAGCAGTACCTTCAAACCACTTCGGACTATCAGGAGTCTGTTGTGCCGCTAAAACCTCCACAAACCCTTGGCCGAAAGGGCCATTTAAATTATAAGTTCTTCCTATGTGTCTATTTAGAGATGCACTATTGAACTGGGTCAACACGTACATTTTTTCAATGCCTGAATTTATACAATTACTAATCGGAATATCTATCAAACGATACTTACCTGCCAATGGCACAGCAGGTTTAGCCCTCATTTTTGTTAGAGGGTAAAGTCTAGAACCTTTTCCTCCTCCGAGGATTATGGCCAACACGCGCTTCATTCAATCTAATGGAGGTAGATATACAACTACTTAAAGTAACTGATTATGGGCATATTTAGAAATACAAATGGTCAGTTTACAAAGGTATTTCGATAAATCACTGGAAAAACTTAATATAAATCGAAAAAAGTTAGTTATTTTTATCCTCTTCTACCAAAGAAAACAATTTTTCAACGATTTTCAAAGAAACTTGTCTTTCTTCTCTTGATTGAGGACTTCTCAACTTGGTGACCGGTGTATGAAGTATTTTATTAATTATTCCTTTAGTCAAAGCTTCCACAACTTTTCTTTCTCGAGCCGAAAAATCCGGTCCCATTCTGCTAAGTGCTTTTTGCAATTCCTCTTTTCTAATTAACTCCAAATCTGATCTAAGTTTATTAATTACTGGAACGGCCTCTAAACTTGCCCACCATTCTAGAAAAATGATCCTTTCTTCTTCTACTAAAGATTCCGCTTCCTTTGCTATTTTCTGTCTAAATTCTTGATTTCTTGAAACGACCTCTTGTAAGTCATCAACATCAAATGATTTTACAAATTCATGTTGTTTGACATCATTAGAAATATTTCTCGGTACACCAATATCAATAAATTTAAGTCTATTACTCAAATTTATTTTTTCAATTTTTATGAGATCAATAATTGGCTCTTCAGAAGCAGTACTGGTAAAAACAAGCGAAGATAACGATATGTTTTCTTCTAATTCATTTAACCCTTTACAAACAATCTCTAAATCAGGGAAGTCTTGAGCAAGATTTAATGCTCTATCAATATTTCTATTTAAAAGTATAAGTTTATGACATCCTTTTGATTTTAAATGAGTAATTAAAAGTCTACTCATTCTTCCTGCACCAACAACAAGAACGTTCTCTGATTCCAAACTTACAAGAGTATCAAAGCCCTTTTCTTGTCCAATTTTTAATTGAGCTAGTTCTACCGCTGCTGAACTGATTGACACAGCTCCAGTTCCTAAATTTGTTTCGGATCTTACTTTTTTACCTGTACTAACTGATTGAGTTAATAATCTATTAAGAATTGGTCCAGTAGATTGATTCTCTTGACCTAATCTCATCATTTTTTTTACCTGCGAAAGAATTTGTCCTTCCCCTAAAACGAGGCTATCAAGTCCTGCCGCGACTTTCATCAAATGCAAAACTGCTTCTTCCTGTCTAAAACAAAAAAGATGTGGATTTAAATCTTCAAAAATAATTCCAGAATATTCTGATATGAATTCTTTAATAGATGAAATTCCAGTATTTTTATCCTTTACTAGCGCATATATTTCCAACCTATTACAAGTACTTAAAATTGACACCTCTAATACATCAGAAAAAGCTTTTAATGCTTTCAATGACTCTGTTATGGATTGGTCAGGAATACTTAACTTCTCACGCACTTCGACAGGTGCCGTGCGATGACTCAGTCCGACGACAACAATATGCATAAAATCAAAAGTGAATTTTTAAAGGCTGATACTCTTAGCACCATCTTTTATATGGACAGTATTTGTGAACCTTGCAGTACTATCTAATGTACTAATAACTAGGCTACTTGTTCTAACACAATCCCTTTCAAATTTAACTCCGTCAAATAATAATCCATCAGTTATTCCACTTCCAGCGAAAACAACATTTTCTCCCGATGCCAATTCATTCGCTTCATAGATTTTATCTATATCTGTTATACCCATTTCATTAAGACGTTTTATATTTCCTTCTTTTGTGTAATCAGCCCACTCAGAAGTTTGAGCGATTGCTGGATCATAAACTAGTTGTCCTTGAAAGTGTCCGCCGAGAGCTCTCATTGCAGCAGCAGAAATAACACCTTCTGGAGCTGCACCTATACCCATCAAGCAATGTGTTCCTGTACCTGCAAAACCACATGCAATCGCAGCTTGAACATCACCATCAGAAATCGGTTGTACTTTTGCACCACATCCTCGAATCTCTTTAATTAAATCATTATGCCTAGTTCTATCCATTACAACAACAGTAAGCTCATCAATAGAAAGACCCAAGCAATCACTAAGTATCTTCAAGTTTTCAGTAGCTGAATTTCTAATATCTACTTTACCTTTGGCAGAAGGAGGAGCTGCTAATTTGTTCATGTAAAAATCAGGAGCATTGAAAAGACCACCAGTATCAGAGGCAGCCAAAACAGCCATAGATCCTCTTTGATTATTCGCACAAAGATTAGTGCCTTCACAAGGATCTACAGCAAAGTCGACCCCTGGGCCACTTCCACTACCAACCTCTTCACCTATATAAAGCATAGGTGCTTCATCTCTTTCACCTTCTCCAATAACAATTTTCCCTTTCATTTCAATTTTGCCCATTCGCAATCTCATTGCTTCGACAGCTGCAGCATCAGCTTCATCTTTTTGACCAAGTCCTGTAAGTTTTGCTGAGGCAATAGCAGCTTGCTCGACAACTTCGAGAATTTCTTGAATTAAAGTTTGATTCACAATTAAATTTTGAGGATTTTCTAAAAGGTTTTGAGTATGTTCTCATAAAAAATGCCATTTTTTAAGAGAATTATTATGCTAGTAAGCTTTTTTAACTCTTTACAGCTGTTACTTTATCAGGCCGCGACTTTAAATTAGGAATAAACAACTAAATATAGTATCTTTATTAAATATTTTAAAAATTTAATGACTGAGTCAAATCAAGCAAATTTAACTGGTGCTAATAGACCAATTCAAATAATTCCTTCAGTTTTACCAGCAGACTGGGCAAATATGGGGGCATGTGTAAAAGAGCTCGAGGAGGCTGGAGTAGATAGAATTCAATTTGATGTAATGGATGGAAATTTCGTACCAAATCTCACATTCGGTCCTGAAATGATTGGTGCATGCAGGAAATATTGCAATGTCCCTTTTGAAACTCAATTAATGGTTAGCCAATACAATTGTGAAACCATGCTTGAATCTTATGTAAAAGCTACAAAAGGGGCAAATGGTGAACCAGGAGTAGTAATAGCTCATGTGGAAGCAAATATACATTTGCATAGAGTTCTCGGAAGAATAAGAGATCTAGGAGGATCTCCTTCTGTTGCTTTAAACCCTCATACTCCTTTTGAAATGATTAAAAACGTTATGGATATGGTTGATCATGTTTTGGTTATGACAGTTAATCCAGGCTTTGGTGGACAAGCATATATACCAACAATGCTTAATAAAATCAGAGAGATAAGAAACTTTGTTATCGAAAAAAACTTAAATATCGACATTGAAGTTGATGGGGGAATAAAAGCAAATTGGACTATTTCACAATGTGCCGATGCTGGAGCTAATTGTTTTATTGCAGGTAGTGGAATGTTTGCTTACCCAACATTAAGAGAAGGATGTGATGACTTGAGAAAAGTTGCACAAGAAGCACAAAAAGGGAATGTTCTTTCAGAACCTCAATAAATATTCTTGGTAATTAAGAAATCACCCAAATATCCAGCCATAACTATGCAACCCTATTCCTAGGAAATTCACTCCTAAATAACATACTAAAACCACTAAAAAGCCTGTAGATGCTAATAAAGCTGGTCTGCGTCCTTGCCAACCCTTGCTTATTCTCATATGAAGATAAGCGGCATAAAATAGCCATGAGATAAATGCCCATGTTTCTTTTGGATCCCAACTCCACCATGTGCCCCAAGCCTCATTAGCCCAGACCGCACCTGAAATTAAACCAAGAGTCAAAAGAACAAAGCCGATTAATATAGAGCGATAACTTAATGTATCTAATTCTTCTGAATGAGAAAATTCAATAGGTTCAACTAAATCATTTAAAGGATAATTATTAGAAATTTTAAACCCTCCAATACCTGTAGAACTACTTCTGATTTGGAGCGGCTTATTTTTATTAATAAACAAAACAGAAACTGAGAGTAAAGAGCCTATTATTAGTGCCGCATAACTAAGCATTACGACACTAACATGCATCACTAACCAACTTGATCTTAAAGCTGGAACCAAGTTGGATGATAATTTCAAATCTTCAGGCAACACAAAACAAGCAAAAGCCACTGTCAGCAACTCAATAGTTATGGCAATTGAGGGAATTATTGGAGATTGATATTCCCTTTCAATCAATAGTTGTCCCATTGTGATCCCCCAAGCAAGAAAATAGAGAGATTCATACAAATTACTGATAGGAAAGTGTCCAGAAATTGACCACCTAGAAAGTAATTGAAATGATATTAATAAATTCACTAAAATAGTTAAGATTTTTACAGTAAGAGAAGACTGTTTTTTGAAAACTGCAAATAATGATATTGGTAAGTTTATTAATAAAAAATAAAATACTAAAAGACCTAATCCTGAAACTGGGTCATATATAAAATTTTTAAAAAGATTATCTAGTATCATCCTAGAAATTTATCCGATTTTAAGATTTTATGACAAACAAATAATAATTTAAATCATTCCTATATGAGTAAATCTTTAATAATTAATTTTTAATTTATTTTGAATAAAGATTTCAAAGTTTAAAATTATCTCCTAGATAATACTTTTTGACTATTGGATTATCAGCTAATTCACTTGATGACCCGTTAGCTAAAATTTTTCCTTCACTTAATACATATGATTTATTAGTAATTAGAAGTGTTTCTCTCACATTATGATCTGTAATAAGAATCCCAACCCCGTCACTTCTTAATTTAAGAATTAGTTTCTTTAAATCGTTAACAGCCAGAGGATCGATACCTGCAAACGGCTCATCTAATAACAAATATTTAGGTCCTTTTCTACCTACAGTGAGAGCCCTAGCTATTTCACACCTCCTCCTCTCTCCTCCTGAAAGTTGATAACCATAATTATCTACAAAGTTATTCAAATTAAATTCATTAATTAATTGTTCTCTTCTATTTCTAATTGCCGCTCTACTATAAGATGAATTCTGCAAAGCCAAATCTATATTATCCTTTACAGTTAGGTCTCTGAATATACTCGCTTCTTGAGTTAAATAACCCAACCCAAGTCTTGATCTAATAGGGAGAGGAAGATTGGTTATATTTTTTCCATTCATTAAAATTTCACCTTTATCAGGTTTTATATTCCCAACTGCAAGATTAAAAGTGGTAGTTTTCCCAGCACCATTAGGTCCCATCAAACCTACAACTTCCCCTGGATTAACAGTTATGGAAACATTATTTACGATTGATCTTCCTTTAATTGAAAGGGATACATTATGAATCTTTAGGTTCATTTTTCTTGAATTCGATTAGTTTTCTTTTTTTTCTTGAAAAAAAGGGATAGAAAATAGAAATTTCATTGAAGATAAAGATAAATTCATATATTAATATTCATCAAAGAGGTTTCAAAAAAGGCTTGTCGTTCTCATTTAATAGCTCTTTAAATTGTAATTTCCTCAATAATTCTTCCAAACATTGGCAGAAGGATTCAAGATCAATTCCTAAATTAATATTTGTTCTAGTTTTTATTCTACCTAAACCCTCTCCAAGCAAAATAGTAGCCCCATTTAAATTACCCTTACTTAAGTGAAACTGAGAAACTGATACTTGTAAAATTCCTTGGATAACTTGTCTTTCGTCACCATCAACGCAATTCCATATTTCTTCAAAAGCATCATGAGCTTCATACCATTCATGATTGTTAAAAAGATTTAAAGCCGTAAAAAGAGAATCTTTATAATTTTTTGTACTTTCTTCGTTCATGAAACTAATTTTAACTTCTTTTCTTTTTATTTATTTTTCTCATTCTTATTGAATCTGGTGTTACTTCTAGCATTTCATCTGGACCAATATATTCGAGTGCTCTTTCAAGAGTAATGTCTACAGGTGACTGCAAAGTATCAAGTTCTTCTGCCCCTGCAGACCTCATATTGGTTAACTGCTTTGTTTTGCATATATTTAATTCAAGATCTTGAGGTCGATTATTCTCTCCAATTATCATTCCCTTATAAACTTTAATTCCAGGTTTAATGAAATAGACTCCCCTATCTTCAGCATTCTTTAATGCATAAAATGTAGCCACACCTTCCTCAAAAGCAATAAGGACGCCATTTCTCCTTGTTTCAAAATCTCCTGTCTTAGGTTTATATTCATAAAATGAATGACTCATTATTCCTTCACCTCTTGTTATCCGAACAAATTCACCACGAAATCCAATAAGTCCTCTTGATGGTACAAGAAATTCTAATTGAGTTCTTCCATCCGAACTTGTCTGCATGTTTTTCATCTCCGCCTTTCTCGATCCAAGTTTCTCTATACAAGAACCAACGGATACTTCAGGCACATCAAGGACCAAAGTCTCTATAGGCTCACATTCAACATTATCAATTTCTCTAAAAATTACTTGAGGTTGTGAGATTTGAAACTCGAACCCTTCTCTCCTCATAGTTTCAATCAAAATACCTAAATGTAATTCTCCTCTTCCCGAGACTGAGAATTTATCAGGAGAATCAGTTTCTTCGACCCTTAGCGCAACATTTGTTAAAAGTTCCCTTTCCAATCTATTTTTTAATTGTCTACTAGTAACAAATTTCCCTTCTTTTCCTGCGAATGGAGAATCGTTAACAACAAAAGTCATATTTAAGGTAGGTTCATCAACTTTAATTAATGGAAGTGGTTGAGGAGAATCGGGGCATGCAATGGTCTCACCAATATTGACGTCATCGAAACCTGAAACGGCTACGATATCTCCTGCGAATGCTTCATTTATATCAATCCTTTGTAATCCTTCAAATCCTAGAAGTTTACTTACCTTACCTTTAATAGTTTTGCCATTTTCTTTAATTAAACTAGCTTGTTGACCATTTTTTATAGTTCCATTGTGAATTTTTCCTATTACAATTCTCCCTAAGAAATCTGAATAGTCCAAAGTAGTTATTTGTAGCTGAAGAGGTTTTTTTGCATCACCTACTGGAGGTGGAACATGTCTAATAATAGCTTCAAAAAGAGGCATCATATTGTCACTACTTGATTCCATCTCTTCTTTTGCGAAACCAGATAGGCCGCTTCCAAAAAGATAAGGGAAGTCGCATTGATCATCATCAGCTCCTAATTCTAAAAACAAATCCAGTACCTTATCAATTGCTATTTCTGGTACTACTCTTGGTCTATCAATTTTATTTACAAAAACTATAGGCCTAAGTCCTTTTTCTAATGCTTTTTTTAAAACAAATCTCGTTTGAGGCATAGGCCCCTCATTCGCATCAACAATAAGTAGACAACCATCAACCATTCCCAAAACCCTCTCGACTTCCCCTCCAAAATCGGCATGTCCTGGTGTATCTATTATGTTAATTCTGGTATCTTTGTAGTTAACTGCAGTATTTTTTGAAAGTATTGTTATTCCTCTTTCTCTTTCAAGATCATTCGAATCCATTACACATGTAGGAATGACTTCATTGTCTCTAAATATTCCTGATTGAGATAACAATGCATCTACAAGAGTTGTCTTACCATGATCTACATGAGCAATAATTGCAACATTCCTAATTTCTTTTATCGAGGATGACATTTATAAAATTTATATTAATAGTAGATTGACTTTATTAAGGCTAACTCAAAGAATGCTTATTATGAGAATTTTCACTTCAAGACTTTGAAAAACATAATCATATTCAATAATTTAATTAATAAATTAGATTTATAATTTTCTATTTGAACTTTCAAAAACTTTTAAAGCTTCAATTGATCCCTCATATCTCCAATGCCAGGGCTCATAATCTATATATTTGTTATCTTTGTTGAAAGATAATTTAAAGTGAAATTTAGCTGCATTCTTTGTTAACCACTTAAAGGCGTCAGTATTTTCGAATTCGACCTCAAAGTCAGTTCCTCTTTGAGTAGCGTCACCAATATCAATTGCAAAACCAGTACTATGTTCGGAATATCCTGGGGGTGCTGAAACTCTAGCTCTTTCTGCAGCTTCCTGATTTCTAACAGATTTTAAAGTATAGAAGATCTCGTTTTGCAAATTTATTGATCTATAACCACTTAAAAAAACTAAGTATATCCCATCTTTTTTTGCTTCCTCCCTCATCCTTAATAAAGAATCAAGCATATCTCTATGAACTTCAATATTGGGCTCAACTAAAACTAGTTTCTCCTTAGGAATTTCAGCATAGGGTAGATGGCCCAAAATCCTATGGCCATGGTTTATCTGAGCCTGAAAATTGAAATTGCGAAGAGATACTATTTCTGTACTTCTTATTAATCGCAATCCAAAGATAGAAAAGAGAAGGATAAGAACTGGAGAAAATATTAATAATTTCTTTAATAGTATTGAATTGGAATTATCTAAGTGGATTCTTTTGGCTAGAGGTATATCAAGTTGATTTATATCTTTGTTTTGTTCCAATATTTAGATGTGAATTTGGAAATCATATTTCGATATTAACTATTATTTTAAGAAATGCACTTTTATAACCAAAAAAGATGTAGTTTTTATATACGGTATTATTTTTTTTTCATATGTTGAAGGTAGCTGTTATTGGAGGAGGTCCAAGTGGTTCATGTGCTGCAGAAATACTTGCTAAAGCTGGAATAAAAACTTGGCTATTCGAGAGAAAATTAGACAATGCAAAACCATGTGGAGGAGCAATTCCACTTTGCATGGTAAAGGAATTTGATTTACCTGAGTCAATTATTGATAGAAAAGTTAGGCATATGAGAATGATATCTCCATCGAATAGAGAGGTAGATATAAGTTTAGATAGAGTTTATGGGAAAAGCGATAATGAGTTTATTGGGATGTGTAGAAGAGAAGTTATGGATGCCTTTATGCGCAACAGAGCATCAGATCTTGGTGCTACGTTAATAAATGGATTAGTTACCTCTATTGATACTGGCGATAATAATCAAGGGCCATATAAACTTTCCTACTCAGATTTTACAAATGGAGAAAAAAAAGGGGAACTCAAAGAGCTTACTGTTGACCTTTTAATAGGAGCTGATGGAGCGAATAGTAGAGTCGCAAAAGCAATGGATGCTGGAGATTACAAAGTTGCTATAGCATTTCAAGAAAGAATTAAATTGCCTAAAGAAGAAATGAGTTACTACGAAGATCTTGCTGAAATGTATGTTGGAACTGATGTTTCTCCAGATTTTTATGGGTGGGTATTTCCAAAATATGATCATGTTGCTGTTGGCACTGGAACCATGCAAGAGAATCAGTCATTAATTAAAGGACTTCAAGAGGGTGTAAGAAATAGAGCAAAGAAAAGACTTGTTAATGGTGAAGTAATAAAGGTAGAAGCTCACCCTATTCCTGAGCATCCAAGGCCTAGAAGAGTAGTTGGGAGAATGGCATTGGTTGGTGATGCGGCTGGTTATGTTACCAAAAGTTCCGGAGAAGGTATTTATTTTGCTGCAAAAAGTGGAAGAATGTGTGCTGAAGAAATTGTTGAAGCATCAAAAAAAGGTCAAGTAATTCCATCAGAAAAAGATTTAAAAAACTATCTAAAAAAATGGGATAAAAAATATGGAACAACTTATAAGGTGCTAGAAATCCTTCAAAGTATTTTCTACAGAAATGATTCTGCAAGAGAAGCCTTTGTTGAGATGTGTGATGACATGGATGTACAAAGACTTACTTTTGATAGTTACTTGTACAAAAGAGTTGTCTCCATGAAACCATTACAGCAACTTAAAATTACAATGCTCACACTTGGTTCGATTTTAAGAGGAAAAGCCCTAGCACCTCTAAAATATAAACCCGTTGATAGTGCTGTTAGGGAAAATAAAGAAGTAGAAAAAATGCTAGAAAACTATTCTATAAAGGGAGGCATTAAAGTTAAGAGTTCAAAAGCGTAAAGTCGGCTATTTTCAGAGAATAATTTCTAATTAAGCTCAACAAATTGAGTCTATTATTTCTTATTTTTAAATCCTCTGACATTATTAGGACTCCCTTTTCATTATCAAATAAATCCTTGATAGTGTTTATATTAATCTCGAACAAATTTAGAAGTTCAGAATAATTACAATAACTTGTTGAATAAATTTTTTCTAATTCTCTAATAAATTCAAAAACTTTCAATTCACAATCTTTTTCAAAAAGTTTTGTGTTTATGTAATCTCCTATTGAGAGAACGTCTGTTGAAAGATTACTATTAGTAGCTAACTTACTTACTCTAGTAATTACCTTCTGGATTTCAATAAAATTTTCCTTTTCTTTAAAATTAACAATAGATTTAATTCTATTTTTAAGATCAACAAGATTCAATACTCTTTTTTTAGATAATTCATCAGAAAAGGTAATGGCCTTTATTAATTCTTTCCTTAGTGATATTTCTTCGAGATGACTAACAATTCTCTGAACTAGAAATTCATTTAAATCATTAAATATTGCTTCTCTTGAGAAGTTTAAATTCGGAAATTCGATTTTCCAAAAATCAATAAGTTCGTTAAATAATTTTTCTAAGGGCAAATCAAGTTCATAATCCCAAATTATTTTGATCACTCCATTCAAATTTCTTCTTAAAGCATAAGGATCAGATGATCCACTGGGACGCTTACCAGAAATAAATATACTTATTAATGTTTCGACCTTATCGGCAATAGAAACAATTGCACCATATTTTGTGGAGGGCAAAGCATCTTTATAAAAAGAAGGTAAATAATGTTCAGCGACAGCCAAGCAAACATCATCACTAAATCCCTCATACTTAAGATACTTGCCACCCATTATTCCTTGCAGCTCAGGGAATTCGAAAACAATTTCGCTACATAAGTCGTTTTTACAGTATCTAGCAGCTTCTATTATTTTTTTTTCTTCTAAAGACTTATCATTTAAGAATTTAAGAATTTTTTTAGTGACTTCCTCTATTCTTTCTACCCTCTGAAAAATATTTCCAATTCCTTTCAAATAGGAAACAGATTTAAGCTTTTCGTTTCTTTCGACTGAAGTAACTTTTTTATCACTTTCTACGAAAAACTTTGCATCTGAAAACCTTGCCCTCAAAACTTTCTCATTACCTTTGGCAATATTATTATTTGATTCTTCAAGACCATTTGAAATAATTAAAAAATTTGTACTAATGTTTTTTTCAGAGCTTAAATCTAGTTTAGAAAAACTAATATTTTTCAATAAAAGAGGCACATATCTTTGATGACTTTTCATGACAGTTGAAAGAACTTCAAGAGGAAGATCAAGAAATTCTTCACTGAATTTTCCAACTATTAATTCTGGCCATTCAACCAAATCAATTAATTCATTTAGTAGTACTTCCGAAAGGTCAGGATTCAGGTTTAGTGATTGGGATGTCTGATTTATAAGATTTTCAATTTTTTCTTTTCTTTCATGTCGTTCAACTAAAACTCTATTTTGTTTTAATAATTCAAAAAAATTATCAACATGCTGAACTTCAAAAACTTCATTTAATAATCTATGACTTTTTGATTTATTACTTATTTGAATTTTTGGATCACATTCATCGAATGCGAAATCAAGAATTTCATCATTATAAATAGAAGCAATCCATCTAATAGGTCTCGAAAATTTTATGTTCCCAGCTCCCCACTTCATAAATCGAGGGCCTTGAA
This sequence comes from Prochlorococcus sp. AG-459-N19, assembly GCA_003209375.1. Classification (GTDB taxonomy): domain Bacteria; phylum Cyanobacteriota; class Cyanobacteriia; order PCC-6307; family Cyanobiaceae; genus Prochlorococcus_A. The sequence goes on along the minus strand of QCRF01000007.1, from coordinate 5,811 downwards.
GACTCTTCACTACTTTTGGAATAATTAAAGACAAAGAAATTCTTGTTGATTGTCCTTTCTCAATTTTCTTTCCAAAAACAAAATCACCCTTTTCTGTACTTTTTATTTCTAGCTCTCCTACATCTATACCTAAACTATTTGCAAAACCTAAAGCAGCATTAGTAGGAGATCCATTTGAATAAGCTGAATTTGCTTTAGGCCCTTTTCTTACTATTATCTTATCTTCTGCATAATCTACTAAACCTTCAAGAAGAAGTACTATCCTCCTTGGTGTGGAAGTGACAACTATATTGTCGAATTTGATTAACTTTTTATCCAATTCAAATTCTATTAGGGATTTAAATTGCTCTAGAACAGAATGAGAAAATTTTGCGGGCAACTCTTCTGTTCCTATCTCAAGTAAATATTTAGACAAGAAAAAAATATGACTTCACTTACTATAATTTACTACCAGTTAAATAAGCTTTTCGCTAATGTATAAAAAGAGATATGGTTTGGTCCTTTGATCAAGGTTGAGAAAGTAAAAAAGAAAAAAGACTCTGCAAAGGAAGAGACTGTTTGCTTGGCAAATGGGCTTGAAGTTTCTAAATTTGAAAATTTTAAAAAAAGTAGCCAATTTCTTAAAGAACCACTTGCTTCGGAATTAGTCAATGAAAGTGATCATTTTACTAATGATGCAGTTCAGTTATTAAAATTTCATGGTAGCTATCAACAAGATAACAGGGAGAACAGAAGGCCGGGCAAAAGTAAAGATTGGCAAATGATGCTTAGGTTAAGGAATCCGGGAGGTGAAGTCCCAGGGAAATTATTTTTATCATTAGATGAATTATCTGACAAACTAGGTAATGGAACACTTAGGGCCACTACAAGACAAGCCTTTCAAATGCATGGAATCAGAAAGGAGAACCTAAAGGAAGTAATCCAAACAATAGTAAATTCAATGGGCTCCACATTAGCTGCATGTGGAGACATAAATAGAAACGTTATGGCCCCTGCGGCTCCATTTGATTCGCCAGACTATATTATTGCGAGAGCATTGGCAAAAAAAGTTGCAGATCTTCTCACCCCAATGGCTGGCCAAGGCACTTTTTTAGAGCTTTGGGCTGATGGAGATTTAGAGTACACCATAAAACCTGATAAAGATATTGAAGCAATTAGGAAGCTCCAATTCAAAGATAATGTTTTTAGTGGGATAAAAGATGAGCCTCTTTATGGTTCAACTTATTTACCGAGAAAATTCAAATGTGCCGTGACAGTTCCTGGGGATAATTCTGTTGATCTTCTTACCAATGACATAGGAATAGTTGCCTTTACCTCTAAAGATGGAAACTTAGAAGGGTGCAACTTCTATGTTGGAGGTGGTATGGGTCGCACACATAATAATGAGGAGACCTTTGCCAGAATTGCAGATCCACTTGGATACGTTGAAGAACCTGATGTTTATGAATTAATACAAAGCATTGTTGCTATTCAAAGAGATTATGGTGATAGAAAATCAAGAAAAAATTCGAGAATGAAATATCTTCTTCATAGAAAAGGTATTAAATGGTTCAAAAAAATTCTTTCTGATAAGTATTTCAAAAAAGAAATTAAAAAAATTAGAAAAGAACCTGATAAGGTTCTTATTGATTACCTAGGTTGGCATAAACAAAATAAAACCTCCCATTTCGTAGGTTTACCATTATTATCAGGGAGATTATCTGGAGAGAAGAAGAATACCATTACAAGTATTGTTAAAAAATATAATTTAGATTTAAGACTCACACCTAATCAAGATATTTTACTTTGTAATATCGCCAATAAAAACAAAGATGAAATTCAAAAATCTCTATCAAAAATTGGATACGAAAATTTAGAAAATATCAATGAAATACAAAGACACGCTTTAGCTTGTCCTGCTTTACCACTTTGTGGTCTTGCGATGACTGAAGCTGAAAGAATATTACCTGATGTATTAAAAAGGATTGAAAATTTACTATTAGATTTAAAAATACAAAAGACAATTTTATTCAGAATGACAGGATGTCCGAATGGATGTACCAGGCCTTATATGGCCGAATTAGCACTTGTTGGGAGTGGGCAAAACAAATACCAATTATGGTTGGGGGGGAGTAAAAATCTTCAAAGACTTGCTAAACCCTTTTTACAAAGAATGGAACTTAACGATTTAGAAAAAACTCTTCAACCATTATTTGATAATTGGAAGAGTAATTTGGATTTAGATTTCGGAGATTTTATAAATACTCAAGATGAAAATTATATATTGAATTTACTAAATGAAAATCAATAGATTTTAGATTTTTCCATAAAGGGCATTTGCTTTTTTATTTTTCCAAGCCCATAATTGATCACCATAACTAAAATGCCACCATTCATTAGGATGTTGAGCAAATCCGAATTTAGTCATAATTTCTCTTAATAAATTTCTCCTACTATTCCAAATTATTGCTTCTTCATTCTTTATGTTTGCATAAAAATAAGGATTTGAGGTCTCATCCATTTGATCAACCATGCTTCCCATTTCAACAAGATTTCCGTCTTTATCTAATAAACAAACATCCAAAGCACCCCCAGTTGAATGAGGGGGAGGAAATCTAGTATCATAAGAGGGATATGCCCAAAATTTTTCAACTTTTTTTAAAATTGATGGAAAAGATTTTATATTTTCAAATGAAATATCAATATCGGATTTTTCACACTCTAATGAAATTGCTCTTTTAAACATAAATTCTTGGACTTCTAAAGGTCTCCAACTGTCATAAATCAAAAGGTTAAAACTACTCTTTGATATCAAATAATCATGTACTTTTACTAATCTATTCACTACCTCCTCCCTTAATTTCCAAATAGAAGTTTTATCTTTATAAGGTGCTCCTAAATGATAGTAAGGGTGGGGATCTAAAAACTTTAGGCAGCTAGGTATAGCTATTAATTTTTCTCCATTATCTTTAATTTGTATTTTATTCCAAATTTTCAATTGAAATTTGCAATTGATTTATAGTGGCATATATATCAAAAATTACAATGATAGTTTTTAATTTAAGAAATCATGAATGAATTTATTATCAGAATTATCTATAAGTATATTCCTTAAAACAATATTTTCTTTTAAATCAGGATCCTCTTTAACAATTTTAATAGCCTCTTCACGAGCCTTATCAATAAGAAATTTATTGTTAGGTAAATTATCCAGTACAAAATCAGGCAATCCGGATTGTCTATATCCTAAAATCTGGCCTGGTCCTCTAAGCTCCAAGTCTTTTTCTGCAATATAAAAGCCATCGTTAGATTTTTGCAAAACACATAGTCGTTTATTTTCTAATCCATTTTTATCGGGGGTTACCAAATAACAAAAAGATTTTGTTGATCCTCTACCAACTCTCCCCCTTAATTGATGTAGCTGGGACAATCCAAATCTGTCCGAATTATAAATAATCATAATTGTGGCGTTAGGCACATCAATGCCAACCTCAATTACTGTTGTTGAAACCAATATATTAATTTCATTCCTTAAAAAAGAATTAATTACTTCATTCTTTTCTTGTGAACTTAATTTGCCATGTAATAATCCAACTTTTTTGTTAAAAAAGACCTCTTCTGATAAATGTTTGAATGTTTTCTTAGCGGAGCTTAAATTCATTTTTTCTGAATCTTCTATAAGTGGCAAAATCACATAAGCTTGCTTTCCGTTATTGATCTCATCTTCAACAATCTTGAACAAGTTAGTTAAATCATCTTCTGAAATTATTTTTGTTGTTATGGGAACTCTACCAGGAGGGAGTTCTGTAATTTGACTCACATCTAAATCACCATAAATAGAAAGCGCAAGTGTTCTTGGAATTGGTGTTGCTGTCATTGATAACAAGTTAGTATTTTCTCCTTTATTTAGTAATCTATTTCTTTGAGTAACTCCAAATCTATGTTGTTCATCAATTACGACCATCCCTAATGCATTAAAGATGACTTTGTCCTCAAATAATGCATGAGTACCTACGAGGATATCAACTAATCCATTTTTCAAATTAGAGAAAATTTCTTTTCTCTTTTTTTGAGGAGTATTCCCAGTAAGCAGCTCAACAGAAACTAAAAGGGGGTTCAAATATTTTAATAAATTTTTATAATGCTGTTCTGCCAATACCTCAGTTGGGACCATGAATGCACCTTGCAAGTTTTTTTCAATGACAAGTAAAAGAGACGATATTGCAATTATGGTTTTACCGCTTCCCACATCTCCCTGAAGCAATCTAGACATCTGGACGGGACTAGATAAATCTTTCTTAATTTCATTTAAAACATTTTCTTGAGATTTTGTTAATTCAAAAGGAAAAGTATTTAAAAATTCTTTTAATAAAGATTTCTTTTGAGGTAATTGTTGGAAATTTGCAATTTTATTCGTCTTTCTTTTTCTAAGTAGAAACTTTATTTGAAGTAAGAATAACTCATCAAAAACCAAACGTTTTTTTGACTCAATAAGTGCCCGTTGAGTTGGTGGAAAATGAATATTAATCAACGACTCACCTTTTGATAATAAAGATAATGAATCAAGTTGCTTTTTATTTAAAATTTCTGGATATTGCTTTGCATAAATTAGTACCTTTTTCATAAGTTTTATAAAACTCATATTTGATAATGCTTCACCTAGTGAATACAAGGGTAATATTTTGCCTGAAAAATTAAAATTGTCATTGTTATCCTTAAGAATTTCAATCTGCGGATCTACAAAAGTTTTGCCATACTCTGTCAATTTAACCTTACCGGAAATTGCTAATTTGGTGCCAGGAATATACAAAGATTTTTGAGATGTGAAGAAGGAGTAAGATCTAAATCTTCTTCCTAAAAAAAATTTTGTAACCTTTATTGAAGACGTCTCATCAAAAACAACAATATTCATTATTGATAAATTACTATTTTTTTTACTCTTATGAATATAAAATCTTTTGACGTTTGCGATGCACGTGTATAAATTATCTGGTTTTAAATTTATTATCTTAACTCTATTCGTATAGTCTAGATATGTTCGTGGGAAATAATTAATTAGATCTTTTATATGAAATATTCCTAATTCATTAAGCTTATTTTTATGAACTTTTCCTACATTTTTTATTAATGAAATATCTGAATCAAAAGATAAACTTGCATGAGCTTTATTCAGAAAAACATTATTAGAGATATTATTAGAGCTTTCTATTTCTGGAGTTTTGCCTAGTTTATAAAGGATTTTTCTTGTATCTATAATTAACCTTTTTCTTTGATTTTCATCTAATTTATTGTATTCATTATATTTTTTAGAAAATTCACAAAATATCCTTAAATATTCGTCTGAGAGATTTAGATTATCTAGTTTTTTTAAAGATTCATGCAAATAATCATTAAAATATTTTTCTCTTCCTAAAGTATTAATAAATTTGTTTTCAGTTTCAATAGTAAGAGATTTTTGAAGAGGTCTTATCCAATCTTTAATTAATTTATTATTCCCGCTAATAGTCAAATTTGAAAAAAGAATTCTTTTTTCAACGTATCTTATTCAAAGTTTTTTCTTTTTGCCTCCAATATGTCTCTTTTTTAATCAAACGCTGAAATTGATTTTTTAGCTCATTTATTTTGTTCCTTTGAATAGAAAGATTTAAATTTTTAAACTCTAATTCAACAGTAGATATATTGAAGAAAATAATGCTTGGAAAATTATTGCCGACTAGTGATGACCGATTTAAGTTTAATTCGAAATTAATAACAAAAGGATATGGATGTTTTATCATAAGATTTTTGCTTACTAAAAAATCAAAGGAATTTTTTGATATCATCTTCTTTATT